>JAFDWK010000070.1:6480-33436 GCA_018268515.1 Actinomycetota bacterium
GGCGACCCCGACTACGAGCCCTGGTTCGTGGACAATGACCCGTCCAACGGCAAGGGCTTCGAGGGCGCCGTCGCCCATGCGGTCGCCGCGGAGCTGGGGTTCTCGGACAAGCAGATCGTCTGGACGCGCACCGGTTTCGACGCCGCGATCGCCCCGGGGCCCAAGGACTGGGACCTGAACATCCAGCAGTTCTCGATTTCCGAGGACCGCAAGAAGGCCGTCGACTTCTCGTCGTCCTACTACACCACGACCCAAGCGGTCGTCGCGGCGAAGGGCACCCCCGCCGCCTCGGCGACGAGCATCGCGGACCTCAAGAAGACCAAGGTCGGCGTCGCGACCGGCACGACGAGCTACACCGTGGCGAAGGCGCAGCTCGGCACCGGCGACCTCAGCGTGTTCAACTCGGTTGACGACGTCGTGCAGGCGCTCAAGGGCGGCCAGATCGACGCGATGATCACCGACCTGCCCGGTGCGTTCTACGTGACGGCGGCGCAGCTCGAGAACGCCTCCGTGGTCGGGCAGTTCGCCGACGACAAGGGCGGCGACCAGTTCGCCTTCGTGCTCCCGAAGAACTCCTCGCTCACGCCGGCCGTGACGAAGGCCGTCGACACGCTGCAGAAGAACGGCACCATCGCCGAGCTGCAGAAGAAGTGGCTCAGCGAGGCCGTGAACGTCCCCGTCCTGAAGTGAACACTCCCCTGACCGAGGCGGCGTGGCAGCCGAGCACGCTCGAGCTGTCCCGTCGCGCGCTGCGACGGCGGGCGACCGTGCGATCCGTCCTGCTCGCGCTGCTGAGCAGCGTGGCGGTCGCGGTGGTGCTCGTCATCGTGATCGCCAACACGCCTGGCTGGAAGGTCGTCCGCGAGACGTTCTTCGACCCGAAGGTCGCCCTGGCGAGCGTGGGGCCGATCTTCCAGGGCCTACTCCTGAACATCCTCGTGCTGTTGATCTCCGCCGTGTGCGTGGCGCTGCTCGGCACGCTGCTCGCGGTGCTGCGCTCGCTTCGCGGCCCTGTGTTCTTCCCGCTGCGGCTGCTCGCCGCGGCATACACGGACTTCTTCCGCGGTGTGCCGCTGCTGATCGTGCTCTACCTGGTGGGTTTCGGGATCCCGGCGCTCATGATCTTCCCGCGCATGCCCGCGATGTTCTGGGGAACGATCGCCCTCGTCATCAGCTACTCGGCATACGTCGCCGAGGTGCTCCGCGCCGGCATGGAGGCCGTGCACCCCTCACAGCGTGTCGCGGCGCGCTCGCTCGGGCTCACGCATGGGCAGACCCTGCGGATCGTGGTGATCCCGCAGGGTGTGCGCAAAGTGGTCCCGGCGCTCATGAACGACTTCGTCTCGATGCAGAAGGACGTCGGTCTCATCTCGGTCCTCGGCGCGATCGATGCGGTCCGCGCGGCGCAGCTGCAGGTCGCCGAGACGTTCAACTTCACGCCGTACCTCGTCGCCGGGCTCTTCTTCGTGATCCTGAGCTGGCCGATGATCCGGCTCACCGACATCGTCACCGCGCGTCTCAACAAGCGCGAGCAGGCCGGAGGGATCGTATGACCGCACCCGTGATCGAGGCGCTCGGCGTCCGCAAGCGCTTCGGCGACCACGATGTGCTGCGAGGCATCGACCTCGCGGTCGACGCGCACGAGGTCGTCGTGCTGATCGGCGCGTCCGGATCCGGAAAGTCCACGCTGCTGCGCACGATGAACCTGATCGAGCGCGTCGATGACGGGCAGATCCTGCTCTCGGGGACGGACATCACGGATCCTCGGACCGATGCGGATGCGATACGCGCGCGGATCGGGGTCGTGTTCCAGCACTTCAACCTCTTCCCCCACCTCACCGTGCTCGACAACGTCACCCTCGCCGCGCGCCGCGTGCACCGCATGCCCAGGGCCGAGGCCGCGCGGCGCGGCCGTGAGCTGCTGACGACCCTCGGTCTGGGCGACAAGGCGGACGCCTACCCCGATCGCCTCTCGGGCGGCCAGCAGCAGCGCGTCGCGATCGTGCGCGCGATCCTCACCGACCCCGAGCTGCTGCTCCTGGACGAGATCACGAGTGCGCTCGACCCCCAGCTCGTCGGCGAGGTGCTGGATCTGGTCCGTGAGCTCAAGGGGCGCGGGACGACGATCCTCATGGCCACGCACGAGATGTCCTTCGCGCGCGAGGTCGCCGACCGGGTCGTCTTCCTCAAAGACGGTGTGCTCGTCGAGCAGGGGCCGCCGCAGCAGATCTTCGAGGCGCCGCAGCATCCCGCGACGGCGGAGTTCCTCTCGCGCGTGCCGCATTGAGGATCTCGTGCGGGCTGAGCCGCCCGTCTCAGGGGCTGCTCAGCCCGCAGAGGACGGGCGGATCTCGGCCCAGTCGGCGAACTTCGGCCGGCGGCCGTCGCCGGAGGAACGCCGCGTCACACGACGCTTGATCCACGGTCCGACGTGCCGACGATAGTAGGCCGCCGTGCTCAGCGGCTCCTGCTCGGGGGCCGTGTGCGCATGCCACCACTCCTCGGGAGCTCCGGCGCCGACGGCGTCGAGCACGCGGGCCGCGACGCGGTGGTGCCCGTTCGCGTTCATGTGCAGGCGATCCTCCGCCCAGTACTCGGGCCGGCTGAGCTCGCGATCGGGCCAGTTCAGCGCCTGTACCACGTCGGGTCGATCCTGGATGCGACGGAGCACCGCCGCGGACAGCTCGTCGCCACGGCGCTGGATCAGCGACGTCAGCGGCAGCTGCGCCGAGGGGTTGGCGCCGGAGAGCACGATGAGCGTGGTGCCCGCCTCATCGCACCGGCGCAGCACCCGCGTGAACGCGTCGGCGATGTGCTCGATGTCCGCCTTCGGGCGCAGCATGTCGTTGCCGCCGGCGTTGAAGGACAGGTGCGTCGGATTCAGTGCGAGGGCGGGCTCGAGCTGCTCATCGACCACCGGCCAGGCCAGCCGCCCGCGGATCGCGAGGTTCGCGTAGGAGATCGGTTCGCCGAGGGCCTGCGCCCACCCGAGCGCGGCGAGATCCGCCCAGCCTCGCACCGTGCCGTCAGGGAGTTCGTCACCGACTCCCTCGCTGAAGGAGTCTCCGATGGCGACGAAGCGAACCGCGGTCATCCTCCCAGCCTACGACGGCGGGGCCCGGCGGACTCTCAGGCACCGGTCCCACCGCAGAGCCGGCTCACTCCTCGGCGAGCAGACGGCGCACGCGCGGAATCACCTCGGTGCCGTAGAGCTCGATGCTGCGCATCAGGGCCTCATGCGGCGTCGTGCCGGTGGCGTACTTCAGGTCGAAGCGCCCGAGGCCGAGGGAGCGCACAGTGCCGGCGATCTTGGCGGCCACGCGCTCGGGCGAGCCCGCGTACACGGCGCCTTCCGGGCCCACCTCGTTCTGGAACTGGGCGCGGCTGTAACCGGTTCCCCAGCCCCGTTCCGCGCCGATGGTGTTGCGCATCGTCTCGAAACCGGGGTACGCGGTCGACCAGGCCTCCTCGTCGGTATCGGCGATGTGCCCCGGCGAGTGCACGGCGATCGGGAGCGCGGGGTTCCCGAAGGCGTCGACCGAGCGGTGATAGAGATCCACGAACGGGCGGAAGCGCGCCGCCGGTCCGCCGATGATCGCGAGCATCAGGCCCAGGCCGTGCCGCGCCACACGCACCACCGACTCCGGCGAGCCGCCGACGCCCACCCAGGTGCGCATGCCTCTCTCGGTCTTCGGGAAGACATCCGCGTTCTCGAGCGGCGGACGCACAGTGCCCTGCCAGTTCACCGGCACCTCCTTGAGGAGTTCCACGAACAGTTCGAGCTTCTCCTCGAACAGGCGGTCGTAGTCGCGCAGGTCGAAGCCGAACAGCGGGAAGGACTCGGTGAAGGATCCTCGTCCGAGCACCACCTCCGCCCGTCCACCGGAGAGGGCGTCGAGGGTGGCGAACCGCTCGTACACGCGCACCGGATCGTCGGAGCTCAGCACGGTGACCGCGGTGCCGAGCCGGAGCGTCTCGGTACGGGAGGCGATCGCGGCGAGCACCATCTCGGGGCTCGACACCGCGAAGTCGCGGCGGTGGTGCTCCCCCACCCCGAAGAAGTCGACTCCGACGCGGTCGGCGAGCTCCGCCTGGTCGACGATGTTGCGGATCGTCTGCGCCGCACTGAGCGGGTGCCCCTCCGCGTCGACCGTGATGTCGCCGAACGTGTCCAATCCGAACTCGATGTCCATCTGAGCCTCTTTCCATTCATGTGAATGAACTGAGGCGTGGTCGCGGGCATTCCCGCGACCACGCCGTGGATCCGTCGCGGCTGCTCAGCCGACCTGGAACACGCCGCGCAGCGTGTCGAGGCCGACGCCTCCCAGGTCGAGGGCGCGCTTGTGGAACGCCTTGATGTCGAAGGCCTGACCCTCGCGCCGGCCGACGGTGTCGCGGACCTGTTCCCAGATGCGCTGACCCACCTTGTAAGAAGGAGCCTGACCCGGCCAGCCGAGGTAGCGGTTCACCTCGAACTGACGGAACTCGTCGGACATGTTCACGTTGCGGCGCATCATCTCGAGCGCATAGTCGTGATCCCAGACGCCCTCTCCGCCGAGGCGCGGCTTGCTCAGGTGCACGCCGATGTCGAGCACCACGCGCAGGGCGCGCATGCGCTGTCCGTCGAGCATGCCCAGCCGGTCGGCGGGGTCGTCGAGGTAGCCGAGCTGCTCCATCAGGCGCTCGGCGTACAGCGCCCAGCCCTCGGCGTGCCCCGAGGTGCCCGCGAGCACGCGGCGCCAGGTGTTCAGTTCCGCACGGTTGTACGTGGCCTGCGCGATCTGCAGGTGATGCCCGGGAACCCCCTCGTGGTACACGGTGGTCAGCTCACGCCAGGTGTCGAACTCCGTCACGCCTTCCGGTACGGACCACCACATCCGGCCGGGACGCGAGAAGTCGTCTGTCGGGCCGGTGTAGTAGATCCCGCCTTCCTGCGTCGGCGCGATCATGCATTCGAGCGTGCGGATCTGCTCCGGAATGTCGAAGTGCGTCGCTCCCAGCTCGGCGATCGCCCGGTCGCTGGTCTCCTGCATCCAGCGCTGCAGGGCATCGGTGCCGACGAGCTTACGCGCCGGATCGGCCTCCAGGTGCGCCACGGCCTCTTCGACGGTGGCTCCGGGCAGGATCTCTCCCGCGATCGCGGTCTGCTCGGCGACCATCCGGGCGAGCTCCTCACGGCCCCACTCGTAGGTCTCATCGAGGTCGATCGTGGCACCGAGGAACCGCCGCGACGCGAGTGCGTAGAGCTCGCGGCCCACGGCGTCCTGCTCGCCGGCGGCCGGTGCGAGCTCGGCGCTCAGGAACGTGCGCAGCCCGTCGTAGGCCACGCGTGCCGCCGCGGAACGGTCGGCCAGCTCACGGGCCAGGCTCGCCGGCAGCTGGCCCTGCTCAGGGGCGGCATCGGCGATGAACGACGCGAAGAAGCCGTCGTCGGCGGTGTAGCGGGTGATCTGCGTGGCGACTTCGACGACCTGACGCCGCGCGGGCACGACACCTTTCGCGATCCCCTCGCGGAGCGTGGTCGCATAGCCTTCGAGCGCGGCCGGGATCGCGCCGAGCCGCTCGGCGATGACCACCCAGTCGTCTGCTGTCGCCGTGGGCATCAGATCGAACGCCTGACGAATGTCCTGCGCGGCAGAGGCGATCACGTTGAGGTCGCGCAGGTGCCATTGCGCGTCGTGCTGCTCGAGCGAGAGCCGGAGCTCGGCGGAGAGGTCCGCCTTGGTCACCCGGTCCACGTTGTCAGCGGGCGACTGCTCGTCGAGCTCTGCGAGCACGCGACGGGTCTCCGCGATCGCGTGCTCGTGGCCCGCGGGACTGAAGTCGTCGAGACGGCCATTGACCTCGTTGCGACCGATGTAGGTGCCGAGGATCGGAGAGAGGTCGGTCAGGGTATCGACCCAGTCGTCCGCGATCAGGTCGATGGCGGAGGGCGTGCGCGTCGTGGGCTGCTCTGCGGTCATCCTCAGAGCCTAACCACCGATCCGGCTCCGCGGCAGGGAACGGCGCGTCACTCCAGGAGCGCGTCATGGAGCGGCGCCGCCGGGGCGCCAGGGAGTCAGTGCGCGGCCTCGTTCCAGTCGGCTCCGCGGCCCACCTGCACATCCAGGGGCACGGAGAGTTCGGCGGCGCCGCCCATGCGCGCCCGCACGATGCGCTCCGTCGCATCCCACTCCCCCGGTGCGACCTCCACGACGAGCTCGTCGTGGATCTGCAGCAGCACGCGGGACGTGAGCCCTTCCTCGAGCAGATCGGCATGGATCCGGAACAGCGCGATTTTCATGATGTCGGCCGCGCTGCCCTGGATGGGTGCGTTGAGCGCGGCGCGCTCGGCATTCTCGCGCAGCACCCGGTTCGGGCTGACCAGATCCGGGAAGGGGCGGCGACGCCCGAAGATCGTCTCGGTGTAGCCGACCTCCTTCGCCGCCATGACGGAGGCGCGCAGGTAGTCGCGCACTGCGCCGAAACGTGCGAAGTACTCCATCATCAGCTGCTTCGCCTCGGACTGCTCGATGCGCAGCTGCTTGGAAAGGCCGAAGGCGCTGAGCCCGTAGACGAGACCGTAGGACATCGCTTTCACCTTGGTGCGCATCGCCGAACTGACCTCTTCGGGCTCCACGCCGAAGACGCGCGCCCCCACGAAGCGGTGCAGGTCCTCCCCCGAGTTGAAGGCCTCGATCAGCCCCCCGTCGCCGGAGAGGTGCGCCATGATGCGCATCTCGATCTGCGAGTAGTCTGCAGTGAGCAGCGTCTCGTAGCCCTCGCCGACCTGGAACGCGCTGCGGATCCGCCGCGACTCCTCCGTGCGGACCGGGATGTTCTGCAGGTTCGGATCGGTGCTGCTCAGGCGACCGGTCTGGCTGCCCGTCTGCACATACGTGGTGTGGATGCGGTGATCATCACGGACCGCGCCGCCCTTTCCGATGGCGCTGTCCAGTGACTCGATGATCTGCCGGAGCTTCGTCGCCTCGCGGTGCTGCAGCAGCAGGTCGAGGAACGGGTGCGGGTTGCTCTCCTGCAGGTCGGCGAGCACGGCCGCGTCGGTCGAGTATCCCGTCTTTGTCTTGCGGGTCTTCGGCAGCGCGAGCTGCTCGAACAGCACTTCCTGCAGCTGCTTGGGAGAGCCGAGGTTGACCTCGCGGTCGATGATCGCGAACGACTCCTCGGCGATGCGGCTCGCGCGCTCCCCCAGCTCGTGTGAGAAGCCGGAGAGGATCTCGTGCGAGACGGCGACACCGGCGAGCTCCATGTCGGCGAGCGTGACGAGTGTGGGCAGCTCGATCTCGCGCAGCACGCGATCGACGCTCTCCGCCACATCTGCGCGCAGGGCCGCGGCGACGCGCGCGGCGAACCAGGCCAGCTGCGCGGGCGAGGCACCCTCGGTCGCGGGAACCAGCTGACTCGGATCCGCCTCTGGCAGCTTCTCCCCCAGGTAGCGGTCGACGAGGTCGGCCAGTGTCTTATCGGGGTAGCTGGGCCGCAGCAGCCAGCCGGCGAGGTTCGTGTCATAGGCCAGGCCGCCCAGGCGCACACCGGAGGTGTGCAGCGCCTTCACCTGCGGCTTGGCATCGTGGAAGATCTTCGGCGCGTCCGAGGAGAGCCAGTCGCCCAGTGCGGCCTGCGACGCCGGCGACCAGGAGAGCTCCACGAGGTCATCGGCGCGTGCGAGCCCCACCCGCTGGGGCAACCCGCCCGCGGTCGTCACCTCCACGGCGATCTCACCGGTCGCGGCGTCCAGCCAGGCGGCGATCTCTTCCGCGGTGAGCTCAGCGACCGCGGGGACGGCGACAGTCGCCGCGGTCTCCTCCTCGGGGGCGTCTTCGCCGACGGCCTCGAACACGCGCGGCAGCAGAGTGCGGAACTCGAGTCGCGCGAAGATGTCGCGCACGGCTTGGGCATCGATCGGTCGCGTCTCCAGGTCGGCGGGGCCGACGGGGAGCTCCACGTCCTGCAGGAGGCGGTTCAGTCGGCGGTTGCGACGCACGTCCTCGATGTGCTCGCGCAGGTTGCCGCCGACGACGCCCTTGATCTCCCCCGATCGCTCAAGGAGCTCGTCGAGCGTCCCGAACTGCGTGAGCCACTTCACGGCGGTCTTCTCGCCGACCTTCGGAACCCCCGGCAGGTTGTCGCTGGTCTCACCGACCAGGGCGGCGATGTCGGGGTACTGCTCGGGGCGCACCCCATAGCGCTCCTGTACAGCGATCGGGTCATAGCGCTTCAGCTGCGAAACCCCCTGCACGTTCGGGTAGAGCAGCGTGACCTCGTCGTTCACGAGCTGGATCGTGTCCCGGTCGCCGGAGACGACGAGAACGTCGTAGCCCTGCGCGGAGCCCTGCGCGGCGAGCGTGGCGAGGATGTCGTCCGCCTCGATGCCCTCCTTCGTGAGCACCGGGATCGACATGGCCGCGAGGCAGTCCTGCAGCAGGGGGATCTGCCCGCGGAACTCCGACGGCGTCTCGGAGCGGGTCGCCTTGTACTCGGGGTACTCATCGGTGCGGAACGAGTGCCGGGAGGTGTCGAATGCGATCGCCAGGTGGGTCGGGCGCTCCGCCTTGATGAGGTTCACCAGCATCGACAGGAAGCCGTAGATGGCGTTCGTGTGCTGGTTGTCCTTCGTGGTGAAGTTCTCCACGGGAAGGGCGAAGAAGGCCCGGTACGCGAGCGAATGGCCGTCGACGACCATGAGGGTAGGCTTTGCGGAGTCCGTCACGGTGTCCAGCCTAACGACAGCCGCGGACATCGAAATCGAGGAGGATCCGCGTGAGCGACCCTGTCAACGCAGGCACCGTGCCGGCGAGCCCCGGACTCGAGTGGGCCGCGGAGCGCGGCATGGGGGCGCTGGCCGAGAAGATGGGGCTGCGCTGGGTCGAGTTCTCCGTGGATCGCTGCGTCGCCACGATGCCCGTCGAGGGCAACACGCAGCCGGTCGGGCTGATGCATGGCGGCGCCTACGTGGTGCTCGGCGAATCGCTCGGCTCGATGGCGGCGAACCTGCACGCCGGCCCCGGACGGCTCGCGGTGGGCGTGGACATCAACGCCACGCACACCCGTTCGGCGACCAGTGGTGTGGTGACCGGGGTCTGCACCCCGATCCACCTGGGTCGCAGCGTCACCGTGCACGAGATCGTCGTCAGCGATGATCAGGGTCGGCGCTGTTCCACGATCCGGATCACGAACATGATCAAGGATGCGCCGAGGCGCGATTGATCACGACCGCTCTTTGAGCAGCGTCAGCACCTCGGCCAGGCCCGCGCCCACAGTGCCGAGCTGCCGGTCGATGCCGTCGAGGCGCTGGTCGATGCCGTCGAAGCGCTTGTCCATGCCGTCGAGGCGCTTGTCGATCCCGTCAAAGCGCTTGTCCATGCCGTCGAGGCGCTTGTCGATCCCGTCAAAGCGCTTGTCCATGCCGTCGAGGCGCTTGTCCATGCCGTCGAGGCGCTGGTCGATCCCGTCGAAGCGACCGTCGTGCGCTCGCACCGTCGTGCTGATGTCGGACAGCAACTCGTAGATCGACTCGATGTCGTTGTCGTGCTGCGTGATGCGACGCTCGATCTCGCTCTGGCTCATCGGCATGCTCCGACGCTACTCCTGCTCGGCAGGGCTACACCCTCCAGGACCGGGATCTGTGGAGAACCCGTTCCCGGAGGTCCGCATCACTTCTTCGGCGCCAGCTGTTCGATGATCGCCTTGGCCACGTCCTGCATCGTGAGGCGACGGTCCATCGACGCCTTCTGGATCCAGCGGAACGCCTCCGGCTCGCTCAGGCCCATCTTCTCGTTCAGCAGACCCTTGGCACGGTCGACGAGCTTGCGGGTCTCGAAACGCTCGACCATGTCGGCGACCTCGGCCTCGAGCGTGATGATCTGCTCGTGGCGGGCCAGGGCGATCTCGATCGCCGGGAGCAGGTCGTTCGGGGTGAAGGGCTTCACGACATAGGCCAGCGCACCGGCCTCGCTCGCCCGCTCGACGAGTTCCTTCTGACTGAAAGCGGTGAGCAGCACGACCGGAGCGATGTTGCCCTTGTGCAGCTTCTCGGCGGCGCTGATGCCATCCAGCTGCGGCATCTTCACGTCCATGATGACGAGGTCGGGGCGCAGCTCGGTGGCCAGCTGCACCGCGGTCTCGCCGTCTCCGGCTTCACCGACGACGTCGAAGCCGTTGTCGCGGAGGATCTCGACGATGTCGAGGCGGATCAGCGACTCGTCCTCGGCGACGACGACGCGTCGCGGAGCGGACGAGACGGGCTGCTCAGGCTGCTGCTCTTCAGTCACGGATCCATCCTACTGGACGGGCGTTGAGGATCATGCGAACCAGGAGGGCTTCTCGGAACGGACTGGCGGCTGCTCCGAGACGCTCGTGGTGCCCCACACCGAAACCGAAGAGCGTGTCGGAGCGACCTGGCGGCCGCTCCGACACGCTCGTGGTGCCGGCGGTGGGACTCGAACCCACACGTCCTCTCGGACAAAGCATTTTGAGTGCTCCGCGTCTGCCATTCCGCCACGCCGGCCCGGATCGACTGTAGCGCACCCGGGAATGCGACGAGGGCCGGTTCCCGTGGGAACCGGCCCTCGCGCGCGTCTTACTTGGCCTGGTAGGCCGGTGCGGCGCCGCTCATCGCGTCGCCCACCCGGTGGATGCGCAGGTCGTTCGTGGATCCGATGATCCCGGGAGGGGATCCGGAGATCACCACGACCTTGTCACCCTCCTGGGCGAGGCCCGAGCCGAGAAGATGCTCGTCGACCTGGTGGTACATCAGATCGGTGTGCGTGACCATGTCCACGAGCGAGGTGCGGATACCCCAGGTCGCCGCGAGACGGCGGCGGATGCCCGGGTCGGGCGTGTACGCCAGCATCGGGATGCTCGAGCGCAGGCGGGCCAGCCGGCGCGCGGAATCACCGGACTGGGTGAACACGCACAGGAACTTCGCGTCGACGAACTCGGCGACCTCGAGGGCTGCCAGGGTGATCGCACCGCCTTGGGTGCGCGGCTTCGTGGTGAGCGGGTGGATGCGCTCCAGGCCGTGCTCCTCGGTGGACTCGATGATCCGCGCCATGGTCTCCACGACGATCACCGGGTACTCCCCCACGCTGGTCTCGCCGGAGAGCATGACCGCGTCGGCACCGTCGAGGACGGCGTTGGCGACGTCGGAGGTCTCGGCGCGGGTCGGCACCGGGCTCGAGATCATCGACTCCAGCATCTGCGTCGCCACGATGACCGGCTTCGCCATCCGGCGAGCCAGCTCGACCGCGCGCTTCTGCACGATCGGCACGGCCTCCAGCGGCAGCTCCACGCCCAGGTCACCACGGGCGACCATGATGCCGTCGAACGCGTCGACGATGCCCTCGAGGTTCTCGACGGCCTGCGGCTTCTCGATCTTCGCGATCACCGGGACCTTGACACCCTCCTCGGCCATGATCTCGTGCACGCGGGTGACGTCGGCCGCGTCGCGGACGAAGGACAGTGCGATGAGGTCGGCGCCGGTCCGCAGGCCCCAGCGCAGGTCGTCCTCGTCCTTTTCGCTCAGCGCGGGCACGCTGACGGCGACACCGGGCAGATTGATGCCCTTGTTGTTGGACACCGCGCCCGCCACGACCACGCGGGTCGTCACGACCGTGCCGTCGGTGTCGACGACCTCGACGCGCACCTTGCCGTCGTCGATGAGCAGGAAATCACCCGGCTTGACGTCCTGCGGGAGGCCCTTGAACGTCGTGCCGCAGATCTCCTTGGTACCGAGGATGTCCTCGGTGGTGATCTTGAAGATGTCGCCGACGGCGAGTTCGTAGGGGCCGGCCTCGAACTTGCCGAGCCGGATCTTCGGTCCCTGCAGGTCGACCAGCACGGCGACCGCGCGACCGGAGTCCTCCGCTGCGCGGCGGACGTTCGCATAGTTGTTCTCGTGGACGGAGTAGTCCCCGTGGCTGAGGTTCAGTCGGGCGACGTCGACGCCCGCATCGATGAGGGCCCGCACCGTCTCATACGTCGAGGTTGCGGGGCCGAGTGTGGCCACGATCTTGGCACGTCTCAATGCGTTCTCCGATAAGTGTCAGGGGGATGGATGATGGGCCACGCTGCCGGGCCCAGCCTACGCGGGCTGGACCCCGATCGCGACATCCGACGGGCGGACCGGCGCGGGAAGCACCGTCTCCCCCATCAGGTGGCGGTCGACTGCCGCAGCAGCGGCCCGCCCCTCGGCGATGGCCCAGACGATGAGCGACTGACCGCGACCGGCATCCCCGGCGACGTACACGCCCGGGATCGTGGAGGCGTAGTCCTCGTCGCGGCGGAAGGCGCCGCGGCTGGTGCGCTGCGGTCCGTCCTCGCCGTAGGCCTCGTACTCGGGGCCGGTGAAACCCATCGCGATGAGCACGAGGTCCGCCGGGATCTCCCGCTCGGTGCCGCTCTTGGGAACGCGGCGGCCGTCCACGAACTCGGTCTCGGCGACGCGCAGCGCGCGCACCTCGCCGGCCGCATTGCCGAGGAACTCGACGGTGGAGGCGAGGTACTGCCGTTCGCCGCCCTCCTCATGTGCGGAGGACACCTCGAACACGGTCGGCATCATCGGCCAGGGCTGGTGCTCCGGCCGCCCCGATGACGGCTGACGGCCGATCGCGAGGTTCGTGACGCTGAGTGCGCCCTGCCGGTGCGCGGTGCCGATGCAATCCGCACCGGTGTCGCCGCCGCCGATCACGATGACGTGCTTGCCCTCGGCCGTGATCTGATTCGGCACCGGATCTCCGGCGACGGACTTGTTCGATTCGACGAGGTACTCCATCGCGAAGTGCACGCCGTCGAGGTCGCGCCCGGGGATCGCGAGCTCGCGAGGCAGGGTCGCCCCGGTCGCGATCACCACCGCGTCATACCGGGCGCGCAGGTCGGACCAGCTGATGTCGGTGCCGATGCTCACGCCGGCGCGGAACCGGGTACCCTCCTCGGACATCTGCCGCAGGCGCGCGTCCAGGACTGACTTCTCCATCTTGAAGTCCGGGATCCCGTAGCGCATCAGACCGCCGATGCGGTCATCGCGCTCGAACACGGCCACAGTGTGGCCGGCGCGCGTGAGCTGCTGCGCGGCGGCGAGTCCTGCGGGACCGGATCCGACGACTGCCACGGTCTTGCCGGTGAGACGCTCCGGCGGCTGCGGCTCGACCCAGCCTTCGGCGAACGCCTCATCGGCGATCGACTGCTCGATGCGCTTGATGGTGACCGCGGGCTGATTGATGCCGAGCACGCAGGCGCTCTCGCACGGCGCCGGGCACAGCCGGCCGGTGAACTCGGGGAAGTTGTTCGTCGCATGCAGGCGATCGCTCGCCGCACGGGGCTCGCCGCGCCAGGTGAGGTCGTTCCACTCCGGGATCAGGTTGCCGAGCGGGCAACCCTGATGGCAGAACGGCACACCGCAGTCCATGCAGCGTCCGGCCTGGCGGCGGAGCACGGCCGAGTCTCCCGGCTCGTACACCTCCTTCCAGTCCATGATGCGCACCGGCACCGGCCGGCGGGCGGGGAGCTCACGCTCCGTGACTTTCAGAAAACCCTTGGGATCAGCCACCGGTCACCTCCAGGATGCGGGTCCAGACGATGGAGCCGTCGGGGTCGATCCCCTCGGCCTCTGCCTCTGCCCGGGTGCGCAGCACGGCTGCGTAGTCCCGGGGCAGGATCTTCGTGAAGGAGGCGGCGAAGTCGTCGTTCTCGAGGATCGACGCCGCGAGCGGAGATCCGGTGCGTTCCACGTGCTGCGTCAGCAGCTCGCGGAGCTCCTGTGCGTCCACCGCGTCGAGCGGCAGCAGCTCCAGGTCGCCCGCGTTCAGCGACAGCGGGTTCACCCGTTCGGTGCGCAGGTCCTGCACGTAGGCGATGCCGCCGGACATGCCGGCGCCGAGGTTGCGCCCGGTGCTGCCGAGGATCACCGCGACCCCGCCCGTCATGTACTCCAGGGCGTGGTCTCCCACACCCTCGGCGACGGCGGTTGCCCCGGAGTTGCGGACCAGGAACCGCTCGCCGACGACCCCGGAGATGTGGATCGTGCCGCTGGTCGCACCGTAGCCGATCACGTTGCCCGCGATCACGTTCCGGTGCGGCTCGAAGGTCGCATCGCGATGCGGCCGGATCGCGATCTCGCCACCGGACAGGCCCTTGCCGACGTAGTCGTTGGCGTCGCCCTCGAGCGAGATCGAGATGCCGCGCGGCAGGAACGCGCCGAGGGACTGACCGGCGGTACCGTGCAGCGCGATGTCGATCGTGCCCGCGGGCAGCCCCTCGCCGCCGTGCTGCACCGTGACCTCATGGCCGAGCATGGTGCCCACGGCGCGCTCGGTGTTGCGGATCGGCAGGTCGAAGGAGACCGGCGTGCCCTGTGCGATCGCGTCGCGGGCGGCCGCGAGCAGAGGAGCGTCGAAGTGCTTCTCCAGCTCGTGGTCCTGCGTGCGGGCGCTGCGGCGCGGCTCGTCCGCCGGGAACGCCGGGCCCTCGAGCACCGGGGCGAGGTCGAGACCGTCCGCCTTCCAGTGCCGGATCGCGGCGTCCATGCGGAGCAGATCGGCCCGGCCGATGATCTCGTCGAGGCTGCGGAAGCCGAGCGCCGCGAGGTGCTCGCGCACCTCTTCCGCGATGAACTCCATGAAGTTCACCACGAACTCGGGCTTGCCGGTGAAGCGCTCGCGCAGCACGGGGTTCTGCGTGGCGACGCCGACCGGGCAGGTGTCCAGGTGGCAGACGCGCATCATGATGCAGCCGCTCACCACCAGCGGTGCCGTGGCGAAGCCGAATTCCTCCGCGCCCAGCAGCGCGCCGATGATCACGTCGCGGCCGGTCTTCAGCTGGCCGTCGACCTGCACCACCACGCGGTCGCGCATGCCGTTGAGCATGAGCGTCTGCTGCGTCTCGGCGAGGCCCAGCTCCCAGGGGGTGCCGGCGTGCTTGAGCGAGTTCAGCGGGCTCGCACCGGTGCCGCCGTCATGCCCGGAGACGAGGATGACGTCGCTCAGCGCCTTGGCCACGCCCGCCGCGACGGCGCCGATACCCGACTGGCTGACCAGCTTGGTGTGGATCCGGGCGTCGGGGTTGGCGCGCTTCAGGTCGAAGATCAGCTGCTTGAGATCCTCGATCGAGTAGATGTCGTGGTGCGGCGGCGGCGAGATGAGCCCCACTCCGGGCGTCGCATGCCGGGTGCGCGCGATCCACGGGTACACCTTCTGCGGCGGCAGCTGACCGCCCTCGCCGGGCTTGGCGCCCTGGGCGAGCTTGATCTGGATGTCCTCCGCCTCGGTGAGGTACTGGCTGGTGACGCCGAACCGGCCGGACGCCACTTGCTTGATCGCACTGCGGCGCTCCGGGTCGACAAGGCGCTCCGGATCCTCACCGCCCTCGCCCGTGTTCGACTTCGCGCCCAGCCGGTTCATCGCGATCGCGAGCGTCTCGTGCGCCTCCTGCGAGATGGACCCGTAGCTCATCGCGCCGGTGGAGAACCGCTTCACGATGGACGACACCGGTTCGACTTCGTCGATCGGCACCGGCGGGCGTTCGCCCGTGCGCAGATCGAAGAGCCCGCGCAGGGTCTTCAGCTCCTTGGCCTGGTCGTCGACGAGCCGGGTGTACTCGCGGAAGACGTCGTAGCGGCGCGTGCGGGTCGAGTGCTGCAGACGGAACACCGTGTCCGGGTTGAACAGGTGCGGGGATCCGTCCCGTCGCCACTGGTACTCACCGCCGGTCCAGAGCCGCTCGTGCGCCCGCGCGGCCGCGTCCTCCGGATAGGCGAAGTCGTGGCGGGCCTGGTTCTCCGCGAACACGTCTTCGATGCCGATGCCGCCGAGCTTGGTCTCGGTGCCGGTGAAGTAGGCGTCCACCAGCTCCTGGCTGAGCCCCACAGCCTCGAACACCTGTGCGCCGGCGTAGGAGCCGACCGTGGAGATGCCCATCTTCGACATGATCTTCAGCACGCCCTTGCCGAGCGCGTAGATGAGGTTGCGCACGGCCTTCTCCGGAGTGATCCCGGTGATGTAGCCGGTGCGCACGAGGTGCTCGACCGTCTCCATCGCGAGGTACGGGTTCACCGCGGACGCGCCGTAGCCGATCAGCGTCGCGACGTGGTGGACCTCGCGCACGTCTCCGGCCTCGACCACCAGACCGACCTTCATCCGGTCCTCGCGGCGGATGAGGTGGTGGTGCACGGCCGACAGCATGAGCAGCGACGGGATCGGGACCAGGTCCTTGTTGGAGTCGCGGTCGCTGAGGATGATCAGCTCGGCGCCGTCCTCGATCGCCGCGTCGACCTCGGCGCACATCTCCTCGAGGCGCTCGGCGAGCGAGTGCGCCCCGGCGTCGAAGTGGTAGAGGCCCTTGATCGTCGCGCTGGAGCGCTCGGGGCGGGCCCGGTCGATGTGGCGGATCTTCGCGAGCTCGTCGTTGTCGATGACGGGGAAGTCCAGCACGATCGTGCGGGCGTGGTCGGCGCCCCAGGACAGCAGGTTCCGCTCGGGGCCGAGGCCCAGCGAGAGGCTCGTGACGACCTCCTCGCGGATCGCGTCCAGCGGCGGGTTCGTCACCTGCGCGAACTGCTGCACGAAGTAATCGAAGAGCAGGCGGGGGCGCTCGGAGAGCACCGCGATCGGCGCGTCGCTGCCCATGGCGCCGAGCGGTTCGGCGCCGGTCTGGCCCATCGGGGTGAGCAGGATCCGCACCTCCTCCTCGGTGTAGCCGAAGGTGCGCTGGCGGCGGGTGATCGAGGCGACCGGGTGCACGATGTGCTCGCGCTCCGGGAGATCGGCGAGGCGCACGCGGCCCTCATCGAGCCACTCCTGCCACGGGTGCAGGGTCGCGAGGTCGCGCTTGACCTCGTCGTCCTCGACGATCCGGCGCTGTGCGGTATCGACGACGAACATCGTGCCGGGCTGCAGGCGCCCGCGGCGCTTGATCCGCTCGGGCTCGAACTCCAGCACACCGGTCTCGCTGCCGATCACGACGAGGCCGTCGGTGGTCTCGGTCCAGCGTCCGGGGCGCAGGCCGTTGCGGTCGAGCGTGGCCCCCACGACCGTGCCGTCGGTGAAGATGAGGGCCGCGGGGCCGTCCCACGGCTCCATCTGGTTCGCGTGGTACTCGTAGAACGCGCGCAGATCCGGATCCAGATCCGTCTGCCGCTCCCAGGCGGCCGGGACCATCATCATCACCGCGTGCGGCAGGCTGCGGCCGGTGAGCGTGAGCAGCTCGAGCACCTCGTCGAACGAGGCGGAGTCGCTCGCGCCGTCGGTGCAGATCGGCAGCAGCGGGCGGATGTCGCCGAGCAGCTCGGAGGAGAGCTGCGACTGGCGGGCCCGCATCCAGTTGCGGTTGCCGCCGACGGTGTTGATCTCGCCGTTGTGGGCCAGCATGCGCAGCGGCTGCGCGAGCGGCCAGGACGGAAACGTGTTGGTGGAGTACCGGGAATGCACGACGGCGAGTTCGGACGCGAAGCGCTCGTCCTGCAGGTCGGGGTAGAACGGCTCCAGCTGCAGGGTCGTGACCATGCCCTTGTAGCCGAGGGTGCGGGCGGACAGCGAGACGAAGTAGGCGCCCAGCTCATGGCCCGCGCGCTTGCGCAACCGGTAGGCGATGCGGTCCAGGGCGATCCCGGAGAGGGCCTCGGCGCCGCTGGAGGCGGGGCGCGAGACGAAGAGCTGCTCGAACGCCGGGCGGGCCTCGTCGGCGAGCTTGCCGAGGTGCTGGTTCGCGGTGGGCACTTCGCGCCAGCCGAGGACGGTGAGCCCCTCCGCACGGGCGATCTTCTCGATACCGGCCTTCTGCTCGCGGCGTGTGCGCGAGTCCAGCGGGAGGAAGGCGAGCCCGGCGGCGTACTCGCCGACCGGAGGAAGACCGAACGGGACCACGGCCCGCAGGAACGCGTCCGGCATCTGTGTCAGGATCCCGGCGCCGTCGCCGGTGCCCGCGTCGGAGCCGATGGCGCCGCGGTGCTCCAGGTTGCGCAGTGCTTCCAGGGCGAGCGCGATGATGTCGTGGCCTGGCTCCCCGCGGAGCGTCGCGACCATGGCCAGGCCGCAGGCGTCCTTCTCGAACGCGGGGTTGTACATCCCCTGCTTCGGGGGGTAGGCGCCCGAGGCGCCGTAGGGAGGCTGGAAGTACACCAGTCACCGTCCTCAGATTTCTGATGAACCCGGGGACATCGTCGGCCCGCTCGTTCAGTGCGTGATTCCCGGCGGACGTTCGTCCGCCGCGGCGAGGCTCCTGTCGGCGCCGTTCTCAGGGGCGGGAGACGGCGCTCGTGGCGTCCGCCTCCGCGCGACTATCGTCATCCTGAGGCGCGCTCAGGTCGACGAAATCATCGGGGTTTTGCGATTCTACCCCAGCCGCAAGCGGCTCGCGGCCCGGCTGGTATGGCGAGGGCTCGATGCCGGGGTGGCGGCGGGCCTGCACGAACAGGATCACGATGCCCAGTACGACGCCGAACAGGGCTGCCCAGACGTTCGTGCGCAGACCGAAGTAGATCTCGCTGGGGTCGATGCGGATCGACTCCCAGACCATGCGTCCTGCGCCGTACCAGATCAGGTAGACGGCGAACAGCTTGCCCCACTGCAGGCGCAGCTTGTGGCCGAGCCAGAGCAGGAACAGGCAGCCCAGGGTGTTCCAGATCACCTCGTAGAGGAAGGTGGGGTGGAATAGCGTACCGGGTGCGAGACCCGGGGGGAAGGCGGAGTTGGTCGACTCGATCTCCAGGCCCCAGGGAAGATCGGTGGGCAGACCGAACAGCTCGTGGTTGAACCAATTCCCGAACCGGCCGAACGCCTGCGCCAGGATGAGGCCGGGCGCCAATGCGTCGGCGAAGGCCGAGAAGCGCACGCCCGTCCAGCGGCAGCCGAGCCAGGCGCCGATCGCGCCGCCGATCAGTGCGCCGAAGATGGCGATGCCGCCTTCCCAGATCGCCCACACCGAGCCCGGCTCGAAGGGGTTCCAGGTGTTCTTGCCCGGGCCGAAGTAGAAGCCGGGATGGGTGGCGACGTGGAAGATGCGCGCGCCGATGATCGCCAGCGGCACGGCGATGATGCAGATGTCGACGACGACCCAGCGCTCCGCACCGCGCTTGGTGAGGCGGTGGTTGGTCAGCAGCGTCGCGGCGATGATGCCGGCGATGATGCACAGCGCGTAGAAGTGGATCTGCAGCGTCCACCCGAAGACGTTCAGCGTGAAGTAGCTGACCGGCGGGCTCGGGATGCTGGCGTGCACGCCGATGAGGGCAGCGTTCGAGAGGACACTGTGGAGCGCGAAGGGCATGATCACGAGTCTACGTCGTCAGAACGCGCTCACCGTGCGCGCGACGTGCCCGTGGCGAGTTCCCGCGTGACCTCGGCCAGGCGCTGCACTCCCCCGTCCCGCAGCGCGCGCACCAGTGCAGTGCCGACGATCGCGCCGTCGGCGTATTCGAGCACTCCCGCGATCTGCTCCGCCGTGGAGATGCCGATCCCGACGCACGCGCGGGTTCCACCGTGCTCGCGCAGACGCCCCACGAGGGTGCGCGCGGCCTTGTCCAGCTCGGCGCGCTCCCCCGTGATGCCCATCGTGGAGACCGTGTACACGAACCCGGTGGAGCTGGACGACACCAGGTCGAGCCGAGCGTCGGTCGAGGTGGGCGCGGCGAGGAAGATCCGGTCGAGTCCGGTGCGCTCGCTCGCGGCGATCCACTCGGGCGCGGCCTCCGGCGTGATGTCAGGGGTGATGAGCCCCGCGCCGCCTGCGGCGAGGAGGTCATCGGCGTAGCGGTCGACGCCGTACTGCAGCACGGGGTTCCAGTAGGTCATGACGACGACCGGCGCGTCCACGGCGTCCGTGATGGCCTTGACCGCGGTGAAGAGATCGCGCATCCGGAAGCCGTTCGCGAGCGCGGCCTGCGTGGCCTCCTGGATGATCGCGCCGTCCATGACGGGGTCGCTGTAGGGCGGGCCGAGCTCGATGATGTCGACGCCGTTGCGTGCGAGCGCGATCGCGGCGTCGATGCTCGTCTGCAGGTCGGGGTAGCCGACGGGCAGGTAGCCGATGAAGGCCCCGCGGCCCGCGTCGTGCGCGCGCTGGATGGCCTCTTCGACACGGCTCATGCGCCGGCTCCGTTCTCTGCGGCGCTCTCGTCGTACAGTCCGAAGTACCGGGCCGCGGTGTCCATGTCCTTGTCGCCGCGTCCGGAGAGGCAGACCGCGAGGATCGCGTCGGGGCCGAGCTCCTGCCCGATCCGGATCGCGCCGGCCAGGGCGTGCGCCGACTCGATCGCGGGGATGATGCCCTCGGTGCGGCTGAGCAGGCGCAGGGCCTGCATGGCCTCATCGTCGGTCGCGGGGATGTACTCGGCGCGGCCGATCGCGGCGAGCCAGGAGTGCTCCGGGCCCACACCGGGATAGTCGAGTCCGGCCGAGATCGAGTGCGACTCGATGGTCTGACCGTCCTCGTCCTGCAGCACGTAGGTGCGGGCGCCGTGCAGCACGCCGGGCCGACCGCGCTCGATCGACGCCGCATGCTTCGGCGTGTCGACGCCGTCGCCGGCAGCCTCCACGCCGTACAGGCGCACGGCTTCGTCGTCGAGGAACGCGTCGAACATGCCGATCGCGTTGGATCCGCCGCCGACGCAAGCGAGCACGGCGTCGGGCAGCCGCCCGGTCTCCTCGAGCAGCTGTCGGCGCGCCTCCTCGCCGATGATCTTCTGGAAATCGCGCACCATGGCGGGGAACGGGTGCGGTCCCGCCGCGGTGCCGAAGATGTAGTTGGTGGTCTCGACGGTGGCGACCCAGTCGCGGTAGGCGTCGTTGATCGCGTCCTTGAGGGTGCGGGACCCGGTGGTGACGGGCACGACCTCCGCGCCGAGCAGGCGCATGCGGGCGACGTTGAGCGCCTGGCGCTCGGTGTCGACCTCGCCCATGTAGATCGTGCACTCGAGACCGAACAGCGCGGCGGCGGTCGCCGTGGCGACGCCGTGCTGGCCCGCACCGGTCTCCGCGATCACGCGCGTCTTGCCCAGTCGCTTGGTGAGCAGCGCCTGCCCGAGCACGTTGTTGATCTTGTGCGAGCCGGTGTGGTTGAGGTCCTCGCGCTTGAGGAAGATCCGCGCACCGCCGGCGTGCTCCGCGAACCGCGGCACCTCGGTGATCGGCGACGGACGCCCGGCGTAGGAGTGCAGCAGGCTCGCGAGCTCGGCCTGGAAGGCCGGGTCGGCGATGGCCTCATGGTAGGCGTCGGTGAGTTCATCGATCGCGGCGATGAGCGACTCGGGCATGAAGCGCCCCCCGAAATCGCCGAAGAACGGTCCCGGCTGATCGCGCAGGCTTCCCGTGCTCGCACTCATGATCCGGCCTCCAGGAAACTCTGCAGGGTGGCGACGGGGTCGCCGGTGACGAGGGCCTCGCCGATGAGCACGACATCGGCCCCGGCGGCACGGTAGTGCGCCACGTCGGCCGGGGCCAGCACCGCGGACTCCGCGATCTTCACAGACGTCGAGGGGATCCGGTCGGCGAGCCGCCCGAACAGATCGCGGTCCAGTTCGAGCGTCTTCAGATCGCGCGCGTTCACGCCGATGAGGTGCGCCCCCAGGTCGATCGCGACCTCCAGCTCCTCGGCGGAGTGGGTCTCGACGAGCGGGGTCATGCCGAGCTCGAGGATCAGGGCGTAGAGCCGCTCGAGGTTCGCGCGCTCCAGGCCCGCCACGATGAGCAGCGCCAAGGAGGCGCCGGCCGCGCGAGCCTCGAACACCTGATAGGGCGTCGCGATGAAGTCCTTGCGCAGCACGGGAACCTGCACCGCGGCGGTGACGGCCTCCAGATCGGCGAGGCTGCCGCCGAATCGGCGCTCCTCGGTGAGGACGCTGATCGCGGACGCCCCGCCCTGCTGGTATCGGGACGCCTGCAGGGCCGGATCCGGGATCTCGGCGAGGGCGCCGCGGGACGGACTCGCGCGCTTGACCTCGGCGATGATCTTCACCCGGTCCGCAGGCGCCAGCGCAGCGCGCGCATCGAGGGCGGGAGCGCGGTCCAGCGCGGCGCGCTCCACGAGCGCGAGCGGACGCTCCCGCTCGCGACGGGCCGCGTCCTCGACTGCGCCGGCCGTGAGGTCGGCGAGCACCATTAGTGCGCCTTCGGCTGGTACTTCGGGCCCTTCGCGCCGTAGCCGGCCTTGGCGAGCACCCAGCCCACGATCGCCCCGACGACGATCAGTGCGACACCCACCCACACCACGACGGGGACCTCGAGGAAGAACGCGGTGGTGCCCACGGCGAAGCCGAGCAGCATGATCACCACGGAGGTCCAGGCTGCAGGCGAGTGTCCGTGGCCGGGATCTGCGATGGGGTTGCTCATGTTCTCCTCCGAGCGTCGGGTGGTGTGGTCCAGTCTATCGGGAACGCGCTGCGCGACGAGGACGCCGGGCGGCACAGGCGCAGGATGCGCCCCGGTGTCATCGGGTCGGGTCGGCGCCGCGGCTGAGATCATCCCAGCTCTCGACGGCGTCCACCGGACCGTCATGCCGCGCCGGGGCGGTGCTGTACCGGCGTCCGCCGCTGCGCCAACGGCCTGCCGTCACGAGCGCGAGGCCGCCGCCGAGCAGCAGCAGGATCCAGCCCGCCAGCGCCGCCCAGGGCCAGGCGGTCACCGCGATGCCGTCGACGATCGCCGCCAGAGCGGTGTCACCGGCGAGGCCCGTGGCCTTGGTGAGGGCGGGGCCGACCGCGTCGAGGGGATGCTGCAGCAGGATCCTCGCGGTGAGCACCAGCATGAGGCCGCCGACGACGACGGCGATCGCGGCGAAGACGCGGCGCAGCACAGGTCCGACGAGCGCGATGGCCGCACACAGCGCGAGCGCGGTGAGGCTCAGCGGCGCGAGCACGGGCAGTGCGGCGTTGCCGGCGACGTCGAGCGCCTCTCCCCCGTCGGCACGGGTGACGATGAGCCAGGTCTGCGTCGACGACAGGATCCCGATGCCACCGGCGAGCAGTATCAGCAGCAGGCTCGTGGACTTCGCGCGGCGGGTGAGCATCAGGAGGACGCCTGCCCGGGCTCGTCCGGTGCGGAGAGCACGACCGGACCCAGATCCGTCGTGTCGAAGCAGGTGCGGGTGCCGGTGTGGCAGGCCACGCCGATCTGGTCCACGAGCAGCAGCACGGTGTCGCCGTCGCAGTCCAGGCGGGCGCCGCGCACATGCTGCACGTGGCCGGATGTGTCGCCCTTGCGCCAGTACTGCCCGCGGGAGCGCGACCAGTACGTGGCACGTCCGGTGGTCAGGGTTCGGCGCAGCGCCTCCTCGTCGGCCCAGGCCATCATGAGCACCTCGAGGGTGTCCCACTGCTGCACGATCACGGGCACGAGGCCCTGGTCGTTCCAGGTGACGAGGCGCAGCTCGGCCTCGATCCGATCCTCGGTCACGTCGTCTCGCTCCGCTCGTCCAGCGCGCCGACTCGCACGGTGACTCCCGCGGCGCTCAGTGCCGCCTTCACCTCGCCGACCGTGAGCTGGCCGGAGTGGAACACGCTCGCGGCGAGTACGGCGTCGGCCCCGGCGGCGATGGCCGGGGCGAAGTCCTCGGCCTTCCCGGCACCGCCCGAGGCGATCACCGGCACGCTCGACACCTCGCGCATGAGACCGACCAGCTCCAGATCGAAGCCGTCCTTGGTGCCGTCGGCGTCGATCGAGTTGACGAGCAGCTCGCCTGCGCCGCGCTCGATGGCCTCGCGGGCCCAGACCAGCGCGTCGAGGTCGGTCTCGGTGCGGCCGCCGTGGGTGGTGACGGCGAATCCGGATGCGGTGCGCACGCTGCGCTTGATGTCGAGGGAGAGCACGAGCACCTGCGCACCGAAACGGTCGGCGATCTCGCCGATGAGGGCGGGCCGGGCGATCGCGGCGGAGTTCACGCCGACCTTGTCGGCTCCGACGCCCTGCAGCCGCGCGACGTCCTCGACCGAGCGCACTCCTCCGCCGACCGTGAGCGGCACGAAGACCTCCTCCGCGGTGCGGCGCACCACGTCGTAGGTCGTGGCGCGCTCGTCCACGGTCGCGGTCACGTCGAGGAAGGTGATCTCATCCGCGCCCTGCGCCGCGTAGTGCCGGGCGAGTTCGACCGGATCCCCCATGTCCCGCAGGTTCTCGAAGTTCACGCCCTTGACGACGCGGCCGGCGGCGACGTCGAGGCACGGGATGACGCGTGCGGTGAGCGACATCAGAGCCTCGCGGCGTGGATCGCGGTGACGAGGATGGCCCGGGCGCCGAGCGCGTAGAGCTGATCCATCACCTTGTTCATGCCGCGGCGCGGGATCATCACCCGCACGGCGACCCATGCCGGATCCCGCAGCGGCGACACCGTCGGCGATTCGCGTCCGGGGGCGATCACAGCCGCCTGCTCGACGAGGTCGGCGGGCAGGTCGTAGTCCAGCAGCACGAAACGGTGCGCGACCATGACCCCGCGCAGCCGCCGCAGCAGCTTCTCGGTTCCCTCGGCGTCACCGGGCCGGCTGATCAGCACGGCCTCGGACTCGATGATGACGGGGCCGAAGATCTCCAGGCCGGCCTGGCGCAGGGTCGTTCCGGTCTCCACGACGTCGGCGATCGCGTCCGCGACGCCGAGGCGCACGGCGGACTCCACCGCGCCGTCCAACGGCACGAGTTCCGCCTCCACCCCGTGCTCGCGGAGATAGTCGTCGACGAGGCCGGGGTACGCCGAGGCGACCCGAATTCCGTTCAGGTCCTCGAGGTTCTGGAAACGACCGGGAGGCGCCGCGAAGCGGAACGTCGAGCGCGCGAAGCCGAGCTGCTCGATCTCGCGCGCGTCGGGGTTCCGCACGTCGCGGAGCAGATCACGCCCGGTGATCCCGACGTCGAGCGCCCCGGAGGCGACGTAGGTGGCGATGTCGCGGGGACGGAGGAAGAAGAACTCGACGTCGTTGTCGGCGTCGATCACGTGCAGGGTCTTGGTGTCGCGGCGGCCGGCGTATCCGGCTTCGGCGAGCATCTCGGCGGCGGTCTCGGACAGCGATCCCTTGTTCGGGACGGCGATGCGCAGCATGGGAAGGTCTTTCGTTCGAAGCGATCTGTGTGAGAAGAGCCCCGTCGGGGCGCATCACAGATGTCGGTAGACGTTCTCCAGGGTCAGCCCCTTGGCCAGCATGAGCACCTGCAGGTGGTACAGCAGCTGGGAGATCTCCTCGGCCGCGGCCTCGTCGCTCTCGTACTCGGCGGCCATCCACACCTCGGCCGCCTCCTCCACGATCTTCTTGCCGATCGTGTGCACGCCCGCGTCGAGCTCGCGCACCGTTCCGGATCCCTCCGGGCGCTCGGCCGCCTTGCGGCTCAGCTCGGCGAACAGTTCGTCGAAGGTCTTCACCCTCCCAGGCTACCGGCTCGAGCGAGGCCTCGGAGCCGCGTGACCGCCGCTTCGACGTCATGGGACCCGTAGACGGCTGATCCGGCGACGAACGTGTCGGCGCCCGCGGCGGCGGCCTGCGCGATCGTCGCGTCGGAGATGCCGCCGTCGACCTGCAGCCAGACGCCGGATCCGCGCCGCTTCGCCTCGTCGGCGAGGGCGCGCAGCTTCGGCATCGTCTCCGGCATGAAGCCCTGGCCCCCGAAGCCCGGCTCCACCGTCATCACGAGGATCTGGTCGAACTCGCCGAGGATGTCGTAGAGCGGCTCCGCCGCCGTACCCGGCTTGATCGCGATGCCGGCCCGTGCGCCGATCGAGCGCAGCGTGCGCGCCAGGGCGACCGGGTCGGATGCGGCCTCGAGGTGGAAGGTGACGCTCGCGGCGCCGAGTTCGGCATATCCCGGGGCCCAGCGGTCCGGATCCGTGATCATGAGGTGCACGTCGAGAGGGATCGGGCTCGTGGCCTGGATGCGTTCGACCATCTGGGGTCCGAACGTGAGGTTGGGTACGAAGTGGTTGTCCATCACGTCGACGTGGGCGAAGTCCGCCGTGGCGATGCGGGCGAGCTCGGTCTGCATGTTCACGAAGTCGGCGGCGAGGATCGACGGATTGATCCGGGGGGCGGCGGGCAGATCGCGGGAGGCGGGCATGGGCCCATTATCCCGGTGCCCGGCGGCCCGTGGTTGCGGTGCGCGCGAAGCCGGTGTCAGCGCGTGCCTAAGCGCCGCCACTACCGTCGATGCGGATCCGCCCCCACGAGGGCGGGCGTGCAGACCCGAGGAGCCCGAGGAGCCCGATGAGCAGACGCCGTGCGCACACCCGTCCGGACGGGGCGGTGCGGGTGCCGGAGCCGACGGTCGCCTTCTGGGCGGCGAAGGCCGCATCGACCGCGTTCGGCGAGGCCGCATCCGACTTCTCGATCCACGTGATGCCCCCGGTCGCCGCGGTGCTGCTGGGCTTCGTGCTGTTCGTCGGCGCCATGATCTGGCAGCTGACCCGTCGCCGCTACGTGCCGGGCGTGTACTGGTTCGCCGTCGCGATGGTCGGCGTGTTCGGCACCATGGCCGCCGATGTGGTGCACGTCGTGCTGGGTCTCCCCTATGCGGTCACGACGATCGCCTATGCGCTCGCACTCGGCCTGATCTTCCTGCTGTGGTGGCGCACGGAAGGAACTCTCTCCGTGCATGACGTGCGCAGCACGCGCCGCGAACTGTTCTACTGGGCAGCGGTCGTGGCCACCTTCGCTCTCGGGACGGCGGCCGGCGACCTCGCCGCCGTGGGGCTGGGCCTCGGCTACCTCCCCTCGATCCTGCTGTTCGCCGCGCTCATCGCGATCCCGGCAATCGGATTCCGGTGGCTGCGGTGGAACGGCATCCTCGCGTTCTGGACCGCCTATGTGCTGACGCGCCCGCTGGGCGCCTCCGTCGCGGACTGGCTCGGCAAGCCGGCCGAGAACGGCGGCGTCGGTGTCGGATCCGACCGGATCACCCTCGTCTTCGCCGTGATGATGGTGCTGGTCGTCGCCCTCACCGCCCGTTCCCGCCGATCCCGTGCCACGGCGCCGGTCGTCGAGGAGGCGCCGCTGCGCTAG
>JAFDWK010000071.1 GCA_018268515.1 Actinomycetota bacterium
CGAAGTTCATGCCGAAGAAGCCGGTGAGGAAGCTCAGCGGCAGGAAGATCGACGCGATGATCGCGAGCTGCTTGGACGTCTCGCCCTGCCGGTTCGCGACCGTCGACAGGTAGAGGTCGGTGCAGCCGGACACCATCTCGTGGTACCCGTCGAGTTCATCCGTGATCCGGATGAGGTGGTCGTAGATGTCACGGAAGTAGTCGTGGCTGTCGGCCTCCAGACCTGCCAGATCCGTGACCACCTCGGCCTGGCGGGCGAACAGGTCCCGCATCGGCACGACCGCCCGACGCAGCTTCAGCAGCAGTCGCTTGAGCCCGAACGTCTGCTGCAGCTCTTTGCGGCCGCCGCCCGCGACGATCGCATCCTCGAGGCCGTTGATCTCCTCGTCGAGGTCGCTGAGGATCGGGAAGTAGCTGTCCACGATCACGTCGATGATCTTGTAGACGTAGTAGCGCTCGGTCTTGGGCGCGGTGGAGCCCTGCAGCAGCGTGCGCACCTGGCCGAGGTCCTGGAACCGGTCGCCGTGCACGGTGACGATGAACTCGCCGCTGAGGTGGCAGTGCACCTCCTCCAGGGGGTGGTCGTTCTCGTCCTCCGGGTGCACCTCGACCGCTCCCTGCAGCACGAGCAGCGCGGTCTCGCCGTAGACGTCCAGCTTGGGGCGCTGCCCCATCCGCTGGGTGTCCTCGATCGAGAGCGGATGCCAGCCGAGCAGGGTGCCGAGCCGCTGGATCTCCTCCGCGGTGGGGGAGACCAAGTCGAGCCAGAAGAACTCACCTCGTGCGCGCAGCTGCGCGATCAGGGATTCGTCGATGCTGCCCAGGATGCGCATGTCAGATGCCTCCCGCAGATGACCAGATCAGGAGGATGCGAATTTCGACGCCCCGCGGAGACATTCGCATCAGATCCAGGTGATCATCCAGTTGTGGGCCTGCCAGAACCACCACGGCACGGGCAACCCGATCCACAGGGGGTAGTAGAACGCGCTGAGCAGCACGATCAGCACAACGATGACGGCAACCGTGCGCTGCCCCGATTGTCGTCGGTGCCGAGGGGCGCTGCGCGGCCCGGCGATGTCGCGCAGCGCGAGCACGAGCGCGAGGATCAGGAACGGCGCCATCACGACCGTGTAGAACTGGAAGATCGTGCGCTCGGGGAACGCGAGCCACGGCAGATAGGTGGCGGCGAGCCCGACCAGGGGGATCGCGTAGCTCCACGGCATGGGCGCGCGCAGCACGAGCCCGCGCACGAACCGCACCAGCAGGTAGACCGCGGCGGCGACGCCCAGGTACCAGATCAGCGGGTTCGGGATCGAGGTGATCGTGCCGATGCAGTGATCCGTGCCGAAGCAGGGCGCATCCTGCCCGCCCACCCAGAACGCGGTGGGACGGATCAGCAGCGGCCACTGCCACGCCGGGCTCGCATAGGGATGCGACGACGTCAGCCCCACGTGGAACGCCAGGATGTCGGAGTGGTACCGGAACCACGACGTCAGGGCATTGTCCGTGATGTGGCGGTCATAGCCCCCGCTGGTGAGGAACCAGCCGCTCCACGATGCGACGTACACGGCCGCGGCGACCGGCACGAGCAGCAGGAAGCTCGCGAGGCCCTGCCGGAGGACGGCGTCGGTGGGCCACAGCGCGACACCGGCGCGGCGGCGGGCCAGTGCATCGGTCACGACGAGGTAGATCCCGGCGGCGGCGAGCACGTACGCCCCCGACCACTTCACCGACGTCGCCGCGCCCAGCGTCAGTCCTGCGGCGAGCACCCAGGGGCGGGCCCAGAACACGCGACCCCACAGCGTCGGCGCATCCCCGCGCTCGTGCGAGACACGGTCCTCGAGCGTCGACATCATCTGCCGGCGGTCGTACACGAGGAACAGGATCCCGAGCACGATGAAGAAGGTCAGGATCCCGTCCAGCAGCCCGATCCGGCTCAGCACGATGCCGAGTCCGTCGACGGCCATGAACAGGCCCGCGAGGCTCGCGACCGTGACCGAGCGGGTGAGGGCTTTCGCGAGCAGGTAGACCACGAGCACGGTGAGCGTGCCGATGATCGCCGTCGAGATGCGCCAGCCGAAGCTCGAACCCGGCCCGAAGGCGGCGATGCCGAGGGCGATCAGCCACTTGCCGAGGGGCGGGTGCACGACGAACGCCGCCGTGGTCTCGAGGGCGCTGGTGTCGCCCTTCGCGAACATCTCGTTCGCGCCGGAGCGCCAGGATCCCTCGTAGCCCTGCACCCACAGCGACCAGGCGTCCTTGACGTAATAGGTCTCGTCGAACACGATCGCGTGCGGGTGCCCGAGCCCCGCGATGCGCAGCACCGCGGCGAGGAGGGTGATCAGGGCCGGTGCGAGCCAGGAGACCAGCCGGAGGCGGACCGGATCGCCGAGCCAGGCGTCCCGCAGTCGCTCCCAGGTGGTGGGGCGGCCGTCGATGCGAGTGTCGAGGCCGGGCAGCAGAGGCGCGGTCACCCGCTCAGCCTATGCTGGGGCGGGTGATCATCCTCGCGGCCACTCCGATCGGAAATCTGGGCGACGCGTCCCGCCGCCTCATCGAGGTGCTGGAGAACGCCACGATCATCGCGGCGGAGGACACCCGCACCACGCAACGGCTGCTGCAGGGCCTGGGCGTCGCGAACCGCCCGAGGCTCATCGCACTGCACGACCACAACGAGAAGGCCAAGGCCGCGGAGCTCGCCGAGGCGGCCGAGACCGAGGACCTCGTGGTGCTCAGCGACGCCGGCATGCCCACGGTCAGCGATCCCGGATACGGACTGGTCGCGGCGGCGGCTGAGCGCGGCGTCACCGTGACCGCGATCCCCGGCCCGAGCGCGGTCGTCACGGCGCTCGCCGTGTCCGGGCTGCCCACCGACCGGTTCACGTTCGAGGGGTTCCTGCCGCGCAAGCCGGGGGAGCGCCGCTCGGTGCTGATGGGGCTCGCCGACGAGCCGCGCACCATGGTGTTCTTCGAGTCGCCGTCGCGCCTGGCCGCGACCCTCGGCGACATGGCGGCGGCGTTCGGAGACGCCCGCCGCGTGGCGGTGTGCCGCGAGCTCACCAAGCTCTACGAGGAAGTGCGCCGCGGCGGCGCCGCCGAACTCGCCACCTGGGCGGAGCAGGGTGTCAAGGGCGAGATCGTGGTGGTCGTGGAGGGCGCCGAACCCCGTGCGGTGTCGCTGGAGGACGCCCTGGCGCAGGTGCAGGCGCTCGTCGCCTCGGGCGTGCGCCTCAAGGACGCGTGCGCCGAGGTCGCCGCCGCCACGGGCCTCGGCTCGCGGGACCTGTACCAGGCCGCGCTCGCGGCGCGCTGACGGGCCCCGTTCACCGAGTCCTGCCGAAGGCGTTCACGCGGAGATCTGCACTCCCTCGGATCCCTTCGGCGATTCCGTCCGAAGAACTGCATATCTCCGTCGGGAGAGCACGGATCCTGCCGGTTCCCGGGCGTGGGAGCATCTCTGCCATGGGACCAGAAGGGCAGGATCGAGGACGTGCAGGATGAGCAGGTTGCCGCAGCGTACGACGCGCGCGCGGCGGAGTACATCGCGCTGATCGGGAGTCTCGACCAGATGGAGCGCGCCGATGTCGCGTTGATCGGCCGGTGGCGGGACGAAACGTCCGGCGCGCTGCTCGACGCCGGGTGCGGTCCCGGGCTGTGGACGGCGTTCCTGGCGAACCAGGAGTGCTCGGTGGATCCGAGCGCGGACCCGGAGCCCGGCCGGATCCCGGACCCCGCCCCGGGCGGGGGATCCGGTCGGGCATCACGTCGCGAGGTCGTCGGTGTCGACATCTCGGCGGAGTTCCTCTCCGCGGCGCGGGCACGCCACCCCCGGCTGCGGTTCGAGTCCGCCTCGATGCGGGAGCTGCCGTTCCCGGACGGATCCTTCGGGGGAGTGCTCGCCTGGTACTCGCTCATCCACCTGCCGCCGGCCGAGCTGGAAGAGGTGCTCGGCGAGCTCGCACGCGTGCTCGCCGTCGGCGGCCGGATCCTGATCGGCTTCTTCGACGGCGAACCGGGGGAGGAGTTCACGCACGCGGTCGCCCCGGCGTACTACTGGTCGGCCGATGCGCTGATCCCGTTGCTCGAGAGCGCGGGTCTGCGGGTGGTCTGGTCGGAGCGCCGCGGGCGCGAACCCGGCGCGGCCGGCAGCGTGCGCCCGCACGGCGCACTCGAGGCGGAGCGCCGTTGACGCTCGTCCGCTGTCATCGTCCGAACCGGGCCCCGCATCCCGCCTAGAATCGAACGCATGCCCGCAGGCGAGTCCTTCTACATCACCACGCCGATCTACTACCCGTCGGACGTGCCCCACATCGGGCACGGCTACACCAGCGTCGCCGTGGACACCCTCGCGCGCTGGCACCGCCAGTCCGGCGACGACACCTGGATGCTCACCGGCACCGACGAGCACGGCCAGAAGATGCTGCGCGCTGCGGCGGCCAACGGCGTGACCCCGCAGGAGTGGGTGGACAAGCTCGTCAGCGAGAGCTGGTTCCCGCTGCTGACGACCCTCGACGTCGCCAACGACGACTTCATCCGCACCACGCAGGAGCGGCACGAGACCAACGTGCAGGTGTTCTTCCAGAAGCTCTACGACGCGGGCTACATCTACGCCGGCGAGTACGAGGCGCTGTACTGCGTGGGCTGCGAGGAGTTCAAGCCCGAATCCGAGATCGTCGACGGCACGGGCCCCTTCGAGGGGCTCAAGGTCTGCGCGATCCACTCCAAGCCGCTCGAGCTGCTGCAGGAGAAGAACTACTTCTTCAAGCTCAGCGAGTTCCAGGACCGCCTGCTCGAGCTGTACAAGACCGAGCCCGATTTCGTGCGTCCGGATTCGGCACGCAACGAGGTCGTCTCGTTCGTCTCCCAGGGACTCAAGGACCTCTCGATCTCGCGCTCCACGTTCGACTGGGGCATCCCGCTGCCGTGGGACACCTCGCATGTCATCTACGTGTGGGTCGACGCGCTGCTGAACTACGTCACCGCGGTCGGCTACGGATCCGATGAGGCCGCGTTCGAGCGTCGCTGGCCTGCGTACCACGTCGTGGGCAAGGACATCCTGCGCTTCCACGCCGTGATCTGGCCGGCCATGCTCATGGCCGCGGGCCTCGAGGTGCCGAAGGGCGTGTTCGCGCACGGCTGGCTGCTCGTCGGCGGCGAGAAGATGTCGAAGTCGAAGCTCACCGGCATCGCGCCCACCGAGATCACCGACGTCTTCGGATCCGACGCGTACCGCTTCTACTTCCTCTCCGCGATCGCCTTCGGGCAGGACGGATCCTTCTCCTGGGAGGACCTGTCGGCCCGCTACCAGGCCGAGCTCGCGAACGGCTTCGGCAACCTCGCTTCGCGCACGATCGCGATGATCGAGCGCTATTTCGGCGGTGTGGTGCCGGCGGCGGGCGAATACACGGCGCAGGATCTCGCGATCCAGCAGCTCGTCGCGAAGGCCGCATCCGACGCCGACGCCGCGGTCGAGCGGTTCCGCATCGACGAGGCCATCGCCGACGTGTGGACCATCGTCGACGCGCTCAACGGCTACATCACCGAGAACGAGCCGTGGGCGCTCGCGAAGGACGAGGAGCAGCGCGACCGCCTCGGCACCGTGCTGTACACGTGCGCCGAGGGCCTGCGGGCGCTCGCCGTGCTGCTCTCGCCGGTGATGCCGCAGTCGACTGCGAAGCTCTGGGAGGCGCTCGGAGCCGAGGGCGGTCTGGGCGCGCTCGTCGCGCAGCCGCTGCGCGATGCGGGCCGCTGGGGACAGCTGCCGGCGGGAACGACCGTGCAGGCGCTCGCACCGCTGTTCCCGCGTATCGAGGCCACGGCCTGACCGCATGACCGAGACGCCGGACACCTACGTGCGGGAGAGGGCGGCGGAGGGGCGCAAGGACCTGCGCTACCCCGCGGCGCCCGAGCCGCTCGCGGTGCCGGTGTACGACAACCACTGCCACCTCGAGATCGCCGACGGCCCTTCGACGGGCTCAGGGGCCGTGGGGCTGTCGCTCGGGGAGCAGCTGGACCGGGCGCAGGCCGTCGGGATCGCCGGCGTCGTGCAGGCCTCGGGCGACGTCGAGTCGTCCCGCTGGGCCGTCGACGCGGCCGAGTCGGATCCGCGCGTGCTCGCCGCCGTCGCCATCCACCCGAACGACGCTCCGACCTACGCCGAGGCAGGACGCCTGGATGAGGCGATCGCGGTGATCGACGAGCTCGCCGCCCGCCCGCGCACCAGGGCGATCGGCGAGACCGGACTGGACTACTTCCGCACGGAGGAGCCGGGACGCGCCGCTCAGCACTCGTCCTTCGAGGCGCACATCGCGCTCGCGAAGAAGCACGGCATCGCGATGCAGATCCACGACCGGGACGCCCATGATGACGTCCTGGAGACGCTGCGGCGCGTCGGCGCCCCCGACCGCACGGTGTTCCACTGCTTCTCGGGCGACGAGGCGATGGCCAGGGTCTGCGCGGATGCGGGCTACTACCTGTCGTTCGCAGGCAACGTCACGTTCAAGAACGCGCAGAACCTGCGTGATGCCCTGAAGGTGACGCCGCGGGAGCGGATCCTGATCGAGACGGATGCGCCGTTCCTGACGCCGGTGCCGCTGCGGGGGCGCCCGAACGCGCCCTACCTGATCCCGATCACGCTGCGCTTCATGGCCGCCGAACTCGGCATCGGCGTCGACGAGCTCGGCACGCAGATCGCCGCGAACACGCTCGAGGTCTACGGCTCGTTCGGCTGAAGACCGTCGATCGCCGGCGGGGCGGAGACGATCTGGGAGATCGGGCGCCAGACGAACAGCAGCGTCAGCGCCGCACCCGCGAACGCGAACCACCAGGGCGCGGTGAGCCCCCAGGTCTGCGCGATCACGCCGCCCAGCGCCTGACCGATCACCATGCCGCCGAACACGCCGACGGAGTTCACCGAGGACACCCGGCCCTGCGGTTCGTGGGGGACGAGCCGCTGCCGCACGGTCGTCGAGATCGTGCCCCAGATGAACGCGTAGACACCTGGCGCTCGAGCCGGCCGAAGCTCACCGTCCCGAGCAGTCCGCCCGCGGCCGACGCCGTGGTCAGCATGCCGTAGCCGATCGCCCCCATGTGCAGGTGCTCGGTCGCGTACAGCACCAGCACGCCCCAGGGCGCCGCCCAGGTCACGTTGAGCCAGGGGAGGAACTCCAGGATGGCGCCCGACGCGACCAGGATCGGCGACGACGTCATCGACGCGATCAGCAGGGGAGCGGCCGCGAGGGCGATCCCGTCGCCCACATTGCTCGTCCAGCTGGAGGCCAGTAGCCAGCGGAAGTCGGTGCCCATGCGGCGCGGCGCGACGAGTTCACCGATCCGGGGCATCCGTGCAGACTATCGGCGGTAGGGGACAATGGTCAGATGACCGTCTCCCTGCTCGGCGCCGCCGACATCCGCCGGCTCGCCGCCGAACTCGATGTGACGCCCACCAAGAAGCTCGGCCAGAACTTCGTCGTCGACGCGAACACGGTGCGCAAGATCGTGCAGGCCGCCGCCGTGCAGCCGTCCGAGCGGGTCGTGGAGATCGGGCCCGGACTCGGATCCCTCACGCTCGCGATCCTGGAGACGGGGGCGAGCGTGACCGCCGTGGAGATCGACCACCGCCTCGCCGCCCGGCTGCCGCAGACCGCGCTGGATCGCGGGGTGCCGGACGGTGCGCTGACCGTCGTCGACGCCGACGCGATGCGCGTGACGGCGCTGCCGGGCGAGCCGACGGTGCTGGTCGCGAATCTGCCGTACAACGTGTCGGTGCCGGTGCTGCTGCACTTCCTGGAGACGTTCCCGTATCTCCGACGCGGCGTCGTGATGGTGCAGGCCGAGGTCGCCGAGCGTCTCGCCGCGAAGCCCGGATCCAAGATCTACGGCACCCCGAGCGTCAAGGCGGCCTGGTACGGACCCTGGAAGCTCAGCGGTACCGTCTCGCGCCAGGTGTTCTGGCCGGTGCCGAACGTGGACAGCCTGCTCGTCGGCTTCCACCGGGATCCGGAGCCCCGCGGATCGGAGGAGGAGCGCAGGCGCACCTTCGCGATCGTCGACGCCGCCTTCAATCAGCGTCGCAAGATGCTGCGCCAGGCGCTGTCCGGTGTCTTCGGCAGCTCGGCCGAGGCCTCGGCCGTGCTCGAGGCCGCCGGTGTCGCCCCCACCGCGCGCGGCGAGGACCTCACCGTCGACGACTACCACCGCATCGCCCTGGTCGAAGCCTGACCGCTCCGCCCTCGAGTCGTCCCCGTGAGCGGACCCTATAGGCTCCGCTCACGGGGACGACTCGGTGATAGATTGCGGGCATGCTCATGATCGCCGCACTCGACGAGGCGATCATCAACGCTGACGTGACGCTCGCCCTCGCGCTGCATGCGATGCCGGCGGCGTGGCTCGTCGCGTTCGGGTTAGTGGTCATCGGCGCGTCCATCATGCGCATCGTGACGGTCGGCCGTCTCCGCGCGGTGCTTACTGCGCTGGTCGGGAGCCCGATTCCCGGCGGCAGCACTCGGATGCAGCGCGAGCGGCGCGCGATCGTGCGTCAGCACGAGGTGCATCCGCGTGGCGCACGCGGCGCGCGCTCCCCGGGCCGGGGCTTGATGCACCCCGCCCTGCACGGCTGACTGCTCCACGATCGCGCCTGACCGTCGACTCACCGACGGATCAGCCGCTGGTCAGCGTCCGCCGACTCCGCAGGCACGGGTGCCAAGCCACCCTGCTCATCGACCCGGAGTCGTCATGTCCGAATCAGCTCGTCCATTGCCGTACCGTCCTTGGCCCCGTCGTCGTCCACGGTTCCACCGGCGTCCTCCACGGCACCGTCTGCGGCAGCTCCGCCTGCTTCGCCTGCATACCCGGCGCCTGCGGACGCGCCTCTCGACCGCGATCCTGCGGTCGGCCGTGCGCCTGGACGTCTGGATCTACCTCGCCGCGGCCGCGCTGGTCGGCTTCGAGGGGCTGGAGGTGCTCTTCGGCACCATGCTCCTCGCGCCGGAACTGGTGCCGTTCGTCCTGCTCATGCTTGCGCTGATCTGGACGATTAAGAAGCACGGCACGTGGATCCGCCGTCGGATCGCGTTGGCGCGGCGCAGGAGGTTCGCGGGGCACCACAAGGAGACTCGGGCGCGCGGGTGAACGAAGTTGTGCACCCTCGGGATCCGGGTTCCCAAGGGTGCACAATCACTTCGACTGTAGGTACCTTCATGCCGTTCGAGTCCCCAGTCCCGATCGGCATCCTCAGCTGAGATCTTGACGATAGCACCGGATCACCTTGTCCCCCAAATGGGGGACAAGATCCGATGCTGGGAATTCGCCATGAATGGTGTCGGGGTGGCCTGTCCGAGGCGTTTCGCGACCACCTCAAGGCCGTGCAGCCAGGTGATCACGGATCCGAATGCGACCGCCTCGAAGATGGTGAGCGTGATCGCACCGGCGATCAGCGCCGCCATGCCGATCACCAGCACGACGACGGCGCCGTTCGCGATCCGATCCAGTGTGCGAGACAGTCCGCGCAGGTGCAGGCGGTGCATGAGCAGCAGCCCCGCCGAGGAGGCCAGCGCCGCATTGGCGGCACGCTCATGGGCGAACACGTTGAACGAGAGCGGGAGCATGCCGATGAGGATCAGACTGATGCCGAGGGCGACGATCAGCATCGGAACCGCCCGGCGCGCCCGGAATCCCGCGGAAAAGGTGGCTCTGAGCCCGATCAGCACGGGTCGGGCGCTGAGGGCGATCACCGCGCCGGTCAGCACGAGCCCACCGTCGAAGAACGCGCTGGAGACGTCGTTCATCGCGCCGAGTCGACTGAAGCACGACAACCACCACCGGGGGTCGGCGGTGGTCAGCGCAGCGGCGATGATGCTCGCGCAGAGCACGCCGGAGGCCGTGAGGACGAACGGTATGCGCCGGGGCCAGTGCATGTCGGATCCTGTCGCAGCACGCTCGGGCGACATGCGCTGCCGGTGAGGATCCGCACTCGGCGAGCGTGATCGGACGCGGATCGGGCTCGGTCCGCAGTGGGCCGATCATACTAGCGATTCCCAGGTGCACACGGGGACGGGAGTGCTCCGAGCCGAGGCGCGCCGACCCGGATCCGAACCCCGCCGACCCTGGATCCGAACCCGGTACGAGGGCGGAAGAAGCGCCGCGCCGCTAACCTGGGACGGTGACCGAGCCGCGCTTCCGCCCAGACGTCCTCGACATCCACCGCCCCTACGCCGCCGCGGCGGACCGCTACGAGGGGGCGCACTTCCGTCAGGTGGGTTCCTCCGGCCTCTACCTGCCGGCGATCTCGCTGGGGCTGTGGTGGAACTTCGGCGACAACATCCCGCTGGACGACCAGCGCACGCTGCTGCGACATGCGTTCGACCGCGGCATCACCCACTTCGACCTGGCGAACAACTACGGCCCGCCCTACGGATCCGCCGAGAAGAACTTCGGCCGCATCTTCGCCGAGGACTTCCGCCCCTACCGCGACGAGCTGATCATCTCGTCGAAGGCGGGCTGGGACATGTGGCCAGGGCCCTACGGCGACCTCGGCAGCCGCAAGTACATCCTCGCCAGCGCGGAGCAGTCGCTCACCCGCATGGGGCTGGACCACGTCGACATCTTCTACTCGCACCGCGTGGATCCGGTCACCCCGGTCGAGGAGACGATCGGGGCGCTGGACACCCTGGTCCGCCAGGGCAAGGCGCTCTACGTCGGCATCTCGTCGTACAGCGCCGAGCGCACCGAGGCTGCCGCCGATGTCGCCCGCGAACTCGGCACGCCGCTGGTGATCCACCAGCCCTCCTACTCGATTCTGAACCGCTGGGTCGAGGACGGCCTCACCGAGACCCTGCGTGAGGAGGGCATGGGCGCGATCGCCTTCACCCCGCTCGCGCAGGGACTGCTCACGGGCAAGTACCTCGGCGATGGCACCGCGGAGCGGGCGCAGAAGCGCGGGTCGCTGCCGGACCGGCCGCTCAGCGACGAGGGCCTCCGGATCCTGCGCGCGTTGAACGACCTGGCCCGTGAACGCGGGCAGAGCCTGGCCCAGCTCGCCCTGCAGTGGGTGCTGCGCGACGGCGTGGTGGCGTCGGCGCTCATCGGCGCCTCGCGTCCGGAGCAGCTGGACGAGAACCTCGCCGCGCTCGCCGCCCCCGCGCTCACCGCCGAGGAGATCGCCCGCATCGACCGCATCGCCGGCGCCGGGCTCGATGTGAACCTGTGGTCGGTCTCGTCGGAGCTCTGAGCCGATGAGCATGGCGGAGGAGCAGTTCGACGAGCAGCCCGTGCAGCGCGTGCATGTGCGCGCGCCGGGCAAGGTCAACATCTTCCTCGGCGTCGGAGACCTCGACGAGGACGGCTACCACGAGCTCTCCACGGTGTTCCAGGCGGTGTCGCTGTACGAGGACGTGATCGCGACGCCCGCGGACGGGTTCTCGATCACCGTGTCGGGCGTCGCGGATCCGTCCGCCGTCCCGCTCGACGATCGCAATCTCGCGATGCGTGCGGCGAAAGTGCTCGCCGCAGCCACCGGCTACGACGGGGGCGTGCATCTGGACGTGCACAAGAGCGTGCCCGTCGCCGGCGGCATGGGCGGAGGTTCGGCGGATGCCGCTGCCGCACTCCTCGCCTGCAACGAGCTCTGGCGCACGGGACTCGACCACGCGCGCCTGCACGAGCTGGCCGCGCGGCTGGGTGCCGACGTGCCCTTCGCGCTGATGGGCGGGACGGCGGTCGGATCCGGCCGTGGCGATGTGCTGACGCCCGCGCTGTCCCGCGGACGCCACGAATGGGTGCTGGTGCTCGATGACGACGGGCTCTCCACCCCCGCCGTGTACCGCGCGTTCGACATGGTGATGGCCGAGGACCTGCAGAGCGACCCGGAGGGGCATGCGCAGCGCCGCCGCCTCGACCCGGTTCAGGTGCCGCCGTCGTTCTTCGAGTCCCTGCTCTCGGGCGAGGCGTTCGAGCTCGGGCAGAGCCTGCGCAACCAGCTGGAGGCAGGCTCCTTCCGGCTGCGACCGCAGCTCGAGGAACTCATCGACACGGTCGTCGGCGACGGCGGCGGCCCGGTCGTCGGCGGGATCGTCTCCGGATCCGGTCCGACGGTGGCGTTCCTGTGCGAGACGGCCGAGGGCGCGGATGCCACGGCCGAGCGGCTGCGCGGGTGGGGCCGCACGGCTCTGCGCGCACACGGCCCGGTGCGCGGTGCGCACGTGGTCGCCGCCGACGCCTGAAGCCGTCGGCGTTCGGCGTTCGAGCGCACCGGCTCTCCGAGGGCGCGTGCGAGGCAGTCGCCGGGCGGTCGGATGCGCGCGGATGGCTCGGGCCCCATAATGGACTCAGCCATGTGACCGTGCACATCGAGGAGGCTCTGCATGTCGACCTCCTCCGAGCGCGCCCGGATGCCGAGCATCCGAGACGTCGCGCGCCTCGCGGGGGTCTCCCATCAGACGGTCTCGCGTGTGCTGAACGATCACCCCAGCATCCGGCCGGAGACCAAGGACCGGGTCCTCGATGCGATCCGCGTCCTGGACTACCGGCCCAACGTCGCGGCGCGGGCCCTTGCGACCAGCCGCTCGAACACGCTCGGGATCCTCTCAGCCACGACGGGCGAGTTCGGGCCGACGTCCTCGATCGCCGCGATCGAGGACGCCGCCCGCGCCGAGCGCTATGCGGTGAGCACCCTGAATCTGCCCGACACCACGCCGGAGGCGATCGGCGCAGCCGTGCGCCAGCTGGTGCGCGAGGCGGTCGACGGCATCGTCGTGCTCGCGCCGCAGGTGCGGGTGTTCAACGTGCTGCGGGGGATGGCGGTGTCGGTGCCGTTCGTCAGCCTGCAGACGGCGTCCGGATCCGACGGGTCCAGTCATTCCGCGGACCAGCTGGCCGGCGCCCGCATGATCACGGAGTACCTGATCCGTCTCGGGCACAGTGACATCCTGCATCTGGCGGGGCCCCAGGACTGGATCGAGGCGGAGTCCCGCATGCGCGGCTACCTCGACGCGATGCGCGACGCCGACCTCCCGACGATCCCGCCGATCCGCGGCGACTGGACCGCGGACTTCGGCTACTTCGCCGGGCAGGAGCTCGCCCGCCGGCGGGACTTCACGGCGGTGTTCGCGGCGAACGACCTGATGGCGATCGGTCTCATGCACGGCTTCCGCGACGCCGGGCTGCGCGTGCCGATCGATGTGAGCGTCGTCGGGTTCGACGACATCCCGGTCGCGGCGCATGTGGCGCCCCCACTGACCACCGTGCACCAGGACTTCGCCGAGCTGGGGCGTCGCGCGGTGCGGATCCTGCTGGCGCAGCTGCGCGGGGAGCCGTCACCGGAGTTCGGCCCGGTCGTCCCGGTGCTGTGCGGGCGGGAATCCGCCGCGTCACGGTAAGGACACGAAATCGGCGACGGCACTTGACACTGCCGAAGCGGACGATGCACGATGTAACACGATGTGAACGGTCACATCATCAGGTACCAGGTATCGAGGGAGATCCGTGAGCGAGACGACGGCGTTGCCCACCGTGGCGGGACCGATTCTGGAGATGCGCAGCATCACCAAGGAGTTCCCGGGCGTCAAGGCCCTTTCCGACGTGTCGATCGTCGTTCGCACCGGTGAGGTGCACGCCATCTGCGGCGAGAACGGCGCCGGCAAGTCGACGCTGATGAAGGTGCTGTCGGGCGTCTACCCGTTCGGCAGCTACGACGGCGAGATCCTGCTCTACGGGCAGGAGCAGCGCTTCAAGGACATCGCGGCGAGCGAGCATGCCGGGATCGCGATCATCCACCAGGAACTCGCGCTCATCCCCGAGCTGTCCATCACCGAGAACATCTTCCTCGGCAACGAGATCCGCCGCGGCGCCCGCATCGACTGGACGGCGCAGAAGCAGCGCACGGTCGAGCTGCTCGCCCGTGTCGGCCTCAAGGAGGATCCGGATGTCGCGATCAAGCACCTCGGCGTCGGCAAGCAGCAGCTCATCGAGATCGCCAAGGCGCTCAACAAGGACGTGAAACTGCTGATCCTGGACGAGCCGACCGCAGCGCTGAACGAGAACGACTCGCAGCACCTGCTCGATCTGATCCTCGGGCTCAAGGCCAAGGGGATCACCTCGATCATCATCAGCCACAAGCTCAACGAGATCGAGCAGATCGCCGACGAGATCACCATCATCCGCGACGGCCGCACGGTCGAGACGCTCGATGTGGGCCGCGGCGAGATCAACGAGGACCGCATCATCCGCGGTATGGTCGGCCGCTCGCTGGAGAGCCGCTACCCCGACCGCACCCCGGAGATCGGCGACGTGTTCTTCGAGGTCAAGGACTGGTGGGTGCGCCACCCCTCGGTCGCCGAGCGCATGGTCGTGAAAGGCTCCAGCATCGAGGTGCGCCGCGGTGAGGTCGTCGGCATCGCCGGACTCATGGGCGCAGGCCGCACCGAGTTCGCCATGAGCATCTTCGGCCGCTCCTACGGGCAGTTCCTCTCCGGCACGATCGTCAAGGACGGCCAGGAGATCTCGCTGCCGGATGTGCGCAGCGCCATCCGGCACGGCCTCGCCTACGTCAGCGAGGACCGCAAGGTGCTGGGTCTGAACCTGCTGGACACGATCAAGCGCTCGATCGTCTCGGCGAAGCTCTCCAAGATCGCCCGCAACGGCGTCGTCAACGACATCGAGGAGGCGCAGGTCGCCGAGCACTACCGCACCTCCCTGCGGATCAAGACCCCCACCGTCGAGCAGGGTGTCGGCACGCTCTCCGGCGGCAACCAGCAGAAGGTCGTGCTGGCGAAGTGGATGTTCACGGATCCGGATCTGCTGATCCTCGACGAGCCCACCCGCGGCATCGACGTCGGGGCCAAGTACGAGATCTACGGCATCATCAACGAGCTCGCCGCCCAGGGCAAGGGTGTGATCGTCATCTCCAGCGAGCTGCCCGAGCTGCTCGGCATGTCCGATCGCATCTACACCGTTTTCGAGGGACGCGTCACCGATTGCCTGGACGCATCCGAAGCCACCCCGGAGGCGCTCATGCGCAGCATGACCTCCCTTACACAGAAAGCCTCCGCATGAGCACCACCACCGAAGCGCCGAAGCTTCAGGCCCCGACCCCACCCGAGCAGAGCGGCTTCCGCTTCCGCGACATCACCAAGATGATGGGCGGCGGGCAGTCCGCCGGCCGCCAGTTCGGGATCCTCGGATCCCTGATCGTGATCATCCTGATCTTCCAGTTCGCGACCGGCGGGCTGACGCTGTCGCCGGGCAACGTGATCAACGTCGTCAACCAGTACTCCTACATCCTGATCCTCGCGATCGGCATGGTGATGGTCATCATCATGGGGCACATCGACCTGTCCGTCGGCTCGGTCGCCGCGTTCGTCGGCATCGTCGTGGCACAGTCCATGGCCAACTGGCACTTCCCCTGGTGGGCGGCGATCCTGCTGGGTCTGGGGCTCGGGGTGCTCGTCGGCGCCTGGCAGGGCTTCTGGGTGGCGTTCGTGGGCGTGCCCGCGTTCATCGTGACCCTCGCCGGCATGCTGTTCTTCCGCGGCGCCAACCAATGGGTCGGCCAGTCCACGTCGGTCGCCGTGCCGGCGGACTTCCAGTACATCGGGGCCGGCTACCTTCCCGAGCTGCCGATCCCGGTGCCGTTCAACTTCCTCACGATGCTGCTCGCGGTGCTCGCCGTGGTCTGGGTCATCGGGTTCGAGAGCTTCCTGCGCCGTTCGCAGCGCAAGGCCGGCACCGACGTCGCGCCGATGTGGGTCAGCGTCGTCAAGATCGTGATCCTGTCCGTGCTCATCCTGGGCGCGGGATGGCTCTTCGCCACCGGACGCCCGGGGACGAGCTTCCCGATCTCGGGGATCATCCTGCTGGTCCTCGTGATCGCGTACACCTTCGTCACGAACAGCACGGTGTTCGGCCGGCACCTCTACGCGGTGGGCGGCAACCGCCAGGCCGCGCGGCTGAGCGGCGTGAAGGACCGCTGGACCGACTTCTTCGTGATGATGAACATGTCGGTGCTCGCCTCGGTCGCCGCGATGATCTACGTCGCCCGTGCCACGGCCTCGGGGCCGCAGGACGGCAACGGCTGGGAGCTCGACGCGATCGCGGCCGTGTTCATCGGCGGCGCCGCCGTCTCGGGCGGCATCGGCACCGTGATCGGATCCATCATCGGTGGTCTGGTCATGGCCTTCCTCAACAACGGCATGGCACTGCTCGGCTTCGGCGCCGACGTGGTCTCGATGGTCAAGGGCCTCGTGCTGCTGCTCGCGGTCGCCGTCGACGTCTGGAACAAGCAGCAGGGCCGGCCCTCCCTCACCGGCTTCATCACCCGACGGTTCGCCCGCACGGAGGAGCCGTTCACCACCCCCGCTCCCGGAAACGCGAGCGCCAAGTAAAAGAGGTCCGGGCCGCTCGCGGCACGATCCTGCATTCATCTGAGATGCACACACCAAGAGAGAAAGAGATCCCAATGAAGAAGATCCTCCTTTCGGCGACAGCGGTCGTCGTCGCGGGTGCCTTCGCCCTCACCGGCTGCTCGTCGGAGCGCGGCGGCACCGCCGCCGCCAGCGGCGACACCGCGGCCAAGGGCTTCGCCGCCGACGCCAAGATCGGTGTCGCCCTGCCGGACAAGACCAGTGAGAACTGGGTGCTCGCGGGCAAGCTGTTCACCGACGGTCTGACCAAGGCGGGCTTCAAGCCCGACGTGCAGTACGCGCCGGCCAGCAACACGGTCGCCGAGCAGCAGAACCAGATCCAGGCCATGGTCACCGGCGGTGCGAAGGTCATCATCATCGGCGCGAAGGACGGCAAGCAGCTGTCCACCCAGGTCAAGGCCGCACACGACGCCGGGGCGACCGTGATCGCCTACGACCGTCTGATCGAGAACACCGACGCGGTGGACTACTACGTCGCGTTCGACAACTTCAAGGTCGGCCAGCTGCAGGGCCAGGCCCTGCTCGACGGTCTCGCCAAGCGCGCCGGGCACCCGGCGCCGTACAACATCGAGCTGTTCTCCGGGTCCGCGGACGACGCGAACTCGGCGGTCTTCTTCAAGGGCGCGATGGACGTGCTCGAGCCGAAGATCAAGGACGGCACGCTCAAGGTCGTCTCGGGTCAGACCGAGATCACCCAGACCGCGACCGACGGCTGGAAGGCGGAGAACGCGCAGCGCCGCATGGACGCGCTGCTCACCGCCAACTACAGCTCCGCCACGATCGACGGCGTGCTGAGCCCGAACGACACGCTCGCGCGCGCCATCATCACCTCGGTGCAGCAGGCGGGCAAGCCGGTCCCGGTGGTCACCGGTCAGGACTCCGAGGTCGAGTCCGTCAAGTCGATCATGGAGGGCGTGCAGTACTCCACGATCAACAAGGACACCACGCTGCTGGTCGCCCAGGCGATCAAGATGGCGCAGGAGCTGCAGAAGGGCTCGACGGTCGACGTCAACGACACCAAGTCGTACAACAACGGCGTCAAGGTCGTGCCGTCGTTCCTGCTCGCGCCGGTCATCGTGACCAAGGACAACGCCGCGGAGGCTTACGCCAACGTCCCGGCTCTGCTCGATGTCGTGAAGTCCTACACGAAGTGATGTCGTGACGTCCTGCACCAAGTGAGGACATCCGGCAGGGGCCGTGCGGTGATCACCGCACGGCCCCTTCGCCATCCATGAGCGTCGCGAAGCCGTCCACGCCGCCCAGAGGCCCGTGATCACGCCCGGAGGAGCCGGTCCCTCCGGGCCTGGGGAGAATTCCCTCGTCACGACCGCTCGCCGCTGCGCCCTGCCCGCGCGGCTTCATCTTCCGTGTTCGGGGCGCTGCTCTGACTAGTGGGCCTGTTCGTTAGTTC
>JAFDWK010000072.1 GCA_018268515.1 Actinomycetota bacterium
GAAGCTCGACCGTGGCGAGCTTGCGAGCCAGGACGGGGATGAGAAAGTTGCCCGAGCCGCAGGTGGGTTCGAGCACGCGGGAGTCGATCCGCTCAGACTCGTGCTTAACGAGGTCGAGCATGTCCTCGACCATCCACGCCGGCGTGAACACCTCGCCATGGTCCGCAACGCGTTGCTTGGACTTCACCAAGCGCTGGGCGTCTTTCAGGTTCATCTTCACCCCTCCCCGTGCTCGTCGTTGTCATGAGCGTAGGAGCGACCACCGACACCGGGATGGGCTAGGGGGAGATCTTGGTCACTGGCCGCCGCACCCGCGCGCACCCAGTCGTCGATCTCGCTGGCTTGGAACTTCCAGAGGCGTCCGACCTTGTGGGCGGGCATCGCCTTCTCGGCGATCCAGGTGTAGACGGTGTCTTTGGTGATCCCGAGGTGGGCGGCGATGTCGTCTGCGGACAGCCACGGCTCAGCCACGTTGGTCCTCCCTCGCTCAATGGCCCAGGCAGGCCAACACCCACGATGATACCGGCTGAGGTACGGCTTGAGTTGGGTTTCTCCGGGCGTGGCCGAACGAGACAGGTTTCGAGAGTCGCCGCTGCGTTCTACCGATCAGCGTGGGATGCGCACCTTGAGCCAGGCGGTCACTGTGTTCTGCCAGCGGTCCAGATCGCTGTTCCAGCAGAGGGTATGGCCGGCATCGAAGGTCTCAAGCTCGACGAGGTCCGGGCGAGCGTTTCGGAGTGCTTGTGAGAGCCGGATCGGCACGGAGTCGTCTCGGGTGCCGTGGACGATCAGGGTCGGCGTGTTGAACTCTACGGCTCGGGATGTCCAGTCGAAGGTGGGAAGTGGGACGCGTCCCGGCAGGCCGACTGTGCGTGCCAGTGGGTCGAGGGTGAGCCACGGGATCGCGAGGTGCCCGGCTGCTGCAGGCCATCCGCTGCGGGCGCAGTTGGTCTTGATGACTTCGGTCCAGTCGAGGACTGGGGAGTCGAGTATGAGCGCGGCGATCAGTCCCTGATGTCGCGGGTGGTCGGCGAGTTGGAGAGCGACAGCGGCCCCCATCGACCAGCCGAACAGGACAATCTGCTGCGCTCCGCGTCGGACGGCGTATCCGATGGCCTCGTCAACGTCGCTCGTCTCGGCGTAGCCGAGGGTCGTCCGGCCGGTGCCGACTCGTGGCCCTTCGTCGGTGTTGCGATAGCTCACGAGCAGGGAGGTGTAGCCGAGCTCGGTTGCGGCGAGGACGCCGCGGAGGGTGCCGGCGCGGGTGCTGCCGAGGCCGTGGATGTGGATGGCCCAGGTCGCGAGGTCTCCGTCGATGCGCCAGGCCGGGCATGGTCCTGCGGGGGTCGTGATGGTGATGTCGCGTGCGCGGAGTCCGGCGTCGGCTGGGGTGGCGTAGTAGATGCCGCTCCAGGAGGCGCAATCGCCGGTCTTCGGAGTGAAACCCGATGTGGTGCCCGTGATCCTGCGAGCGACGCGGGTGGGTCCGCGATCGACGGTATCTGCGGAGAGCTGCGCCCAGCCGCCCTGCTCGAACCAGAGATTGTAGATGCCTGGCGCGGTGGCCTGGTCGGTGCGGTCGAGCACGATCAGGTCGCCGTCGTCGGCGTGCTCGACGCCTCGAACGGTGAGGTCGAATATTCGTGGGCCGACGGGTGCGGTGAGCCGCCGCGCGATGGCCCAGCCGACCCAGGCAGCCGCTGCCACCGCGGCCCCAGCGCCGAGAGCGATGCGGCCTATCACGACTCCCGCTCCTCGACGTAGGGAACGGGCGAGGTCGCCGCGAGGGCGCTGTCGCTTCCGACGAGGTGGCTCTCGGCGCGTTCGAGCAGGTCGCGGTCGTCGGCGTCGATGTCGAAGGTGATGCGGGGGTCGATCATCGCGTCGCGGATTTCGACGATCACTCGATGGAGGTGCCCTTCGGGGTCTTCGCTACTGGCGGCGAGGGGGTCGGCCTGGCTCAGCCCGGGCCGTGCGCGCGTCGCCTGGCGCCAAAGCGACTCCAGCTGCGCTGTGAGGGCGACGGTCTGCCTCTGCCGGGCGTGGTGCTGAGCGCGACGGACGGCAGGCTGGATCGCGAACCCGGCGCAGAGGAACACGAAGGTCAGGACGGAGAGCGGATCGTAGGCGGACTGGATAGTGTGCATGAGGTCGAGATGGCCGGTGGCGTGGGCAATGTCCATCACGATTACGGCGAGGCAGAGCGCGACGCCGAACGCCGAGCCCAGGCTCAACAGTGCCGCGGGGAGGTGCTGGATGCCGGTGCTGTGCCGGTACTGCCTTATGGCGAGGACGAGCATCGCCACGACAATGACGAGGCAGTAGATGAAGTTGATGATCGAGTAGACCGCCGCCGCTGGCTGTGCGCCGAGGTCGATCATAAATCGTGTGGTAGTGGTGCCGCGGTCGATGAGCAGGAACGATGCGGTGATCGCGAGCAGCGCGACGAGCAGGACGGGGATGCTGACGGCGGCTCGGACGAGCCTGGGCCGGTACTCGCCGGTCTTCATGACGCCGCGGCCGAGGAAGAACAGCCCGGTCATCAGGAGCGCGTCCGCGATCAGGGTGGCGAGGTTGGTGCCACCGAGCAGTCGATCGACGGCGCTGTAGGCGGTATCCACGTTGAGCGTCATCGCGATGGCGATCGTGAGGGCGGCGTAGGTGATGCTTCGGTCGGTGCGTTTGCGTCGGAAGATGAGCAGGCTCGCCACGAGCGCCCACATGAGCGTTGCGACGAGCGTCTGGATCATCCGAATATCTCCGAGTATCTGGACTCTGCGAACACCGATCCTCGGATGCCGGCGGCGAGCCGGTCGGCGAGGGACTCGGCGGCGATCTCGGTTTCGCTGTCGAGGTCTTGCCGCCTGAGCAGGCGACCTCTGGTGTACGGCGGGATGTTGGGCAGCAGTGCTTCCCCGACTGCACAGTCGTCGCCTTCGCCGTGGCCAAGGATCATGTGGGCGAGCTCGTGGAGCACGAACTGCTGGCGATGCAGCGCGGAGTCGCTGCGGGCGTGAAGCACGACGTCTTCGGCATCGGTGGAGAGCCAGAGCGCGCAGAGGCCATCGTGGGTGTCGAGGCCGGCGAGTTCAACGACGCGGAGCCTACGGTGCCGCCGGTCTTGGACGGTGTGGAGGAGATCGTCAAGGGCGAAGGTGTTGCCGAGCTCAAGGCCCGCGACGGCCGCCGATACGGTCTGTTCGATGTTCACGGTTCGCCCCTTCTCTGTAGGGAGCAGGGACCGGTGGCGGCTCCGTCGCGCGGTACCGGTCAGTGCTCGGGCATGTGTGTCATTTCCTCGTCCAGGAACTTGGTGATGGCGTGGAGTGCTTTCGGCGAGATATCGCCGAGGGTGCGGGCAGCGTAGGACTTCACCTTCGCGACACGCATGGACCGAACCAGGTCGAGCTGCGCAGAGACCTTCTCGGGAGTGGCAGCACCGTCCTCGCCGAGCAGGAACGCGGCGTCCACGTCGAAGAACTCCGCGAGCCCTTCGAAGACGGCGGGGTCTTGGACGTAGCGGTGGCCGTTGACCATGTACGTCCAGCGCGACCGCGACAGGTTGGTGCCTCGTTCTTGGAGGTAGCCGGCGATCTGCGAGTAGGTCGGCTCCGTGCCGGACTCGGCGACGGCGACATCCATCAGGAGCCGCAGACGTTTGGCGAGGTCTTCGGCCGCAGCCTGGCTCTCGTCTTCGGTCATGGTGGCTGACCCCCTTCCCTTCGCGACGGGCAAGGCATCGATGTGGGCCACCCGGAGGGTGGTTGTGCATGCTCAACCGTACTTGTTGAGCATGCACAAATCAAGGCTTGCGCATGCTCAACGTCGATGTTAGAACAGGACTCTGGGACATTTGAGCATGCTCAATGTAGGCGTCCCGGTCTCGGCTTGGGCTGCCTCAAGGAGGTGAACGATGTCCAGCTCACGTTTCGGGCGCGGGTGTTCGCGCCTACCTGCCAGGTGTACCGCCGCGCGCAGCTGCGTCGCGGCCCGCCGAAGAGGAGGCCAGAGCATGGCATCGAACGAGGACGCCCGCGCGGCGCGAGAGGCGAAGCTCGACGAGCTGCACGAGAAGCTGACCGGAGCGGTCGAGTCGCTGGTCTCGGGTGACGATTGGCGGCAGGCGCTCGCGTTCGCGGCACGGTTCCGGTCGCGGTCGTTCAACAACACGATGCTGATCTGGGTGCAGCACGAAGCCGCCTACGAGGCGGGCCGGGTGCCAGAACCCTTCCCCACCCTGGTCGCCGGATACCGGCAGTGGCAAGGGCTCGGGCGGCAGGTGATGAAGGGCCAGCTGGGGTACATGATCTTCGCGCCCGTGACGGGCCGGTTCGCTACCGCGACCCCTGCCGATGCGGGATCGTGGCGACGACTCGGGCCGAGGGAGAAGCCGAAGGCCGGCGAGGTGGTGCGCTCGCGGATGGTCGGGGCCAGGCCGGCCTACGTGTGGGATGCCTCCCAGACCGACGGCGAGCCGCTGCCGGTGCCGCCCGCTCCGACGCTGCTGGAAGGCGAAGCACCGACGGGGCTGTGGGAGGGGCTGGCCGGGCAGATTCGCGGCGCGGGGTTCGAGGTGCTGCGGATGCCGCACGAGGGGATGATCTCCGGCGCGAACGGCATGACCGACGACGCGGCGCGCACGGTTGCGGTGAGGGAGAACATGGACCCTGCCGCGCAGGTCAAGACCCTCGCGCACGAGCTGGCGCACGTGCTGATGCACGATCCCGACGACGAAGAGGCGCGGCAGCATCGCGGCATCCGCGAGGTCGAAGCCGAGTCCGTCGCGCTGATGATTGGCGCCGCGCACGGCATGGACACCGCCCGGTACACGATCCCGTACGTCTCGACCTGGGCCACCCGCGTGGACGGTCAAGAGCCCGCCCAGGTGGTGCAGGGCACCGGCGAGCGGGTGCGGAAGACCGCGCTGGCGATCCTCGACCAGCTCGACACGCTCCAGGTCGGCGACGGCACCCCGCCCGGCCTCGAACGCGACGCCCCCAGTCCGCGAACTTCCCGTGCGGCTGCGGTGGAGGCGAATCGTCCGCGTGTTGCGCCGGTGCCGGCGCTGTCGGGGCGGGTGCTGTGATGCCCGAGCCAATCGATGTCCTCGCGGCGCTGATTCGCGTGGATCGCGCGCCAAGCCTGGCGTTCGCCGCGGGCGCCCTCGCGGCGGCCGGCGTGCCCGTGTTCCCGTGTCTGGTCGAGGGGAAGCGTCCGCTGACCCGTCGTGGGTTCCTCGATGCGAGCAGCGACCCGGAACAGGTCGCGGCGTGGTGGTCGCGCACACCGGACGCGAACATCAGCATCCCGACAGGCGCTGCATCGGGCGTTGTCGTCGTCGATGTCGATGTCCATGGCCCCCACGATGGCCGCGCGGCATTCGAGCGCGCCTCCGAGGCGGGGCTCGTCGATGGAGCGGGTCTGTTGGTGCGCACACCCACCGGTGGCGCGCACGTGTACTTCCCGGCGACACAGGGCAGGGAGCAGCGGTCGTGGCAGGCAGCTGACGTGGGCGTCGATTTCCGGGGCGACGGCGGCTACATCATCGCTTCGCCTTCCCGGCGAATCATCGACGGCAACGTCCGCCGCTACGAGGTCGCCGACATCGCTGCGCACTCGGTGGGCACGGTGGACGCGACCCGCCTGCGGGACTTCCTCGACCCGCGCCCCGTCACCCGACCACGCGCCAACGACACCTCGGTCGCCGTGGATGGGAAGCGGCTGGCGGCGTGGGTCGCCAGGCGGGGCGAGGGCGAGCGGAACCGGGGCCTGTTCTGGGCCGCCTGCCGCCTCGCCGAGAACGGTGTCTCAGCCGCCGACGCGCTCGATGCCCTGGGTGCTGCGGCACAGTCGGCGGGTCTGGGCGATCGCGAGATCGCCACGACGGTGCGCTCGGCCTACCGCGCCACCCAGCCTCCATCGGAGGCCACGTCAGGCCGCCGGATGCAGAGCGCGGATCGGTGGTTCGGCTACTCGGCGAGCCCACCGTCCCCAGCCCTTGGGAGGGCTGGGTTGTGAGGCGTGAATCGGAAGGACGGCGCTGGGCCGCCATGACGGCGGTCGCGGGGACGGTGTTCATCGCCGCCGGGGCGTTCTGGCTGTCGTTCACGTCGCTGGCCGATCTGGCCGCTCGCTCCGGGATCGGGGCGGGGCAGGCGTGGGCGTGGCCGCTGATCGTGGACGGCATCATTGTCGTCGCCACGGTCGCCGTCGTCGCACTCGCCGGGCAGCACTCGGCCTGGTATCCGTGGGCGCTGTTGGTCGGCGGCGCGCTCGTGTCGGTGACGGCGAACGCCATTCACGCCGTCGTGGCCGCAGACGCCGACGTCCCAAGGATGCTCGCGGCCTCGGTCGCCGCCGTGCCGCCCGTCGTCCTGCTCGCCATCACGCACCTGACAGTGATCCTCACCCGCACACCCGACCCCGACACGCAACCTGCCGCCTCGCGTCCGACGGTCGCTGCGGAGTCGATGCCAGCGCTGCCGTCTGGCGAGCCGGAACCGAACCGTCGCGACGATGGTGTGGTGGATCGGCGGGCGCTGGGGTGGGAGCTGCGGGAGGCGGGCTGGTCGAACAAGCGGATCGCCCGCGAACTCGGGGTGCATCCCTCGACCGTAGGCCGCTGGTTCGCCGTCGCACACCTGACTGACACAAATGACACCGCCGACGAGCGGGAGGAGACGACCCCATGAACACCAGCGACAACGCGCAGCACACCGACTCGGTAAGGCCCGATCCGGCGAGGCTGGTCCTCGAGGAGCCGCGGGAGCGCCCCGAGCCAGTCGAACCGGCGAGCACGCCGGAGGCGGTGCAGGCCGCGCAGGTCGCCCGCGACGACAAGCAGCACGCGATCGTTCGCGGGCGCGGCGTGGAGTGGGTACGCCCCACCGACCTGATCGCCCGGCACTCCGCGCACGCAGCCGGCCGTGGCCTCGACTTCCAGGCCGAGCTGGCACGCCGTACTGGCACCCCGCTCGGGGCCGCAGTTCGTCGTCTCGGGGGCCGTGCCCGGCGACTGCCTCCGATCTCGGCGTTCGGGCGCAGCACCGCGCCTGCCTCGCAAGTGTCCCGCTCCGGGGTCTCGATGAGTTGACGGCGGTGAGAGGTCATGGCTGCGACGGCATCGGCATGCAGGACGCACTCCTGGGAGCGAGTGCGCACCTGCCTGCCAGGAGGTGCCGACACCATGACCACACCAACCCGCACCAACACCGCGCAGCCGCCAGACCGCGGGGGTGAGGACTTCACCACCAGCGAGGGCGTGCGCGCCCTGCTCAATCGCCTCGCCGAGGGTGGCGAGGATGCCTGGGTTCACGACCCGGTGGCCCGCGACCTGATGGAGTTCGCAGCCGACAAGTACCGCGCTCTCGCGAGGAAGCACAAGCTCGACACCTGGGAAGCGGTCACGGCGGCGTTCGACGCGATGCAGTACCGCTCGACCCGCGAAGCCAACGATCCGTGGGCGATCATCACCCACGCCGTGCGGATCACCTGCGTCTACGAGGAACGCGCCCAAGGGCTGCTCTGCTCGGTGCACCAGGCGCGCCGCGCGCACGTCTCGGCGTTCCACGATCCCGAACGGTTCTCCGAACGCGACACCGCGCTGGCCGACTACCATCCCGCGTTCCACACCACTGACATGCGTCCCAGCGATCTCGAACCGGAGCCGCGCGACGGACTCGGGTCAGCGCAGGCGTGCATCTCCGCCGGATCGGCGGCCGAGGACGCCATCGCGATGCTGTGCCTGCTCCACTGGCCGACCGACACGGCGAGGGCCGCTGTCGAGCACGTCTGCGGCGCGTTGATGAAGGCCGGAACCCGACAGTCTGCCTACGAGGCGCTGCGCCGCGACCGGCACGCGCGGGCACTGCTCGACCTGCCGCGCCGCTCCTGGTCCGCCCTCCTGAAAGCGCTACTCGGGAACCCCCACCCGGCCTACGTGGCCACCAGCAGCGGTCGAGGTGTCCTGCTCCGGCTGCTGCTCGGCGAGACCCTCGACCTGCTGCTCCGGGACGACGATCTGATCCTCGCGCTCGCACTGGCTGCTCCGGGCGGTGGGGGCGGTGAGTCGTCGTGACCGAGCCACAGGTCGGCAGCATCCAGCTCGACCGCACCGTCGATTCGATCCTCGTCGGCACACGGCACCGCGCCGATCTCGGCGACATCGACGCCCTCGCGGCATCCATCGACCGCGACGGCCTGCTGCAACCTCTCACGATCACCATCGACGGAGTGCTCGTGTGTGGGGCACGACGCCTGACCGCGATCAAGAAGCTCGGCTGGCGCACCGTCAACGTCTGGGTTCGCAGTGGCCTGTCCGACCGGCTTGGGCAACTCCTCGCCGAGCAGGACGACAACATGCTCCACAAGCCCTACACCCAGCTCGAAGCCGCCGGCCTCTACCGCGAGATCAAGCAAGTCATGGCCGAAGACGCCGCCCGCCGCAAGAGCGCCACCCAGTTCAGCAGCGAAAACCAGCCGGGAAACGACGGTCCCGCAAAATTTGCGGGACCGTCGAGCGCACTCGGCGATGCGCGGGGGCAAGCGGCCGCGATGATTCCCGGCGGTGCCTCGCACACGACACTGGAGAAGATCGGCTACCTCGAAGACATCGCCAACAACCCCGCTCAGCCCGAGACGTTGCGCGCCGAGGCCGCCGCCGGGCTGGAACGGATCGAGGCCGGTGACCCGGTGCATCCCATCTACCAAGCGATCCGCGAAGCCGACACCACCGAGCGGGAGCGGCGCGAAGCCGAACTGCACGCCCGCGCCGAAGCAGCCGTAGCCCACGCAAAGTCGATCAAGAAGGGCAAGCGCACCCCACCCCGTCCATTGCCGCTCGTCACCGACGACGGGCAACCAGTCCGCTACCCAGTCCGGGCATTCGTCCAGACCTGGGGAGAACTGGCCGACTGGTGGGCCCATTACGACGCCGACACCCTCGCATCCGAGCTGACCGACGAGCAGTTCGAGAACTTCCTCGCCACCACCGACGGCACCGTCCGATTCGCCGACGCCCTCCGAGCCGCCCGCGAAGGCACGGCGGATCGGCCCCGACTCCGCGCGCTCTGACCGCAGGCGCAGGTGCCGGGTGCGCACCTGCTCGGCATGAGCCCTGCACCCACCGATCCCTGGAACCGCCGCCGACTCGTCGCCCTCATCACCGCCGGCATCGTCCTGCTGCTCCTGGCCGGCGTCGGCGTCTACGGACTCCTCACCGGCCCCGGCAGCAGCACCAGCCCCGATCCTGACCCGGAGCCCGGCCCAACCACGACGGCACCGCCGACGATGGCCCCGCGCACGCCCCGGCCACCGCAAATTCCAGCGGTTCCGCGTTCGGCCAATCCCGAGACCTTCGCTCGGGGCGTCGCGTCCACGCTGTTCGCCTGGGACACGGCCTCGGGTCTGTGGCCGCTGGACTACACCTCGGCGATCCTCACGGTCGGTGACCCCAGCGGGGAAGAGCAAGCCGGTCTGGCCTCCGACGTAGCGACGTACCTGCCGACCCGCGACGCCTGGATCGAGCTGCGGCAGTACGCTACCCGCCAGCGGCTCACCATCGAGGTCGCGTACGTCCCCGACGCCTGGGCCGACGCGGTAGCGCAGGCACAGCCGGGGCAGCTCGCGGCAGGCACGACGGCCGTCACGATCGAGGGCACTCGTCACCGTGCCGGGGTCTGGAACGGCCAACCGGTGACCAGCGAGCATCAGGTCGCTTTCACCGTGTTCGTCGTCTGCGCACCGACCTATCCGACGTGCCATCTGCTGCGGCTGTCGCAGCTCGACAACCCGCTGCGCTGACGGGGATGGTGTCGTGTTCCGCAAAGCCGCCATCGCAGCCCTGGCGCTGCTGTTCTTCGCCCCCGCCGCAGCACTCCTCGGCGTCGGGGTGCTGATGAACCCCGCTGCCGCCTACTGCGCCACGCCTACCGGGACTGTGAACCTCGGACTGATCCCGGACTCGCTCACCGTGACCACCGCGAACGGCGAGACCTTCACTCTGAACCGTCAGCAGCTCAGGCACGCGGCCACGATCATCTCCGTCGGCAACGGCATCACCGACATGGGCAGACCAGGAATCAAGATCGCGCTGATGGCCGCACTCACCGAATCCACGCTGCGGATGCTCACCAACACCGGCACCTACCCCGAGTCGGCGAACTACCCCAACGACGGCAACGGCGGCGACCACGACTCACTTGGCCTGTTCCAGATGCGCCCGCGGTCCGGGTGGGGCTCGGTCGCTGAACTCATGGACCCCACCTACCAGGCGCGAGCGTTCTTCGGCGGGCCGACCGGCCCGAACTACCCCTCGCCACGTGGCCTGCTCGACATCCCCGGCTGGCAACAGATGGACGCCGGCGAAGCCGCCCAAGCCGTCGAAGTGTCCGCCTACCCCGACCGCTACCGCAACTACGCGCCCGTCGCCGACAGCATCCTCGCCGCCCTCACCAGCGGAGGCAGTACCGCTGGTGGTGTGGGTGGTCCGGCCGTCTCGTCGTCGCGGGTGGTGTTCCCGCTACCCGAGGGCACCTGGGTGCTGACCTCGCCGTTCGGGATGCGCGTGCACCCGATCACGGGCGAACGGAAGATGCACACCGGCACCGACTTCGCAGCACCCGACGGCACGCCGATCCTCGCCGCCGCGGACGGCACCGTCACCGTCGCGGAGTTCTCCGGCGGGTACGGCGGCCTCATCGTCATCGAGCACACCATCGACGGCAAGACCATCGCGACCGCGTACGCGCACATGTGGCAGAGCGGCATCCACGTCCGTCCCGGAGACCGGGTGAGCGCCGGGCAGCACATCGGCGATGTCGGCTCCTCGGGCATGAGCACCGGTGCACATCTGCACTTCGAGGTCCGGCCCGGCGGCACGAACGGCGAGACCATCGACGCCGCCGCCTGGCTCAACGAGCACGGGGCTGCGAACCTGCCGACGGCGACCAGCGGATCACCCGCCGCCTGCAACAACAGCGCCGCGGGCGCGCCGACCGGTGTCGATGGAGATCCCGATCGGCTCATCGACGATCCCACCAGCTCGGGCAAGATCACCGCCCGCTTGCTCCACCTCTACCAGCAGACCCCCGCCGCGTTCCCCGACACCGGCTGGGGCTGCTACTCGCCGCGCCCCGGAACCAAGTCGGAGCATCCGCTCGGCAGGGCGTGCGACATCACCTTCGGCAACCGGATCAGCCAGCGACCCACCCCAGCACAACTCGACGCCGGCTGGAAGGTCACCAACTGGATGAAAGACAACGCCGACGTGCTCGGCATCGAATACCTGATCTGGCAAGGGAAAATCTGGTCCCTCGCCCGCGACGCCGAGGGCTGGCGACCCTACAACGGCGGCGGCATGCACGATCCCGCCTCCATCACCGGAGGCCACTACGACCACCTCCACGTCACAGTCAAGGCAGGGTGATCGACGATGGGTGTCTTCCCCGACTTCGACGGGCTCGGCGGCATCGGCGACCTCCGCGCCGTGGTCGGCGCGCTCCTGACCTTCGTCCTCATCGACGCCATCCTCATGCTGATCGTCTCCGCGATCGTCTGGGCCATCGCGACAGCCCACGGCAACTACGCCACCGCCAGCAAAGGCCGCATCGGAGTCCTCGTCGCCGTCGGTGCCGCCGTCCTCGCCGGAGGCGGCGTCGCCTGGATGAACTGGCTACTCACAGTCGGGTCGAGTTTGTAGCGTTGCGGTCATTGATCCGATTCCTCCGCGTCGGCGCTCGCTGTTTCGCACCGGTCGAGCAGGCGCGCGAGGTAGCTGTACGCCGCGAGGCGCTCCATCGCTTCCTGCTCGGACAGTTCGGTGCGCGTGTGGGTCGTCACGTTGCGGACCGTGAGGTTCAGACCAGTGGCCAGCGCGTTGAGTGCCTTCGCGAGCGGCTCAAGACCACCGCGCATGCTCTTCACCGTCTTGTCATCCGACCCTCCCGGCCAGGTGAGCTTCGGCTTGCCCGGTTCAGGTGCGCCTGGCGACAACGTCTGCTGCCAGAAGACCGTGTCATCGACATCGTTCCTGCCGAGACGTTCCTTCCAGTGGACCGTGAGGCCTTCGGCCGCTTCACGAACTGCAACTCGGTACTGATGCGTCGTCCAATGGGCGGAGGCACCAGCCCAGACCACGGGGTGAAACTGTGCGGGAGCGAACGTCGGAAGGTCAGAGTCCGTACGTGACTCGGCGTCGACGATCATCGCGTCGAGCCTGCCCTTGACGTTGGCGGTAGTAGTCCGAATATCCCGAGGCGCGATGGGGGCCTTGGGTGCAGACATAAATGACCAGTTGGAGATTGGGTCGATCGCTCCGAGACCAGCGATCCCAATGTAGGCGCCGGTCACTGACACTGCGCTCGCTGCCAGGCCAGCAGCCTCCGCGACACCGAGTTCGAGACGTTGAACCTCGCTCTGATCCTGGCCTTCCTTTGTCCACACAGTAGGAAAGAGGCCGCGCGCCGACATGTGATCCGACTCAACCTGAGTGCTCATCCAGGCGTCGAAGGCTTCCTCGAACTTCTCAACGGCGGCACGCAATCGCTGGAGGTAATCCACCCCGTACTGACTCATGTTCCTTGCACCCCTCGATTCAGCGGTCCCGTGCGGGCGAGCGACGCACAGATGCTCCAAGGCTACGGGCGTCCACCGACGGGGACGGCGACGAGAGCGCACCTGTCGCGTGTACCCGTCTGCGAGTTCGCGGGCGGACCGCCCGTCGCCAAGGAGACCTACCGTGTTCGATCTGCTCACCAACGTCATGTCCGCGCCCCTACTGGTGCCGATGGACATCAACATCGACCCCAACACCGACGGCCTGCCGGGGATCAATCAGCTGCGCACCATCGTCGGCGCGGTGATGACCGTCGGCCTCATCCTGTCCGTGCTCGCGCTGATCGTGTCCGCGATCGTGTGGGGCTTCGGTGCGAACTCCTCGAACCCGCACCTCGCCTCGCGCGGGAAGATCGGCGTCCTCGTCTCCTGCGGCGCAGCGGTGATCTGCGGCGCGAGCGTGACGCTGATCAACTTCTTCTGGAACGTCGGCCAGTCCGTCTGACCCGCCCCGTCGGCGAGAGCTGGTGTTCGTGATGGGCGTGTGCGACGTTCCCGTGATCTCCTCGGTCTGCGATGCCGTCGGCGAAGGAGCCGCGTCTCTGGTCGCGGCCCCGTTCGACTGGCTCGCCCAGGCGATGGGTGCCGCCGCAGGGTGGCTGTTCGAGGCGGTCTGGTCGGTCTTCGACACCACGACCCTTGTGGATGTCACCAAGCCCGGCTACATCGCCGTCTACAACCTGCTGTTCGGCATCGCGGTCTTCGTGATGCTGATCTTCTTCTGCCTCCAACTCATCACCGGGCTGATCCGACGCGACCCCACCGCACTCACCCGCGCCGCCCTCGGCCTGGCGAAGTCCGTCCTCGGGTCATTCGTGGTCATCACGCTGACCGCGCTGCTGCTGGAAATCGTCGATCAACTGTGCATCGGGATCGTGCAGGCCGCCGGAGAGACCACCCAGTCGATGGGAGACAAGATCGCCCTCCTCGCCGCAGGGCTGGTCGGCATCAACATCGCCGCTCCCGGCGTGGGCGCGATTATCACGATCTTCATGGCCGGCCTTGCGATCACCGCCGCCGCGATCGTGTGGCTGTCCCTCCTCGTCAGGAAAGCGCTCCTGCTGGTGGCGGTCGTGTTCGCGCCGCTCGCCTTCTCTGGTGCCTCGTGGGACGCCTCGCGGGGGTGGATCGGGAAGTGGGCGATGTTCGTCGTCGCCCTGATCTGCTCCAAGCTCGTCCTCGTCGTGATGTTCCTCGTCGCGATCACCCAGGTCTCGGCACCGATCGACGCCGACCTCGCCTCGGTCAGCGACCCCATCGCGGGAATCGTGCTGATGGCGATGGCCGCATTCGCCCCGTATCTCACGTACAAGTTCATCGCGTTCGTCGGGTTCGACATGTACCACGCGATCGGCTCCGAGCAGGACGCCAAGAGCGCCCTCAACCGCCCGATCCCCGTCCCGACCAAGCCGCAAGGCGGCGGCGACCCGAAGAAGGTACTCGACGGAACAAGCGGCGGAGGTGGGAACACGGGCGGAGCCTCTGGCGGTGGGAGCAGCGCACCGCCACCGCCGAAGACCCCGGCAGCAGGACCCGCCGCGAGCGGCGGAGGTGCCGCCGCTGGTGGAGGGGCCGCAGTGGGCGGGGGCGGCGCAGCCGGCGGAGGCGGAGCAGCCGCCGCCGGCCCAGTCGCCGCGGGCGTCGTGATCGGAGCGAGCGTCGCCAAGGGCGCCGCCACCGCCGGCCCCAAGGCCGGGACGGCACTGGGAGCCCAGGGCGAGCACGCCGCCGACGCAGCCGCGCAAACACCACCACCGCCACCGTCCGCGACGCCAGGGGTGGCACCGCCGTCGAGCCCCGCGCCGCGCCCGCCAAGCGCTGACTCATCGCCGCCACCGCCGAAGCAGACCCCGCCGCCCGCGCCACGCCCACCGAAGGAGTAGACGATGAGCAGCACGAACAACGACCGGCAGACCGCGGGCGAACTGGTGCCGGTGAAGTTCTCCCGCCTCACCCGCCGCGGTGTCCTCCTCGGCCTTTCGCTGACCCAGCTCATCACCCTCGCCATCGGCGGAGCCACCCTCATCGGCGCGTTCTACGCCGGAGGCGGGATACTGCTCGCCTACACCGCCCCGATCTGGGTACTCGCCGCCGCACTGACCTGGATACCCATCGCGGGCCGACCGATCGTGGAATGGCTACCCATCGCCTGCTGGTGGCTGTGGCGCACCACCGGCGGCCAACTGCTGTACCGACGCAGGATCGTCGTGCCGCGCCCCGTCGGGACACTC
>JAFDWK010000073.1:0-398 GCA_018268515.1 Actinomycetota bacterium
GAGCCCGGAACGGCGGGTCAGCCGCGGGCGAGCCGGCGGGCGGCCTCGGTCGCCCAGTAGGTCAGCACGACGTCGGCACCGGCGCGGCGGATCGACAGCAGCGACTCCAGGATCGTGCGCTCGCGATCGAGCCAGCCGTTCTGGGCGGCGGCCTCGATCATCGCGTACTCCCCCGACACCTGGTACGCCCACACCGGCACGCGTACGGCGTCGCGCACCTCGCGCAGCACGTCGAGGAAGGCCATCGCCGGCTTCACCATGACGACGTCGGCGCCTTCGGCCTCGTCCAGCAGCGCCTCGCGCACGCCCTCGCGCCGGTTGCCCGGGTCGAGCTGGTACGTGCGGCGATCGCCGGTCAGCTGCGAGTCCACGGCCTCGCGGAACGGACCGTAGAACCC
>JAFDWK010000073.1:459-41917 GCA_018268515.1 Actinomycetota bacterium
TGGCCGTCCATCATGCCGGAAAGGCCCAGCAGCTGCGATCCGGCGCGCGCCTGCGCGAGCGCCATTGCGACGTACCGCTCCAGGGTCGCGTCGTTGTCCACCGAGCCGTCGGGGGCGAGCACGCCGCAGTGGCCGTGGTCGGTGAACTCGTCCAGGCACAGGTCGGTCTGCACCACGAGCGCGTCGCCGACCTCGGCCGCGAGCGCGGCGGTGGCGACGTTGAGGATCCCGTGCTCGTCGTCCGCACCGGATCCGATCGCGTCGCGCACCGCGGGAACGCCGAAGAGCATGATGCCGGTGACGCCCGCCTCGGCCGCCTCGACGGCGGCGCGGCGCAGCGAGTCGAGCGAGTGCTGCACGACGCCGGGCATGGATCCGATCGGGACCGGATCCGTCAGCCCCTCACGCACGAAGGCGGGGAGCACCAGATGCCGCGGCAGCAGATCCGTCTCGCGCGCGAGGGATCGCACGGCGGCGGACTGCCGCAGCCGGCGCGGCCGGACGTCGGGGAAGCCAGCCGTCGCGCCGAGCCCGCCGCTCACGGGGCGAACTCGTCGGCGGCGTGCGGGAGGGTGAAGTGCGAGACGGCGTCGATGAGCGCGTCGACCGTCTGCCGGTCGGCGACGACGGTGATCGGCAGGCCCGCCTTCTTCGCGTCCTTCGCGGTGCGCGGTCCGATCGCGGCGAGCAGGGTGGTGTCGGGGATGTCCGGGAACTGCTCGCGCACCTGCTCGGCGACGGATCCGCTGGTCACGAGGATCGCGTTGATCCGGCCGTTCTGCACGTCGCGAAGGATCCGCTCCGTGACCGGGACGCCGACGGTGCGATAGGCGACCACGCTCGACACGTCGTGACCGGCCTTGATCAGCGACTTGGTCAGCAGCGGCTTGGCGATCTCGCTGCGCAGGGTCAGGATCCGCTTCGGCTGCGACTCGCGCGAGATGATCTGGCGCGCCATGCCCTCGGCCGAGTTGTCGTCCTCGGGCACCAGGTCCACGTGGTAGCCGACCGCGGCCAGGGCGGCGGCCGTGGTCTCGCCGACCGCGGCGATCTTCGTCGAGACCGGGATCACGGTGCGGTGCGCGAACAGCACGTCGACCGTGGTCGCACTGGTGATGGTGAGCCAGTCGAACTCGCCCGCGGCGAGCCGCACCAGGGCGTCATCGAGCGTCGGCTGGTCGTTGGTCGGCGCGAAGTTGATCAGCGGCGCGACCACGGGCACGGCGCCCTGCGCGCGCAGGCTCGCGGCGACGCCGTCGCCCCAGGGCCCTCCGCGCGGCACGAGAACGCGCCAGCCGGTCAGCGGCTTGGCCTCTTGCTTCGTTTCAGTCATGATCATCGGGTTCACGGGCGCGGGAGGAGGTCAGCCGCCCCACGTTCGAGCAGCCGATGGGCAACAGACAACCCGATCCTTCGCGCTGCGTGGATCGGGTCTGCACCATCGGCAGAGTCCGCGCCGTTGCCACTGCCGTTGGGATGAATATACCCCTCGGCCGCACCCGGCGCCTCCACGGATGCTGGACGCAACGACTCCGTGACATCCAGCCCGATCCGCCAGCCGTCCTGCGGCGCATAGACCACGGCGCGCACGCGCAGGTCGCCGCCCTCGAGCACGGCGTGCGCGGCCATCGGCGCTTGGCAGCCCGAGTCGAGCCCCTCCAGCACCGCCCGCTCCGCGGTGACCGCGATGCGGGTGGCCTCGTCGTCCAGCGCCGCGAGCGCGGCGAGCAGCTCCGCCGGGGCCTCGGCGATGGTCTCGACCGCGAGCGCGCCCTGGCCCGGGGCGGTGGGCCACTCGGCGAGTCCGAGCTGCTCCGCCTTCAGCTCTCCGAGCACCGCACGGTCGGGCGCGGCGCCATCGGAGACGGGGCCGCCGAGCCGGCTCAACCCTGCCGCGGCGAGGATCACGCCGTCGAGCTCGCCGGTGGCCACGCGCTGCAGCCGGGAGTCGACGTTGCCGCGCAGATCCGTGGTGCGCAGGCGCGGGTTGCGCACATGCACCTGCGCGATCCGGCGCGGGGATCCGGTGCCGATCGCGGATCCGCTCTTCAGCTCGTGCAGCGGCGTGCCGTCGCGGGTGATCGCGACGTCGCGGGCGTCGGCGCGGACCGGGGTCGCGGCGATGACGAGTCCGTCCGGCACCTGGGTCGGCAGATCCTTCAGTGAGTGCACCAGGAAGTCGCACTCGCCGCGTCGCAGCGCGTCGCGCAGTGCCGTGGCGAACACGCCCTGCCCGCCGATCTCGCTGAGCGACGCGCGGTTGGTGTCGCCCTCGCTCGTGATCGGCACGAGTTCCACCGGGTGCCCGGACACCCGCTCCAGCGCGGCGGCGACGTGTCCGGACTGTGCCTGGGCGAGGGCGCTGCGCCGGGTGCCCAGGCGGATGACGCCGGCGCCTGCCGTCACTGCAGCACCTCGGGGATCTCGTCGAGCCGCACACGGCGTCCCGTGTAGAAGGGAACCTCCTCCTTCACGTAGCGGCGGGCGTCGGTGTAGCGCAGGTCGCGCATGAGGTCGACCAGCTCGGTGAGGTCGTCCGCTTCGAGCGGCAGCAGCCACTCGTAGTCGCCGAGGGCGAAGGCGGCCACGGTGTTGGCGATGACCCCGCGGAACGCGGCGCCCTTGCGCCCGTGCTCGGCGAGCATGCGGCGGCGGTCGTCCTCCTCCACGAGGTACCACTCCGGGGTGCGCACGAACGGGTACAGGCAGAGCCAGTCCTTCGGCTCGACGCCCCGCAGGAAGCCGGGCACGTGCGCGCGGTTGAACTCGGCGTCGCGGTGCACGCCCATCACGTTCCACACCGGCAGCAGGGTGCGCAGCAGCTCGGTGCGTCGCAGCCGGCGCAGAGCCAGCTGCAGCTCCTCGGGGTTCGGGCCGTGCAGCCAGACCATGAGGTCGGCCTGGGCCTTGAGGCCCGAGACGTCGTAGAAGCCGCGGACCGAGATCCCGCCTTCCTCGATGAGACGGACGATGTCCTCCAGCTCCGTCGAGTCGGACTCGGTCACCGGAGCGGAGGGGTCGCGGCGCCACACGGCCCAGAGGGTGAACCCCTGGGGGGAGGCGTCGGAGTCGGCGGCGAGCACGGGCGATTCAGCAGCTTCAGCCATGGATCCAGTCTGCCCCCTCCGCCTATGAGGCAGGGACGCATGACGGATCCCGCGCCCACGACGCCGGATCGGCCGGCTGCCCCGGTCGGTCGACTGCCCAGCTGCCCCGGCTGCCCGGTTCCTCGGTCGCGACGCCGGGACCGGCCGGGTACCCCGGTCGCGACGCCGGGACCGGCCGGGTACCTCGGTCGCGACGTCGGGACCGGCCCGGTACCTCGGTCGCGACGTCGGACCGGTTGGCTCCTTCGGCTGACCCGCTGACCCGCTGACCCGCTGACCCGCTGACCCGCTGACCGCGAGACTCCAACGGGGCGACGAGACTGCACGTCAGGCATGCAGTCTCGTCGCGGAGTTGCAGTCTCGCGGTCAGGACGATGCGGATCGCGGCGGGATCCGGTTCCGGCGCGGGCGGCCGGATCCGACTCAGCGCGCGATGCTGCGGGCGACGGCCCAGACGATGCCGCCGACGACCGCGGCGACGCCGACGGCCGCGGCCACGGCGCCGACCGGGTTGCGCTGCGCGAACGAGCGCAGCTTGACCTTGCCCTCGACGGTCGCCTTCTCGAGACGACGGGGCACGTTGCCCTTCTCCTCGATCGCGAGCAGCGCCGCCTTCAGCTCGGCACGGGCCGAAGCGACGGGATCGACGATCCCGTTCGGCACGGCGGTGCGCGGGATGTTCACCGGATCAACGGCCATCGCCGGCCTCCTTCACGATGCGGATGTCAGTGGCGACGGCCTGCGCGGGGTTCTCCCGGTGCAGGACCTTCCGGAACTTCAGCACCCCGAGCAGGGCGAACACGAGCACCGCGAGCAGCAGGATCCCGAACGTGATGATCGCCGACAGCCACACCGGGAACCACGACGAGAGTCCGGCGATCGCGAACACGAGCACGACCGGGACGGTCCAGAACAGGAAGAACAGCGCGACCAGGAACCAGACGCTGCCGATGCCGGCGTCCTTCGCGGTCCGCGAGATCCAGGTCTTGGCCGCGTCGATCTCGGCCTTGACGAGGTTGCTGACCAGGTCGGGGAGGTCGCCGAGCAGCGTCAGCAGACTGTCGTCGGCGCGATCCCGGAAATTGCCGGCCATGTCAGGAGCCCGCGGCCGGCTTCTTCGGCGCGCTCTTCGCAGCCGACGCCGCGCGGGGCTTCGTCCTGCCCGCGGCAGCCGCTGCGGATGCCTCCGCAGCCGCGACGGTCTCCTCGGCGGCCTGCTTGACATCGGCCGCGACCGTCTTTCCGCTCGCGATGGTGGTGTCGACGCGCTGGCCCGGCGTGCCGTCGGACGTGGCGGCCTTGACGATCTTCACGGCACCGGTCCACAGCGCCTGCGGCACGGCCGCCGCCTGCGTCTTCGCGAAGTCCTGCACCTTGTGCACCTGCGCCTGCACCGGATCGAGGTTCCAGACTTTGAGCCACTGCTTCTTGATCTGCTCGTAGCGCTCACGCCCGGCACGGGTGCCCAGCACGTATCCGACGCCGAGTCCGACGACGAGTCCGAACTTCCCCTTCATGGGGTCTCCTCACGATTGCGGTCTCTGCGGACCTCCAGCGTAACCCTGTATTCCGATTTCGGCATCTATCGGCCGAACGGATCCGGATCCCCCGCCGGATCCGACACCCAGAGAGGGACCACGCTCCGTTCCCTGGTCGTTCCCTGGTCGCGAATGGCACCATTTCTTCGTTCGAGGGCGCAATCTGCGACCAGCGAGCGAAGGTGCGGGACTCTCCGTCCGGTCCGCGTGTCACCTCTGCCTCACCCGGGAGCACGCCGCCCGGGCGCGCGGGAGCACGCGGCCGGGACGCCACCTCGGCGGACGCCGCCCGGGCGCGCGGGAGGACGCGGCCGGGCGTGCCCTCGGAGCACGCCGCCCGGGCACCCGGGAGCACGCCGCCCGGGCGCGCCCTCAGCCCCAGAGCAGGGCGTGGCGGATCCGCTCCGCCTCGGCCTTCGCATGCGGGACGACCTGGGCGAGGCCGGTACCGCTCAGCCACGCCCCCGTCGCTGCGATGCCCGGCACGGCCGCGATGGCCTGGGCTGCCGCGGTGCGCCGCTCGGCCGCGCCCAGCACCGCCGAGGGCTGCGCCTGCACGAACCGCGCGCGGTGGCTCCCGCGCAGCTGCCCGGGATCCAGGGCGACGCCGAGCAGCGCCGATGCTTCGGCGAGCGCGAGCGCACCGGCGGCCTCGTCGTCGAGGGCGGACGTCGCCGGCTCCTCGCCGGCCGAGCCGAAGGACACCCGCACGACGTGCCGGGACCCCGCGCGCTCACGCAGCCAGGCCCACTTCGCGGTGCTGTGGGTGAGCGCCTTGGCCGTGTGCGACCCGGGAACGGTGAGCACCCCGGATCCGCGCGGGGCCGCGTCCAGCACCGGCGCATCGAGCACGAGGGTGACGATCTCGATGTGCGGCGAGGATCCGGTCGCGACGTCGGCGAGTCCGGGCACGTGCGCGGCGAGGAGACGCCGCGCGGTCTGCTCATCCGCAGCGAGGATCACCGCGTCGAACCGGGCGGTGCCCTCGGCACGATCCGGGACGCCGTCGTCCAGGCCCGCGGTCCCGGTCGCCGTCTCCGGATCCGGATCCGGCTCCGGATCCGCGATGCGCACGATCCAGGCGTCGCCGTCGCGCTCGAGCGCCTCGACCGGCTCCCCGGTGCGCACCTCGGATCCGAGCACCTCGAGACGGGCGACGAGGGCGTCGACGAGACCCGACATGCCACCGCTCAGGCCCTGCACGGCGGCGCCGGGGGTGCGCGCGGAGCCTGCCGTGATCTCGGCGACCGCACCCGAGAGCGATCCGGAGCGGGTCAACGCCGCGTTCAGCGCCGGCGCGGCGACGTCGAGGTCGATGTCATCCGGGTGCGCGGAGTACACCCCCGTGCTGACGGGCGCGACGAGCCGCTCGAGCACGCGAGCCCCCATGCGCTTGCGCACGAGCCGGCCAAGACTGTGCTCGTGACCGATCGTGAGCGGCGGACGCAGCCGGTCCACCCAGGCCCGCCAGGTGCCGCTCCAGCCGATCACGCGGCGCACGTCCTCGGCGAACGGGTTCGCGGGGATGCCGAGCAGTCCGCCCTTGGGCAGCGGGGCCGCTCCCCCGGGGACGCCCGCCACCCAGGCGCCGCCGGGCTCGGGCGACACCACGCGGTCGTCGAGTCCGAGGTCGGTGAGCAGAGCCCGTACGTGCCCGCCGCGCACCGCGAAGCTCTCCGCGCCGGCGTCGAAGGACAGACCGTCGGCCTCGCCGGATCGCACGGCGCCGCCCGTGCGCTCCTGCGCCTCGAAGACCGTGGCGTGCGCGCCGATCGCCGCGACCGACTCGGCCGCGACCAGGCCCGCGATGCCGCCGCCGATCACGGCGACCCGCAGCTTCGCCGCCTTCGCGGCGAGCTCCGGGGCGTGCGGGTCGGAGGCCGGCGCCCCGGCCCGCTCAGGATCCTGCGGTGCGGCCGCGGGCGAGGGGACCGGATCCGGCGTGCTCATCGCCCCGCTCCGGAGGCGACCGACTCGATGCGGACCTCGTGCGCGAGCTCGACGATGCGGGTGAGCACGGCGGGATCGGTCTCCGGCGGCACGCCGTGGCCGAGATTCAGGATGTGCGCGCGGGCGGCCGTGCCGCGGCGCAGCACGTCGCGCACGTGCGCCTCGAGCACGGACCACGGTGCGGTGAGCAGCGCGGGGTCGATGTTGCCCTGCACGGTCACGTCGTCGCCGAGCACGGCGACGGCCTCGTCCAGCGGCAGGCGCCAGTCGACGCCGACGGCGTCGGCGCGCCCGTCCAGGCGCATGTCGGCGAGGAACGGTCCGGTACCCACGCCGAAGTGGATGACCGGGGCCTCGATGCCGTCGACCGCGGCGGCCGAGTGCGGTGCGACGAACGCACGGTAGTCGGCGGGGCTGAGCGACCCCGCCCACGAGTCGAACAGCTGCACGGCGCTCGCCCCCGCCGCGCGCTGCGCGTCGAGGAAGGTCCGGGACAGGCGCGCGAGCCAGCCGGCGAGCCGGTTCCACGAATCCGGATCCGTGTGCATCATCGCGCGGGCGCGCAGGTGCTCCTTGGACGGACCGCCCTCGACGAGGTAGGCGGCGAGCGTGAACGGCGCTCCCGCGAAGCCGATGAGCGGGGTGGTGTCGCCGAGCTCCGCGACGACGAGCCGGACGGCCTCGGCGATCTGCGTCGTGTCGAGGGTGTCGGGGTCGATCTCGGTGATCCGGTCGACGTCGGCGGCGGTGTGCACGGGCGACGCGAAGACCGGGCCGCGGCCGGGCTCGATCTCGACCTCGACGCCGGCGAGCCGCAGCGGCACCACGATGTCGCTGAAGAAGATGCCCGCATCGACCCCGTGCCGGCGCACCGGCTGCAGCGTGATCTCCGCGGCGAGGTCGGGGGTGAGGCACGCGTCGAGCATCCGGGTGCCGACCCGCAGGTCGCGGTACTCCGGCAGCGAGCGCCCGGCCTGGCGCATGAACCACACCGGAGTCGTGCCGGGGCGGGTTCCGGCAAGGGCGCGCAGCAGCGGGGCGTCGTCGAGAGGCATGGATCCATTCTCCCCGACCCGCCTTTGCGGTGTTCGACCGGCTCCGGATCCGGCCTCCGCGCTGGCCTTCGGATCCGGCTTCCGTACGCTCCGGCGGAGGCCGGCATCGCGGCTCCCATGTCGCCGTGCGACAGCGTCCAGGATCCGCAAAGGCCTCCGAGCGTAAACTCACAGGGTGCTGCTCTGCGTCACGGCCAATCACAAGACGGCCCCTTTCGAACTCCTCGAACGACTCAGCCGCACCCCGGATGACCTGGCCGGATCCCTGTCCGACGAATCGCGAGGCGCCGTGGTGCTGGCGACCTGCAACCGGTTCGAGGCGTATGTCGACGTCGAGGGCGCGGCGGACGAGACCGACGTCGCGCGGATCCTGAGCACCGTCGCGGAGCGCAGCGGGATCGACGCCGACACGCTCACCGCATCGTCATCGGTGCATTCCGGCCCGCGGGTCGTGGAGCACCTGTTCGCGGTCGCCTCGGGGCTCGAGTCCGTCGTGTCCGGTGAGGGCGAGATCGCCGGACAGGTGCGCCGCGCGCTCGCCTCGGCCCGCACGCACGGCACCACCTCCCCCGAGCTGGAGCGGCTGTTCCAGCGCGCCAGCGAGGCGCAGCGCAAGGTCAAGAACGACACCGCCCTGGGACGCGCAGGGCGTTCGCTCGTGCGCCTGGCGCTCGAGCTGGCCGACAGCCGCATCGCCGACTGGGGCGCCGCCCGGGTGCTGCTCGTCGGCACCGGAGCCTACGCCGCGGTGACCCTGGCGGCGCTGCGCGAGCGCGGCGCCCACGACATCAGCGTGCACTCCCCCTCGGGCCGCGGAACCGCCTTCGCCGCGAAGCACGGCATCCGCGCGCTGCCGAAGGCGGAGTACGCCCGCGCCGCCGCCCACGCCACGCTCGTCATCACCTGCACCAGCGCCGAGCACGCGGTGCTCGATGCGGCGGTCCTGCGCGAGGGCCGGGGCCCCGCACTGTCGGCGCTGCCCGCGCCCTCGGGTGCGTCCGGCGAGTGCCCGATCCCCGGCCACGGTGCCGCCGGCGCGACGCCCACGCAGCTGATCGTCGACCTCGGCATGCCCCGCAACGTCGCCCCCGATGTCGCCGACGTCGAGGGTGTCGCCCTGCTCGACCTCGAGACCATCCGCCTGCACGCCCCGCTCGAGGAGCTGCAGGCGACCGATGCCGCCCGCTCGATCGTGCGTGCGGCCGCCGCGACGTTCCACGAGGTCGGCGCCCGCGAGAGCGTGACCCCGGCGGTCGTGGCCCTGCGCGCGCACATCTTCGGGCTGCTCGAGGCCGAGATCGAGCGCGCCCGCAAGCGCGGCGACCACGGCGGACAGGTCGAGCAGGCCATGCGCCACCTCGCCGGCGTGCTGCTGCACACCCCCACCAGCCGGGCGCACGAGCTCGCCGCACAGGGACGCGGATCCGAGTTCATCGCCGCGGTGGAGAGCCTGTACGGGCTGACCACCGAGGTCGAGACCCGGACGACGGACGACGCCGCCACGGCATAGCCCCGGTCGCCGCCCTTCGCGTGGTCGCCGAGGTCGGCGACGGGACGAGGCTCGCTCCTCGCAAGCCACGCCTCGCCAGCTGCAGGACCCTGCTTCCATCTGCAGGACCAGCTCGGCGGGATGGACCGCGGAGCCCGGATTTTCGCGCGTTCACAGGGCGGCGTGACGTCGATCGCCGGATCGGTCCTGCATTTCGGGAGCCCCGTCCTGCATTCGGCGGCCTGATCCCGGTCGATCCGGGTCCGATGGCGGTTGGGCCCGGTCCTGCATCCGGTTCTCGGATCCCGGTCGGACCCCGGGGCACGACAGCGGGCGGATCGCGGCGTGTTCTCCACCCGGCCCCCGGGCGCCCGCGACCCGGACGAGATCCGGACCTTGGTTCCGAGGCCGGTTGGCGACGCTCGACAGTGCGGTCGCGGTTACCCTGTGGGAGTGAGCGAGGCGACAGACGAGGGACCGTTCTTCCACGGCACCAAGGCGGATCTGCGGCCCGGTGACCTGCTCACCGCGGGGTTCCGTTCGAACTACCGGCCCGAGGTCGTGATGAACCACATCTACTTCACCGCGCTGCGCGACGGAGCCGGCCTCGCCGCCGAGCTCGCCGCCGGCGACGGCGCCGGCGCCCCGCGGGTCTACCGGGTCGCACCGACGGGCGCGTTCGAGGACGACCCCAATGTGACCGACAAGAAGTTCCCCGGCAACCCGACGCGGTCCTACCGCAGCGCGGATCCGCTTCGCGTGATCGCCGAGGTCGACGACTGGACGAGGCTCGCCCCGGAGGCGTTGCAGGACTGGCGCGATCGCCTGGCCGCGCTCGCGGCGGACGAGCGCGGCCAGATCATCAACTGATCGCCCCGGGTGCGAAACGACCGGGATGCGAGACTGGATCCTTTTCCACGAACCAGAGCAACTCTCGAGTGCGGCGGGCATCACACCATCCGGGTCCTTTCCGCGCGCTGACGGACCGCTCAACGGCGGCCGACAACTCGTCCTCGACGCATTCGCTCCCTTGGGTATCACCGGGGAGGGTTTGAACCTGCGGCTTCGAATCGTCGCGCTCGATATCGATCACAACGCAGACGTGGCAGCGGTGAGTCGATTGCGCATCGACGAAGCGGTGACGGGGCGATGGTACTTCGAAGAGGCCAGCGTGAGGCCCGAGCGGCAGACACTCTGACCACACGAAGGGCTAAGGCTGCAATGCGCAGTCCGGAGCGGATGCCGCGAGACGAGCATCGAGAGTCAGCAGCGAGCACTGCGCCGCGCGAGCGAGCACGACGTACATCGCGTCGTACGGGCTGACGTTGTGCCGCAGTGCATACACGGCGGGCAGCATGGACATCATCGGCACCTCTTCGACACCGAGTGCGTCGAACTCGATGAACGCGCGCAGCGCCTGCTCATCACTGATCTGTCGACTGAGCGACCACCCGCGGATGACAGAGGCGACTTCAGCCGTCAGATGCTGCGGCGCCAGCAGCTCGTGTCCGTCGATCAACGCAGCCGCTCGTCGCCCCGCCTCGGTACCGAGAAGGATCTCGGCGACCGCGGATGCGTCGACCACGAGCGTCATCGGCCGGGTCGCTGCTCGGCAAGCACTGTCGCGGCTGGTTCGAGCGTGACGACGCCGCGGCTCGCGATCCTCTGCAGGAGCTCGGCGCGACTCGGTCGCGTCGCGAGGCGGTCGAGCTCGCGCAGCAGATAGTCGCTCAGCGAGCGGCCCTCAAGCGCGGCCTTCGCCTTGAGTGCACGACTCGTCTCGTCGGAGACGTTGCGAACCTGGATCGTTGTCATGCAATCAGCATACGACGCATGCGGTCTGCATGCAGCAGCACATCGAGTGACGCCGGCCGCCACTCCCGCAGCATCCCCTCGAATGCGAGACTGGATCCATGGCCCTTCACATCACCGGAGACACCGCCGCCGACGACCTGCTCACCCGCGATCCGCTGGCGCTGCTGATCGGGATGCTGCTGGACCAGCAGGTCGCGATGGAGACCGCCTTCGCCGGACCGCTCAAGATCGAGCAGCGCACCGGAGCGACCGATGCCGCCGCCATCGCCGCATACGACCCCGAGGAGTTCCTCGCCGCGTTCAAGCAGTCGCCCTCGGTGCACCGCTTCCCCGGGTCCATGGCGACGCGCGTGCAGACGCTGTGCCAGGTGATCGTCGACGACTGGGGCGGCGACGCCGCGAACCTGTGGACCCGCCCTTCGACGGGCTCGGGGACCGGGACGGGATCGGAATCGGCTCCCGACGGCGCCGAGGTGCTGCGCCGGCTGAAGGGCCTTCCCGGCTTCGGCGAGCAGAAGGCGAAGATCTTCCTCGCGCTGCTCGGCAAGCAGTACGGCTTCTCCGGCGCAGGGTGGCGTGAGGCCTCCGCCCCCTACGGCGAGGACGGATCCTTCCGCTCGGTCGCCGACATCGTCTCGCCCGAGTCGCTCACCAAGGTCCGCGAGCACAAGCGCGCGATGAAGGCCGCGGCGAAGGGCTGACCGCGCGCCCGAGCCAGCCCCTGAGCGAGCGCAACGAGACGAAACCCCGGTGACCAAGGGCGGAACGGATCCGCCCGAGATCACCACGCTTCGTCTCGTCCGGCGTCCGACCGTGCTCGCTCAACGCCCCGAGGGCACGCCTTCACATCATGACCATGTCAGCGTCGTCGGCGCGGTAGTCCTCGGTCGCGGGGACCACGGGCAGAAGCCGTCGTGGTGCTTCGCGGTGAGTACCACCGATCGCGCGCCGACGGCGCGGGCGGCGGCCGCCCAGTGCCGCGCGTCCAGGCGGGCAGGGTCGAACCCGGCCGCGGGAAGGGTGCCGTCGCTCCATTCCACGCCGAACGCCCTTCCGGCGCGCTCGGCCTGAGTGCGGCCAGGCCGAGTCAGCCTGCGACGGCACCGATCGCGGCGTCGAGCGCCGCGAAGTCCTCCAGCGACAGAGCGGATCCGGCGTTCCACGCCCGCTCCGCCATCGCACGCAGGGGCCCGCGGATCCCCTCGGCGACCTCGGCCGGGGTCTGCGCCTCCGGCCGGTCCGACCACACCGCGAACGAGACGCCGAGCAGCAGCGAGGTGTAGGGGCGCACCAGCTCCTGCCGCACCGTGCTCTGCCCCTCCGGCCCCCAGAGCGCCGGGAAGAGCCCGGGATGCCAATCCGCCTCCCAGATCCCCGCCGCCGTGGGGTAGCGGTAGCCCGCGTTCTCGCCGAGCACGTAGTAGAACATCGCGTCGTTGACGTTGACCAGCCGGTGCCCCGCGGCGATGGCATCGGCGACCGGACGCATGCCCTTGTTCCAGTTCGTCCACCAGGTCAGCACGACCTCGGGGTCCAGCCGCTCGGCGGTGCTGCGCAGCAGGCCGTCGTTCCATGCCCGCGCCTCGAACCCGCGCTCCCGCAGGTGCGCCGCGATCCGGTTGACGAACGCCGTGAGCAGGTCGAACCCGGTCCCGTCCGCGCCGTAGCGCTCCCGCGCGGCGGCGGCGAGCGCGGGGAACTCCCCGATCCGGTCGAAGTCGACGAACTCGTCGCCGCCGAGGTTCCAGCGCGTGCTGTGCGGGAAGACCGGGATCATGTCGTCGATCAGGGCGAGGGCGAAGCGGATCGGATCCTCGCGGGTGATGTCGAGAGCGTGGTCGGTGTCGAGCCCGGGCGTCTCCGGCAGCCGGAACTCCGGGTGCGCGGCGAGCACGTGTTGCAGGTGTCCCGGCATGTCCAGCGACGGGATCAGGTCGATGTGCAGGTCGTGCGCGGTCGCGACGATCTCCGCAGCCTCGGCCCGGGTGATCCGCTCATCCGAGACGATCTCGCCGAACGCCTCCGACTCGAGCCGGAACCCGGGGTTCTCGGAGAAGTGCCACTGGAAGACGTTGACGCCGATGTCGGCGGCGGCGTGCAGCTGCTGCCGGATCCACGCCGCCGGATAGTGTTTGCGCCCCGCATCGAGGTGCAGCCCGCGTTCGGCGACGGCCGGCGCGGACTGCACGCACCCCCGAGGGACGGCGCCCTGCGCGCGCAGGTTGTGCAGCAGCTGCCGGGTGGCCCGGAACACTCCTGCCGCGGATGCCGCGGTCACCACGACGTCGTCTGCCACGTCGATCGCGAACGACTCGTCCGGGAACGCGCGGGCGGCGAGCGCAGCACCCTCCGCCCCCGGCGCCGGCGCCGATGCCGATGCCGATGCCGATGCCGATGCCGCCCCCACCCCCGACGTGCCCAGCCGCAGGCGGATCGCCGGATCCGAGGCATCGCCGGCGACCGCGATCCCGCGTTCGCGCAGCTCCGATGCGAATCGCTCGGCCTCGCGCGCCAGCTCCGGCTCCTCGGCGATCACCCGCACCTGCCCCGGCGCCCACCTCCCGCCCGCGGGCTCGAACGACGTGGGCTGCGGTAGGGCGAGCCAGGGGATTCGGCCCGCCCCCTCATCTGGTTCCCGGACCGAGCTGTCGAGGGTGTTCACCCCTTGACGCTCCCCTCTTCCACGCCCTTGAAGAACTGCTTCTGCAGGACCGCGAAGAGGATGATGATCGGCACCAGAGCGATCATCGTGCCGGCCGCGATCACGCGCGGGTTGGCTCCGAACGTCGAGTTCAGATAGTCCATTCCGACCGTCAGCGTGTACTTCGCCGGATCCGACAGCACGACCAGCGGCCACAGGAACTCGTCCCAGGCTCCGATGAACGCGAACAGCGCGACGACCGAGACCATGCCGCGAATGTTCGGCCACACGATGTGCCGCAACCGCTGCAGGGTGTTCGCTCCGTCGATGGTCGCGGCGTCCAGTGTGTCCGCGGGGATCATGCGGCAGGCCGCAGCCATGAGCAGCACGTTGATCGCCGCGATCGCACCGGGAAGGAAGACGCCCCACAGCGTGTTCGCCAAGCCCAGCGACTTCACGGTGAGGTACTGACTGGTCAACGTGACCTCGCCGGGAAGCAGCAGCGTGGAGAAGAAGATCGCCATGACGATGCCCTTCCCGCGGAACTTCAGGCATCCGAGCGCGTATCCGCCCAGCGTGGCGAAGATGACATTCGTGATGACCGTGCCTACGCCCACGAGAAGCGAGTTGCGGGCGTAGTCGAGAACCGGGATGGTACGGAACACCTCGGCGTAGTTGTCCCAGTTCGGCGCGGTCGGGATGAGCGACGGCGGGAAGGAGTAGATGTCCTCGGTGTTCCCCTTGAACGACGTGGAGAGCTGCCACACGAAGGGGAACACCATGACGACGAAGATCACGATGAGCAATGCGTACTTGCCGACCAGCCCCCCGAGGGAAGGCTTCAGGATATCGGCCGACCCCTTGCCGCGATACGGCTTCTCCTTGTGCCGGGGCTCACGTCCCGGGCGTCGCCGTTCCACGGTCGCCTCGGTCTGCTCGACCAGCGCGGACGTCTCGCGCGAACCCATCAGGCTCATGCCGACACCTCCTCGGCGCGCTTGGCCGCACGCGCGGCGCGGCGGATGCGACGGTTGCCGACGATCTCACGCAGCACGTCGCCGTTGTTGGCGATGCCGACCACGAGCAGAGGCACCAGGGTGAGCAGGAACAGCACGATCGAGATCGCGGAGGCATATCCGATCTGACCGTTGAGGCCCTTGCCCATCGACTGGATGAGCATCACCATGCTCATCGACCGTCCGCCCGGCCCGCCGGACCCGTGCGACAGCACATACAGTTCGGTGAACACCCGCACGGCGGCGACGCAGATCAGCACCGAGACGAGCATCATGGGTCCACGGACCCCGGGGACGGTGACCGACCAGAACCGGCGCCAGGCGCCGGCGCCGTCCATCGCGGCCGCCTCATGGAGTTCGCGACCGACGTTTCCGAGGGCGGCCAGATACACGACCATGTAGTAGCCGAGGCCCTTCCACACGGTCAACCCGATCGCGCAGAACATGAGAAGCCAGCGATCGGAGAGGAACTCGATCGGCCGGTCGGCCAGCCCGAAGAACTTCAGAGCCGAGTTGATCGTTCCCGTGCTGGAGAAGAGGAACTCCCAGACGATCGCCACGACCACCGCCGAGGCGATCACCGGGAAGTAGAACGTGGTGCGGAAGAAGCCGATGGCCGGAACCTTCCGGTGCACGAGCAGAGCCAGCAGCAACGGGATGAAGGTCAGCAGCGGGACGCACACGACGACGTAGACGAGTGAGGTCGTCAGGGCGTAGCCGAAGCGCTCATCGCTGCCGAGCTTGACGAAGTTGTCCAATCCGACGAACTGGACGGGGCGGAGAGGGCGAGCATCGGTGAAGGCCAGCACCACCGTGTTCAGGAAGGGCCATAGTGCGAACACCAGGACCCAGATGACTCCGGGCAGTACGAGCAGGTACGGCGTGTACCAGCGCTGTCTTCTCATTCGCTCACCCTCTCCACATCACATCGAATTACTTGGAGGCGTTCTCGTTGGCGTAGTCCTGGCCCTTCTTCAGGGCCTCCTTCGCCGTGATGTCGCCACGCACCGCGAGAGCGATCTGCTGCTTCGCGTAGGTGTTCATCGCCTCGGTGAACCCAGGGGCGCCGGGGATGCGTGCCGCGTCCATCTGAGCGGAGGCGAACTTGGTCGCCTGGGCCTGCTCCGGATTCTGCGCGGTCTCCGCGAACTTCGACGGATCGGCGTTGGCGGCCTTGGTGCCGGGGAAGAAGCCGGCAGCCAGCTTCACGAACTCGATCTGGTTCGAAGTGTCGGTGACGAACTCGGCGAAGGCCAGCGCGGTCGCGGACTGCTTGGACTTCGCCGAGACGCCGATGCCCTGCAGGAACAGCGGCGCATCGCCGAAGCCACCGCTCACCTTGACGGAGGGCAGCAGGGTCGGGGCGTTCACCGCGAGGTTCTTGTCGATGTAGTTCGGGCCGGCAGTTGTCCAGGCCACGGTGCCCTTGTTGAAGTTGTTGACGTTGTTGTCCGCCGTGCCCGCACCCTGAAGCGCCTCAGGGCTCACGCCACCAGCCTTGTAGAGCTTGGCGTAGCGGTCGATGATCGCCTCCGCCTCGGGGGTGTCGAAGACGAACTTGCCGCCCTTGTAGAACGGATAGGTGCCGCCCATGTCCGAAACCATCCACTGCAGCGCCTTGGTGTCGGGGATGTCGGACATGGTCTGCACGCCCTGCGCAGCCAGCTTGTCGGCATCGTCGAGCGTCGCGGCGAAGTCCTTCGGCGGCGCGGTGATGCCGGCCTTGCCGAGCAGCTCCGTGTTCCAGTAGTTGAGGTTGGTGCCGAGATACCACGGGAACGCGTAGGTACCCTCGAGGCCGTCATAGGTGTACCCGGCGACACCACCCTCGACATAGTCGCCGAGCACCTTGGAGTCCTTCTTCAGGTCGACCAGCTGACCGACCTTGGCGAGCTCAGCGGCGAACTCCGGCGGCAGGTTGACCACATCGGGCAGTTCGCCGGATTCCGCCTGCTGCAGGATCTTGTCCTCATAGCCGTCGGCGGGCTGGTCGATCCAGTTGACCTTCGCGCCCTTGTGCTCCTTCTCGAACGCCGCGATGACGTCTTTGAAGTAGGGCGTGAACTTGTCGTTCTTGAGCGACCAGGTCTGGAACGTGATCGTTCCGTTGATCTCGCCGCCAGCGGATCCACCCCCGGAGGCCGCTCCTCCCCCGGTGCACGAGGTGAGGGCGAGCGCTGCCACCGCGGCGATGCCGACGGCGATTGTCGATCGGATCTTCATGGACGTGTTCTCCTTCGAAGTGTCCCGGGTGCATCGCCGGTCGGCGCTGGCATCCCATCACTAAAACGATATAGTCTGCTTAGCATGCCACACGGACGCAACGTCGTCCAACACCACTGCAATCAGAGGCAGCGGTGAACCAAATCCCTTCAGCGCATCAAGGAGGAGAGCGATGAACAGCCCCCGTCGCCCGAACATCGTGTTCGTGCTGACCGATGATCACGCCTCGAACGCGATCGGCTGCTACGGATCCGTCGTGAACATGACGCCCGGCATCGACGCGATCGCCGCGGCCGGGATCCGCTTCGACCGCGCCCTCGTCGAGAACGCGCTGTGCACCCCCAGCCGCGCGGCCTTCCTCACCGGCACCTACAGCCACACCAGCGCCGTGACCACGCTCTCCACGCACCTGACGAACGACCACGAGACCTTCATCACCGCACTCAAGGCCGCGGGCTACCGCACCGCGATGTTCGGAAAGTGGCATCTCGGCCACGGCCCCGACCACGACCCGGTCGGCTTCGACCACTGGGAGGTGCTGCCGGATCAGGGCGAGTACTTCGACCCGGAGTTCTACACCCCGGACGGCCCGGTGCGCCGCGAAGGCTACGTCACCGACATCATCACCGAGCGCGCGCTGGCATGGATGCGTGCGCAGGGCGACGAGCCGTACTGCGTGCTGGTGTGGCACAAGGCCCCGCATCGCCCCTGGCTGCCCCACCCGCGGCACGCGGAGCTGTACACGGATCCGATCCCGCTGCCGCCCACCTTCGACTACGACGGCCGCGGCACGCCCGCCCATCACGCCACCATGCGCATCGCCGACTACCTCACCGGCATCGACCTCAAGGAGGATCCGCCCGCCGAGCTCGGTTACACCGCACGCGCGGTGTGGAAGTACCAGCGCTACATGCAGGACTACCTGCGCTGCGTGGCCGCGGTCGACGAGGGCGTGCAGTCGCTCACCGACTTCCTGCACGCGACGGGCCAGTTCGACGACACGGTCACGATCTACGCGTCCGACCAGGGCTTCTACCTCGGCGAGCACGGCTGGTTCGACAAGCGCTTCATGTACGAGGAGTCGCTGCGGATGCCGCTCGTGCTCAGCTATCCGGCGCAGGTCGCCGCCGGCGGCAGCACGGAGGCACTCGTGTCGAACGTCGACATCGCGCAGACGCTGCTCGACTTCGCCGGGGCGCCCGCACCGGAAGGCATGCAGGGCCACAGCCTCGTGGATCTCGTGACCGCACCGGATCCGGATCCCGTGCGCGACGCGCACTACTACCGCTTCTACGAGCATGACGACCACATGCACCACGTGTGGGCGCACTACGGCGTGCGCACCGACCGCTACAAGCTGATCTACTACTACGCCGACGGAATGGGACTGCCCAACACGGGCGACACGTCCTATCCTCCGGAGTGGGAGCTCTTCGACCTCGAGAAGGATCCGTTCGAGCTCACCAGCGTGCATCTCGATCCCGCGTACGCCGGCATCCGGCGTGGGCTGACCCTGAAGCTGTGGGATCTGCAGCACGACCTCGGCGACACCCCTCACCCGCGCCAGCCCGTCCCGGAAGGACGAACCAGATGACCATCGGCACCGACGCCGCCCCGGCCCCCGCTTCGAACGGAGCCGCCGCGAACGGAGCCGCCCCGTTGCGGTTCGGCGCGAACTACACCCCGTCGAAGGAGTGGATGCACTCCTGGCTCGACCTGGATCTCGATGTCGTGCGGCGAGACTTCGCCGGTCTCGCCGCCCTCGGCCTGGACCACGTGCGGATCTTCCCGCTCTGGCCCGTGCTGCAGCCCAACCGCACGCTCATCCGCGAGAAGGCGATCGCCGACGTGCGCGCCGTGATCGACGTCGCCGCCGAGTTCGGCATGGACGCGTCGGTCGACGTGATCCAGGGGCACCTGTCGAGCTTCGACTTCATCCCGTCGTGGCTGTTCACCTGGCACGACAAGAACATGTTCACGCACCCGCAAGCGCTGAGCGGGCAGATCGCGCTCGTCGAGCGGCTCGGCGAGGCCCTGCGCGACGCCCCCAACTTCCTCGGCTTCACACTCGGCAACGAGGTGAACCAGTTCGCAGCGAGCGTGCACCCGCACCCGTGGCCGGTCTCGCCCGACGAGGCCGCGGGCTGGCTCACCACGCTGCTGGACGCGGCCGAGCGCTCCGCCCCGGGCCTGCCGCACGTGCACAGCGAGTACGACGCGGCCTGGTACATGGACGGCCACGGCTTCGTGCCGACGCACGCCAGCCGCATCGGCGCGATGACGACCGTGCACTCCTGGATCTTCAACGGCACCGCCCAGCGCTACGGCGGGCGGAGCGCGGCGAGCGACCGGCACGCCGAGTACATGATCGAGCTGTCCCGCGCCTTCGCGACGGATCCGGCCCGTCCGATCTGGCTGCAGGAGGTCGGCGCCCCGTCGAACTGCCTGACGCCCGAGCAGACTCCCGGCTTCCTCGAGGCGACCGTGCGCGCCGCGGTGCGGACCGAGAACCTCTGGGGCGTCACCTGGTGGTGCTCTCACGACGTGGGCCGCGAGCTCGCCGATTACCCGGAGCTGGAGTACTCGCTGGGTCTGATCGATCAGACGGGTGAGGCCAAGCCCATCGGCCGCCGTTTCGCGGAGATCATCCCGTCCCTGCGTGAACGGCGCCCGGCGCCCGCGCGCACGACGGCGATCGTGATCGACGTCGACGCGCACGAGGTCCCGGTCAGCCGCGCGGCGATGAGCCCCGGTGGCGCGATCTTCCAGGCCTGGGTCGACGCGTGCGAGGCCGGGCTGGATCCGACCTTCGTCACCTCCGTCACGGCAGCGGATCCGGCCGCCCTCACCGCCCGGGGGATCACGGATCTGATCCGTCCCGACCTGAGCACCGGATCGGGGATCTACTCGTCGAACAACACGGTCGTCGACGGGGCGGAGGATGCGGCAAAGGTCTCGGCATGACCCGCCCGAGCGTCGTCGTGATCTACGCCGACGACCTCGGCTATGGCGATGTCGGCTGATTCGGCGGCGACGACGTGCGCACGCCGCACCTGGACCGCCTGGCCGCACGCGGTGTGCGCGGGACGAACTGGTACTCGAACTCGCCCGTGTGCTCGCCGTCGCGCGCGGCGCTGCTGACCGGCCGCCACCCCGTTCACGCCGGGGTGCAGGAGATCCTCGGCGGCAAGCGCGGCACCCCAGGGCTCCCCGCGCAGCCGACGCTCGCCTCGCGGCTGCGCGACGAGGGCTACCGCACCGGGATCTTCGGCAAATGGCATCTCGGCACGGGATCCGGATACCGCCCGCTCGACCGCGGCTTCGAGCAGCACTTCGGCTTCCTCGCCGGCTGCGTGGACTACTACTCGCACATCTTCTACTGGGGTCAGGGCCAGAACCCGGTGCACGACCTGTGGGACGACGAGCGCGAGGTCTACGACAACGGCCGCTACCTCACCGAGGTGATCGCGGAGAAGGCCGTCTCGTTCATCGCGGACAACGCGGCGGATCCGTTCCTCTGCTACGTGCCGTTCAATGCCCCGCATTACCCGATGCACGCGCCGAAGGAGTATGTCGACCGCTTCCCCGACCTGCCGGACGATCGCCGCATCATGGCCGCCATGATCGCCGCGATGGACGACGGCGTGGGCCGGATCCTGGATGCGCTCGACGCGGCGGGGATCACGGACGACACGATCGTGTTCTTCTCCTCCGACAACGGCCCCTCCACCGAGAGCCGCAACTGGCTGAACGGCGAGGAGATTGACTACCAGGGCGGATCCACCGGTGGCCTGCGCGGCAACAAGGGGTCGCTGTTCGACGGCGGGATCAGGGTGCCCGCGATCATCTCCTGGCCCGCGGCGCTGCCGCAGGGGGCGGAGTGGGCCGAGCCCGGGGCGATGACGGACGTCGTGCCGACCGTGCTCGAGGCGGCCGGCGCCCCTGCGGCGGACGATGCGGACGGCACGAGCCTGTTCGCGGCACTGCGAGCGCTGGAGCCCCTGCCTGCCGAGCGCACCCTGTTCTGGGAGTACGGCCCGCAGCTGGCCGCCCGCCGCGGTCCCTGGAAGCTCACTACGTCGCCCCGGGAGCACCTCGGCGGACCGTTCGTGCTCGGCAGCAGCGTACTTGCGAACCTCGACGAGGATCCGGCCGAGGCCGTGGATCTGTCCACGCAGCATCCCGAGATCGCCGACGCGCTGCGCACCGAGCTCGAGGAATGGGCGCGGAGCTTCGCTTGGGATCCGGCGCCCTGGCGGTGAGCGCCGGGCGGGTCAGCTCGGGTTGCGGTCGGCTTCGGCGCGGAACCGGAACTGCACCGTGAACCGCGCCTCCCGCGCCTGCAGATCGTGCGCGGGCAGCACCGCGGGGCCACAGGCCGCCGTGCCGACACCGCGCTGGGCGTGGTCGAGTGACACGTAGGTGCGCCCGTCCGGCACAAGAGAGTTCTGGTGGGTGGCGTCCGCGAGCGCCCGCTGCGAGTAGGGTCGCACGGTCAGGGAGAATGGTTCCCCCCGGACCTCCAGCGCACCGGCCGATGTACGGATAAGAGCGGTCCGGACTCCGGCTCGCGCTCCGGACTCCTGCGGGCGGACGTAACGCACGTCCAGATCCGCGACCGTTCCGGCATGCCAGCCCAATCGTGCGGCCTGCCCTGTGTCGGGATAGGCCTGCCCCGGTCCGAGCCCGAACCAGGCGACGTCGTGCGGCACGGCTTGCAGCATCAGCTCGACGCCGATCCGCGCCCAAGGTCCCGCCCAAGCACCCGTCGGGCGCACGTGGGTTTCGAGCTCGACTCGGTCACCGTGGACGCGCCATCGATGATCGACCAGGATGGCGGAGCGGCTGTCTGCGGCGGCCACCCTGGTCTGCACCCGCAGCTCCTCGCCGTCGTCGCCCTCGTGCAGCGTCATCATGATCAGCCGCGTATGCAGGCGATCAAGTCCCACACGCTCCCAGTACCGTGCCGCCGGCTCCCATCCCCAGGAGAACTCCTCGGCACCGCGATCGTTGTCCGTGGGTGCCCGCCAGAAGTCGGCACGAAGCGCCGCGGGTACGCCGCCGAGCGCGACGAGCATCCCCGTCGCGCGATCGAATCGAGCCGGGCCCAGCGTGATGCTGTCGGCGCCCACCATGGCAGCTGAGGCGCTTGCGGTGTGCAGACGGCCCGCGTCGAGGTCGGCCGGCGCGCACTGCCCCCAGGCGACCTCATGCCCGGCGGCCGCCCACGCGGTGTCCGAGGCCAGGAGCGCCGAGACCGTGACCACCGCGTCGCCGGGTGGGGGCGGCAACGGCACTTCCTGCTCATCGCCTGCGGGGATCGACGCGACGGCGACCAGCTGCTCGGCCACGAGGCCGTCGCTGCGGTGGCACTGCCAACGGAAGACGAGATGGCTGGTGTCGCCCAGGTCGTAGAGGTTTCGGATCGACGCGCGGCGGCCGTTCGCAGCGATCTGGATCTGCACCGGCGCGAACACCCGTGCGACGTCGGCGAGACCCGGGCGCGGATGCAGATCCGCGTCGACGAGTCCGTCGGTCACGAAGTTGCCGTCATGCAGTTCCTCGCCGAAGTCCCCTCCGTAGACGTGGAACCGGGCGCCGGATTCGTCCGTGCGGGCGATGCCGTGCTCGATCCACTCCCAGATGAACCCTCCGGCGAGCCGAGGGTGCTCCTCGAAGACCCGTTGGTACTCGCTGAGCCCTCCGGGGCCGTTGCCCATCGCGTGCGCGTACTCGCAGAGCAGGAACGGCAGGCCGCGACGATGGGCGTCGCGATCCTCGTCGCTCAAGGTCTCCTCGGCATGACGGCCCACCTTCTCGAGTTCCTGTGGGGCCAGGTACATCCGGGAATAGACGTCGACGTAGGCGCATTCCAAATCGCCCTCGTAGTGGATCGGCCGCGAGGGGTCCCGGCGCTTGGCCCATGCCGACATCGCGGAGAGGTTGCGACCGGTGCCCGACTCATTGCCGAGGGACCACATCACCACGCTGGCATGATTCTTGTCCCGCTCGACGGTGCGTGTGATCCGGTCGATGAGCGCGTCGTGCCAGCGCGGATCATCCGCGGGATTGTCCTGCCACTGATCCTGCTCGAACCCGTGCGTCTCCAGGTCGCACTCCAGGATCACATACAGGCCGAGCTCGTCGGCCAGCTCCAGCATCCGCGGATGCGGAGGGTAGTGAGACGTTCGCACGGCGTTGATGTTGTGCTGCTTCATCAGCCGCAGTTCCTGTACGAGCCGTTCCTCCGAGACGACCCTGCCCCGATGCGGGTCGTGCTCATGACGGTTGACGCCGCGCAGCAGCACCGGGCGCCCGTTCACACGGAACACCCCACCGGCGGTCGTCACGGTGCGGAATCCGATCCGCACCGTGACGGTCTCCGTCTCCGTCGCGACGGTGGCGTCGTAAAGCCAGGGCGTGTCCGCGCTCCAGCCGCGGACACGCGGCACCCGCACGACCTCACCGGCGGGGACGTCGAGGCCCAGCGCCGGCACCCGCACCCGCGCCGGCACGGGCAGGCCGTCCCGGAAAGCGTCGACCCGCAGCGCGCCCTGCCCCTCGTCGTAGTCCGCATGCACGAAAACGTCATCGATCCCGCCCTCCGGACGCGCGATGAGGGTGACATCACGGAAGATCCCCGGCAGCCACCACATGTCCTGATCCTCGAGATAGGTGGATGCGGCGAACTGCGCGACGCGCACTGCCAGCACGTTGCGCCCGGGCCGGAGGACGCCGGTGACGTCGAACTCGTGGGCGAGCCGGCTGCCTCGCGTGGTTCCGAGCCGCGCGCCGTTGAGCCAGACTTCGCCGGCCGCATCGACGCCGTCGAAACGCAGCAGGGCACCCCGGACGAACACCGCATCCGCCTCGAACGCGAACAGGTGATCGCCGACGGGGTTGGCCTGTGGCGGGTGCGGCACGTCGATCGGGATCGGGAACCGGATGTTCGTGTACCACGGCGCCCCGTGTCCGTGCATCGGCCAGCTCGACGGGACAGGCAGATCGGTGAATCCCTCGGCGTCGCCGAACTGCCAGCCGTCATCCGGCGCCTGGCGGATCCCCGGAGACAACCGGAAACGCCAGGTGCCGTTCAGAGAGAGGCGCGGCGCATCGCTGTGCAGGAACGCTCGTGCCGGCCTGGTCCCCTCCGCCGGGGAGAAGGAGCCGAGGGCTGCGGCGGTCTCGGGTGCGAGGTCCACGCGCCGCGTCGTAGCGGTATCAGTCACGGTTTCCACTCTGGTGCACTCCTGCTCATTTCATGGCTCCGGCGACCATGCCCTTGATGAAGTTGCGCTGCAGGAAGAGGTACGCCACCAGCACCGGCGCCACCGACAGTAGCGCGGCGGCTGCGGCCGCCCCGGGGTTGCTCGACTGCGTGGTGAAGAAGTTCGCCACAGCGGGCGCGATCGTGCGCGTGGACGGATCGCGCAGGAAATAGGTGCTCAACGCGAATTCGTTCCAGATGCCCACGCCGGCGAGGATCGCCGCGGTAGCGGTGACCGGCTTGAGCATCGGAACGACGACGTGCAGCAGAACCTGTACCGCGTTCGCGCCGTCCACGGTCGCCGCCTCCTCGATCGAGATCGGCAGGCTGCGCATGAAGGCGGCATAGAGGAAGACGGCGAGCGGGAGATTTCCCGTCACCATCACCAGGATGACGCCCCAGTGGGTGTTCAATGCGCCGATGTCCTTCATGAGCGTGTACAACGGCACGAGCACGGCCAGAGGCGGGATCATGATCAATCCGATGATTCCCGCGTACACCACCTGGTTTCCACGGGTGTTCCGGCGGGCGAGCGGGTAGGCCGTGAACGCGCCGAGGATGCAGACCAGGACGGTCGAGACCACTGTGATCACAGCGCTGTTGCCGATCGCCACGAGAATGTTTCCCTGCTCGGCCGCGGTGCGGAAATTCTCCCAGTAGACCTGGGCCGGGAAGATCCAGGGCGAGGACAGGTCCGTCTTCGGCTTGGCAGCCGTCGTGACCGAGAAGTAGAAAGGCAGCAGTTGCAGCAGCGCCACCAGCGACAACGCCGCATAGAGGCCGACCCGTCCCATTGCCGACGTTTCCTTCACAGCTCGACTCGCTTCCTGTTGAGCAGCCCGTTGAGGACGAATGTCACGGCCGCGATCAAGATGAACAGCACGACGCCGAGGGCCGAGGCGTACCCCGCAGCCTGATTCGCGAAGTAGGTGTCGGTGATGAGCGTGGACACCGAGTGCGTCGTCTTACCGGGTCCGCCCCCAGTGAGCACCTCGATCACGTCGAACAGCTTCAAACCGCCGATGAGATTCAGCACGATGCTGGTCGCGAACGCCGGTTGCAGCAGCGGGAGCGTGATGGATCGGAAGCGCTGCCACCACCCTGCTCCGTCGAGCTGGGCAGCCTCGTAGTACTCGACCGGCACGGCCTGAAGACCGGCGAGATAGATCACCATCGAGATACCGACGAACTGCAACGAGTTCACGGCGACGATGATCGCGACCCCCGCCGCAGAGTTCGCCAGCCACGCCACCTTCTCAGCGCCGAAAAGTGCGCCCAGCGCATCGTTCAGAGCACCGTTGCGGTAACGGAAGATCAGGTAGTACATCGTCCCCATCACGACCGGGGAGACCATGACCGGCAGGTAGATGATCGCCCGGAGGAAGGCCGCTCCGCGGGTGACTCGATCGAGGACGACGGCGAGCCCCAGGCCGAGCATCTGCTGGATCAGCGTGCTTCCCACGCCGTAGATCAGGGTGTTGATTAACGCGGTGCGAAAGACATCGTCACCGAGGAGGCGCAGATAGTTGTCGAGTCCGACGAACGAGCGCCCGGGGCTGTACCCGTTCCAGTTGGTCAGCGACAGGCTCATGCCACTGAGCAGCGGATACAGGGCGAACACGGCGAACAGGATCAACGCGGGGACGTAGAACCAGTTCAGCCGGCGCGACGCGGTGCCGTACCGGCGACGGCGACCGGGCACGACGATCGCCGCCGTATCCGTCGAGTCTGTGAGCGTTGCGGTCATGGATCCTCCTGGGAGGATCGGGGGCCGGACTTTGTTCCGGCCCCCGATCCGTGTCCTACTTCTGGCCGAACAGAGTCTTGAAGTCAGCACCGGCCTGCTTGACGGCCCCCGGCACGTCGGTCTGCCCGGTGATGACGCCGCCGGTCGTGGTGATCAGGGTGTCCCACATGCCGTTGGGCAGGTACGCGCGGTCGAAGTACGGCACCATCCGCACCTTGCCCGGGGTGAAGAAGGCGTCGAAGCTGGGCGTCAGCGGTCCGAGATCGACCTTCACGTCCTTGAGCCCGGCTGGGTTCCCGCCCGCCGACGCCAGCGTCTGGACATTCTTGGACTGCGCCATGAAGTTCAGGAAGTCCAGCGCGGTCTTCTTGTTCTTGCCGTCCTTCCATGCTCCGAATGCGAAGCCCTCGCCGCCGATGAGGTACTCCGGGTCGCCATTGATCGCCGGCACCGGGATGAAGCCGAGCTGAACGTCCGGTACCAGCTCGCGCGCCGTGACCGCGATGCCGTTCTGCACCATCACGAACGCCGTGGTGCCCTGTGCGAGCGCGGCCGGGACATCGTCGCTGCTCGCCGCGGCGAAGTCCGCGTTGAAGTAGCCCTTCTTCGTCCAGTCCTCGAGTTTCCCGTACAGCGCGGAGAACCCGCTGTCCACGAAGTCGCCCTTGGCCAGCTTGGCGAGTTGATCCTTCGTGAAGGACCCGGATCCCAGCCAGTCGGCGAGATCGCCTGCGAACCAGCTGGCCTTGGAGGAGCTCGTGATCGGCACGACGCCCGCAGCCTTGATCTTCGCCAGGGCCCCCTCGAAGGCGCTCATGGTGCCCAGCGACTTCGGGTCGATCCCCAGCTTGTCCAGCACTGCCTTGTTGTACACGATGCCCGCCACGTCCGTGGTGACCGGAAGGGCGAAGAATTCGCCCTTGCTGTTCTTCATGGTGGCGTCCAGCACGGGGTTGACCCGCTTCGCCCATGGCTGCGTCTGCAGGGGTTCCAGGAACTCGCTGTAACGCAGCAACGACCAGCCGTGCGTCGCCCAGATGTCCGGAAGGTCCCCCGCCGCCATGCGGACCTTCATGTCCCCCTCGTAGTCCTTGCCCTGCGGAACGACCTTGATCGTGACACCGGGGTGCTCCTTCTCATACGCCTTCGAGATCGAGTCGAGAGCCTTGTACTGCGGGGTGGTGGCCTCCATGGCCGACTGCAGTTCGAGGGAGGCCTTGCCGTCGCCGCCCGAAGCCGCCCCACCCGCGCATCCGCTGAGCATGAGCGCCGCCAAGGCGACACCGGCGGTCATGACCACCAGTCTGTTGCGATGTGACTTCATTGTCTGTCCTTCATCGGGATGTGGTTGTGCCCTGGATGAGCAGGGCCGAGTCTACGCGAATAGATTCAAAAGAAGCAATGGCATCTTTTCTCTTGATTTGACTGGCGAATGGGTTCAGTTTACTGGCGTAGACTTTTGGGCGCGGCACCCGCCGTCGCAGACCTCGCAGAAGGACACACCATGACGTTCTCCCTCGGAATCGTGGGCGCCGGGCAGTTCGCCGGGCAGTTCGCCACCCTGTTCAACCACCACCCCGGTGTCTCATCGGTCGTCGTGACCGACGTGATCGGCGAGCGCGCCGAGGCGCTCGCCCGCTCCGCGGAGCTCGCGGGCACGGTCGAGAGTTTCGACGCCCTGCTGGCCAGCGATGTCGACGCGGTCGCCATCTTCACCCAGCGCTGGACGCATGGACCGCTGGTGGTTCGCGCACTGCGCGCCGGCAAGCACGTGTACTCCGCCGTGCCGATGGCGATCAGCGAGGAGGAGATCGGGGCGATCATCGATGCCGTCCGCGAGACCGGGCTGACGTACATGATGGGGGAGACCAGCCAGTACAACCCTGCCACGGTCTTCGCTCGCGGCAAGGCGGCCGAGCACGCGTTCGGACGCCTCTTCTACGCCGAGGGCGACTATGTGCATGACATGGACCTCGGCTTCTACGAGGCATACCAGTACAGCGGCGGGGAGGAATGGCGTACCACGGCGAGCTACCCGCCGATGCTGTACCCCACGCACTCCGTGGGCGGGGTGCTCGGCGCCTGGCCGACCCATGCGGTCAGTGTCAGCTGCATCGGCGTCCGCGACGATCGTGGCGACGGGGTCTTCGACCGTGACGTGAGCATGTTCGACAACGACTTCTCCAACGCCAGCGCCCTGTTCGAGATGGCGGGCGGGGGCTCGATGCGGATCAACGAGTTCCGCCGGGTCGGCTACCCGTCCCACCTGCGCGAGTCGCGCTTCCGCTTCTTCGGCACGGAGGGCTCGTTCGAGCAGCTCGTCGAGGCGGCCGTGTGGCAGGACAAGGAGGGTTTCACCGACGTGTCCGCGTTGCTGCACACCAGCGCCTCCAGGGACGAGACGGATCCGACCCTCGCGCATGTCGCCCCCGCGCTGCGCGCCTCTTTCGTCTCGGGATCCGCCCCCGTGCACGACACCCGGCGCATTCCCGTCGAGATGGCACACCTGCACAACGGCCATGAGGGCAGTCACCACTTCCTGGTGGACGACTTCGTGCGCGCCGTCTCATCGGGCGCGCTGCCGCCCGTGAATGCATGGGTCGCCGCCCGCTACACGTTGCCTGGGATCGTGGCGCATCGGTCCGCGCTGCAGGGCGGGGCGCGTCTTGCTATTCCCGACTTCGGCGACGCGCCCTCCGGCTGCTGATCCGCCCTCGGATCCCTTCATGTCAACTGCTAGCGTGCGATGCAGGGATTCGCCCTGCGATGAGGGGACACGATGAGCGGTGCCGATCAGCGACGTGGCGTCACGCGCGCCGATGTGGCGCGACTCGCGGGCGTCAGCACGGCGGTCGTCAGCTACACGCTGAACGACGGGCCGAAGCCAGTGGCGGCGGCGACGAAGGCGAGGGTGCTCGAGGCCGTGCGGTTGCTGGGCTACCGGCCCAATGCCGCCGCCCGCGCACTGAGCACGGGGCAGTCCGACCTGCTCGCACTCGTCGTGCCCACCGTGGAGCAGTCCTATTTCGCGCACCTTGCGGCGGCCGTGGAGAGAGCAGCCGCCGCGCACGGGCTCTCACTGATCGTCGCGAACGCGATGCCGGATCGCGTCGCGCCCGTCGTGCGCGGCCTGGTCGGCCGGCAGGTGCGCGGCCTCATCATCGCCGCCGAAGCCACCGCGGATGCGACCAAGGAATTCCTCGCTGCAGGGACTCCCACCGTGGTGATCAACCAGGCCTCACCGATCGGGTCGCTGCTCACCCTGGGACCGGACTACCGCGCCGGCACGATGAACGGCGTGCACCACCTCATCGAAGCGCACGGTCATCGCCGAATCGCCTACCTGGGCGGGGACGTCGACGGGGACGAGCGCGTGCGCGGGTGGACGGACGCGCTGTCCGCCGCAGGACTCGCACTCGGCCCCGCCCTGGCCGGCGGGTTCACCCCCGCCGACGGCCGTACGGCGATGCGTGCACTGCTGCGTGAGCACCCGGAGGTCACCGCTGCGTTCTGCGCCTCCGATCAGCTGGCGATCGGCGCCCTTGCGGCACTCGCCGAGACCGGCGGGAGAGCTCCCGATGATCTCGCGTTGGTGTCATTCGACGGCTCGCCCGAGGCGGAGTTCGCCGTGCCCGCTCTGACCACGGTCAACGTTCCCATCGACGCGATGGCACATGACGCCGTCACACGAGTGCTCGACGACATCTCCGCCGGGCATGTGCGCTACGAGGCAGAGCTCATCGTGCGGCGCTCCTGCGGCTGCCAATAGAGCCCCTACGGCGCGGGACTTCCGTCGCGCGCACGGCCTTGATCGTTCGGCGCGCTGGCGGTGAGCGCCGAGCGGGTCAGCTCTTGCCGTTGACCCGCTCGGCCTCCTTGGCCGCGACGATCTTGCGCAGGCCGGAGCTGGAGAAGCGGTGGTCGCGCCTGTTGAAATACAGCTCGATGCCGGCCTCTTCGCAGTAGGCGCGGCCGGTGAAGTCGCGGTCCTCGTACTCGTCGCCGACGATGCGCACGTCGAGCTTGAAGGAGCGGAGGATGTCCTCCAGATCCTGCTCGGTGGAGTACGGCACGATCTCGTCGACGTACTCGCAGCCACGCAGCTGGATGTAGCGCTCGACCACCGTCTGGGTGGGAGCGTTCTTCTCCGGGCGGTCGAGGGTCGGATCCATCTGCAGCCCGCAGATGAGGTAGTCGCACTGCCGCTTCGCCTCGGCGAGCATCATGATGTGCCCCGCGTGCAGCAGGTCGAAGGTGGAGAAGGTGATCCCCACGCGGGGTCCGGGGTTGTAGTCCTGGTGCTTCTTCACGGTGTCCGGCGCCATGCGAGTCCCCTTTCGTCGGGCCAGAGAACTCTATCGGACCCCGCTGGACGGCCCCGCACCCGCCTGCCTCAGGCGATCGGGGCGACATCCCTCCCGACCGTACTGCGGGAAACTCCCGGCCGTGTTGCGGGAAACGCTCGGTCGCACTGCGGGAAACGCTCGGTCGCACTGCGGGAAAACCAAGGAGGAGGCGGCGCGTCGCGAGGTCGACGCGCTCGACACGCCGCGAACTCCTCCGTTTTCCGACCGACACGGATCCGTTCAGCGCCGGGGTGCGGCCGTGCTCTCCCGGATCGTGAGCGCCGGAGGGGTTCCCGGCCGGGACGGCAGCGGATCCGCGGATCCGATCCGCTCCAGGAGGAAGGCCGCCGCCTGCTCGCCGAGGGCGAAGGTGTCGCGAGTGAGGCAGGTGATCGACGGATGCACGAGCCCCGTGACCACCGAGTCGTCGAACGATGCCACCGACAGCGCCTGCGGCACTCCGACGCCCATCTCCTGCGCGACCCTGAGCCCCGCGATCGCCATCACGTCGTTGTCGTAGACGACGGCGGTCGGCCTCGCCGCGCGGCTGAGCAGCGTCCGGGTGGCGGCCGTGGCGGCCGCCGGGGAGAAGTCCGTGACGATCGTCTCCCCCGCGACGTGGCGCCCCGCGAGGGACGCCAGCACGTCCGCGCGGATCCGGGTGTGCTGGAACTCCGCGGGCCCGGAGATGTATGCGATCTCCTGATGGCCGAGGGCGGCGAGGTAATCGAACAGCGAGTGCGCGGCGGCCTGGTCGTCGAGCCAGATCGCGGGCGGATCCCCCGCGGTGTCGCTGCTGCCGATCACGACCGCCGGCAGCGGCAGCGAGGGCAGCAGGGTCAGGCGCGGGTCGTCGTCGCGCGGATCAATCACGATCACGCCGTCGACCTGGTTCGCGCTGCACCAGCGCCGGTAGGTCGCCATCTCCTCCTCGATCGAGGAGACCACGACCAGCTGCAGCGCCACGCCGTGCTGCGCGAGGGCCGACTGCACGCCGGCGATGAGGTCGGTGAAGAACGCCTCCGTGCCGAGGGTGCGGGCGGGGCGGTTCACCGCGAAGCCGACGACACCGGCGCGGGATCCGACCAGGGCCCGGGCGGCCGAGCTGGGCTGCCACTGGTGCTCCTCGGCGATGTCGAGGATGCGCTGCCGGGTCTGCTCGCTCACGCCGGGGCGGCCGTTCAGCGCGAACGAGACCGCGCCGGGGGAGACTCCCGCGAGCCGGGCGATATCGGCGATGGTGATGCGCTTCGCCTGTGACATAGACTCACCGTACTAGATCGTTTTAGTTGACCCTGGGGAACGCATTCCCCAGGCGTCCTCACATTCTCGCACCGCAAAGGAGCACCCCCGTGCACGAAGAGACCTCGCTCACCGTCGGCCGCGTCACCCGCGTGCTCGGCGAGCGCGTGCGGCCCGCCGTCCATTCGGCCCGCATCCCGCTGGAGATCGGCGTGCACGCCCTGCCGGGCGAGCCGATCGCGCCCGCCGACGGCATGGCACTCGAGTACACGCCGTTCGCGGCCGGCCAGCAGTGGGGCCCCGCGTGGGGCACCACGTGGTTCCGCGTCCGCGGCACCGTGCCGGCCGAGTGGGCGGGCAAGCGCGTCGAGGCGCTCGTCGACCTCGGCTTCGACATCAACATGACCGGGTTCCAGTGCGAGGCCCTCGCCTACCGCACCGGGGCCGACGGCGAGCCGATCCCGGTGAAGAGCCTCAACCCGCGCAACCAGTGGCTGCCGATCACGGAGCGGGCCGAGGGCGAGGAGGCGATCGAGCTGTTCCTCGAGGGCGCCTCCAATCCGGTGCTGCTGGACTACCACCCCTTCCTGCCGACGCAGGAGGGCGACATCCTCACCTCCTCGCCGGATCCGCTCTACCGCGTGCGGCACATGGACCTCGCCGTGTTCGAGCCCGAGGTGTTCGAGCTCTCCCTCGATCTCGAGGTGCTGCTCGAGCTGCAGGCGGAGCTGCCCGAGACCAGCCCCCGCCGGATGCGCATCCTGCAGGCGCTCGACAACGCCCTGGACGAGCTCGACCTGCAGCGCATCGTCGAGACCGCGGGCGAGGCCCGCGCGCAGCTGGCCGACGTGCTCGCCGCACCCGCCGACGCGAGCGCGCACCGCATCGCCGCGATCGGGCACGCGCACATCGACTCCGCCTGGCTGTGGCCGCTGCGTGAGACCGTGCGCAAGGTCGCCCGCACCACGTCGTCGATGACGACCCTGCTCGAGGAGCAGCCGCAGTTCCGCTACGGCATGTCCAGCGCGCAGCAGTACGCCTGGATGAAGGAGCACCGTCCCGAGGTCTACGCCCGGATCAAGGCCGCCGTCGCCGAGGGCCGCTTCCTGCCGCTGGGCGGCATGTGGGTCGAGTCCGACACCGTGATGCCGACCGGCGAGTCGCTGGTGCGGCAGTTCTCGCACGGGCAGCGCTTCTTCGAGCGCGAGTTCGGGATCCGCTCGAAGGGCGTCTGGCTGCCGGACAGCTTCGGCTACTCCCCCGCCCTGCCGCAGCTCATGCGCCGGGCCGGCTTCGAGTGGTTCTTCACGCAGAAGATCTCGTGGAACCAGCGCAACGTGTTCCCGCACCACAGCTTCGACTGGGAGGGCATCGACGGATCGCGGATCTTCACGCACTTCCCCCCCATGGACACCTACAACTCGCAGCTCTCGGGCATGGAGGTCGCCAAGGCGTCCCGCCAGTTCAAGGAGAACCGCGTCGCGACGCGCTCGATCGCCCCGGTCGGCTGGGGCGACGGCGGCGGCGGCACGACCCGCGAGATGACCGGCAAGGCCTCCCGCCTCGCGGATCTCGAAGGCAGCGCGAAGGTCGAGTGGATCCACCCCGACGAGTTCTTCGACGCCGCCAAGGCGGAGCTTCCGGATCCCGCCGTGTGGGTCGGCGAGCTGTACCTCGAGCTGCACCGCGGCACGCTCACCAGCCAGCACGCCACGAAGGCGCTGCACCGCTGGGCCGAGCAGGCGCTCATCGAGGCCGAGCTGTGGGCATCGACCGCCGCCGTGCGCCTCGGTGCGGCCTACCCGCACGACGAGCTCGACCGGCTGTGGGAGACGGTGCTGCTGCACGAGTTCCACGACATCCTGCCGGGCACCTCGATCGCGTGGGTGCACCGCGAGGCGGTCTCGGTGCTCTCCGGCGTACTCGACGAGGCCCGCACGCTGTCGGATGCCGCACGCGCGGCGCTCGCCGGCTCCGGGGATCTCGAGCTCGTCTTCACCCCGACCTCGGTGGGCGTCGGATCCGGTGCCCAGGCGCTCGGCGCCGCCGCACGCACGGACCGGTCCCTGAGCGAGGAGCGCAGCGCCCTTCGTCTCGCTTCGCTCGCTCAGGAACCGGCGAAGGGCGTCTCGCTCACCGAGACCGGATCCGGGTTCCGCCTCGAGAACGACCTCGTCGCGGTCGTGATCTCGCCCGAGGGCCTCATCGTCTCCGCCGTGGACAAGGCCACGGGCCGCGAGACGATCCCGGCCGGCAAGCCCGCGAACCTGTTCCAGCTGCACCAGGACTTCCCGAACATGTGGGACGCGTGGGACATCGACAAGTACTACCGCAACCGCGTGGACGACCTGACCGCGGTGTCGTCGATCTCCGCCTCGGTCGAGGACGGCGTCGCGACGATCGTGGTGGAGCGGCCGTTCTCGGTGTCGTCCCTGCGGCAGACGATCACGCTGGCCCCCGGATCCCGCACCGTGTCGCTGCGCAACGAGATCGACTGGCACGAGACCGAGAAGCTGCTCAAGCTCGCCTTCCCGCTCGACGTCTTCGCCCGGCAGACGGCCGCCGAGACGCAGTTCGGCTTCCAGCGCCGGGTCACGCACGTGAACACGAGCTGGGAGGCCGCGAAGTTCGAGACCTCGATGCACCGTTTCGTGCTGGTGCAGGAGGACGGCGGCTTCGGCGCCGCGCTCGTGAACGACTCGATCTACGGCTTCGACACCACGCGCGACGTGGACGGCGACGACGTCAGCACCACCGTGCGCCTGTCGCTGCTGCGCGCCCCGCGCTTCCCCGACCCCGACACCGACCACGGCACGCACGAGATCCAGGTGGGCCTGGTGATCGGCGCCGACGCCGCGATCGCGACCGCCGAGGGCATCACGCTGAACGCGCCGTCGACCGTCGTCCGGGGCGCGAACGAGGTCGAGCCGCTGGTGGCCGTGTCGGGCGAGGGCATCGTCGTGTCGAGTGTGAAGCTCGCCGACGACCGCTCCGGCGACGTGATCGTGCGCGTCTACGAGGCGCTCGGTCGGCGCACGAGCGGATCCCTGTCGGTCGGCTTCGCGCACACCGGGATCCGCGAGGTCTCGCTCATCGAGGATGAGCTGGAGTCGCCGCGCACCGGCGAGGCGCTGGAGCTGCGTCCGTTCGAGGTGCGCACGCTGCGCATCCCCCGGGCCTGACGCCGTCGGGTTGAGCGAGCGCCTTTCGTCTCGTCGCTGCGCTCCTCGCTCAGGGGCCGGACCTTCCACCGGTTTCCTGAGCAAGCGCAGCGAGACGAGGGGCCCTCGGGGACCGCGAAGGTCCCTCCCGTCGCAAAAAGTGCCGCTCGGTTGTCCCAGAGCGGCACTTTTTGCGACGGGAACAGGGCCGCGGTCAGCCCAGCACGCGGGTGAACGCGTCGCGGCTGATGCCCTGCTCCAGGATCCGCGCGGACCACTCGCGGGCGCTGTGCAGGCTGTGGTCGCGGTAGTTGCCGCACTCGATCGCACTGACGCCGGGCACGTCGCTCCACTCGGCCTTCTCGGCGATGAAGCGCAGGCTGTCGGTGATCGCGTCGACGAGCGCGGGCACCTCGGGGCGGCCCCACGTGATGAGGTGGAACCCGGTGCGGCAGCCGAACGGCGAGATGTCGATCACGCCGTCGACGCGGTCACGCAGCAGCGAGGCGAGCAGGTGCTCGATCGTGTGCAGGCCGGCGGTCGGGATCTCGCCCTCGTTCGGCTGCACGAAGCGCACGTCGAAGTTGGAGATCGAATCTCCCTGGGGCCCCTGCTCGACGCCGATGAGACGGATGTAGGGCGCCCTGACGGCGGTGTGGTCCAGGGTGAAGCTCTCGACCTCGGCCATGGCGGATCTCCTTCGGGTGGCAGGTGGACGGGGCCGGATCCGGCCCGGATCCGAGGCTACCCCCGTCTCCGCGGATGACGGCCGTCGACCGCAACACGATGACGGATCCGCTCCCGTCGCAAAGGATGTCGTTCTGAACGGACGATAGCGACATCCTTTGCGACGGGAAGGCCCTGGCTCAGGCCACGCGCTCCCCGGTGAAGAACGCGCGGATGTCGCCGGCGAGCAGTCCCCGCGGTCGGCGTGGTCGAGCCTCTCGACGCCGACCACTGCGTCCTGGTCACCGGAGCGGACAGCCTCGACACCGTTGCGGCGTACATCGGGATGCTGATGATGGACTTCACCGTGGAGAGCCCGCCGGAGTTGATCCCCCGGCTGCGCTTGCTGTCCGAGCGCTACGCCCGCGCGGTCGCGGGATCCTGACGGATCCGGATCCGGCGCGCGATCCTGACCGCATCGCGCGCTCATCGCCGCTCGCACTCTGGCACGAGGCGCGCTCATCGCCGCTCGCACTCTGGCACGAGGCGCGCTCATCGCCGCTCGCACTCTGGCACGAGATGGATTTCGCCGCTGGACCGACCCCCAGAGCAACGTTCTCCATCTCTCAGCCGGAGCGAACGGCACTCGGAGATGGATTCCGCCGCTGACACACTCGGCGCAGCAGCGAAAGGCATCCCTGACGGATCCCGGTGCCGACGCCCGGTGCTTCTCAGCCGTGGCCGTAGCGCGTGACGATCTCGTCGGTGAGCGGGGGCCAGATCCGCTTGTGGTCCTCCCCGAACGGGACGCCGGAGAGGAACGCCGCCGCGACGTCGCGCGAGCGGTCGATGAACAGGAAGCTGCCGAGCGCGCCGAAGTGACCGGCGGTCTCCGACGGGAGGGCGTCGCTCAGCCAGTGCGGGCTCTTCAGGCCCTTGAGCTCGAAGCCGAGGCCCCACTGGTTGTCGGTGTACGAGCCGAAGCCGGGCACGATCCCGCGCAGCCCCGGGTGCGAGACGGTGAGCGCGAGGTCCCGCAGCGCGGCGGGGATCAGCACGGGACGCAGCACCTCGCGGCCGAAGATCAGCAGGTCCTCGATCGAGGCGGATGCTCCTGCCGACGGACGGCCGGTCACCTCGGTGCGCTCCATGCCCAGCGGAAGCGTCACCTCGCGCAGCATCCAGTCCGCGAAATCCATGCCCACGGCGTCGGCGACGTGCGCGGCGAGGGCGTCGAACCCGGCGTTCGAGTAGATCCGGCGCTCGCCCGGCGCCTTCTGCGGCTCGGATCCTTCCATCGGCAGCCCGCTCGTGTGATCGAGCAGGTTCAGCACGGTCGCCCCCGCGGGCCCCGCCGGCTCGTCCAGATCCACGAGCCCGCGCTCGACCGCCACGAGAACGCCCCAGGCGGTCAGCGGCTTCGTGACGGACGCCAGCGGCAGCACGGCCCGCGGATCGCCCTGTACGGCGAGGGTCTCCTCCGAGTCGGTGACTCCGACGAGGGCGGCGTGCGGAAAGCCGTCGGTCGCGGCGAAGGTCGTCGTCTGCACGGGTCCATCGTCCCATGGGTCCGACGCCCTCCTCCCGCGAAAAACCACCTCCTGCGCGAGACACCACGGCGGATGTGGGGTCTCGTGCGAGATCTGGTTTCTCGCGGATCCGGAGAGCCGCCGACGCCCCCGGGGATGAAAGCCGCATCCGCCCGCGCCGCCCGTGCCGAAATCCATCCCCACCGCACGCCCGGCGTCGGATCCGGATGTCACACATCCGCACCGGCCGGTGTCTCCATGTTCGAAGGCACGAGGAACGTGCCGCAGAAGGAGCGGCGGGCTCGTGCGGCACGCGGCCCGGCGGCCGCTGCACGGCGCCGATCGCGTGGTGGCGTTCCTGCAGGGCAGCATCGCCAAGCTCGACACGGCCTTCGCCGTGGTACCGCTCCGGGTCAACGGCACGCTCGCCGCGGGCGTCCGAGTCGGCGGTGAACTGCTCGCGGCGGTGAGCTTCGCGGTCGAGGACGGCCGCATCACCCAGGTGTTCTCGGTCGCCAATCCCGACAAACTCGCGGGTCTGGAGGCCGAGGCCCGGCTCTCCCGCTGACGCCTCGCGCATCCGGATCCGAGTCCGATCGATCGGATCCGGATCCGCGAAACGCGGCTCCTGGAGGGGAACCGCGTTTCGTCTCGGTCGCCTGCGGCGTCCTCGCGGGGCGACCCCGAGCGGGCGATGAACGTCAGCCGCCGCACGGTCGCGCACCCCGAGAGCGGACGCGCGCCGCTCGGTCTCGTCGGCCGAGCGTGGACGGCTGTCGCAGGGCGCCGGGAAGGATCCGGCTCAGGCGCCCTTCAGGCGCTCCGAGAGGTAGGCGTCGAGCTCGGCGAGCGGCACGCGCTCCTGCGCCATGGTGTCGCGGTCGCGCACGGTCACGGCGTCGTCGTCGAGCGAGTCGAAGTCGATCGTGACGCAGAACGGGGTGCCGATCTCGTCCTGGCGGCGATAGCGGCGGCCGATCGCGCCGGCGTCGTCGAAGTCGATCGCCCAGTGCCCGCGCAGCTTGTCCGCGACCTCGCGGGCCAGCGGCGAGAGGCGCTCGTTGCGCGAGAGCGGCAGCACCGCGACCTTGACCGGAGCCAGGCGCGGGTCGAGCTTCAGCACGGTGCGCACGTCGGTGCCGCCCTTGGCGTTGGGCACCTCCTCCTCGACGTAGGCGTCCACGAGGAACGCCATCATCGAACGGGTGAGGCCGAACGACGGCTCGATCACGTACGGGATGTACTTCTCGCCCGATGCCTGATCGAAGTAGGTGAGCGATGAGCCCGAAGCCTCGCTGTGGTTGGACAGGTCGAAGTCGGTGCGGTTGGCGACGCCCATGAGCTCGCCCCACTCCTTGCCGGCGAACCCGAAGCGGTACTCGACATCGATCGTGCCCGCCGAGTAGTGCGCGCGGTCCTCCTCCGGGACGTCGAACTGGCGGATGTTCTCCGCGTTGATCCCGAGGTCGATGAACCAGTTCCAGCACTCCTGCACCCAGTGCTCGAACCATTCCTGCGCCTCGGCGGGCGGCACGAAGTACTCGATCTCCATCTGCTCGAACTCGCGGGTGCGGAAGATGAAGTTGCCGGGGGTGATCTCGTTGCGGAACGCCTTGCCCACCTGACCGATGCCGAACGGCGGCTTCTTGCGGCTCGCGGTGAGCACGTTCGAGAAGTTCACGAAGATGCCCTGGGCGGTCTCCGGACGCAGGAAGTGCACGCCCGATTCGTCGTCCACGACGCCGAGGTAGGTCTTCACCAGGCCCGAGAACGCCTTGGGCTCGGTGTACTGGCCCTTGGTGCCGCAGTTCGGGCAGGGCACGTCGGCCAGGCCGTTCTCGGCGGGGCGGCCCTTGCGCGCCTCGAAGTCCTCGACGAGGTTGTCGGCGCGGAACCGCTTGTGGCACTGCAGGCACTCGACGAGCGGATCCGTGAAGGTCGCGACGTGACCGGACGCCTCCCACACCCGCTTGGGCAGGATGATCGACGAGTCCAGGCCCACCATGTCGCCGCGGCCGCGCACGAAGGTCTGCCACCACTGCCGGCGGATGTTCTCCTTCAGCTCGGTGCCGAGGGGGCCGTAGTCCCAGGCCGACCGGGAACCGCCGTAGATCTCACCCGCTTGGAACACGAACCCGCGGTGGCGGGCGAGGGCGATGACCTTGTCAAGACGGGACTGTTCGGCCACGGTGGCTCCAATGGTCGGGTGACGCGGGGATGCGCACGAAGAGGCGCGCTTCAATCCTATCGGCGCGGATCCGTCGGCGAGTCTCGCGGTTCGCGAGAGTCAGGGCAGGAGATCCGCGATCCGCCGAGACCCGCTTCAGAGCACGAATCCGTCCCGACCGGGCATGCGCGCCGGGATCCCCATCCCCTCGGCCGCCTCAGCCAGACGGTCATCGTACGTCCAGAGCTCCCGCGCTCCGACCGCAACGGCGGTGGCCAGATGAATGGCGTCGAGCGATCTCAGGATCGGCGGTCCGATGATTCGTGCGCTCTCGACGATCTGTTCGCCGATCGGTGCGATCGCGAGGTCTCCGAGAGCATCGGCCTCCGCGCTCCGGAGCACGGCGAGCGACTCCTCTTCGATCCGTCGCCGGGTCGCGCGCGACACTTCGACGACCGTCAGCGATGACGTGACGAATCTGTCTCCTCGTGCGATGGCTTCCGAGATCGAGTCCCGCAACGCCGTCGATTCCGCCTCCCGGAACGCTCGCTTCAGTGCAGCACTGGTGTCGAGATAGACCGGCAGACTCATATGCGGTCATCACGATCGAGCAGGTCCGCCGTGGTCATACCCGCCGGGAGCGTCAGCACCGGCGTGACAGGCCGATAGGCCCGACTCGGCGGAATGACCCACTCGGGCAGCACCGCCGGCCGCGGAGAGCCGGCCAAGCCCAGGTGCTCGTCGACCGCTCGCCGGAGGATCTCCTGCTGGCTGAGGCCGGTGCGCTCGGACTCCGCCTTCAGCGCGGCCGCGGCCTCCGGGCGCAACCTCAGATTCATCGCCATGAATCCATGGTACCGCCGGTCACCCACAGTGGTACCACTCGGCCGGATCGATGGTGGACGAGGAGTCCCGATCCTCGGCCGGCGCCGGCGCACTTTACCCTGGAATGATGAGCACCGCGCAGGAGACCGACAAGCACGGCCACCACGACACCCGGTTCTTCGGGCAGCCGTGGGCCCTCGCCCACCTGTTCGGGGTGGAGATGTGGGAGCGGTTCAGTTTCTACGGCATGCAGGGGATCCTGCTCATCTACCTGTACTACTCGATCACCGACGGCGGGCTCGGGCTCGACAAGGGGATCGCCGGCGGGATCGTCGGCGCCTACGGCGGATCCGTCTATCTCGCCACGATCCTCGGCGCGTGGGTCGCGGACCGGATCCTCGGATCCGAGCGCACCCTGTTCTTCAGCGCGATCGTCATCATGGCGGGCCACCTCGCCCTCGCGCTGCTGCCGGGCGTCGCCGGGGTGGGCGGGGGACTCGTCCTCGTCGCGATCGGATCCGGTGGGCTCAAGGCGAATGCGACCTCGGTGGTCGGCACCCTGTACTCGGCCGACGACCCGCGTCGCGACGCCGGCTTCTCGCTGTTCTACCTGGGCATCAACCTCGGCGGGTTCTTCGGGCCGATCCTCACCGGGCTGCTGCAGTCGACGCTGGGCTTCCACTTCGGCTTCGGCCTCGCCGCGGTCGGCATGGCCGCCGGTCTCATCCAGTACTCGTTCGGGCGCCGCGGACTACCGGCCGAGGCGCACCGCGTCGTGAACCCGCTGCCACGCAACCGCTACCTGACGGCCGTGATCATCGCGATCGCCGCGATCCTGCTCATCGTCGTCCTCGTGCTCGTCGGCGTGATCCGCGCCGACAACCTGTCGACCATCGTGATCATCGCGGCCACCGTCGCCGCGATCGCCTACTTCGCGGTGATCCTCACGAGCCGCCGCATCGACACGACCGAGCGATCGCGCGTGTGGGGCTTCCTGCCGCTGTTCGTCACGAGCGTGGCGTTCTGGTCGCTGTACCAGCAGCAGTTCACGGTGCTCACCGTGTACTCGGACGAGCGCCTGAACCGCGACCTGTTCGGCTGGGAGATGCCGGTCTCGTGGGTGCAGTCGATCAACCCGGTCTTCATCATCGTGCTGTCCGGCGTGTTCGCGGCGATCTGGACGAAGCTCGGCGCCCGTCAGCCGTCCACACCGGTCAAGTTCGCGCTGGGCGCGATCATCATGGGCGCGGCGTTCCTGCTGTTCCTGCCGTTCGCCGGCGGCGCCGCGAACTCGACCCCGCTGCTGGCGATCATCGGGATCCTGTTCGTGTTCACGATCGCGGAGCTGCTGCTCTCCCCGATCGGGCTGTCGGCGGCGACGAAGCTCGCCCCGGCCGCGTTCCACACGCAGATGGTGGCGCTGTTCTTCCTGTCGGTCTCGCTCGGCACCGCGATCTCGGGCTGGCTGGTGCAGTTCTACGACCCGCACAACGAGGTGCCGTACTTCTCGATCCTCGGCGGGATCGCGATCCTCGTCGGCATCGGGCTGCTCGTCTCGGCCCGGCCCGTGCTCGCCCTCATGAGGGGCGTGCGCTGACGATCCGGCCCGAGCACACCCCAGGTTCCTGAGCGAGCGCGGGGAGACGATGCGCCCCCGGTTCCCGAGCGAGCGCA
>JAFDWK010000074.1:0-7178 GCA_018268515.1 Actinomycetota bacterium
CGGCCTGGTCATCCGTCTGGTCGTCCGCCTGTCCGTGCTGGAGCTCATCCAGGTGCGCGTAGAGCCCTCCGCCGCGGAGCAGCTCGGCGTGGGTGCCCTGCTCCACGATGCGCCCCTGGTCGACGACGTAGATGCGGTGCGCCTTGCGCAGCGTGGACAGCCTGTGCGCGATCACGATCACCGTGCGCCCCTTCATCAGCTCATCGAGCCCCGCCATCACGTATTGCTCGCTCTGCGCATCCAGTCCGGACGTCGGCTCATCCAGGATCACGATCGGGGCGTCGCGGAGGAATGCGCGCGCGATCGCGATCCGCTGCCGTTGCCCGCCCGAGAGCGTGACCCCGCGCTCGGCGATGTGGGTCGAGTACCCCTCCGGCAGCCGGTCGACGAACTCGTCCACATGCGCCGCATGCGCCGCCGCGAGGAGCTGCTCCTCGGTAACGCCCTCCCGCCCGTAGACGATGTTGTCGCGGATGGTTCCGTGGAAGAGCACCGAGTCTTGCAGCACCACGGAGATGTTGCGCCGCAGACTCTGCACCGTGAGATCGCGCACGTCGTGCCCGTCGACGAGCACCTGGCCCCCTGTCACGTCGTAGAGGCGCGGGATCAGCCCGATGATCGAGGACTTGCCCGCACCGGTGGGCCCGGTGATCGCGATCAGCCGCCCGGGTTCGACCTGCAGATCGATGCCGTGCAGCACCGCGTCGTTCGCACCGTAGCCGAAGTGCACATCCCGCAGGGCGATCGCCCCGCGGACCTCGGTCAGGGCGATCGCGCCGGGGTGATCCACGATCTCGGGATCCGTGCCGAGCAGTTCGTTCAGCCGCTCCGCGCTCGCCTGGCCACGGCTGACCACCGTGGTGAGCTTCGCCAGCGCCTTCATCGGTGCGTACAGCGACTTCAGGTAGGCCAGGAAGACCAGCAGCAGGCCGAGCGACATGGATCGGTCGAGCACGCGATGGATCCCGACGAAGAGCACCAGCGCGGTGCCGATGCCCATGATCACGTCCACGAGCGGCGAGAGCGTCGATTGCAGTCCGATCAGGCGCAGGCCGGCGGTCATCCGGGCGAGGTTGCGGGCGGCGAAACCGCGCTCGTGATGGGCCTCACTGGTGTATGACTGCATGATGCGCACCGAGGTGAATGTCTCGGACACCGTGGAGGCGATCTCGCTGTCCTTGCTCCGCGCCATGCGCGACGCGGCCTTGATGCGGGTGCGGTACAGCACCACCACGCCGAAGAGCAGCGGCGCGACGGCGAGCGAGATGAGGGCGAACATCGGATCGACGAGGAAGCAGATCACCGCGATGAAGATCAGGATCGTCAGATTCGGGACGAAGATCGACAAGGCCGAGACCAGCAGCGACTGCACGTAGTCGACGTCGGTCGTGGTGCGGGTGAGCAGGTCGCCGAGTCGCTGGCGGTCGTGGAAGGCGAGCGACATGCGCTGCAGATGCGTGAAGACGCGTTTGCGGAGTGTCGCGGAGACGCGCTCCCCGACGGTGCCGAGTAGACGCGAGCTGCCATAGGACGAGAGCCCGGACAGGCCCGCCAGCAGCAGCAGCGCGGCGAGCGCGAAGACGATCAGCCCGGATCGGTCGAGATTGCTCACGCCCATCGCGACGAGCATCGGATCCGAATCGGGATCCGCCTTCGGGTCGAGCACGTTGTCGACAACGACCTTGAGCGGCCAGGGCGCGGCCACATCGAGCACGGCGACCATGACGACCAGCACGGCGCCGAACAGCAGCGCCCATCGGTGCGGCACCAACGACGAGCGGAACCACCAGGCAGTCGTGAACATCGAACCTCGCAAGGCGGGTTCTCCCGCCGATCTCCGGAGTACTCAGGCCACGGATAGCAACTGTTCACGGAACAGTCACCTGTCGGTTTCACCCCCAGCCCCAATCAGAGGGTATCATCCCGCTCCGGTCGGGCACGTGCCGACGTCACGGGAGGGGCGGGGCCGAAGACTCGACCCCGCCCCTCCCGGCAGTCCGCCCCTCCGAGCGCGGACCGGTCGATGTGCGCTCAGCAGAAGCCGGCGATGCCGTCCCACGACCAGTGGTCGGTGTCGGCGCCCTCGCGCAGGAACGCCGCCTCGATCAGACCGTAGGGGCGGTCGGCGGCGAAGAACACCTCGTTCGGGTTGTCCAGCCCGAACGGCGACAGGTCCACGACGAAGTGGTGGCTGTTCGGGGTGGAGAAGCGGATCTCGTCGATCTCGGGGTGCGCCTCGAGCACGGCCTCCGCCATCTCCTTCAGCGTGTGCTGCAGCGCGTAGGAGTAGTTCTTCGAGAAGCCCGCGAGCAGGAGCCGGCGGACGTCCGCGAAGACCTCGTTGAAGTCGATGTCCGTGCGGTTGTAGCGCCACTTGGCCGTCACCGAGGTCGCGAGGATCCGGTCCTCGGTCTCGGGGAGGGTCGTGTACCTGTCCTTCGGGTAGCCGACGAATCCGCTCTGGGTGGACTTCAGGACCTTGAGGTCCTGCAGGCCCGCGATGACGGTGGTGTCGTCGCCGTCGATCTGCACCACGGCGGTGCGGGTCTCGGTGCCGCCGCGCACGAACGAGTGGTCGTGCGGGCCGTTCTCGCCCTCGATCCGCTGCCAGGTGTACTGCTCGGCCTCCCAGCGGCCGCCGGTGACCCAGTCGAACGAGCCGGTGAAGTGGCGGCCGAGGCGGATCAGGTACTCCTCGGGGCTGCCGATGCCCTCCTTGGCGAAGGCGTAGACCGTGTTCTTCTGCGTGTCGGTCGGCACGCAATGCGCGTTGTCGCCCTCGAAGTGCACCGCGTCGAAGTCGCCGCGCAGCTGCGAGGTGACGTTCAGGTCCTCGATCTCGTGGCGGTCGGTGTCGCGGGTGATGCGGACGACGCGGACCTCGGCCTTGCCGTACTGGTTCTTGCCCAGGATGATGCTGGTCATGTCGGATTCCTCTTAGCTTCCTCGGTAGGTGGAATAGGCGAACGGACTGAGCAGCAGCGGCACGTGATAGTGCGCCTGCTCGGCGTCGACCAGGAAGGTCAGCACCACCTCCGGGAAGAAGGTGTCCGTGTCGATGCCGGCGAAGTAGGCCGCGGTGTCGAACCGGAGGCGGTAAGCACCGCTCTCCAGCCGCTCCGGGCCGAGCGCTTTCACCCGCCCGTCAGCATCGGTGAGGCCCGTACCGATCCCCGACCATCCGTCGCCGACTCGGGCCTCGAGTACGACGGCGACGCCGGGCGCCGGGCGCCCGATCGATGTGTCCAGGATGTGGGTGGTCACGTGGGAGACGCTCATGCGCTCGCTCCTTCGGTCTGGTGCGAAAGCCTCGGGCATGGCCTCGAATCTCGCATCTCTCTGTCGTTCATCCGGCAGCGGCCGGCTGAATGGCCGCCGCGAGTCGGAGCGCCGCGATCTCGCGCAGCTGCTGGTCGACGACGGCGAGCTCCTGCTCCGGGGTGTGCCCGAGCCGCTCATGCAGCAGGGCGAGGATGTCCTGGGCGCTGCGGCCGGCGGCGCGCACCAGGAAGACGCGGTCGAACCGCTCCTCGTAAGCGCGGTTGCCCTCGGCGAGGGCGACGGCGGTCGCCTCGTCGACGCTCGGCTGCTCGCGACGCGAGTGCGCGGCCTCGGCGCTCGCGCCGTCGACCTTCGCGCCGATCCTCGGGTGGTGCGCGAGCGCCCCGTCGAGTTCGGCTTCGGCGAGCGGGGCGGCGGCGGAGAGCGCCGCGGCGGAGAGCGCCTCGACCGAGGCATACGGGCGGCCGTCCACGATCGCGTCGATCCAGCGGGCGATGCCCAGTGCGGGCTTCACGGCGGCGATGGCGTCGTCACGGCCTGTGGAGTTGAACTCCTCGAGCAACATCTTCGATCCTCAAGCCATGCTGGCATCCGGCGTGTAGGGCGATACGGTCGGATCCTATCGAAGGGATCCGGTGCCATCCCGAGGATAGTTTCCCGTATTCCGGAACTGTTATTTCAGCATGTGTAACTATTGTGTGGATCGGATCCGGGAAAGTCAAGCAGATCCGGGAAAGTCCCGCGATCGGATCCGGACTCTCCCGGATCCCGCGTCAGATCCATCCGCAGAGATGGAAGTCGCGCCTGCCGGCCATCGCGGAGGCGCGCTTTCCATCCCCAACAGCGCCCGCCACTGGTTCGGAGATGGAAAACGCACCTGCCGGCCGTTCCGGAGGTGCGTTTTCCATCCCTGAGACTCGGATCCGCGCTGTCATGCGCAAGGCGAATCCGTGCGGGCGCTGCGCCTCAGACGCCGAGCTCGGCGCGCAGGCGCGCGACGTGGCCAGAGGCGTCGACGCCGTATTCCGCGCGCTGCACGACGCCGTCGCCGTCCAGCACGAACGTGGAGCGGATGACGCCGTCGAAGGTGCGGTCGCCGACGGCCTTCTCCCCCCAGACGCCCCACGCGCGCGCCACGGCGGCGTCGGTGTCGGCGAGCAGCGGGAAGGTCAGCCCCTCCGCGTCGGAGAAGGCACGGATGTCGGCGACCTCGTCGGGCGAGACGCCGATCACGGAGTAGCCCGCGGCGTCCAGGGACGACAGGCTGTCGCGGAAGTCGCAGGCCTCGGTCGTGCAGCCCGGGGTCGCGGCCTTCGGGTAGAAGTACACGACGACGTTCCGTCCGCGGTAGTCCTCGAGCGCGACGCGGGCGCCGGAGGCGTCCTCGAGGGCGAAGGCGGGAGCGGTGTCGCCGGAGGCGAGGCGAGTGGTCATGATGTCTCCGTTCTGATGGGGTTCAACGGTTCCGGTCCCCGAGCCTGTCGAAGGGCCCGGATCCAAGGGCCGGACGCTGCGACGAGCTCAGCGACCGGGGTGGCGGATCCGGTCCCTGAGCCTGTCGAAGGGCCGGGATCCATGGGCCGGACGCTGCGACGAGCTCAGCGACCGGGAAGCGAGCGACCGGCGATCGGCGGTGCGGCGACCGGCGGTGCGGCGGCCGGAAGTCAGCGGGCGACGGGCAGCACGCCGAAAGCCTCGGCGAGCTGCATGATCTTGCGGGCCCGGCCGAGGCGCGGCAGGTCGCTGCCGTCACGGACGATGCGCCCGCGCGCATCGAAGTCCTCGAGGAACTCGTAGGCCCACTCCACGTCGGTGCGGGTGGGGCTGATGACCTCGTTCACGACCGGGGTCTGATCTATCTGCAGGCACAGCTTGCCGGTCATGCCCATCGACACGGTGATGGCCGACTGCTCGCGCAGGATCGGGTGGCTGGATCCGACGGTCGGGCCGTCGATGGGGCCGGGAAGACCCCCTGCGCGGCTGGAGATGACCAGGCGCGCCCGCGGGTAGGCCATGGCCTCGCGGTCGGCGGACATGCCCGTGTCCCGGCGGAAGTCGCCGCTGCCGAAGGCCAGCCGGAAGGCGCCCTTCGCCCGGGCGATCTCGGTCGCGTTCTCGATGCCGATCGCGGACTCGACGAGCGCGACCACGGGCACCCTCGCGCCGAGGCGGTTGAACGTGTCCATCACCTGCCCGCCGAACTCGGTCTTGGCGAGCATCACGCCGGCGAGGCCCGGGGCGTCGCGCAGTCCGTCCAGATCCGGCGACCAGTGCTCGCTGGTGGCGTCGTTGATGCGGACCCAGGCGCGGTTGGCGTTGCCCTCCGCGTCGGAGCCGTGCAGCCAGCGCACGACATCGTCGCGCGCCGAGTCCTTGTGGCTCGCGTCGACCGCGTCCTCCACGTCGAGCACGATCGCGTCGGCATGCGAGCGCGCCGCGTCGTCGAACGTCTCCGGCCTCGTCGCGGCGACCAGGAGCCACGAGCGCGCCAGCTCCGGCGCGATCTCACGCAGGCCAGTGGTGGGCAGCGGAGCGTTCATTGCATTCCATTCTATGAAACTTCATTCTTGCGATACGAAAAGATTACCTCGGTGCGCGGGCGGGCGCCAGCCCTCCGCGTGGCTCCGGTTCAGCCGCGGAGTGCGACCACCGCGTCCCAGAGCGCGGCGGCGACGGCGCGCTTCGTCCCCGACGCGGTGGCGACGATCACGCCGTCCGGGCCGACAATCTCCACGGCGTTGTCGTGCTTCTCGAAGCCGTGCCCGGCGTCGGCGAGGTTCACGGCCAGCAGGTCGGCGCCCTTGCGCTCGCGCTTGCGCCGCGCACGCTCGCGCCGCGCCTCGGGATCCGTCGCGGTCTCCGCCGCGAAGCCGACGATGCTCTGCCCCTCCGGCGCCCCGCCGGCGCGGCGCGCGGCGCCGAGGGCCGCCAGCACGTCCTCGTTCTCGACGAGCTCGATCCGCTCGAGGATCCCGTCCTCCTTGGTGAGCTTGTGCGCGGCGGCCTGCGCGGGCCGGTAGTCGGCGACGGCGGCTGCCATCACCACGGCGTCCGCGGAGGCGGCGACCTCCTTCATCGCGGTCGCGAGCTCGGCCGCGGTCTCGACCCGGCGGATCCGGATCCGCGGATGGATCGCGGTGGCGAGCACATCCCCGGCGAGGTTCGCGGCGACGAGGTCGACCTCGGCGCCGCGGGCAGCGGCCTCGACCGCGAGAGCCGCACCCTGTCGCCCGCTGGAGCGGTTGCCGAGATAGCGCACGGGGTCGATCGGCTCACGCGTGCCGCCCGCCGAGACCGCGACGCGGAGCCCGGCGAGGTCCTGCGGAGCCAGCAGGCGCAGCGCCGCCGCGGCGATGGCCTCGGGTTCGCTCATCCGGCCGGGGCCGCTGTCGCCGCCCGCGAGCTCGCCGTCCTCCGGCCCGATCAGGTGCACGCCACGCTCGGCGAGTGTGCGGATGTTCGCCTGCGTCGCAGGGTGCGCCCACATCTCGGCGTGCATCGCGGGGGCGACGAGCACGGGCGCCGTGGTGGCCAGCAGCGTCGTTCCGAGCAGGTTGTCGGCGATGCCGGCGGCCATGCGGGCGATCGTGTTGGCGGTGGCGGGAGCGACCACGACGAGGTCGGCGCCCCGGCCCAGAGCCACGTGGCGCACCTTGGCCACGTCGTCGTGCACGCTCGTGGTGACCGGGTGCCGGCTGATCGCCTCCCAGGTCGGCGCGCCCACGAAGCGCAGCGCGTCCTCGGTGGGGACGACGGTGACCTCGTGCCCCGCCTTGACCAGGAGCCGCACCAGCTGCACCGACTTGTAGGCCGCGATGCCGCCGGAGACCCCCACCACGATGTCCATCCCTCGATTCTGCCATCCGGGTCCGGAGTGCCGCCCGGCCGTTCTGCAG
>JAFDWK010000074.1:7369-7659 GCA_018268515.1 Actinomycetota bacterium
CGTGTGCACGGTCGTGATCGAGGTCGACGCCCTTCGACAGGCTCAGGGACCAAGAGTGCGGCTGCTGGCCGTACGGGATGAGGATCCGCTGCGCGAATGGGACGCGCTCGGCGAATGGTGGCCGTCGCAGCCCGGCGTGATCGGGATCCGCGATCGCCGTGCGGGCGGCGCCTGGCTCGCCGCCGATCCGGCCTCGCGCCGGCTGGCGGTGCTGCTGAACCGCGCCGACGTGCTCGACCTGCCCGATGAACTGGCCGTCTCCCGCGGAGCCCTCGCGCTGGCATCGGTCG
>JAFDWK010000074.1:7742-14501 GCA_018268515.1 Actinomycetota bacterium
GAGACGCCCGTGCCCGCCGGTGTGCACATGATCGCGCACACCGACCTGGACGACCCCGGCACCGCGCGGATCGACCGCTGGCTGCCCGAGTTCCGCGCGCACCCGACCGCCGACGAGGACTGGCCGGCGAACTGGATCCGGCTGCTCGCGACCACCGCGGAACTGGATCCCGCCGACGACCGCGCGATCATCCGGGACAACCGCTCGCACGGCTATCCCACCCAATCGCTGCTGTACGCCACCGCCTCGGTCGATGCCGACGGCATCGAGGTGCACGACCACACGCTGCCCGGGCCGGCGCACTGGGGCTGACGATGACGACACCGGCGGGATCCGCCGATCGCCTCGTCCCGATCCGCGGGGACGTGATCCGGCAGGCCTCCCCCGGCGCGGACGACCTCGAGCAGTCGGTCGCACTGCTGCGGCAGGTCGCCTCCGGAGACGGCTCTGAGCGGCTGCTCCGTCTCTACCCGCCGGCGCCGACGCTCGCCCTGACCCGGCGGGAGAGCCTGATGCCCGGCTACGACATCGCCGTGGCCGCGGCGGAGCGACTCGGGTTCACGCCCGCGATCCGCCCGACCGGTGGGCGCGCCGCCGCCTATGACGAGACGTGCCTCGTCTTCGACCTGGTCGAGCGCGAGGAATCGCATGCCGACCCCACCGCCCTGTTCGCGCAGGCGGGCGGGACGATCGTCGACGTGCTGCGCGGCCTCGGCGTGGACGCCCGGCTGGGTGAGGTGCCCGGCGAGTACTGCCCCGGCGAGTACAGCATCAACGCCCGCGGCGCCGTGAAGCTCGTCGGCACCTCGCAGCGCGGTGTGCGCGGCGCGCGCCTGCTCAGCGGGATGCTCGCGTTCGGTCCCGTCGACCGTTTCGTCTCGGTGCTCACGGAGGCCAACGCCGCACTGGGGCTGGCGTGGGATCCGCAGACGTTCGGATCCCTGCTCACCGAGGCTCCGTCGGTCGCGCGCGAAGACGTCGCGGAGGCGCTGGTGGCCGCGCTCATCGCCTGAGCTCAGCCCGCGAGCGCGCGTTCGTAGACCTCGAGCATCGCCGCCGTCCGCGAAGACGTCGCGGAGGCGCTGGTGGCCGCGCTCATCGCCTGAGCTCAGCCCGCGAGCGCGCGTTCGTAGACCTCGAGCATCGCCGCCGTCCGCGAGGACTGCCGGAAGTCGGCGGCGACCTGCGGATCCGGCTCGGGCGCACGCCCGGCCACGATGTCGGCCGCGGCGATCCGCAGCGTGTCGGCGAGGGCGGCGATGCGGCGGGGCTCGTCGGCCCCGGCGTCCGGTACCGCCCACAGCCCACCCCGCAGCTCGCCCGCGATGTCGGGGTCGCTCACGATCGTCGGCGTGCCGAGGGTCGCCGCCTCGAACGGCGTCATGCCCTGCGTCTCGAAGCCGATCGAGGTCTGCACCACGGCGTCGGCCGCGGCGATCCGGGCGAGCACGTCGGCATAGCCGATCCGTCCCGCGAACCGGATCCCGGGACGGCCGGCCCGCGCCGCGATCCGCTCCGCCGCGCGCCGCTCTCCCCCGCCGCCGACGATCTCGATGTCCGCGTCCACGTCGCTCGCGACGACCGCCTCGAGGAAGGGCAGCAGCCGCTTCTCCGGGCTCATCCGGCCGAGCCAGATGAAGCGCGGCCGGCCCGCGACGCGCTCCCCCTCCGGTCCCTGAGCCTGTCGAAGGGCGGCGAGCACCTGCGCGCGCACCTCGTCGTCGATGCCGTTCCAGACCACGTCGACGGATCCGAAGACGCCGTGCTGCTCGAGCCGGCGGGCGAAGTGCGCCGAGGGGGCCGTCACCGCGCGCGACTCCGCCGCGATCCCGGCGAGATACGCCCAGCCGTCGGCGCCGTACGGCTGGGCGCCGATCCCGCGCAGCGCCGTGCGCCGCCACAGGTTCAGGGCGCCGAGAACCGGCTTGTGCAGCGGGGTCACCGCGGCGATGCCGACGTCCACGCGGTTGTGCATGGTGTGCACGGCGGGGATGCCGTGCCGGTGCGCGAAGCGGTGCCCGATGTAGGCGCCCCAGAAGTCGGCCTGCACGTGCACGAGGTCGACCGGCGGGCGACGGGTGAGGGCGCGGTCGAGGAACCGGTCGGTGCGCCGCCCCGGCCAGGTCAGCGAGTACTCGCGGTCGGCCGTGATCGGGATCGACGGCAAGTCGACGTAGCCGGGATCCCCCGCCGCGTCCGCGCCCCGCGCCGCGTGCATGCGCGGCGCGACGATCGTCACCGTGTGGCCGGCCCGCTCGAGGTAGGTCCGCTGCAGCCGCATCGAGACCTGCGCCCCGCCCAGCGACTCGGCGTGCTGGTCGGCGAAGAAGACGATGTGCATGTCAGACGCCCCTCGCCCGGGGGGCATGCCCTCCGCGGCGCTTCACCTGGCACCTCGGGCCGCTATGCCGGGCAGATGGCGGCGAGAGGTGCCAACTGAACGGTGTCGAGGAGTCGGGAGCAGCGGCAGCCCCGCGCGAACACATGGCCATCACTCCGGCAGCGGCTCGTCGCGGTACAGCGCCTCGAAGGTGTCCAGCGTGCGGTTGATGTCGTGCACGGCCACGCCGTCGAGGGAGGCGCGCTGCATGCGCTCGTACTCGGCGGGGTCGGCGGTGAGCACGTCGGTCAGCCGTGCGGCCAGCTCGTTGACGTTGCCGGGCTCGAACAGATAGCCGTTCTCGCCGTCGTGCACGAGATGCGGCAGCGCCACAGCGTCGGCGGCGACGATCGGCAGCGCCGACGCCATCGCCTCCATGGTCGCGATCGACTGCAGTTCGGCGATCGACGCGATCACGAACAGCGATGCCCGGCTGAGCAGCCCCCGCAGCTCGGCGTCGGTGGTGCGGCCGTGGAAGGTGACACGATCGCTCAGCCCGAGCTCGCGGGTCAGGTTCTCGAGACTCTTGCGCTGATCGCCGCCGCCGACGATGTCGAAGGTCACGTCGAGAGCCGGATCCAGTTTCGTCAACGCCTTGAGGATGACCTCGACCTGCTTCTCGGCGGTGAGACGGCCGACGAACACGATGCGGTTCTTCTCGCGCGGGCCGATGACCGGCGTGTACTGCGAACGGTCGATCCCGCAGCTGATCGGGATGACGCCTTCGACGTCGATCGTGCGCTCGAGGAAGTCGGCGGCGCGGCGGGTCGGCGTGGTCACGGCGCGGGTGAGCGCGAACGTGCGCGCGGCATCGGCCCAGGCCAGTTTCAGCACGATGTCGTCGATGAACTTCGGCATCGTGGTGTGGTCGAGGATGTTCTCGGCCATGACGTGGTTCGTGGCGATCACGGGGATGCCGCGCTGGTGCGCGATGCGGGACAGGCCGCGCCCGATCACGATGTGCGACTGGATGTGCACCACATCAGGCTGCACGGCGTCGAGCACCTGGCGCGCATAGTGCTTCGAGCGCCACGGCCACACGAAGCGCAGCCAGTCGTGCGGAGCCCAGCGCACCGACGGCAGCCGGTGCAGGGTCATCGCCTCGCCCTCGATGACCTCGGTGCGCGGCTTCGCGGTGCGGTAGGCCTGGTTCGGGGCGACCACGTGCACGTCATGCCCGCGCTGCACGAGGCCGGCGGCGAGGCGCTCGGTGAACCGGGCGGCGCCGTTCACGTCGGGCGAGAAGGTGTCCGCGCCGATCAGGATCCGCAGCGGGCGCTCCGGCACCGCCGGCTCGACCGTGGCCGAGGCGGGCTCGACCGCGGCGGGCTCGACCACGACGGGCTCGACCGTGGCCGGAGCCGAGTGGACCGTGGCCGGAGCGGGCTCGACCGAACCCGCGGCCAGGTCGGATTCGACCGCAGCCGGAGCGGATTCTGCGGCGGCCGACGCGGGGGGTTCGGGGCTGTCCGGGAGGCGTGTGTCGCCGGGGGAAGTCACGTGATTGCTGCCTTTTGCTGGGCCGCGGGCGCCTCGAGCGATTGCTGAGCCTGCGGAAGCACAGGTGCGCGCTCGAACGCCGCGGAGATGGCCTGGATCGGGCGCTGGCCACTCTACCCGAGGGCCCTGGGGATGCAGCGGAGGCGGATCCGCTCGCCGGCACGTCGTCGACCGTCCTCAGGTCGGATTCCGTGCGAACCGCCGTCCGCGCCGCGTTCGCCCGGATCTCGCCGGTCCGGCCTGAGATCGGGACGACAGCTCGCACTCCTGGCCCACTGCGCATGTCCCCCGTTCCGAGCGGACGCACGGCCGGCCCCCACCTTCAGCCCCTACGCTCAGGGTATGCGCCTGCTCGCCGACGCCGACCCCGAACGCTGGATCCCTGTGACCGGATCCCTGGGCCTGCGCGGACGCCGGCACCGCAAGGCCGCGATCAGGATGCTGCTCGGCCAGGCCGGCACGGTGTTCGGAGCCCCTGCGACCGACTCCGGGAGCAGGACCGGATCCGGATTCGGCGCCTGGGCGCTCAGTCAGGCCGCGCCGTTCCTCATGCGCAAGGCCGACGGCCGTGTGCTGGTGTGGACGTGGAAGGCGGAGCCCGAGCTCATCGTGGCCATGGCGAGCGCGCAGGAGCTGACCCCGCAGCTGCGCACCGCGCGCGCAATGATGCCGATGGAGTACGACGACACCGAGGAGTTCCGCAACCCCTACCTGGGCCTCGGCGAGAAGCTCGTGGTGCCGCTGCCGCAGCCGGGGCCCTACGGGCAGTCGGCCCCGCCGTTCGCCACCTACACCTGGGACACGGGCACGCACCTGATCACGCTGCAGGCCGTGTGCGGCGACCGGGAGCGGTTCGGCACGGTGATCTCCGCGGTCGACGAGATCGCGCGCACGCTGCGCACCGCGGACAGCCTGTCCGTCGGCGAGTCCGGCCCGGTGCTGCGCCTGCCGCCGGCCTGACCGGCCCGCGCCGGCCCGCCGCAGAGCTGCCGGGTGCACCGGATCCACCAGATCCGGCGCGAGACACCAGATCCGGCGCGAGACACCAGATCCGGCGCGAGACACCAGATCCGGCGCGAGACACCAGATCCGGCGCGAGACATCACGGAAACCATGGTGTCTCGCGAAAGAAGTGGTGTCTCGTCGGTCAGGCGCTGGTCACGCGCCGGTCGTCGCCATGGGATCCGATCCTTCCCCGGCGCCGGATCACGGGGCGCGATGGCGCCGGACCGGGTCGCGTCCGGCTCTGAGGCATCCCGCCGTCAGCGCTCGCTGTCGTCGGGGTCGGCGACGAGATCCTCGTCCGAGGCCGCGGAGCCGCTCACCCAGGGCCGCCACAGCACGATCTCGGTGGAACGGCGGATCCGGCGCCCGGACGGGACCGCCATGACGGATCCGGTGGTGCCGGCGGCGAAGACGCGCACGCCGGGGCGACTGGACCGCTCCTGGCGCAGCTCGTGCTCGAGTTCGACGACCCTGCGGCGGAGGGTGCGCACCTCGTCTTCGAGGTCGAGCAGCCGCGCGATCGCAGGCAGGCTCATGCCCTCGCTGGACAGCTGGGCGACCTCGCGCAGCTGGGTGATGTCGCGCTGGGAGTAGCGGCGGGATCCGCCGCGGGTGCGGCCCGGCACGACCAGACCGATCCGGTCGTACTGCCGCAGGGTCTGCGGGTGCATGCCGGCGAGCTCTGCGGCGACCGCGATCGCGAAGATCGGGGTGTCGGCGCTCATGCGCTCATCGGGCACGGCGCACCTCCTCCGCGGCCGCGCATCCGCTCCCGTCGCGAAAACTGCCGGAAAACCGGTTGGAAAACGGCAGTTTCTGCGACGGGAGCGAGATGGACCGCGCGTTCATCACGCCCGCGCCTTGGCCAGCAGCTCGGTGCGCGGGTTCTCCGCGGGCTCCGCAGCCCGGAAGCGCTCGAGCGCCTCGCGCGCCGCGTCGTCGAGGTGCGACGGCACGGCCACCTGCACCTCGGCGAGCAGATCGCCGGTGCCCTTCGCGGTCGTGACGCCGCGACCCTTGACCCGCAGCACCCGCCCGGACGGCGTACCCGGTGCGACCTTGAGCTTGACGGGATCCCCGCCCAGCGTCGGCACCTCGATGGTCGCGCCGAGCGCCGCCTCGGTGAAGGTGATCGGCACGGTGACGCGCAGATTCAGCCCATCGCGGGTGAACACCGGGTGCGGCCGCACGGCGACCTGCACCACGATGTCGCCGTTCTCCCCGCCGTCGGGCGAGGGCCGCCCACGGCCGCGCAGACGGATCTTCTGCCCGTCCTTGACGCCCGCCGGGATCTTCACCTTGAGCGGATGCCCGTCCTCGCCCTGCAGCGTGACGGTCTCGCCCTTGACGGCGGTCGCGAACGACAGCGTCGTGCGGGCCGTGACATCGGCGCCCTTCTGCGGGCCGCCGAAGCCCCGGAACCCTCCCGACGGCTGCCCGAAACGGCCGGATCCGAACGATCCGCCGCCCTGGTTGAACATCGCGAAGATGTCGTCGAAGTCGGCGGACTGCCCACCCCGGCCGCGGTTGAAGGCGCTGAACACGTCGTCGAAGCCGCCGTTGCCGGCGCTCCCCGGAGCCGTGAACCGCGCCCCTCCGGCGCCCATGGCGCGGATCTGGTCGTACTCGGCGCGCTGCTCCGTGTCGGAGAGCACCGAGTACGCCTCGCTGATCTCCTTGAACTTCGCCTCCGCCGCGGCATCGCCGGGGTTGGAGTCGGGGTGATAGGTGCGCGCGAGCTTGCGGTAGGTCTTCTTCAGATCCGCCTCGGAGACGTCCTTCGAGACGCCGAGGGTCTTGTAGAAGTCCTTGTCGAACCAGTCCTGGCTAGCCACCGATCGCCTCCTTTCTCTCGTATGCGCGCGAGCTGGTCT
>JAFDWK010000074.1:14537-15697 GCA_018268515.1 Actinomycetota bacterium
CGAATACTCGCGCGACCGGGTCCAGGGCACGCGCGACCGGGTCACTCTGCCGGAACGGCGACGACGACCTTCGCCGGACGCAGCTCGACGTCGCCCAGGCGGTAACCGACCTCGACGACCTCCAGGACCGTGGCCTTCTCGACACCCGGGGTGGGCTGCTGGAAGATCGCCTCGTGCTGCTGCGGGTCGAATTCCTCGCCCTTCTCGCCGTAGGCGACCACACCGAGGCGCTCGACGACCGAGCGGATCTTCTCGGCGATCGCAGCGAAGGGGGATCCCTCGTCCAGATCGCCGTGCTGTGCGGCACGGTCGAGATCGTCGAGAACGGGGAGCAGGCCCTTGGCGGCCTCGCCCTTCGCGCGCTGGATCTCGATGCCGCGCTGCTCCTCGGTGCGGCGACGGTAGTTCGCGTACTCGGCCTGCAGGCGCTTGAGGTCGACGAGCAGCGTGTGCTCGGCGTCGTGCAGCGCCGCGTCCTCCACGGCGTCCTCGGCGAGGGCGTCGTCGTTCTGCGCGATGTTCAGGATGTCGTCGACCGTGAGCTCGTCGTCGTTCCCGGAATCCGGCTGGGGGCCGGACGCATCCGCGCCCGACCCCTCCTCCGGAACTCCGGCGTTCTCGTCGAAGTTCTTGTCCGCCATGGTTACTTCTTCTCGTCCTCGTCGTCCACGACCTCGGCGTCGACGACGTCCTCCTCGGATGCCGCGCTCTCGCCGGCCGGGGCCCCTTCGGACGCGCCGGCGGCCGCGTCGGCCTGCGACTGGGCGTAGATCGCCTCGCCGAGCTTCGTCTGCGACTGGTTGAGCTTCTCGAACGCGGTCTTCACGGCCTCGTCGTCGTCACCGGCGAGCGCGGCCTTCAGCGCGTCGACATCGCCCTTGACCTCGGTCTTCACGTCCTCGGGCAGCTTGTCCTCGTTCTCCGCGATGAGCTTCTCGATCGAGTAGGACAGGGTCTCGGCCTGGTTGCGCACCTCGGCCGACTCGCGGCGCTTCTTGTCCTCGGCGGCGTGCTCCTCGGCCTCGCGCACCATGCGGTCGATGTCGTCCTTCGAGAGCGACGAGCCGCCGGTGATCGTCATCGACTGCTCCTTGCCCGTGCCCTTGTCCTTGGCGGACACGTGCACGATGCCGTTCGCGTCGATGTCGAAGGTGACCTCG
>JAFDWK010000075.1:0-30339 GCA_018268515.1 Actinomycetota bacterium
CGCCTGCACGAGGTGGCTCATGCCGCCGCAGAGCACGGCCTGCTCGCCGAACAGGTCGGTCTCGGTCTCCTCTGTGAAGGTCGTCTTGATGACGCCGGCGCGGGTGCCGCCGATCGCCTTCGCGTACGACAGCGCGGTCGCCCAGGCGGTGCCGGAGGCGTCGCGCTCGACGGCGATGATGTCGGGGATGCCGCGGCCGGCGACGAACTCGCGGCGCACGGTGTGGCCGGGGGCCTTCGGCGCGATGAGGATCACGTCGACACCCTCGGGCGCGTCGATGTACCCGAAGCGGATGTTGAAGCCGTGCGCGAAGGCGAGGGTCTTGCCCGCCGTCAGGTTCGGCGCGATCGACTCGCTGTAGATGCCGCGCTGGTGCTGGTCCGGCGCGAGGATCATGATCAGGTCGGCCCACTGGGTGGCCTCGGCGACGGTCTTGACGGCGAAGCCCGCCTCGGACGCCTTGGCGATCGACTTCGAGCCCTCCTTGAGGGCGATCGCCACCTCGACGCCGCTGTCGCGCAGGTTCATCGCGTGCGCGTGGCCCTGCGAGCCGTAGCCGACGATCGCGACCTTCTTGTTCTGGATGATCGACAGGTCAGCGTCTGCGTCGTAGAAGATCTCGGTGCTCACTGTGTGTTTCTCCTTGTTGGGGTTTTCGGGTGCCGGATCCGTCGCGCTTCGACGAGCTCCGCGGTATCGGGGCCGGCAGTGGTTCGGTGGGTCAGCCGCGCAGCACGCGCTCGGTGATGCTCTTGCCGCCGCGGCCGATCGCGAGCAGGCCGGACTGGGCGAGCTCCTTGATGCCGAACGGCTCGAGCGCCCGCAGCAGCGCGTCGACCTTGCCCTTGTCGCCCGTGACCTCGACCACCAGCGCCTCGGGGGCGTAGTCCACGACGGACGCGCGGAAGAGGTTCACGACCTCCAGCACGTTCGAGCGGGTGTTGTTGTCCGTGCGCACCTTGATGAGCATGTGCTCGCGCTGCACGGACGCGTTCTGCTCCAGCTCGACGATCTTGATGACGTTGATCAGCTTGTTCAGCTGCTTGGTCACCTGCTCGAGCGGGAACTCCTCGACGTCGACGACGACCGTGATCCGGGAGATCCCCGGAACCTCGGTCACGCCCACGGCGAGGGACTCGATGTTGAAGCCGCGGCGCGCGAACAGCCCGGCCACGCGGGTCAGCAGACCCGGGGTGTCCTCCACCAGGAGGCTCAGCACATGCGTGGACATGGATCAGTCCTCCTCGTCGAATGCGGGCGCGTGGTCGCGCGCGTACTGGATGTAGCTGTTGCTGACGCCCTGCGGCACCATCGGCCACACCATGGCGTCGGCGCTGACGACGAAGTCGATCACGACGGGGCGGTCGTTCGTCTCCAGCGCGAGCGTGATGGCGGCGTCGATCTCCTCTTCCTTCTCCACCCGGATCGCCAGGCACCCGTAGGCTTCGGCGAGTTTCACGAAGTCCGGGATCCGGACCGTGCCGTGACCGGTGTTCAGGTCGGTGTTCGAATGCCGGCCCTCGTAGAACAGGGTCTGCCACTGACGGACCATGCCCAGGGAGGAGTTGTTGATGATCGCGACCTTGATCGGGATGTCGTTGATGACGCAGGTCGCGAGCTCCTGATTGGTCATCTGGAAGCAGCCGTCGCCGTCGATCGCCCACACCACGCGGTCGGGCTCGGCGACCTTGGCTCCCATGGCTGCGGGGACCGCGTAGCCCATGGTGCCGGCGCCGCCGGAGTTGAGCCAGGAGTTGGGGCGCTCGTACTTGATGAACTGCGCCGCCCACATCTGGTGCTGCCCGACGCCGGCCGCGTAGACGGCCTCCGGGCCGGTGAGCTCGCCGATGCGCTGGATCACGTGCTGCGGCGACATCAGGCCGTCCTCCGGCGCCGCGAAGCCGAGCGGGAACTCGGCCCGCAGACCGTCCAGATACGCCCACCAGTCCTCGATGTCGCCCTTGGCGCCGCCGGTGAGGCCGCGGAACGCCGCCTCCAGGTCGGTGATGACCTCGCGCACGCCGCCCACGATCGGCACGTCCGCGGTGCGGATCTTGGAGATCTCCGCGGGGTCGATGTCGACGTGCACGACCTTGGCGTTCGGCGCGAACAGCTCGGCCTTCCCGGTCACGCGGTCATCGAACCGGGTGCCCAGCGCGACCAGCAGGTCGGCCTCCTGCAGCGCCAGCACCGCGGGGACCGTGCCGTGCATGCCGGGCATGCCGACGTGCTGCGGGTGGGAGTCGGGGAAGGCGCCGCGCGCCATCAGCGTGGTCACGACCGGCGCGCCGGTGAGCTCGGCCAGTGCCAGCAGCTCGGCGGATGCGCGACCGCGGATGATGCCGCCGCCCACGTACAGCACGGGCTTGCGGGCCTCGGCGATCAGGGTCGCCGCGGCCTGGATCTGCTTGCCGTGCGCCTTCGTCACCGGGCGGTAGCCGGGCAGGTCGTACTTCGGCGGCCACACGAAGGGAGCGGTCGCCTTCTGCGCGTCCTTGGTGATGTCCACGAGCACGGGGCCCGGACGGCCGGTGCTGGCGATCTCGAACGCGGCCGCGATCGCCCCGGGGATGTCCTCGGGCTTCTTCACCAGGATCGAGTGCTTCGTCACCGGCATGGTGATGCCGACGATGTCGGCCTCCTGGAAGGCGTCGGTGCCCATGAGCGTGGAGAACACCTGGCCGGTGATCGCGACGATCGGGATCGAGTCCATGTAGGCGTCGGCGATCGCGGTCACGAGGTTGGTGGCACCGGGACCGGAGGTGGCGATGGTCACGCCGACCTTGCCGGACGCGGTGGCGTAGCCCTCGGCCGCGTGCCCGCCGCCCTGCTCGTGCCGCACGAGGATGTGCCGCACCTCGGTGGAGTCCAGCAGCGGGTCGTAGACCTCCATGATCGCGCCGCCGGGAATGCCGAACACGTCGGTGACGCCGAGGAGCTCGAGGGAGCGGACGACGGCCTGAGCGCCGGTGAGAACGGGCGCCGCCGCCGGACGGGCGGGCGGACGCGGGACGGCTGGAGCGGTATCAGCGGTCATGAAGGTTCCTTGCGATGGTGAACGATCGGCGGAAGCGGCGGGGCGATACCCCGTCGCGGACGACTCTCCGGCCCGGTCCGCCAGGGGCGGATCGCACAGGCCGGGAATGCTGGGCTGGAACGCCTCGGGTGCAGCGCGGAGAAGTCGGCTCTCGGCGGCGACGGACGATGTCGCCACGTGAGCCCGGCTCGTGCTCCTCGACGAGTGAATCGAGAGCGCAAGCCGCGATATCGACCCGATTCAGATCACCATCGCGCCCGGCGGTCTGCATGACGGCCGGAGCTCTGCGTCCGATCCGGGATCCGGTTGTGCCGATCCCGTGTCGAACGTGGCTCCAGCCTAACGCATGAACGAAGCCGCTCCCGCCGTCCACGCACGCAAGGGCCGGGAGACCGGACCCGTGCTGCGCGCGCATGGAAGCAGTCTATTGCCCGGCCGCGCGGGCGTCCGCCAGCGCGTCGAGCAGCACCGCGAACGCCGCCGGATCCGCGACCCGCAGGCCTGCCGCGGTCTCGCCGGCGCCGATCCGCACGCCCAGGTCGGCGCCGTGCAGGGTGCGCATGCCGTCCTCATCGGTGACGTCGTCTCCGGCGAACAGCACCGCCGTGGCGCCGACGTGCGCGCGCAAGCGGCTCAGCGCCGCGTCCTTGCCCTCGTCGCGCCAGGAGTACTCCCGCAGGTGATGCCCGGTGCGTCGCCGCCAGGACGGGATGCGCTCCGGCGCCCACTTCTCCACCCGGAGGAAGGCGATCTCCTCCTGCCCGGGGCCGGCCGAGCGCGTGTGCACCCCGAACCCGAAGGTCTTCGGCTCATACGCGACGCCGTCCAGATCCGCGATCAGCTCGCGCAGCTCGGCGATCACCTCGTCCCGGTCGGCCGGTGCGGTGGAGAGATCCGTCTCCTCCCCCGTGTCCGGGAACCAGAACTGGGCGCCGTGGGATCCCGCCAGCAGGATCCGGGATCCGTCCTCGTGCTCGGTGATCTCGCGCAGGTCGTGCAGGCTCCGGCCCGAGGCATAGGCCACGAACGTGTCCGGCAGCGCGGCCAGGCGGTCCACCGCGGCCACGGCCGCGGGCAGCGCCCGCGCCGCCATCGGGTCGACCACATGCGGCGACACCGTGCCGTCGAAGTCGAGCGCGACCAGCAGTCGCGGGGTGCGTGCGATCGCGGCGAGCGCGGGGTCGGTCTCGGCGGCGGCTGTCCAGTCTCGGGTCATCGTGCGCTCCGTACGTTCTCGAGGGCCGCGAGGAAGTCCCGCGACCAGGCGTTCACATCGTTCTCCAGCACGCGCTTGCGCAGCGCCCTCATCCGCCGGGACTGCTCCCTCGGCGGCATCTCGACCGCCTGCATGATCGCGTCCTTGAGCCCCTCGATGTCGTGCGGGTTCACCAGCACCGCCTGGCGCAGCTCATCGGCGGCGCCGGTGAACTCGCTGAGCACGAGCACGCCGCGGTGATCGTCGCGGGTGGCCGCGTACTCCTTCGCGACGAGGTTCATGCCGTCCCGCAGGGCGGTCACGAGCATCACGTCGGCGGCGAGGTAGAGGGCCACCATCTCCTCGCGCGGAAAACCCTGATGCAGGTAGCGGATCGCCGTGTGGTCCATGGTGTCGTGGTCGCCGTTGATGCGTGCGACGGCCAGCTCGATCTCGTCGCGCAGCTGCACATAGGCGTCGACCCGCTCCCGGCTCGGGCTCGCCACCTGCACCAGCGTGACGTCCTCCACGGAGATCCGCCCGGCGTCCAGCAGTTCGCCGAACGCCTTGATCCGGTGCCGGATCCCCTTGGTGTAGTCGAGCCGGTCGACGCCGAGCAGGATCTTCTTCGGGCTGCCGAGGCCCTCGCGGATCTCCGCGGCGCGGGCGCGCACGTCGGGGCGTGCGGCGAGCGCGGTGTACGGGGTCGTGTCGATCGAGATCGGGAACGCGCGGGCCACCGCCGTGCGCGGCCCGCCGTAGGGCACCGACACGGCCGCGCCCTTGACGTCCAGGCGCAGTCGACGGCGCACCGCCGCGAGGAAGTTCGTCGCGTCCTGCGCGCGCTGGAAGCCGACCACGTCGGCGCCCAGCAGGCCCTGCAGCACCTGGTCGCGCCAGGGCAGCTGTGCGTAGAGCCCGTGCGCGGGGAACGGGATGTGATGGAAGTAGCCGATGGTGAGGTCGGGGCGCAGCTCGCGCAGGATCGCCGGAACGAGCTGCAGCTGATAGTCGTGCACCCACACCGTGCCGCCCGGCGCCACCGCGCTCGCGGCCCGGTCCGCGAAGCGCCGGTTCACCCGCACATAGGCGTCCCACCACTCCCGGTGGAACTGCGGCGGGGCGATCACATCGTGGTACAAGGGCCAGATCGTGTCGTTCGAGAATCCCTCGTAGTACTCCTCGACGTCGCGCGCCGACAGCGTCACAGGCAGCAGGCGGATGCCGTCCTCGGTGAACGGCTTGAGCTCGAGGTCCGCTTGACCGGCCCAGCCCCCCCAGGCGCCGTCCACGGCCTGCATGACCGGCTCGAGGGCAGCCACGAGCCCGCCCGGCGAGCGTCGCCAGATCTCCTCGCCGTCGGGGCCTTGCACGCGGTCGACCGGGAGACGGTTCGCGACGATCACGAACGACGCGGTGGGTGTGGACGAAGTCATGGGAACGCTCCTCACGGCAGCGGCGGATGCCTCCTCCAGGCTAGCGATCCCGGGCGCATCGGCGTCGGCGCGCGTCACGGTGCGGCGCGACGGCCCCGGCCCGCAGCACGTCAGACGGTGCGGCGGCCTCGCGCGAGCACGGCGTTGGCCACGCCTGCGACCAGGACCAGGCCCGCCGCGACCACCGGCAGCAGCAGCGACGGCTGCGCTCCGGCGATGTCGGCCACCTGGCCCGTCACCACGGCGCCGATCGCCTGCCCGACGATCAGGGCGGAGCCGAGCATCGTCATCACCGTGGCCGATCGGTCGGAGGGCCCGAACGCGGCGCCGAGGCTGAACTGCGTCACGAGCGTGGGGCCGATCCCGCAGCCCATGACGGCGAGCGCGAGGAGCATCGCCAGGGGGTCGTGCACCCAGATCAGTGTCAGGCTGCCGGCGAACAGGATCCCGGCGAACAGCAGCCAGCGCGCGGGCAGCGCGAACCGCGCGGGCAGGAACGCGACGCCGAGCGCGAGGATCGCGGATCCGACGCCGAGGGCGCCGTAGAGCAGTCCCGCCTCCTCGGGGCGGCCGTGCTCGGTCATGAATGCGGTGAGCGAGGTGAGCATGGCGCCGAAGAAGACGCCGACTCCGAGCATGCCGGCGACGACGACGAGCAGGCGCGGACGGAACAGCTCGGAGACCCGTGAGGCGGCCCGCCCGTCGGCGCCGCGCTGCACGGAGACGTGCGCCGCGGTGGGATGCAGGGCGAAGGCGCCGACGAACACGAGGATGAGCGCTGCGGCGATCACCAGCGGCATCCAGGGCGCGATCGCCGTGGCCAGTACTCCGACGAGGAACGGGCCGAAGACGAACACGGTCTCGTCGGCCGCCGACTCGTACGACATCGTCGACGAGGTGGTGCGCGCGCGGCGCTCTGCCGGCACCTGCTCGCTGATGAGCGTGACCAGCCGGGACCGCGACATCGGCGAGACCTGCGGGGCGGTCGCGCCGATCGCGAACGCGCTCAGCAGCACGAACGGCTCGGCGGCCGAGGAGTAGACCACCAGGGTGAAGCCCACGAGGGCCGCGGCGTTCGCCACTGCGACGATCGCCAGGACGATCCGCTGCCCGCGGCGATCGGCGGCGGCGCCGAGAAGCGGACCGAAGCAGGCGGTGCCGATGCCGACCGCGGCGGAGGTGAGCCCGCCGAGTCCCACGGACTCGCGGGCGGCCACCACGACGGTGAGCACGCCGACGACCATCATCGCGAACGGCAGGCGCGCGATGAAGGCGATGACGAAGTAGGACAGCCCGACGCGGCGGAACAGGTTCGGTGCGGCGGGGACGGACGACGTGCGCGGAGAGGTCATGGCGGAGGAGGTCTCTGGCGTCGGGCCACGGGTGCCGACGCGATTCAGGTGCCGCCGCTTTCCGCCGGAAGAGCCGGCGGCCGGTAATGCACAACGGTGATCGGCCCAGTGTACCGAGCCGGCCGGATTCCCCGGGGCGCGGATCCGGCAGGACCGGATCCGCGCTGGTTAGACTCGACCGCATGCGCAACTACCTCTTCGCGAGCGGGCTCTTCAGCGCGATCACCAGCGGGATCGCGCTGCTGCGCGGAACTCGCGAGGCGCCGATCACCTGGCGTGCGGTGCTGGCGTGGCTGAGCTGGGGCATCACGATCGCCCTCGCGGTCGGCGCGATCGTCGACTTCCGTCGCGATGAGCGCGGTGAGTCCGTCGCCTACGACTCCCCCGTCGCGCCGGTGCAGTACAAGCGCGCGAAGAAGGAGCTGAAGGCCGAGCTCAAGGCGCAGCGCAAGGCCGACAAGGCCTGATCCGGCGCGACACCGCTCCGGGCCCTTCGACAGGCTCAGGGACCGGCACGGGCTCGATCGGACTCTGGACCCTTCAACAGGCTCAGGGACCGGATGAGGCAGGCTCGGGGACCGGGAATCTCAGGCGAGGTCGATCTGGTAGTGGATGAAGCCGCTGCGCTCGGCGACCCGATCGTAGAGCGTCCGCGCGGTGGCGTTGCCCTCGGCCGTCAGCCAGTAGACCTTGGCGCTGCCGGCGGCGCGGGCGGCGTCCGTCACATGCGCGATCAGCGCCCGGCCGACGCCGCCTCCGCGGACGGACGGATCCACGAACAGATCCTCCAGGTAGGTGTAGCCGGTCTTCGACCAGGTGGCCGGATGCGCGAACCAGTGCACGATCCCGACCGCGCGGCCCTCGTCGTCTCGGGCGATCGCGCCGTTGATGTCGCCCGCAGGATCCGCGATCCGCGCGAAGGTCGATGCGGTGACGTCCTCGGCGAGCACCGATTCGTAGAACGTCAGGTACGCCTGCCAGAGCGGCAGCCAGTCGTCGCGGTCGGCCGCCGTCAGAGCCCGGATCGTGGTCATGCGCCGATCCTACGGGAGCGCCCGAAGCCGCTCCCGTCGCAGAAGACGTCGTTCCGAACGGGTCTGAGCGGCATCATCTGCGACGGGAGCCCCGGTCGAGCCGCCTTCCGGCTCAGCGCGTGAGGATGAGCGCCTCGCCCTGCCCGCCGCCGCCGCACAGCGCGACCACGGCGGTTCCGGAGCCGCGGCGCACGAGCTCGTGCGCAATGTGCACGGCCAGCCGGTTGCCGCTCGCGCCGATCGGGTGCCCGATCGCGATGCCGCCGCCATGCACGTTGACGATCTCCGGATCCAGGCCCAGCGCCGTCTCGGAGCGCGCGACCACCGCCCCGAAGGCTTCATTGATCTCGACCAGATCCAGCTCCGCCGCCGTGATGCCCTGCTTGTCCAGCGCCCGCTGGATGGCGTTCGCCGGCTGCTCCTGCAGGGAGTTGTCGGGGCCGGCGGTCTGACCGCTCGCCCCGACCGTCACCAGCACCGGCCAGCCCTGCGCCTCGGCGTTCGCGCGCGTGGTGACCACCACCGCGGAGGCGCCGTCCGAGATCTGGGACGAGTTGCCCGCCGTGATGGATCCGCCCACGGCGAAGGCCGGGCGCAATCCGGCAAGGGTCTCGACCGTCGTCTCCGGGCGGATCCCCTCGTCGGCGGTGAGCACGACCGGCTCACCGCGCTTCTGCACAACGTGCACCGGCACGATCTCGGCGTCGAATACGCCCGCGTCCCGCGCCGCGGCCGCACGCTGGTGCGAACGCGCCGCGACCTCGTCCTGCGCCTCGCGGGAGACGCCGAATCGCGGATTGTGCCGCTCGGTCGACGCCCCCATGCTCTCCTTGTCGTAGGCGTCGGTGAGCCCGTCGTACGCCATGTGGTCGAGCACCTCGATGGATCCGTAGGTCCAGCCGTCACGGGAGCCGATCAGGAGGTGGGGCGCGCGGGTCATCGACTCCATGCCGGCGGCGACCACGGTGACGGCGTCACCGGTGCGGATCATCCGCGCGGCGTCGATGATGGCCGTGAGTCCCGACAGGCAGACCTTGTTCACCGAGTGCGAGGGCACGTCCCAGCCGATGCCCGCGCCGATCGCGGCCTGGCGGGCGGCGTTCTGCCCGGACCCGGCGGCGAGCACCTGCCCCACGATCACGGCGTCGATCTCGGCCGGGTCGACCCCGCCCTGCTCGAGGGCGCCGCGGATCGCGAACGACCCCAGTTCCGGCGCCGTGAACGACGCCAGCTGACCCTTCAGACGCCCTTGCGGCGTGCGCGCCGCCGCGACGATGACGATGTCGTCCGCACTCATGATCACTCCAGCCCTTCCGCGACCAGCAGCGTCGGCTGGGTCGCATCCTGCACGTCCTGCACGCTCACCCCTGGTGCGAGCTCCACGAGCCGCAGTCCCTCCGGTGTGACGTCGATCACGGCCAGATCCGTGATGATCCGATGCACCACGGCGCGGCCGGTGAGCGGCAGCGAGCATTCGTCCACGATCTTCGCGGAGCCGTCGCGGGCGACGTGCTCCATCAGCACGATCACACGCCCCGCGCCGTGCACGAGGTCCATCGCGCCTCCGGGCCCCTTGACCATCTTCCCGGGGATCATCCAGTTCGCGAGGTCGCCGTTCGCGCTCACCTGCATCGCGCCGAGGATGGCGGCGTCGATCTTGCCGCCGCGGATCATGCCGAAGCTGAGCCCCGAGTCGAAGTAGGCCGCACCGGGCAGCGTGGTGACGGTCTCCTTGCCGGCGTTGATGAGGTCGGGGTCGACCGCGTCCTCGGTGGGATACGGCCCGACACCGAGGATGCCGTTCTCGGACTGCAGCACCACGGTGACGCCCTCCGGCACATAGTTCGGCACGAGCGTGGGCAGCCCGATGCCGAGGTTCACGTAGGAGCCGTCGGCCAGCTCGCGGGCGGCGCGCGCCGCCATCTCGTCGCGTGTCAGAGCCATGTCAGGCCTCCCCGTTCCCCGAGCTCGGCCCGGTCCCTGAGCTCGACCCGGTCCGTGAGTGCGTCCCGGTCCCTGAGCCCGTCCCGGTCCCTGAGCTCGCCGAAGGGCGCACGGTGCGCCGCTCGATGCGCTTCTCGATGTCGGATCCGACCTCGACCACGCGATGCACGTACACGCCGGGCAGATGGATCCGATCCGGATCCAGCTCCCCTGGTTCGACCAGTCGCTCGACCTGCGCGATGCAGACCCGGCCCGCCATCGCGGCGAGCGGATTGAAGTTGCGTGCGGCCTTGTTGAAGATCAGGTTGCCCTGCCGGTCGCCGAGAGCGGCGTGCACGAGCGCGAAGTCGGTCGTGATCGCCTCCTCGAGCACGAACTCGCGCGGCCGCCCGTGCACCTCGAAGGTGCGCACGTCCTTCGTGGGAGAGGCGACCGCGACCGAACCGTCGGCGGCGTAGCGCCGCGGCAGGCCGCCCTCCGCGACCTGGGTGCCGACGCCGGTCTGGGTGTAGAACGCGGCGATGCCGGATCCACCCGCCCTCAGCTTCTCGGCGAGCGTGCCCTGCGGCGTCAGCTCGAGCTCGAGCTCACCGGACAGGAACTGGCGCTCGAACTCCTTGTTCTCGCCCACATACGACGAGGTCATCTTGCGGATCCGCTGCGCGCCGAGCAGCAGCCCGAGCCCCCAGTCGTCGACGCCGCAGTTGTTGCTGACCACGCTGAGGCCCGACGTCCCCTGCGCGAGCAGCGCGGCGATCAGCGCGCTCGGGTTGCCGGAGAGCCCGAAGCCGCCGACCGCGAGCGAGGCGCCATCGGGGATGTCGGCCACCGCGTCCGCCGCGGAAGCCCATTGCTTGTCGATCACGCGTCACTCCTTCGTGAGGTTCCACCCCCACTCTGCGCCGCGCGACGAAGGCGCTCAAGTCCGCGCTTGCGATGTGGGCACCGTCGTCAGTAGCGTCCACATCATGGAACAGTCGTCTTCGATCAAGCGTTCCGTGCCGGGTGCGCAGGCGATCGCGCGCGCGGCAGGACTGCTGCGCCTGGTCACCGCCTCCCCCGACGGCGCCGCGCTGCAGCGGCTCTCGGAGACCTCGGGCCTCAGCCGCTCGACCGCGCACCGGCTGCTGACCGCGCTGCGCGCCGAGGGCCTCGTGGATCAGGATCCGCACACCGCCCTCTGGATGCCCGGCCCCGAGCTGTACCTCATGGGAACAGTGGCCGCAGCGCGTTACGACATCACCGAGATCGCCCGGGACATCGTGCGCTCGCTCGCGGTGAAGACGGAGGAGAGCGCGTTCCTCTCGGTGCGCCGGGCGGATGAGACGGTCTGCCTGCTGCGCGAGGAGGGAGCCTTCCCGATCCGCTCCTTCGTGCTGAGCGAGGGGGTGCGGTTCCCGCTCGGGGTCGCGAGCGCCGGGCTCGCGATCCTGTCGTTCCTGCCCGACCACGATGTGGATGCGTACCTGGCACGCCACCCCGACCTCGGCGAGCGCTGGGGCCGCACGCATGCGGAGAAGCCGCTGCGTCGGCGCCTGGACGAGACCAAGGCGCGCGGATACGCCGTCAACCCCGGCCTCATCGTGTCGGGCAGCTGGGGCATGGGCGCCGCCGTGTTCGACCGCGATGGCCGCCCCGAGTGGGCGCTGAGCCTCACCGGCGTGGAGTTCCGTTTCGGACCCGATCGGCTGCCCATGCTGGGACGCACGCTGCTCGCGCACGCCCATCAGCTCTCCGCACGGATCGCCGGCCGCGCCGCACGCTGAGCCCGGCATCTGCCGGCGCAGTCACACCGTTGCCATTTACATACCATTAGGTATATACTTCAGTTATGAATCACGGAGAGATCCTGCAGTCGATCGTCTTCTCGACGCACGCACTCACCCGGATCGCCGCGCAGGAGGCCGGCAACGACGCTCCTGCGGCACAGTGGCGGGCGCTGAGCCTGCTCGACGGCGGCGACGGGCAGCGCGTGGGCGAACTGGCGCGAGCCAGTCGCACGACGCAGCCCGGCATGACCCGGATGATCGGGCAGCTCGAGCACGAAGGGCTCGTGCTGCGCTCCCCCGACCCGGAGGATTCCCGCGCCACGGTGGTGACCATCACAGCCGAAGGGCGTCGCGCCCTGCACGCCTGGCGCGACGAGATCCAACGGATCCTCGCTCCGCGATTCAGCGACCTCGACGACACGGACTGGCACCATCTCGCCCGCGCCGCGGAGATCCTGCGCACGCATTCGCTTCTGGAAAGGACAGCACGTTGAGTTCCACCGGTTCTTCGGTATCCGTCTGGCGACAGCCGGCCCAGGTGTGGGCGGTCGCCTTCGCCTGCGTCGTGGCCTTCATGGGGATCGGTCTGGTCGACCCGATCCTCCCCGCGATCGCCGCCTCATTGAAGGCGACGCCGGTGCAGACCGAGCTGCTGTTCACCAGCTATCTGCTCGTCACCGGCGTGGCGATGCTGTTCACCAGCTGGATCTCCAGCCGCATCGGCGCGAAGGCCACGCTGCTGGTCGGGCTCGCCCTCATCGTCGTCTTCGCCCTGTTCTGCGCGCTGAGCGGCAGCGTCGACGCGATCATCGGGTTCCGCGCCGGCTGGGGCCTGGGCAACGCGCTGTTCATCTCCACGGCGCTCGCGACGATCGTCGGCGCCGCGTCCGGCGGCTCCAGCGCCGCCATCATCCTGTACGAGGCTGCCCTCGGCCTCGGCATCGCGATCGGCCCGCTGCTCGGCGGCCTCCTCGGCGAGGTCGCGTGGCAGGGCCCGTTCTTCGGCGTCGTCGTGCTCATGGCCATCGGCTTCATCGCCGTGCTCACCCTGCTGCGCGGCCCGTTCGAGAAGCGCGAGCCGGTGCCGTTCTCGGCCCCGTTCAAGGCCCTCGGCCGTCCCGCGCTGGGCGTGCTGGCCGTCGCCGCGCTGTTCTACAACATCGGCTTCTTCGTGCTGCTGGCGTTCTCGCCGTTCCCGCTGGGATTCAGCGCGATCGGCATCGGCCTGACGTTCTTCGGCTGGGGCGTGGCCCTGGCGGTGACGAGCGTGTGGGTGGCGCCGATCCTGCTGCGCCGGATGCCGATCACCCGGATCATCCTGCTCGTGCTGCCGCTGCTGGCGATCGACCTGATCGTCGCGGGGATCCTGGTCGCCATCCCGATGGCGCTGGTGATCTGCATCATCGTCGGCGGTCTGCTGCTCGGCATCATGAACACCGTGCTCACCGAGGCGGTCATGGAGGCCACGGACCTGCCCCGCGCGGTGGCGTCGTCGGCCTACTCCGCGGTCCGCTTCATCGGCGGCGCCGTGGCCCCGCCGGCCGCCGCGTTCCTATCGCACCTCTGGGGCGACACCGTGCCCTACCTGTTCGCCGGGGCCTCGGTGGTCATCGCGGCGCTCGTGGTGCTGATCGGCCGCGGCGCGCTCGCACACATCGATCGCGGCTCCCATGACGCCGCGGAGGACGCCGAGGCGATCCTCATCGGCGACGCCGCCTGAAAGACGGCCCGGGCGGTCCACCGGACCGGCCGGGCCCGCCGCACGGGACCCGTCCGCACGATTCGTGCGGGCGGGTTCCGTCGTCCGTGGGTCGCTCTACGCTGGAAGCATGCTGATCGGTGTCATCCGTCCCGTCGAATCCAAGACCGCGACCGTGCAGGCGGAGGAGCTGGACGAGATCCAGGACCTGCTCGCCGCCCAGACCCCCGCGGGCTGGGAGCTCGCCTCCGCGCCCGTCGCGATGGCGAAGAAGGACACGGTGCTCACCGCCGAGGGCACGATCGTCCGCCGCGACGGCGTGCGCGAGATCGAGGCCGACGACATGGCCGCACTCGAGGCGAAGGTGCCGGAGGGGTATCAGCTGCTCTCGGTGCGCGTGGTCTGATCGCGGCAGAAGGAGCTCAGAGCGCGCGCACGCGATTGTTCCGCGCGTTGTGCTCGAGCTCGACGAGCCCGAGCTGCTCGAGCAGCGGCGGCAAGTACATGCCGAAGCGCCCGCGGTACCCCTTGCGCAGCCCGTACCAGCCGCCGACGGGATTGTCCTCCGCCCGGCCGAACGCCTCCACGGTCCCCTCCACCGCCGGCTTCTGCTCGTCCGCCGCGCCCAGCGGGACCCACTCCCCCTGCGCAACCAGCCAGGCATGCAGATCCTCGATCGCCCTCGCCTGGTAGCGCAGCGTGGTCGAGCCCACCTGGCACACGAGCTCGTCGCCGTCCCGGTGCATCGTGTACTCGCTCGAGCCCGGCGCGGTGCGCAGCCGCCACGGGTGCTCCGCGGTCCCGTCCCCATCGGTCATGGCGCGAGTCTACTGAGCACGCCATGCATGCAGAAGGCCCGGTCGGAAGATGATTCCGACCGGGCCTTCTGCGCTGGTGCACCCCCTGGGACTCGAACCCAGAACCCACTGATTAAGAGTCAGTTGCTCTGCCGATTGAGCTAGAGGTGCTCGGCGGGCCGGTTCCCCGGCCGAGGAATAACGTTACCAGTGCACGGGTCGGATGCGAAATCGGCGCGGGCTTCGGAGGGATCCCTGGCGTGTCGCGTCCGCCCGCTCACGCCCACCGGTCCGCGTCGGCGAGCGCTCGCTCCGCGTAGGCGGTGACGCCGAGGGTCCGGAAGCCCTGCGCCGCCGCTCTCAGACCGCTCGCGTCGGCGCGGATCAGGGCCTCACTGTGCCGCGCGTACAGGCTCATGAGCGGCGAGTCCGACGCGTCCGCCGCCATCCGCATCGCCCGGACGACCTCGCCGTCCACCGGCAGCCCGAGCAGCACCCGTTCGTAGTGCAGCCGGGCGAGGTGCATCGGGCTCGCGGCGAGCCGGGCCACCGCCTGGTCGAGGTGCGCGGTCGCCGCCGCCGTATCGCCGACGCTCGCCGCGTGCGCCGCCTCCGCCGTCGCCACATACGGCACCAGGTGCGCGCGCAGCGTCTCCCCGGCGATCTCGCGCAGCCGGAGGAGGGCCTGGAGCGCCCCCTCCGCATCGCCCAGCTGCGCCGCCGCGACCGAGATCCCGGACCAGGCCGAGGCGCGCAGCGCGATCGGATCCCGCCGCTCCCACTGCCGCGCCGCCTCGGCGTACAGCTCGCGCGCCTGCGCCGCCTCCCCCTGCAGCATCCGGAGGTCGGCGATCTTGGCGGCGGCGATCCCCGCGGCGGCCGGATCGTCCGCGTCGTACGCGAGGACGCGCATCCGCGACAGCCGGCTCTCCAGCCGATCGAGCTCGTCGCCGCGGTCCAGCTCGACGCGCGCGGCGATCGCCGCCGACGCCACCTCGTCCAGGGTGAGCAGGGGCGGATCCCGCACGATCTGCGCCGCCAGCGCCCGCGCCTGGATCAGGCGCCCGGAGTAGTAGAGCGCACCAAGACGCGTCGACTCCGACGGCTCCATCTCCTCGTCGATCGTCTCGGCCACGGCCTGCGCCTCGAAGATCGCATCCCGCAGCCGGAGCCGCTCGACGAGATGCGTCCACTCCGCGTCGTCCGGCCACCACCGCGGCGCCCGCAGGAACAGGGCGGGCAGGTCCAGCCGCGAGCGGCCGAAGCGCTCGATCTCGATCTGCGTCTCGAGGTACACCGCACCCTGCTCCGCGGTGCGCAGCGCCAGCTCGGCCCCCTGCAGGACCGCCGCGGCCTCGTCCTGCTCGCGTCGCATCATGTGCGCCTGGGCGCGCAGCAGCCGCGCGTCGATGTCCCCGTGGGCCTCGTCGCCGTCCTCGCCGTCGATCTGCCCGAGCAGGCGCAGGACGAGCGCCGGATCGTTGAAGGACAGCGCGAGCCGGGCGGCGTCGATCGCCTGCGCGGACCCGCCGGGCTCCCCCGTCTCCATCCGCCAGGTCGCCACGTGCAGGCGCTCGTCGGGCGCCAGATCGTCGCGCGCGGCGAACCGCGCGATCAGGTCTCGTCTGACCTGCCAGGCGCGCAGCGGCGGAAGCGTCTCGCGGAGCACGACGGACAGCAGCGGGTGCGCGAGGGCCACACGCCGCTCATGGCCCCGGCTCTCGACGACCACGAGGCCCTGCTCCTCCAGCGCGACCAGCGGCGTGGCGTCCTCGGTCAGCGCAGCCAGGCGCATCGGCTCCGCGAACGCCAGCCGATCCACGAGATCGCGCTCGGGACCGTCGAGGCGCTCGAGCGCGTCCTGCACGAGCGAGCCCAGCGACGGAGGGATCGGCGGCACGCTGTCCGCGACCCAGCGCCCGTCCTGCCGGCGCAGCGTCGCATCGTCCCGCAGACCCCGGGCGAGCGCGACCGCATGGAAGGCGTTGCCCTGCGTCGTGCGATACGCCCACCGGTGCAGGAGCCCGTCGGCCGGTCCCCCGAGCACCTGCTCGAACAGTCGCACGGTGTCCTCTTCGTCCAGCGGTCCGAGCGTCACGAGATGCGCGCCCGGATCCCGCACGAGCGCGCCGATCGCGTCCGGCACGGGGTCCGGAACCCTGACGGTGCAGGCGACCCGGATGTCGCCGGTCGACGCGAGGTGCAGGAGCAGCGCCGCCGACGAGTCGTCCAGAAGCTGCGCATCGTCGACGCACACCAGCAGCGGCCGTCCGGACGCGCGCTCCCGCAGCGCCGTCGCGCAGCTCTGCAGCATGGCCAGCAGTTCCACCGGCCGGCTCCGCAGCGGCACGAGATCCGCGAAGACGCCGAGCGGCACGCTCGCCGCGCTGCGGGTGCCGGCGAAGCGCAGCACGGTGCTCCCCGCGTCGTGGGCCACGCGCATGGCCTCCTCGAGCATCCGGGTGCGCCCCGCGCCGACGGCGCCCTGGATCACCACGACCCGGCCCTCCCGGATCGCCGTCGCCATCGCGGCCGCCTCCACGTCCCGCCCGAGAAGCGGCCACGGATGCTCCGGCGGTCGCACGGAGGCGAGGGGTGCGGGTCGCGTCGGCCGCTGCGGATCCGGGTCCTCCTGCGCGTCCGGATCCTCCTGCGCGATGATCGCGCGCTGCAGCTCCTGCAGCCGCGGGCCGGGGTCCAGGCCGAGTTCCTCGCGGAGCACCGAGCGGACCCTCTGGAACACCGACAGCGCCTCCTCGACGCGCCCGAGGCGGACGAGCGCGGTCATCCACTGCGCCCACAGATTCTCCCGGAACGGAGAGAGAGCGGTCAGCCGCGCCCCCTCCAGCGCGGCCTGCTCGGCGTCGCCGAGCGCGAGCAGCGCGTCCACCCGGCGCTCCTCGAGCTGCACACGGATCTCGGCGAGGCGGTCGACAGCCGTCTCGAAGCGCGGCGCGTGCCCGATCGAGACGAACGGATCGCCGCGCCACAGCGCCAGGGCGCGTTCGCACAGCTCCCGCACGCGGTGGTAGTCGGTGCGCAGCCCCGCCTCGCGCGCGGCGTCGGACAGCGTCTCGAACAGCGCCGAGTCGACCGCCTCCGGCGGCAGGTCCAGACGATAGCCGCCCTCCTCGTGCCGCAGACACGACCGCGCCGCGGAGACGCCCGGCTCCATCGTCCTGCGCAGCCGCCAGACGTGGTTCTCGATCGTCGCGTCGGCGACCGCCGCCCGCTCTCCCCACGCGGCTTCGCGGAGGAGATCGATGGACACCCGGGTGCCGCGCAGGGCGCACAGCGCGGACAGGAGCGCGATCTGCTTCGCCCCGACGACGACCGCCGCGCGCCCCGGCGCGGACTCGATCTCGAGCCGGCCCAGATCGTGGATCTGCACGCCTGAATCCTATCGACCCGGGCTCCCGCGGCGGGCCGGATGAGACGACTCCACGGCGGCACGGCCCGCCGTCTCCTCCGCCCGGATCCCGGGCCGGGACGTCATGAGAGTGCGATGAGAGCGCCGCCTCGCAGACTCGTCGTGCGCGACGGGCTCCCGCCCGCCGCGGAGCAGGACGGGCGCACGGGCCCGGTCGAGGATCGGAGACGGACATGAACGCTGCGGCAGTCACGGGGACGGCGGCCTGCCTGATCCTGCTCATCGCCCTGATCGTCGCGCACGCGATGCCGACGGGCCTCTCGCCGCTCTCCGATCCGGTCAGCGCGTACGCCCTGACCAGGGCGCGAGGCGCGTACGCGGTCGCCGCCCTCTCCGCCGCGGTCGCCGGCGGCGCGAGCGCGATGCTGCTCGGCGCACGAGCGGGGACCGGCGTGTCTGTGACGCTGCTGTGGATCTTCGCCGCCGCGCGCCTGGTCATCCCGCTCGTGCCGATGGATCGTCCCGGGACGCCCCGGACCGGGCGGGGGCGCCTGCACGGCCTCCTCGCGGTGGCGGCGTTCGCCACCGTCACCGCGGCTGCGCTCACCGCCGTCGGTCCGCTCACGGCCGCCGGAGACGCGTCCCTGGCCCTCGGCACGGCGATCACGGCGGCGATGATGACGCTCGGGTCGATCGCGGTGATCGCCTCCTCCGCCGTGCCGCTGCTCCGCAGGGTCTTCGGCCTCGCCGAGCGTCTCATCTATCTGGGTTTCATCGCGTGGTTCCTAGGCCTCGCCCTCGGCACGCTCGCACAGTGAGGAAACGACATGTCTGCTTCTTCTTCCCCGGCCTCGTCCCCGGTCTGGCACACCGCGCTCTTCCCGGCGCCGCCGACCGCGGTCCTCGATCGGCTGGACGCGCTCTACCGCGACCTGCACGCCCATCCCGAGCTGTCCATGCAGGAGACGCGCACCGCGGGGATCGTCGAGGCGTGGCTGGCCGAGCTCGGGTGCGCGGTGACGACGGGGGTCGGCGGGACCGGCGTCGTCGGGGTCCTCGCGAACGGCGGCGGCGCCACCGTGCTGCTGCGCGCCGACATGGACGCCCTGCCGATGCAGGAGACGACCGGCCTGGACTACGCCAGCCAGGCGCAGGGCACGGATCCGTCCGGCCGGACCGGATTCGTCGCGCACAGCTGCGGGCACGACATGCACGTCACGTGGCTGCTCGGCGCGGCCTGGCTGCTCGCGCACCACCGGGACCGCTGGAGCGGCACCGTGCTGCTGGTCTTCCAGCCGGGCGAGGAGACCGGCGAAGGGGCGGCCGCGATGATCGCCGACGGCCTGCTCGACCGGTTCCCCCGTCCCGACGTCGTGCTGGGGCAGCACGTGATCCCCGCACCGGCCGGTTCGGCGGCCTGGACGGCCGGCACCGCGATGTCGGCGTCCGACAGCCTCGAGGTGCACCTGCACGGCCGGGGCGCGCATGGATCCGCCCCGGAGAACAGCATCGACCCGGTCGTGATGGCGGCCTCGGCGATCATGAACCTGCAGACGCTGCGCTCCCGCGAGACCGGCATGCGGCAGAGCGCAGTCCTCACGGTCGGGTCGGTGCAGGCCGGCAACAGCGACAACGTCATCCCCGACGAGGCGGTGCTCAAGCTCAACGTGCGCACCTTCGACGAGGACGTCCGCCGGCGCCTGCTCTCGGGCATCCGGCGTGTGGTCTCGGCCACGGCGGCGGGGGCGGGCGCCGTGGCCGAGCCCGACGTGATCGACCTCGGCGCGCATCCGCTCACCGTGAACGATCCCGCGGCGACCCTGCGCGTCGCCGCGGCCCTGCGCACCGTGCTGGATCCCGACGCGGTGATCGAGTCGCCGCCGGCCACGGCGAGCGAGGACTTCGGCGCCTTCGGGACGGCCTGGTGCGTCCCGTCCGTGTTCTGGTTCGTCGGAGGGACGGATCCGGACGCGTTCGCCGCCGCGGAGGCCGCAGGGACCGTGCACGAGCTGCCCTCGAACCACAGCCCCGCCTTCGCCCCGGTCATCCGCCCCACGCTCGAGATCGGGATGCAGACGATGCTCGCCGCCGCGTCCGCATGGCTGGGCGACGGGTCGTGACCCCGCTCGACCCGCTCCCCCGCCGGGGGCTGTGGTGGAAGGGCTTCGCCGTCGGCTTCGGACTGTGGATCCTCGCGGCCGCGGTGACGTTCGCGACCCGGGATCCGCTGCTCATGCCGACCCTCATCCTGATCGGGAGCTTCCTGGTGCCGAGCACCGTGGCCGCGTTCGCGATGGAGCGGGCGACCGGCACCCTCACCGCGCGCCGGATCGCGTTCGCGTTCGCGATCGGGGGCGTCGGCGGCGTGCTCGCCGCGTCACTGCTGGAGTCGCGCCTTGCCGACGACCTGTGGGTCTACGTCGGCGTCGGCGTGATCGAGGAGCTCGTGAAGGGCGTGATCGTCCTCGGCGTCGGGCTCGCGGTGACGCCGAAGAGCGCGCGCCAGGGCGCCTGTCTCGGTGCGGCGGTCGGCGCCGGCTTCGCGGCGTTCGAGTCGGCGGGCTACGCGTACAGCGCGGCGCTCGGCAGCCATGCCCTCGGCGTGGTCGCGGTCCTGCAGACCGAGGCTCTGCGCGCCGCGCTCGCCCCGGCCGGCCATGTGCTGTGGACCGCGATCCTCGGCGCCGTGCTGTTCGAGGCGCTGCGCGGTCCGCTGCGTCCGCAGGCGCTCCTGCGCCTGGTCGGCGGCGCCGCCGGGGTGGTGCTGCTGCACGCCCTCTGGGACTCCATGGGCGGCATCGCCCAGATCCTCGCGATGCTGGCGACCGGCGCCGGCTGGCACGTCCACGGCTATGCCGAGGCCTTCGCCCGGGAGGCGGGTCCGGCCGCCCTCTCGACCGCGGACGGGATCTACTGGGCGGGGCTGGCCGTCGTCGCGGCCGCTGGGGTCCTCGCGCTGCGGACGGCGCTGCGGCACGTGCACGTGCGCCCCGCCTGAATCTCGGGCGGGGCGCACGGGCACGTCGATGCGCGTCGGCTAGTTCGGGTTGAGCGCGGCGAACACGGTGTTGAGGTGCACGTGATCGTCCTGGCTGTAGATGCCGCTGTCATACATGAACATCGAGTCGGAGAGCGTGCCCATCCAGCTGTTGCCGGTCAGCACGGGCTTGGTCGAGAAAACGTGACTCTCTCTGCTCAGACCACCGGTGGAGGACACCGGCGGCGACCACTCGTTGGAGAACACCGCCCATTGGGTGCCGAAGCTCGACTCGAACGAGTAGACCGCGCTGAACCCGTACCCCATCACCGGCGCATCGCTGTAGGAGTTGATCTCGGCGCAGCCCCCGGGCGGCAACGTGGCAGGCGGCGGCTGGTACCAGTTCGAATAGGCCGACGCCGTGAGATCGGCGTCCAGGGTCAGCGTGTAGTCGGTCGCGTTGACGATGGTCTGGTCGATGCTGGATCCCCCCTTGTCGAAGGAGCCCTGGCAGACGCCGTCGACGAAGAAGACGGCCGTGCTCCCCGAAGTGGTCGCGATGTCGAACGGGAGGTTCGCGCCGAAGATGTTGAAGTTCTGGCCGAAATTCCCCATCGGGTCGGCGGAGATGCTGAGCCCCGTGCTCAGATCGTCCTTGAAGACCAGGATGATCGTGCCGAGTGGTGTTCCATCGGTGTCGTAGACGTTGTAGTCGAGCTGCCCGCTGGAGCCGCTGTTCAGGTCCACCGTGACCGCGGAGTTGGGGACGATCTGCGATGCGGACGCGGAGACATTGCTGTCGGTCGTCCCCTGCTTGATGGTGTATGCGGTCCAATTGCTCACGATGTAGGAGACGGGCGCGTGGCCCGCCCCGGGCGGATCCGCCGTGGGCGGATCGTCGGTGGGCGCGCTGCTCGCGGCCGGATCCGCCGCATCGGCGGCGGCGTTGTCGCGAAATGCGGAACAGCCGGTGAGTGCGGAGATGCCGCAGAGCACGATGGCCGCGACGATCGCGGTGACGCGCAGCGGCGCTGAGTTCTTCATGGGAGACCTCGATCTGATGGGGAACGGATTCGATCCCTCATCGTCGCGAGGGGCGCTCTCACCGGGCTCTCACGCGGGTGGCCGGACTGCTCTCCCCGGCCTCGCCTCTCCCCCGGTCTCGGATCGCTGGCATGTCGTGCGACCCGGTGTGCACGCTGGGCCCGGGCGGCCCACGATCCGGTCGCCGCGCACCCGTATCCTTGGTGGCGTGACCGAGATCCGTGACGATGCCGACTTCCAGAGCGACCTCGACCTCGCTCTCCGCCTTGCCGATGCCGCGGATGCGCAATCGCTGCCGCGCTTCGACGCCGCCGATCTGCACGTCTCGCTCAAGGCGGACCGCTCCCATGTGACCGACGCCGATCTCGCGACCGAGCGCGCGATCCGCGAGATCCTGCAGGCCGAGCGGCCGCAGGACGGGATCCTCGGCGAGGAGTACGGCGCGTCCGGCGATGCGCACCGGCAGTGGATCGTCGACCCGATCGACGGCACGGCGAACTTCCTGCGCGGCGTGCCGCTGTGGGGCACCATGATCAGCCTGGCCATGGACGGCGTCGCCCGCGTCGGCGTGGTGAGCATGCCCGCGCTCGGCCGCCGCTGGTGGGCCGCTCCCGGACTCGGGGCCTGGGCATCGACGGACGCGGAGCCGCGGGCCATCCGGGTGTCGGAGGTCGGATCCCTCGACGATGCGAGCGTGAGCTTCCAGAGCATCGCGCAGTGGGACGAGACCGGGCACCTCGACCAGCTCGTCGCGCTGAGCCGGCGGGTGTGGCGCGACCGCGCCTACGGCGACGTGTTCTCGTACATGATGCTCGCCGAGGGCCGCATCGACATGGTCGCGGAGTTCGGGGTCAAGGAGTACGACATCGCCGCCGCGTTCGCGATCGTCGCCGAGGCCGGAGGAACCGCCACCGCGTTCGACGGCACGCCCACGCTCTCCGCCCGCTCGGCGCTCGCCACCAACGGCGTGCTGCACGCCGCCTTCCTGGAGCAGCTGCACGGGTCCGTCGAGGCTCCGTCCGTGACGGACGCCGAGGAGCGGTAGGTCGGTGGCCGACTATCGGCGGCAGCTTCGTTCGGTCGTGGCCGCGAGCGCCGCGCCGCACGGCTACACGCTGACGCTGTGGACCGCGGGCGCGGTGACCACCCACGCGAACGGACTCCCGTCGGCGGTCGATGCCGTGCTGCTCCTGATCGGTGCGGCGCTCGCCTTCGGCCTCGTCGGGATCTACGCCTCCGGCGGGATCCGCGGCACCCTGGACCGGACGACCGATCGCGACATCCAGGTCTGGGGCGGCCTGCATCTGCCGTCCGTCGGCGCCAGCATCCTGCTCACCTTCCTGCTCACGCTGGTCGTGCACGGCGACCTCGCCTGGCCGCTGGTCGGATTCGTGTCGACGGCCACCTACTTCCTGGTCGTCGCGGTGCAGTTCCTGCTCGCCGGGGTCCGACGCGGCGCAGCGGTGCCGGACGAAGACGAACCGAATTGATCGACACGGCGCGGCCCACGCTGGCCGCGCCCAGCGCGCGTCCGCCGCAGATGTGGGCACGCCTCAGCCGTCCACAGTCCCGAGTGCATGAAGAAACCCCCGCGCTCCCTACTCTCGTGGGGAACGCGGGGGTTCTTCTTGCGACAGCGACCAGTGGAGCTGGGGGGAATCGAACCCCCGTCCAACGCTGAGTCTCCACGCCTTCTCCGGGCGCAGTCTGTGCAGACGTTCTGCTCGGCTCCGACCTTTGTCACAGACACCTAAGTCGACGAGCCCAGCCTGGGAAGAGTCCCGTACGACGTCCAGACGCCGTCGCACAGCAAGATTCCTAGATGACGCCAGGATCCGTATCGGAATCACATACGGCCTGACGGACTATCGGGCTCGCTTACGCAGCGAGGGCGAAGTCAGTGCGCTTTGCATTGGCACTTATTGTTTTGCAGGGAGCGTTCACGAGATAACCCTGCATCCTCGGCCCGCTTCTCGTGGATTCACAGGCGCTGTCGAAACCGATCAGCCCCGTGGTCCTTCTTGCGAAGGAGCCGCTGTCGCACTGTGGAGTTGCCAGCGGGTGCGTGAGGCACCCGAGCATCACAGACTACAACGGTTGCGCGCGCTTCGCCATTCCGCGCCGCTCCCCGGTGTCGCGGCCGTGCCGTAGAGTCACGGCATGAGCGAGGTCGTCATCACCGTCCGCGGCGAGCACGAGGTGCGCATCGCGCCCGAGCGCGCCATCGTCACGCTGTCCGTCGCGCTGGACGGCCCCGATCGCGAAGCGGTCGTCGCGCGCACCCTTGCCCTCGCCGAGCCCGTGCGCGCGAGCATCGTCGCGCACGAGGCGTCCGGTGCGGCGGAGACCTGGTCGAGCCGACGCCTCGCCGTGCGCTCGGAGCGCCCCTGGTCGAACGACGGCACCCGGCTGGCGCTCGTGCACCACGCCTCGGTCGACTTCACGGCGGCGTTCGCGGACTTCGCCGCGCTGTCAGCCTGGGTCGCCGAGATCTCCGCCTGGGAGGGCGTGTCGGTGGGCGGCACGAACTGGATCCTGACGCCCGAGACGCGAGCCCGAGTGGAGCAGGAGGTCGCCGCAGAGGCCGTGCGCACCGCGGTCACGCGCGCCGGCGCCTACGCGGCCGCGCTCGGCCTGAGCAAGGTCGAGCCCATCGAGATCGCCGACGCGGGGCTGATCACCGATGGCGGCGCCGCGGATGCGGCTCCGAAGGCCATGCGCGCGTTCGCCGCTCCCCCGTCCGGGTCCGGCCTCGAGCTCCAGGGCGACGACATCACCGTCTCGGCGACCGTGGAGGCGCGATTCGTGGCCGCCTGAACGGCTGAATCCGCTTCGGACGGAGGTGCGCCGCACTCAGGCCCGACGTCGACGCACCGCCAGCACGAGGAACGTGCCGGCCAGCAGCAGCACCGATGCCGCCCCGAGTGCCGGCAGCGGGTCGGCACCCGTCGGCGGCAGCGATCCGCCACCGGTGCCGCCTGGCGCTGGCGTCGGCGTCGGCGTCGGCGTCGGCGTGACGGTCGGCGTCGGCGTGGGTGTCGGGGTCGGGGTCACCGCGACCGGCGTCAGCACGAAGTCCTGCGCGTCCACGAGCTCGCCGGCATCCGTGATCGTGACGGAGCGGCTGGCCGGCGTTGCGCCGGTGTAACCGTCGGGGACGGTCACCGTGATCACGTAGTCGCCGGCAGGAAGATCGCCGAGCGCGTAACCGCCGTCGTCACCGGTGGTCACGACGCGGGGACCATCGGATCCGTTCACGGTGACCCTGGCGTTCGCGATCGGAGAGCCTCCGTCATCCGTGACGGCGCCGGAGACGGATCCGAGCCGGGCGAGCGCGAAATCGACCTGGGTGACGTCATCCGCCGCGACCGTCTCGGAGCGCGACGCCGCACCGGACACGACATAGCCCTGAGGAGCCTCCACGCTCACCGTGTACTCGCCGGCCGGAAGCCGCGGGAAAGCATAGGTGCCGTCGGCCGCGGTGACGGCCTGCACCGTGCCACCCGGCCCCGAAGCGGTGACCACGACGCCGCCGACTCCGGTGCCGACCGCCGTCACCGTTCCGGAGAGCGTGGGCAGCGCCTGCAGCACGAAGTCCTGACCGGTGATCGGGGTCTCCACGCCCGCGGGAACCGTGAACGGCTCCGGCGAGCTCACCACGGTGTATCCGTCCGGGGCGGTGATCGTCACGGTGTGCTGCCCGACGGCCACGTCGTCCAGGAGATAGGTGCCGTCCGCCGCCGTGACCACGGTGCGACCGCCGTCGAGCGTCACCGTCGCACCCGCGATCGGGTTGCCGTGCTGATCCCGCACGGCGCCCGACACCGGCACCGGCACGATGTCGCGCACGGTGAAGTCCGCGGTGCCGTCGCCGTCGGTGACGTCGACCGCGCGTGCCGGCTGATCGGAGATCTTTCCGGCCGGAGGGGTGATCTCGACCCGATACCCGCCGGTCGCCAGCACGTCGGGGAACGCGTACGGGCCATCGGCCGACGTCGTCGCCTCGCCGAGCACCGTCCCGTCGGATCCGATCAGCCGGACGACGGTGCCGTCCGACGGCGTCCCGGCCGTCGTATCGGTCACCGTCCCCGAGATCGTGCGGGTGATGGCCGCGAACCAGGTCTGGTAGACGGGGAACCCGGCGCGGCGGGTGAATGCGAACGTCAGGGACGAGATCGGGGCGTTCGGCTCGAACCATGCGGCGGCACCGCTCGTGTCTGCGGCGGCCGCGTTGCCGGTGAGCGTCGTCGTCGCGGGGTCCCAGCTCGGCACGTCCGCGGCGTCGCCCGTGCAGGACGGCTTACCGGCGAGCCCTGGCGCGCAGTAGTTGAACCCGCCGCGGAACCCCAGCTGCGCCGCGGTGAGCGTCCGTCCGTCGGGACCGAGCGCCGTGATCCGCACCTGGTCCGCATCGATGTCGCCGAGCACGAAGGTCCAGTTGGCGGTCGGTGTCGGGTGCGCGAAGGTGTAGGTCGTCTCCGAGGGAGACGTCGCGTTGTCTGCGCGCGGGCGCAGGTTCAGGTACTGCTGATCGCGGCTGCTGCCGTACTTCGCCCCCACGTCGGTCGATGCCGCCAGCCAGACGCTGTCGCCGTTGAACACTCCGACCGATCCGCCGAGCGAGTCGCTCGTGTAGTCCGCCTTCAGCTGAGGCGAAGCGATCTGCACGCTGCCGGAGTAGGCGCCGCCGGTGCCCTGCAGCGGAGTCCAATCGGCCCAGGGCGTGCCCGTCGCGGCCGAGGCGGGCGCGCCGAGGGCGAGTGCGGTGAATGCCGCCAGAGCGGCAGCAGCGAATGCGACGGTACGTCTCATACCGATATGTTGGTAGAGATCCGCGCGCAGCGAGGATGCGGTGCCGAGATCGTCGGTAGCGTCGCGTCCTCCGCGCTCAGACGACGAACGGCGCGAGCTCGGCCGCGAGCCGCTCGCTCACGTGCGCGTGGATGCGGGTGCCCGCCTCCTCGTGCACGGCCTCGATCAGCAGACCGGTCTCGTGCACGGCCGCGACCAGGTCGCCCCGGTCGTAGGGCACGACGGCGCGGATCTCCACGGCAGGCTTCGGGAGCACCCCGTCGATCGCGGCGCGCAGCTTGGCGATGCCCTCGCCGCTGCGCGAGGACACGAAGTGCGCGCCGGGAACCAGCCCGCGCAGCACCATGCGCTCGTCGTCGTCGAGCAGATCCGCCTTGTTGAACACGATGATCTCGGGGATGCTGCGCGCCCCCACGTCGCCCATCACGTCACGCACCGTCTTGATCTGCCCGGCCGGATCCGGATGGGATCCGTCGACGACGTGCACGATGACGTCCGCGTCGGCGACCTCTTCCAGGGTCGAGCGGAACGCCTCCACGAGCTGGTGCGGCAGGTTGCGCACGAAACCGACCGTGTCGGTGAGCGTGTAGACGCGGCCGTCCGCGGTCTCCGACCGGCGCACAGTGGCATCCAAGGTCGCGAACAGCGCGTTCTCGACGAGCACGCCGGCGCTGGTGAGCGCGTTGAGGAGGCTGGACTTGCCGGCGTTCGTGTACCCGGCGATCGCGACCGACGGGATCGTGTGGCGCTTGCGCTCGGCGCGCTTGGCCTCGCGCGCGGGTTTGAAGTCGCGGATCTGCTTGCGCAGCATGGCCATGCGGGTGCGGATGCGGCGTCGATCGAGCTCGATCTTCGTCTCGCCGGGTCCGCGCGAGCCCATGCCCGCGCCCCCGGCGCCGACCTGGCCACCGGCCTGACGGCTCATCGACTCGCCCCAGCCGCGCAGGCGCGGCAGCAGGTACTCGAGCTGGGCGAGTTCGACCTGCGCCCGGCCCTCGCGGCTCTTGGCGTGCTGGCTGAATATGTCGAGGATCACCGTGGTGCGGTCGATGACCTTCACCTTGACCACGTCCTCCAGTGCACGGCGCTGAGAAGAGGCGAGCTCGGTGTCGGCGATCACCGTGTCGGCGCCGACCGCGGCGACGATGTCCTTGAGCTCCTGCGCCTTGCCGCGGCCCAGGTAGGTGGCCGGGTCCGGGTGCGGCCGGCGCTGCAGCAGGCCGTCCAGCACCACGGCGCCCGCGGTCTCGGCAAGGGCGGCGAGCTCGCGCAGCGAGTTCTCCGCATCCTCCTGCGCGCCCTGCGGGTAGACGCCGACCAGCACCACGTTCTCGAGACGCAGCTGGCGGTACTCGACCTCCGTGACGTCTTCGAGTTCGGTGGAGAGTCCCGCCACGCGCCGCAGCGCGTGCCGCTCCTCCAGGTCCCACTGCTCGCCGTCGGTGGAGGTGTGCCCGGCGGTGGCCGTGTCCTGCAGCGCCTGAGCGGATCCGAACACGTGCGACTCCGCCCGTCGTTCCGCGGCCTGAAGGACGCGTTCGACCGCGTCGCCGTGCTCGTCTTGTGTCGTGGACTGCGTCATCCGCACCTTTCTCATGCCCGCCGATTCGGTCGGGCGCCTTAACTTTAGCTGTGCGCGTCCGCTACGCTCACTCCATGGGCTCGGACCACTACTTCACTGCGGCCCCCGCCAGCCCCGAGAACCTCCGCAGGATCACCGTGACCCTCGCGGGCCGGGAGTTCGAACTCACCACCGCAGCCGGAGTCTTCAGCCCGGATCACGTGGATGTCGGCACCTCCGTGCTCCTCGCGAACACGCCTCCCCCGCCGCCCGGCGGGCACCTGCTCGATCTCGGCTGCGGGTGGGGCCCGATCTCGCTGTCTCTGGCGCTCGCCTCGCCGCATGCCACCGTGTGGGCGGTCGACGTCAACGAGAGGGCGCTGGATCTGGTCCGCCGCAACGCGGCGGAACTCGGCCTCCACAATGTCAACGCCGTCACTCCCGACGATGTTCCCGCCGACGTGAGCTTCCGCACGATCCGCTCCAACCCGCCCATCCGCGTCGGCAAGAGCGAGCTGCACGATCTGCTGGAGCGCTGGATCCCCCGGCTGGACGAGCGCGCGGACGGCTGGTTCGTCGTGAGCCGCAACCTCGGAGCGGACTCGCTGCAGCGCTGGCTGGCGACGACGTTCGACGAAGGCTACAGCATCTACCGGGCGACCACGGGCCGCGGCTTCCGGGTGCTGAAGGTGCGCAGGCACGGCACGCCGCGCACGGACACGATCACGCTGCCGTAGCCCCGTCTCCTTCCACCCGCGGCGCCGGAGACGGAGATCCGTCTTCGCGGTCGGCGCTCAGGCGAGTTCGATCTCGCCCGAGAACACGAGCTGGGCGGGCCCGGACAGGAACGCGTGCTCGCCGTCGGCCCCTGCGGCCATCGTGACCCGCAGGGTGCCTCCGGGGACCTCCACGAGCCATTCGTCGGGTGCGCCCGCACCGGCCCAGTGCCGCACGGCGAGGGCCGTCGCGACGACACCCGTGCCGCAGCTCAGGGTCTCCCCCACACCGCGCTCGAACACGCGCATGCGCACCCGTCCGACGCCGTCCTGCACGAGCGGCTCCGCCGGCACCACGAACTCGACGTTCGCGCCGTGCTCGGGCATCGGGGCGAGCTCGGGACCGTGCCCGAGCTCGAGGCCGTCGAGCTCCGCATCGGAGGCGATCGCGACCACGACGTGCGGATTGCCGACGTCGATGCCGAGCCCCGGACGCGGCACGCTGAGCCCCGTCGCGCGCGCGAGCGGGTCGTGTCCGGAGAGGCGCCAGGTGCCGATGTCGACGCGGTAGCCCTCCGCACTGCGGGTGACCTCGCGCACGCCCGCCCGGGTGCCGATCGCGATCGTCGCGCCGTCATCGAGAGCGGCCAGCCCGGTGCGCAGCAGATGATGCACGAAGACGCGCACCCCGTTGCCACACATCTCCGCGACGGAGCCGTCGGCGTTGCGGTAGTCCATGAACCACTCGGCGGCGGGATTCTCCGCGAGCGCCGTGGCGCCTTCCGCGAGCACGGCGGAACGCACCACGCGCAGCAGTCCGTCACCGCCGATGCCGAAGTGCCGGTCGCACAGCACGGCGACCTGATCGGCGGTCAGATCGAGGGCGCCGTCGGGGTCGGCGATGATGACGAAGTCGTTGCCGGTGCCGTGCCCCTTGGTGAATGCGACCATGCCTCGATTCTAGAGGGCCGGGCTTCTGCGGCCGCTGGGCGGGCGTCCGCTCCGGCACCGTCAGCGGGCCTCTGCCGGGGGCGGATCCGCCGGGAGCAGATCCGCTGGCGTGCCGCGGATCACCGCCGCACGCTGGGTTCATGACCGATGACATGCCCCGCAATCTCTTCGACGCCGACACGCGCCGGATGCTGTTCGCGCGCCGGGTGCTCGTGCTCGACGGCGTCCTGGACGATGACAACGGCGTGCTGCTCATGGCGCAGCTGCTCGCCCTCGCCGCCGAGGATCCCTCCGCCGACATCACGGTGTGGATCCATTCTCCGGGCGGATCCGTCCCGGCGATGCTCGCGATCCGCGACCTCACGCGCACCGTGCCGTGCGACGTCGCCACCGTCGCGTTCGGCCTGGCCTGCAGCGCCGGGCAGTTCCTGCTGTCCGCGGGGACGAAGGGCAAGCGCCGTGCGCTGCCGCACAGCCGCATCCTGCTGCACCAGGGGTCTGCCGGGATCGGCGGCACCGCGGTCGATGTGGAGCTGCAGGCGGCAGATCTGCGGCACACCCGCGACACCGTGCTGGGCCTGATCTCCGAGGACACCGGGCAGAGCATCGAGCGCGTCTTCGAGGACTCGCTGCACGACCGCTGGT
>JAFDWK010000075.1:30441-31271 GCA_018268515.1 Actinomycetota bacterium
TCACCGCGCGGAGACCGCGTGCTCGATGTGTATTCGCACCTGCTCGCCGAACGGGTGATCTATCTCGGCACTCCGCTCGACGCGGATGTCGCCAACGTGCTCGTGGCTCAGCTGCTGCACCTGGACTCGACCGGCAGCGACCGCGACATCCAGCTGTACATCAACTGCGCCGGGGGCGATCCGAGCGCCATGCTCGCCGTCTACGACACGATGCGGTTCATCCGCTCGGAGGTGGCGACGTTCTGCATCGGGGAGGCCGTGTCGGTCGGGGCCGTGCTGCTCGCCGCGGGCGCCGCAGGCAAGCGCGCCGCGCTGCCGCATGCCCGGGTGATCCTGCATCAGCCCGCCGCGCAGGGCCGCGGCACCGTGCCCGATCTCATCCTGCAGGCCGATGAGGTGGTGCGCGTGCGCGACAGCCTGGAGCAGATCCTCGTCGCGCACACCGGGCAGACCGTGGCGCGCCTGCGCCGCGACACCGACCGCGACCTGGTGCTCACCGCGGAGGGCGCGCGGGAGTACGGGCTCGTGGACCAGGTCGTCCTGCAGGCGCCGCCGGAGCGGGCGCTGTCACCAGGTGCGGCCGCGGATGCTCAGGCGGCCAGGGCGTAGGCGGTGCGCGCCGGCTGGGCAGGCTGGTGCACCGGCGCGGGGTGCCTGACCGTGATCCGCGCGGCCACCCCGAGGGTGAGATCGAGCAGGGTGAGATCGAGCGCGCCGGACACCGCGGCGAGCATCTCGCTGGATGCCTCCTTGCGTCCGCGCTCCATCTCGGACAGGTACTGCGGCGAGACGCCCGCGCGCTGGGCCGTCTCGGCGAGCGTCTCGCCGCG
>JAFDWK010000075.1:31388-39200 GCA_018268515.1 Actinomycetota bacterium
GGAGGCGACCGGATCCGCTCTGAGCAGAATCACGGAGGGCCTCTGCCAGTGCCTCGTCGAACATCGCCGGATCCGGCGACTCAGACGTCGTGGATGAGCCGCTTGCCCGTGTTGCCGACGTCGAAGCGCTCGTAGCCGAGCGCGTCATAGAAACCGAGCACCTGCTCGTTGCCGGGCCGGACCATCAGCTGCACCTTGGGGCACCCCATCGCGCGCAGCAGCAGCTCCGCCTCGGTCACCAGGGCGCGGCCGATTCCGGCACCGCGCCGGTCGGACACGGTGGCGAGGTAGTACAGCCACCCGCGGTGGCCGTCGTAGCCCGCCATCACCGAGCCGATGATGCGTGCGTCGCCCTCGCCGCGGCCGTCGCCGTCGCGTTGGTCGTGGTTGTCGCCCTCGCGTTTCGGCGTACGCTCCTCGGCGACCAGGAAGAGCTCGGGCTGCACCGCGAGCTTGCGCTCGATGTCGGCGCGCGGATCGTTCCACGGCCGGGTCAGGCGCGCCTCCTCCCAGAGGCCGACGACCGCGTCGGTGTCGCCCCGGTCGAATGCCCTGATCACGAAGCCGGCGGTCATGCGCTCGCCTCCACGATGGTCCGCGGATCGATCGGCGCGAGCGCGTCGAGCCATTCCGCCTCGGCGTATCGGCGGAACCAGGACACCTGGCGTCGCGCGTATCGTCGCGTGAGCGCCTGGGTCTCGGCGATCGCGTCGCTCTGGGAAAGGGCGCCGTTCAGCTGGGCGAGGGCCTGAGCGTAACCGATCGCCCGCCGCGCGGTCGTGCCCTGCTCCAGCCCGTCGGCGCGCAGCCGCTCGACCTCGGCGAGCATGCCCTGCTGCCACATGCGTTCCACCCGCCGGTCCAGCCGCTCGACCAGCGCCGCACGCTCGACGCCGAGTGCCAGCACGCGCGTGCGCGGATGCCACGGCACCGGCTGCTCGGGCAGCGCGGCCCCGTGGGTGCGCTCCCCCTGTGCGAGCACCTCGAGCGCGCGCACGATGCGGCGGCCGTTCTTCGGGTCGATCCGCGCCGCGGTCACCGGATCCTGGTGCTGCAGGCGGGCGAGCAGAGGGCCGGTGCCGTCCTGTTCCAGCTCCGCTTCGAGGCGGGCCCGCAGTGCCTCGTCCCGCGGCGGGAAGCGGAAGTCGTAGAGAACGCCGGAGACGTAGAGGCCGGATCCGCCGACGAGGATCGCGTCCGCGCCGGCATCGTGGATCTGCTCGATCGCCGCACGGGCGTGCGGCTGGTACCACGCCACCGCGGCGTCCTCGGTGACGTCGAGCACGTCGAAGAGGTGGTGCGGGATGCCTCGCCGCTCGGAGACCGCGAGCTTCGCCGTGCCGATGTCCATGCCGCGGTAGAGCTGCATGGCGTCGGCGTTCACGATCTCCGCCCGGCGCCCGTGCGCGGCCAGCGCCTGCGCGAGGTCGAGGGAGAGGTCGCTCTTGCCCGTGCCGGTCGCGCCGACGATCGCCCACAGCCACGGAGAGCCGCCGTCGGGCCGTTCGCTCCCCACGCCGGGCTCCGGCCGGCGTTCCGCGCTGCCCGGATCCTCTGAGGCGCGTGGACCCGGCTCGGGGACCGAGGCTGCGCCCGGGGTGGTCACACCCCGACGCGCAGGGTCGGCAGCCCCAGCGACACGGCGCGCGGCGTACCGTCCGACGCGGGGGCCGCCGGCACCGCGCACGACTCGGACTGCGCCCGGTCCCAGGCGTCGCCGCCACGCGTGCGCCGGATGCGCAGCGGGGCGCCGTCGGTTGCGTCCGCAAGCAGGTGGAAGGGAGCCGCATGGGTGATGGTCACGGTCACGACGTCACCCGGGCGGGGGCGGTCCGATCCGGCGGGCAGCTCGAAGTGCACCAGCCGGTTGTCCTGCGCGCGGCCGGTGAGCCGGTGCGTCTCCGCGTCCTTCTTGCCCTCGCCGACCGAGACCACGACCTCGACCTCGCGACCGAGCTGGCGCTGGTTCTCCTCCAGCGAGATGCGCTCCTGCAGCGCGATCAGACGGTCGTAGCGCGCCTGCACGACCTCCTTGGGGACCTGGTCCGCCATGGTCGCCGCGGGCGTGCCCTCGCGGATCGAGTACTGGAACGTGAAGGCGCTCGCGAAGCGCGCCTGCTCCACGACCCGCATCGTGTCCTCGAAGTCCTCCTCGGTCTCGCCGGGGAAGCCGACGATGATGTCGGTGGAGATCGCCGCGTTCGGGATCTTCGCACGCACCCGGTCGAGGATGCCGAGGAACTTCTCGCTGCGGTAGGAGCGACGCATCGCCTTGAGGATCCGGTCGCTGCCGGACTGCAGCGGCATGTGCAGCTGCGGCATCACGCTGGGCGTCTCGGCCATGGCGTCGATGACGTCATCGGTGAACGCGGCCGGGTGCGGGCTCGTGAAACGGATCCGCTCCAGCCCCTCGATCTCACCGGCGGCCCGCAGCAGCTTGCCGAAGGCCTGGCGGTCGCCGAACTCGACGCCGTAGGAGTTCACGTTCTGGCCGAGCAGGGTGACCTCGATCGCGCCGTCCTCGACGAGCAGGCGGATCTCGTTCAGGATGTCGCCGGGACGACGGTCCTTCTCCTTGCCGCGGAGGCTCGGGACGATGCAGAACGTGCAGGTGTTGTTGCAGCCCACCGAGATCGACACCCAGCCGCTGTGCGCCGAGTCGCGACGGGTCGGCAGCGTCGAAGGGAAGACCTCGAGGGACTCGAGGATCTCGAGCTCGGCTTCGCCGTTGTGGCGGGCCCGCTCGAGCAGGCCGGGCAGGGATCCCATGTTGTGCGTGCCGAAGACCACGTCGACCCAGGGCGCCTTGTCGAGCACGGCCTGCTTGTCCATCTGGGCGAGACAGCCGCCGACCGCGATCTGCATGCCGGCGTGCTTGTCCTTGCGGCTCTTCAGGTGCCCCAGGGTGCCGTAGAGCTTGCCTGCGGCGTTGTCGCGCACGGCGCAGGTGTTGATGATGACGATGTCCGCCTCGTCATCCGCCGCGGCGCGCACGTACCCGGCGCTCTCCAGGGAGCCCGACAGGCGTTCGGAGTCGTGCACGTTCATCTGGCATCCGAAGGTGCGCACCTCGTAGGTGCGCTGACGCCCGGCCTCATCGAGCGCCGCATCGGAGGGCGCGATGATCGTGGGCTCTGAGAGGGGAATGGTCATAGTGCCAGCCATTCTACTTTCGCCCGACGGGAATGCGCCCGCGACCGCCGACCGCGCCTCTCGGCCACACCCGGCCACGCCAGGAGGACCTCAGGACTCCTCGAACCGCACCCTTCCGACACCGGAGCCGCGTTGCGTCTCACGCCACGCCGAACGCGCCGCGTTCAACGCCACGCTCCCGCTGTAGCCGCGCCGGGACAGCTGTCCGACGAGTCGTCGGATCGCCGTGTCCTCGTCGTAGCGGCGCAGACCCGGCATCTTGGACCGCGCGTACTCCATCGCCCGCTCGGCATCGTCGTCCTCCAGGACGGTCAGCGCCTCCTCGGCGATCCCCCGGGGGATCCCGCGCTGGCTGAGCGTGCGGGCGATCGCCACCCGCCCTTGGCCCTTGCGCTGCGATCCCGAGGTCACCAGGAGCTCGGCGAGCGAGACGTCGTCGAGGTAGCCCCGCTGCTCGAACTGCTCGACGACGAGATCGCGTTCCTCGGAGGAAAGCCCGTTCTCACGGAGCACGTCGCGCGCTTCCGCGCTGGAGAGCTGTTTGGATCTGAGCTTGCGGACGAGAAGCTCGCTCGCGTCGCCGATCGGATCGTCGGGGCCCGGGGTGCTGTCCCCGCTGTGTCTTCCGACGGCGCGCAACGCCCGGCGGGCAGGCGCAGCCGGCTCGCCGGCATCCGGCCGCACGGGCGCCAACGCTGCGGCGGCGGGGTGCCGGGAGCTGGGCCCGCGGCGTTCCGCGGCCGGCTCGTCGGCCCAGGTCGATCGCCATTCCGCCTCACCGGGTGTCGCGGCCGGCGTCGGGCTCGGGAGGCGCGGTCGACCGCCATCGGCAGTCTCGGCGCGCCCGCCGAACAACGGGATCACGGGGGCGAGGTGCTCGTCCTCGGACGAGGCCCCGCCCCTTTCATCGCTCACCGTTCACCCCGCTTGCTGAGCTGCGCCCAAGCGTGGCCGCGCTGCGTCGAGACGCATGTCAGGCCGGACGCCGCTGCGCCAGCTCGTCGGCCGCCGCCGCTGCAGGAGCCGCACCGCCGATGCCCAGCTTCTGCTTGATCTGCGTCTCGATCGTCTCGGCGATGTCGGGGTTCTTCAGCAGGAAGTTGCGGGCGTTCTCCTTGCCCTGGCCGAGCTGGTCGCCGTCGTAGGTGTACCAGGCGCCGGACTTCTTCACGATGCCGTGCTCGACGCCGAAGTCGATCAGGCTGCCCTCTCGGGAGATGCCGACGCCGTAGAGGATGTCGAACTCGGCCTGCTTGAACGGCGGCGCCATCTTGTTCTTCACGACCTTGACCCGGGTGCGGTTTCCGACCGCGTCGGCGCCGTCCTTCAGGGTCTCGATGCGGCGGATGTCGAGGCGGACCGAGGCGTAGAACTTCAGCGCCTTGCCGCCCGCGGTGGTCTCCGGAGACCCGAAGAACACGCCGATCTTCTCGCGCAGCTGGTTGATGAAGATCATCGTGGTGTTGGTCTGGTTCAGTCCACCGGTGAGCTTGCGCAGAGCCTGCGACATCAGACGAGCCTGCAGACCGACGTGCGAGTCGCCCATCTCGCCTTCGATCTCGGCACGCGGCACGAGGGCGGCGACGGAGTCCACCACGATCAGATCGATGGCTCCGGAGCGCACCAGCATGTCGGCGATCTCCAGCGCCTGCTCACCGGTGTCGGGCTGCGAGACGAGCAGCGCATCGATGTCGACGCCGAGCTTGGCCGCGTAATCCGGGTCGAGCGCGTGCTCGGCGTCGATGAAGGCCGCGATGCCGCCGGCGCGCTGCGCGTTGGCGATCGCGTGCAGGGTCAGCGTCGTCTTACCCGAGGACTCCGGGCCGTAGATCTCGACGATGCGTCCGCGCGGCAGCCCGCCCACGCCGAGGGCGACGTCGAGGGCGATGGATCCGGTCGGGACCACGGCGACGGGAGCGCGCTCGTCACTGCCCAGCCGCATGACCGAGCCCTTTCCGAACTGCTTGTCGATCTGGGCGAGTGCGGTCTCGAGGGACTTCTCGCGGTCTGCGGGAGAGGGCATGACGTGCTCCTTGATGCTCGTGAACTGCCGCCCGTAGGCTGTCGCGGCTGCCCCGGGTGGGGCGAGCTCTCCGACAAGGCATATGACCTCGTGGTCATGTCGAACACGCTAGAAGGGGCCACCGACATTCGGACGGCGGTCCCGAGAACCGTGCAGAACCCGATCACGAAATCATCTGTGCAGGACGATACGCGCATCTCGAACATGTCTTCGACGACACGCCGATGATTCAGGGAAGCGGATCGAACACCGCGAGAGTCCGCGCACCGGATCCGAAAGCAGCTCAGCGGCTCTTCGGATCCAGCCGGCCCGCGCCGTATCGGCGAGCCTCGGGTACGTCGGTCTCCGCGCACAACGCGAGCCACACATCACGCGGCGGAACACCCGCGTCCATGGCCTGCGCAGCCGTCCGGCCGCCGACAGCAGTCAGCACCAGGTCCGCCACGAGGGCATCGCCGCGCGCCCCGAACTCCGCGTCCACGGCGCGAAGGAACTCGCTTCGCCGCATCCGGTCAGCTGGCCTCTGCCAGATGACCGATCAAGGCGATGCGAAATTCGACGCCGTGCGGAGACTTTCGCATCAGCGCAGCGACAGCTCAGACTCGACCGAGGCCACCAGCTCGTCGGGGACGACATCGGGGATGACCTGCAGGCCCTCGAGCACGGCGATCCGATCGCCGACCTCGCGCATGATGGTCGAGATGGGGACATCGAGCGCCTCGGCGACCGAGGCGAGGATCTCGCTGGATGCCTCCTTCTGACCCCGCTCGACCTCGCTGAGGTATCCGAGCGCGACAGACGCCTTGCCGGCGACCTGACGGAGCGTGCGACCCTTCTGCAGACGGAAGTCACGCAGCACGTCGCCGATCTCTTGTCGAACGAGAATCATCGGGACCTCCTCTCCCCCATCGCACCGGCGAAATCACCGGATCGGATGGTCAGTCTAACCCGACCTCTCGGGATCGACACTACTGTTTCGTTCTGTGCATTGAATGTGAGCACACTCGACTCAACTTCGCTCGGGAGAACTCTATTCCCGGCCGTTCCCGTCGGGCACGCCGGCTCCGATCACCGTCTCGAGGACCATGGCGAGGGCCGCCTCGACGGCAGCCGCGCGGATCTGCGCGCGATCGCCGGAGAACAGGAATGCCCGACTCGCCGTGCTCCCCGCGACGCTCACCCCGATGTGGACCCGGCCGACCGGCTGACCGCCCTGCGGCGTGGGCCCTGCGACGCCGGTCGTGGCGACGCCGACGTCCGCCGGACGCGCGCCCACGGCCAGCACGGTGCGGACGCCGTCGGCCATCTGCCGCGCGACCTCCGGGTGCACCGGCCCATGCGCCGCGAGCAGGACCGGATCCACTCCCAGCACGGAGGACTTGATCGGTGTCGCATAGGCGACCACGGCGCCGCTGAGCACGTCCGATGCGCCCGGGATCTCCACGAGCGCCGCCGACAGCGCGCCGCCGGTCAGCGACTCGGCGACGGCCAGCGTCATCCCGCGCTCGCGCATCACGTCGAGCACGGCGGACGCCGTGCTCGACGACTCCCCGGACATCAGGATGCCGTGCCTCGGTCGCCCCGGGAGCCGCGCACCTGGGCGACGACGTAGTCGACGCCGCTCAGGATCGTGAGGATCAACGCGATCACCATCAGCACCGTGGTCGTGATCGACCACACCGGCATGCCGAACCACACGTGCAGCGGCAGCAGTGCCCAGGACAGGGCCACAGCCTGCACGGTCGTCTTGATCTTCCCCATCCACGCGGCGGCGACGACATGCTCCTTGGCGATCATGAAGCGGTGCACCGTGATGCCCCACTCCCGCACCAGGATGATCAGCACCAGCCACCACCACACCTCGCCGAGGATCGCGAGGCCGATGAAACCGGCCCCAGTGAGGAGCTTGTCGGCGATCGGATCCCAGAGCTTGCCGAAGTCGCTCACGAGGTCATGTCTGCGGGCGAGGTAGCCGTCCACCCAGTCGGTCGAGATCGCGAGGATGAACAGTCCGGCCGCGACCCAGCGCAGCACCGGCTGCGCTGTGCCGTTCGCGCCGCCCATCAGCAGGAGCACGAAGAAGACGACGGCGAGCGGGATGCGTGCGACCGTGATGGCGTTGGGCAGCTGCCGCGGGATCGCCATCAGTCGCGCCCCGTCAAGCCCCAGGCGTCCTCATCGGAGGACGCCTCGACCTCGGCGAGGCCGCGGTACTGCGCCTCCAGCGGGTCTTCACCGTAGCGGTCGCCCGCGGAGCCGTAGGACGACGCGGGTACGGGGTCGGCGGGACGGGGTGGCACGGCGGGCGCCGGCGGGGCGGCCGGAACCGGTGTCGCGGGCGCGGCGTGCGCGGAGGGCGGATCCTCTCCCCGCAGCTTCGCGAGCACCCCCGCGAGCTGCTCCGGGGTGACCAGCACATCGCGAGCCTTGGACCCTTCGGACGGTCCGACGATCTCGCGTGATTCGAGCAGGTCCATGAGGCGGCCCGCCTTGGCGAAGCCGACCCGCAGCTTGCGCTGCAGCATCGACGTCGACCCGAACTGCGACGAGACGATGAGCTCGGCGGCGGCGAGCAGCAGCTCGAGGTCGTCTCCGATGTCCTCGTCGACCTCCTTCTTCTTGCCCTCGACCGCCTC
>JAFDWK010000075.1:39278-40396 GCA_018268515.1 Actinomycetota bacterium
CCGATCAGCTTGTCGGCGCCGGGGCTGTCCAGGATCACGCGGCTGTCGGTGACGCTGGTCACGGCGAACGCGAGGCGCGACGGCACGTTGGCCTTGATGAGGCCGGTGACGACGTCGACGCTGGGCCGCTGGGTCGCGAGGACCAGGTGGATCCCGCTCGCGCGGGCGAGCTGCGTGATCCGGACGATCGAGTCCTCGACGTCGCGTGGGGCGACCATCATCAGGTCGGCGAGCTCGTCGACCACCACGAGCAGGTACGGGTACGGCTTCAGTACCCGCTCGCTGCCCGGAGGCACCACGACCTCGCCGGCGCGCACGGCACGGTTGAAGTCGTCGATGTGACGGAAGCCGAACGACGCGAGGTCGTCGTATCGCATGTCCATCTCCTTCACGACCCACTGCAGCGCCTCGGCGGCCTTCTTCGGGTTCGTGATGATGGGCGTGATGAGGTGCGGCACTCCGGCGTAGCTGGTGAGCTCCACGCGCTTCGGGTCGATCAGCACCATGCGCACGTCGGTGGGGCGGGCGCGCATGAGCAGGCTCGTGATCATCGAGTTCACGAAGCTCGATTTACCGGATCCGGTCGATCCGGCCACCAGGAGGTGCGGCATCTTGGCGAGGTTGGCGACGACGAAGTTGCCGCCGACGTCCTTGCCGACCCCGATCGTCAGCGGATGCGTGCTCTTCTGCGCCGCCGCGGAGCGCAGCACGTCGCCGAGGGCGACGGTCTCGCGGTCCGCATTCGGGATCTCGATACCGATCGCGCTCTTGCCGGGGATCGGCGACAGGATCCGCACATCGTTCGATGCGACCGCGTAGGCGAAGTTGTTGCTCAGCTGCAGGATCTTCTCGACCTTGACGCCGTGACCGACCTCGACCTCGTACTGGGTCACTGTCGGGCCGCGCGAGAAGCCGGTCACCTTCGCGTCGACGTTGAACTGGGTGAGCACGTTCGTGATCTGCTCGACCACGCGGTCGTTGGCCTCCGAGCGGGCGACCGAGGGCGGGCCCGCCTTGAGGGCACCCGGTGACGGCAGGATGTAGGGAGCGGCCGGCGCCTGCAGGCCGTCCTTGCCCGGCCCGTCCGTGCCGAAGCCGTCGAATCCGGCCAGCTCGAG
>JAFDWK010000075.1:40485-45214 GCA_018268515.1 Actinomycetota bacterium
TCCTCGTCCTTGATGACGGCCTGGTCGTATGCGGTGGCCTGCGCGACGGTCGGGGTGTCGTCCTGCGCGGTGAGCAGCTCGGTGAGGTCCTGCGAGCCGATGCCGCCGTCCGGATCCTCTTCGCGTCCGGTCTTGTTGCGCCGCCACCAGGGCAGCACATCCGGGTCGTCGACCTTGTCCGCCTCGTCGACGGCTGTGGCCGCCTCGGTGGGGGCGGCCTCGGGTGCGCGCTCGGCGTCGAACATCCAGGCGTAGAGGTCGCCCAGGCGCTGACCGATGCGATTCGGCGGCGTCTTCGTGAGGATCAGCACGCTGAGCGCGGCGAGCAGCGACAGCATGATGTAGGCCGGGATCGACGTCAGGTAGCTGAGGGGCTGACCCAGCAGCCAGCCGAACAGACCGCCGGCGGCACTGAGCGCGACCATCCCCTGCTTCGGCTGCGGCATGCCGCCCGCGACATGGCAGAAGCCGGCGAGCGTGACCACGAAGAGTCCGAAGCCGATCCCGATCCGCCCGTTGTCGTGCACGGAGGACGGATGGCGGAACAGCCATCCGGCGAGCAGGAGCAGCAGCACCGGCATGATGAACGCGGCGCGGCCGATCAGGGCGCCGACAGAGTAGGCGCTGATGTTCGTCGCGACGGCGTTGCCGATGAAGAACCACTCGTTCACGGCACCTGCCACGGCGAGCAGCACGAGCAGGAACGGGAAGCCGTCGCGGCGCTGATCCTTCTCCAGCGTCTCCAGACCGAAGGCGCGGAAGAGCCCGCCCACGCCGTGCGCGAGGCCCGTCCAGGCACGCGCGATCACCGGCGGCTTGTCGGGCTCGTCGACGTACTTGCGCGGGGCGGGCGCGGCCTTGGTCGAGCTGCGCGGCTTCGCCCCGGACGTGGCGCGAGGGCGCGACGGAGCCTTCTCCGCCGTACTCCTGGTCGCATTCGAACTCCTGGGCATGCTCCCACGCTACGGCCCGACGCCGACATCGGCCCGCAATGACGCGGCTTTCCGCGGGATTGCAGGGGTCGGAAAGGCCCTCGATGAGGCTCGGGTCACGCCTCGATCACGAGCGGGACGATCATCGGGCGGCGGCGCAGCTTCTGGTTCACCCAGCGGCCGATCGTGCGTCGCACGATCTGCGACAGCGCGTGGTTGTCGCGCACCCCGTTGCCGGCCGCCTCCTTGAGCGCGGCGACGATCTTCGGCGCCACGTCGTCGAAGACCGAGTCGTCCTCGGCGACGCCGCGCGCGTGGATCTCCGGGCCCGAGATGATCCGGCCGGTGGTCGAGTCGACGACGACGATGATGGACACGAAGCCCTCCTCACCGAGGATCCGCCGATCCTTCAGATCCGCGTCGGTGATCTCCCCGACCGTGGAGCCGTCGACGTACACGAAGCCGATGTCGAGCTGCCCCGCGACGCGGGCGACGCCGTCCTTGAGGTCGATCACGGTGCCGTTGGAGCCGAGGATCGTGCGCTCCTCCGGGATCCCGGTGTCCTGCGCGAGCTTCGCGTTCGCCATCAGGTGCCGGTACTCGCCGTGCACGGGGAGCACGTTGCGCGGCTTCAGGATGTTGTAGCAGTAGAGCAGCTCGCCCGCCGCGGCGTGGCCGGAGACGTGCACGCGGGCGTTCGCCTTGTGCACGACGTTCGCGCCGAGCTTGGTCAGCCCGTCGATCACCCGGTAGACGGCGTTCTCGTTGCCCGGGATGAGGCTGGACGCGAGGATCACGGTGTCGCCGGGGCCGGGCTCGATCGCGTGGTCGAGGTTCGCCATGCGGCTGAGCACGGCCATCGGCTCGCCCTGGGATCCGGTCGACATGTAGACGATCTGGTCCTCGGGGAGGTCGCGCGCCTTCTTGTAGTCGATGAGCACGCCGTCCGGCACCTTGAGGTAGCCGAGCTGCTCCGCGATCGTCATGTTGCGCACCATGCTGCGCCCCAGGAACGCCACCCGGCGGCCGTGCGCGTGGGCGGCGTCGATGACCTGCTGCACCCGATGCACGTGGCTGGAGAAGCTTGCGACGATCACGCGCCGCGGCGCCTTGCCGATGACCTGGTCGAGCACCGGGCCGATCGAGCGCTCGGTCGGCGTGAAGCCGGGCACGTCGGCGTTCGTGGAGTCGACGAGGAAGAGGTCGACGCCCTCCTCCCCGAGACGGGAGAACGCGCGCAGATCCGTGATCCGCCCGTCCAGAGGCAGCTGGTCCATCTTGAAGTCGCCGGTCGCGAGGACCAGGCCCGCGGAGGTGCGGATGGCCACGGCGAGGGCGTCGGGGATGGAGTGGTTGACCGCGACGAACTCGAGGTCGAACGGGCCGACCTTCTCGCGCTGGCCCTCCTTCACCGTGAGGGTGAACGGCTTGATCCGGTGCTCCTTGAGCTTCGCCTCGACGAGCGCGAGGGTGAGCCCGGATCCGATCAGCGGGATGTCGCCCTTGAGCCGGAGCAGGTAGGGCACGGCGCCGATGTGGTCCTCGTGGCCGTGCGTGAGCACGACGCCGACGATGTCGTCGAGGCGGTGCTTGATCGGCTCGAAGTCGGGCAGGATCAGGTCAACGCCGGGCTGGTGCTCCTCGGGGAACAGCACACCGCAGTCGACGATGAGGAGCTTGCCGTCGAATTCGAAGACGGTCATGTTGCGGCCGACCTCCCCGAGTCCGCCCAGGGGCGTGACGCGGAGGGTGCCGGGTGCGAGCGCTTCGGGCTCGGCGAGGGGAATGGTCATGTGGTGCCTCCTAGGCGGGGCGCCGTGCGCGCCCGATGTTCGTGTCTCCCCCGCCGAAGCGGACCGGATCCGTCTGCGCACTGCGCGCGCATCCGTCCCGTCCGGGCCCGATGCCCATCGGCCGCGCCCTCATCGGGTCGTGCCGTGCACCTTGGGGAGGGCGCCGCCGGCGGCGGCATTGCGGTCGGGGCGGAAGTCGGAGAAGTCCGCACCGGGGATGTCCTTGACGAGCGCGAGCTCGTCCTCGATGAGAGCGGCCTCCCACTCCTCCGGCCCCACCAGGGGCAGGCGGACGCGGGGGCTCGTGATGCGGCCGAGACCGTGCAGGATGTACTTCGCCGCGACTGTGCCCGGCACATGCGTCATCGCGGCGCGGACGAGCGGCTCCAGGCGCTGGTGCTCGGCCGTGGCGGTGGCCAGGTCGCCGCGGTTCACGGCGTCGACGATCGTGCGGTACGGCGCCGAGGTGATGTTCGCGGTGACGCCGATGAGGCCTGTCGCGCCGATCGCGAGGTGCGGGAGCACGTTCGAGTCGTCGCCGGAGAAGTACATGAGATCGGTCTGGTTGAGCACCCGGCTGACCTCGGAGAAGTCGCCCTTGGCGTCCTTCACCGCGAGGATGTTCGGGTGCTTGGCGAGACGCAGGATCGTCTCGTACTTGATCGGCACGCCGGTGCGGCCGGGGATGTCGTAGAGGATCACCGGAAGGTCCGTGGCGTCCGCGACGAGGCGGAAGTGCGTGAGGATGCCCGCCTGGGTGGGCTTGTTGTAGTACGGCGTGACGATCATGATGCCGTCCGCCCCGGCCTTCTCGCTGGCCTTGTAGAGCTCGATCGCGTGCGCGGTCTCGTTGGATCCGCCGCCCGTGATGATCTTGGCGCGGCCCGCCGCGACGTCCTTGCCGACCTCGACGAGGCGCAGTTTCTCGGCGTCGGTCAGGGTCGAGGTCTCCCCCGTCGTGCCCGTGACCACGATGCCGTCGGCCCCGTCCGAGATGACACGGTCGATGTGCTTCTCGACGGAGGGCCAGTCGACCTCGCCGTCGGCCGTCATCGGCGTGATGAGGGCGACGAGCACCTGTCCGAAGGGATTGCCCGTGTGCGTCATGGGTCCAGCGTAATGGTTCGGACGATGCTCACGCTGTCGGCGTGACGCGGAGAACGTCACCGCGGGCCAGATCCGCTGCGGGCTTGAGCAGCAGGCCGGCGGTCGTGCCCTCCGGCGCCTCGGTCGCCTTCTTGCGGAACATCTCGATCCCGGTGATCGTGCTGGTGCTGGTCTGCGCGGCTCCGCGGAGCACCACCACAGGGTCGCCGACGCGCATCGTGCCCATCGTGGTCCTGCCCGTGGCCACCTGGCCGCGCCCGGTGATGGTGAAGACGTCCTCGACGACGAATTCGGCCGTCCCGATGCCGGCCGAGACCGCACCTGCGGCCGCAGCGACGCCCGCACCCGATGCGATCCCGGCGGCGGCCAGACGCTCGGCCTCCTGCGCGTTGTACTGCCGGAGCATCTCGTTCGCGTCCAGCGGCGCCTTCTTCTTCCCGAACCAGCCCATGCGTTCGAGCCTAGAGGCGGCGGCCGGTTAGGCTCGCGCACATGGCCTGGCAGACGCGGGAATCGCGCATCGTCTACGACAACCGCTGGATCTCGGTGCGGGAGGACCAGGTCTCCGGACCCGCCGGCGACGGGATCTACGGCGTGGTCACCCTGAAGAACCCCGCGGTGTTCGTGGTGGCGCTCGACGAGGAGGATCGCGTGTGCCTGGTCACGATCGACCGCTACACGACCGGACGCTCGATCGAGGTTCCCGCCGGGGGCACGGACGGCGAGGATCCGCTCGTCGCCGCTCGTCGCGAGCTGCGCGAGGAGACCGGGCTCGAGGCGGACGAGTGGACGCCGATCGGCACCATGAACGCACTCAACGGCGTGACCGTGGCACCCGAGCACGTGTTCCTCGCCCGGGGCCTGCACCAGGGTGCGGACAGCGCCGGGACGCAGGCC
>JAFDWK010000076.1 GCA_018268515.1 Actinomycetota bacterium
CGGTTCCCGAGCGAGCGCAGCGAGACGAAGGACGCCCGCTGCGCTCCTCGCTCAGGCACCGGTGGTCTCAGGGAGCGTCGATCCGACCGACCAGATACTCGCCCGCGGCGAGCTGCTCCACGAGCGGACGCGCGGTCGGCCGCCAGCCCAGCTCGGTGCGCGCTTTCGCTCCGGTCGCCTGCTCGTCGAGCAGCAGCGCGTCGGCGAACGCCTCGCCCAGGCGCGCCCGCGCGTCGGCGGCGCTCTCGGCACGAACACCCTCCGCCACCCCGTATCCGGCGGCGACGGCCTCGCCGAGCTCGCGGATCGTCGGATTCTGCCCCGAGGCTGCGATGTAGGTCTCGCCCGCGCGACCGCTCTCGAGCGCGAGCACGTACAGCGCGGCGAGGTCGTCGACATCGACGCTGGTCCAGTGCTGGCTGCCATCGCCGATCAGGAGCACTCCCCCCTCGGTCGCGTCGGTGAGGATCCGCACCAGGCCGCCGCCGCGTCCGTAGACCACCCCGGGCGCGACGACCGTGCCGCGGACGCCGGAGGCGCCGAGCACCTTCGCCTCCCCGGCGCTGCGCCAGGCGGTGAGCGCCGGCCGGTCGAGGGGAGTCTGCTCCGTGATGTCGTCCGACGTGCCATAGCTCCAGATCCCGCCGGTGTGCACGAACGGCTTGCCGGTGCCCTCGAGTGCGCCGAGCACGGCGTCGATGAACGCGGCATCGCCCTCGGGCGTCGACGCCGTGTGGATGACGCCGTCCGCTGCTGCTGCCGCCGCCCCCACGACCGCAGCGTCGGCGACCTCGCCGAGGAGGGCGGTGGCGCCGGCCTCCTCCACGATGCGCGCCTTCGCCGCGTCGCGGACGAGGGCGGTCACACTGTGCCCCTCCGCGATCAGACGCGCCAGGACGGAGGTGCCGATGTATCCGGTCGCGCCGGTGAGAAGAACCTTCATGCCTTTCGCGAACGCGTGGCAGGTGCGGATATTCCCGGGGCGGAGAACGCCGCGGGCTCGCCGAATGCACGAACTATCGCCGAGCGCACGGCTTGTCGACGCCAAGATACGGTGCAGTCGGCAGCAGGCCGCGCGTTCGCGGGCTCGCCGCGATCCGGATGACCGGCTCCCTCGGGCCCCGGCTCAGCGGATGAGGGTGCGGCCGTCGGGGTCGCCGGGACCGTGCGGGCGCAGCCGCGCGGGCAGCGGCCACGCCAGCGTGTATCGCTGCGCAGGCGCGCGCTGCACGTCGCCGAAGTCGTCGACCTTGACCGTGATCCGGCCTTCGCCCTCGGGCACAACCTCAACGATCTGCACCCGCAGCGGCCCCTCCGACTCGCCTTCGAGGATCCACGGATCGGCGAGCCATCGGATCCCGTGCTCCTCGAGCGCGGCCTCGGCGTCCAGCCAATCGATCTCGCCGGTGACCTCGCGGCCCAGCACGTCGACAGCCAGCCACTCGGCGCCCTCGGGGCGGATCCAGCCGAGCAGCTCGCCGTCCTCACGGCGATGCGGGGTCCAGTCTGCGGGGATCATGGGGCGAGCCTAACCGGGCGGATCCTGCCGCCTGGTCCCCGCGAGGTGGAAACGCCGCTCCCCAGGTCCCCGGAGCAGCGAGATCCATCTTCCTGCCCGGCTCCCCTTCCCCGAAAGATGGAAAACGTCGCTCCCCGGTCTCCCCGAGCAGCGAAATCCATCTCCGCGGAGCTGCCGCTCCGACCTCGCCCCGACGCGCGAACGCCCGCCCTGCAGTCGGGACGGGCGTTCGCGTCGGAGACGCTGGGTCACCAGATCGTGACGCGCTCCTCGGGGGCGAGCCACAGCTTGTCCGACTCGGTCACGTCGAACGCCTCGTAGAAGGCGTCGATGTTGCGCAGGATCTGGTTGCAGCGGAACTCGTTGGGCGAGTGCGGGTCGATCGTGAGCAGGCGGATCGTCTCGGCCTCGCGGCTCTTCTGCTGCCACACCTGCGCCCAGCTCAGCAGCAGGCGCTGCACGCCCGTGTACCCGTCGATGACAGGCGCCTCGGCCCCTGAGCCTGTCGAAGAGCCGCCCTCGGCCCCTGAGCCGGTCGAAGAGCCGCCGAGCGCGATCTCGTAGGCCTTCAGCGCGATCCCGAGCCCGCCCAGGTCGCCGATGTTCTCGCCGATCGTGAGGGCGCCGTTCACGTGGTGCTCAGCGCTCAGCCCCTCGGGCACGAGCGCGTCGTACTGGGCGATGAGCGACTTCGTGCGCTCCTCGAACGCCGCGCGGTCCTCGTCGGTCCACCAGTCCTGCAGCTTGCCGTCGCCGTCGTAGCGGCTGCCCTGGTCGTCGAAGCCGTGCCCGATCTCGTGGCCGATGACGGATCCGATCCCGCCGTAGTTGGCCGCCGCGTCGCGGGAGGCGTCGAAGAACGGGTACTGCAGGATCGCGGCGGGGAACACGATCTCGTTCATGAGCGGGTTGTAGTACGCGTTCACCATCTGCGGCGGCATGAACCACTCGTCGCGGTCGATGGGCTTGCCCACCTTGCCGATCGTGCGGTCGTGCTCGAACCGCGCGGCACGGCCGGCGTTGCCGATCAGATCGCCCGCGTCGACCGTCACCGTGGAGTAGTCGCGCCACACCTTCGGGTGCCCGATCTTCGGGGTGAACGTGTCGAGCTTGGCGAGCGCCTTCTCGCGGGTGGACGGGCTCATCCATTCGAGCGTGGTGATCGACTGGCGGTACGCCTCGAGCAGGTTGCCGATGAGCTCGTTCATCGCGGCCTCGGCCGCCGGCGGGTAGTGCCGCTCGACGTAGACCTTGCCGACGGCGTCGCCGAGCGAACCCTCCACGAACGAGACGCCGCGCTTCCAGCGCTCCCGGATCGTGGGGACGCCGGTGAGCTCGGTGCCGTAGAACGAGAAGTTCTCCTGCACGATGTCGTCGGTGAGGTACGCGGCGAGGCCGTGCACCACCTTGGCGCGCAGCCAGGCCTTCCAGTCGTCCAGGCGCTCGGCCGTGAGCAGGGATCCGAGACCTGCGAAGAAGCTCGGCTGGTAGACGACGACCTCCGCGAAGGCATCGGATCCGGCAGGGCCTGCGACGGCATCCCGCCAGGAGGAGAGGTCCACGCCGACGAGGGTCTGGAACTCGTCCCAGCTCTTCAGGTTGTACGTCTTGACCGCGTCACGGCTCTCCACGTTGTCCCAGTGGTGCGCCGCGATGTCGTGCTCGAGTGCGAAGGCGCGGTCGGCCTGGCCTGCGGCGTTCGCGACGCCGGCGAGGGTCAGGATCCGCTCGAGGTGGGCGCGGTAGGCGGCGCGCGTGGCCTCGAAGCTGTCGAGGCGGTAGTAGCTCTCGTCGGGCAGCGAGAGACCCGCCTGCACCACGAACGGCACGTAGCGCTCGGGGTTTCCCGGGTCCGGCTCCACGAACACGCCGATGAGCGCGGCGATGCCCTGACGGTCGAAGGATCCGATCGTGGCGAGGAAGTCATCGATCGACGTGATCGCGTCGACCGCGGCGAGCGGCTCGGTCAGCGGTGCCGTGCCGAGCGCGGCGATGCGCTCGGTGTCCATGAAGCTCGCGAACAGGTCGCCGATCTTGCGCGCCTCGGTGCCGGGCTCCGCACCCTGCGCCTCTTCGATGATCGCGCGCACGTCCTTCTCGGACTGATCGGCGAGCAGGTGGAAGGATCCCCAGCGCGCCTTGTCCGCAGGGATCTCGGTGGTGGAGAGGAACGTGTGGTTCACGTGCCGGTAGAGGTCGTCCTGAGGGCGGATCGCGGGGTCGAAGTCGCCGATGGCGAGGCCGGAGGGAAGAACGTCGGTCATGCGGCCAGCCTATGCGGACGGGGCGACACCCTCGAAGGATCGCCCGACGCCGTGGGCGAACAGTCAGTTCAGCAGCACCACGCGCGCGTCGCTCCCAGGCGCGTGGGCGAGCCGGGCATCCGTCGTCACGAGGTCCGCACTCAGAAGCTCCGCGAGCGCGATGTAGCTCGCGTCGTAGGCCGTGAGGTTCTCGCGCAGCTGCCAGATGCGCTCCACGAGGAGGTCGTGCTCGAAGCGACGGATCCCCAGATCGCGAACAAGCTCGCGCGCCCGTTCCGCTTCGGTGACCGTGGTGACGCCGCGGCTTACTCGGCGACGGAGGACCTGCAGC
>JAFDWK010000077.1:0-944 GCA_018268515.1 Actinomycetota bacterium
CCCGCGTAGGGGTCGAGCTGGCTGTAGCGGCCGTTCGCGTCGGTCGAGATCGAGAAGCCGAGGCCCGACTCCTCGTCGACGCGGATCATGCCGGCGTCGTCGGGGAAGGCGAGGGCGGTGTTGCCGAGCACGTAGTAGTCGTACTGGTTGGTGATCCAGCGGGTGTCGGCGAGGTTCGGGCTCTCCAGCAGCGCGAGGAACTGCTGCTTGAGCGCCTCGGGGTCGTTGTCGCGGGGGAGCAGCTCGGCGGCGTCGGCCTGCAGCGCGTCGATCCAGGTCGGGTAGGCGACGGGGCGGTCGTAGACCGGGCCGTCGACGGCGACGGTGGAGGGATCCACGTCGACGATGCGCTCGCCCTGCCAGTCGATGATGAGGCGGCCGTCACCGGTCACCTCGCCGAGGACAGAGGTCTCCACGTCCCACTTCGCGACGACGGCGAGGAACGCGTCGAGCTTGGAGGGGGCGACGATCGCCATCATGCGCTCCTGCGACTCCGACATGAGGATCTCCTCAGCGGTCAGGGTGGGGTCGCGCAGCAGCACGTTGTCGAGCGAGACGTGCATTCCGGAGTTGCCGTTCGCGGCCAGCTCGCTCGTGGCGCAGGAGATGCCCGCAGCTCCCAGATCCTGGATCGCCTCGACGAGCTCCTCGCGGTACAGCTCGAGGCAGCACTCGATGAGCACCTTCTCGGCGAACGGGTCGCCGACCTGCACGGCGGGGCGCTTGGTCGGGCCGGTCTCATCGAACGAGTCGGAGGCCAGGATCGAGGCGCCGCCGATGCCGTCGCCACCGGTGCGGGCGCCGAAGAGCACGACCTTGTTGCCGACGCCGGTGGCGTTCGCGAGCTTGAGGTCCTCGTGGCGCAGCACGCCCACCGCGAGGGCGTTCACCAGCGGGTTGGCCTGGTAGACGGCGTCGAACACCGTCTCGCCGCCGATGTTCGG
>JAFDWK010000077.1:1057-11325 GCA_018268515.1 Actinomycetota bacterium
CCCATCGAGATGATGTCGCGGACGATGCCGCCGACGCCGGTCGCGGCGCCCTGGAAGGGCTCGATGAAGGACGGGTGGTTGTGCGACTCGGCCTTGAACGTGACGGCCCAGCCCTCGCCGACGTCGATGACGCCCGCGTTCTGGCCCATGCCGACCATGAGGCGCTTGCGCATCTCGTCCGAGACCTTCTGCCCGAACCGGCGCAGGTAGTTCTTCGAGGACTTGTACGAGCAGTGCTCGCTCCACATGACCGAGTACATCGCCAGCTCGCCCGACGTGGGACGGCGGCCGAGGATCTCGCGGATCCGCGCGTACTCGTCGTCCTTGAGACCGAGCGCCGCGTACGGCTGCTCTTTCTCCGGAGTCGCTTCTGCGTTGGCGACCGAGTCGGGGACGTGCGAATGGGCGGGGGCGTTGGCGGTCACGCGGGCTCCTGGAACGAGGGGAGGCGGGGCAGGGTCCAGTCTACCGGCGGAATTAGGCGCCTATTCATGTCAGCCCGTGTTACTCGGGATGTCATGATGGACCCATGGAATCCTTGCTCGACCGGGCGATCTACTCCTACGGGGATGTCGATCGACTCGTCGGGCTGCATGCCGGTACTTCGCGTCGATGGCTCGAAGGGTATTCACGTGCGGGGCGGTTCTACGACCCCGTGCTGCGGGAGATCGCCACAGGCGCCGACGCGGTCACCTGGGGAGAGATGGTGGAGGCAAGGCTGCTCGCCGAGTTCCGCAGCCGAGACGTGTCGGTGCAGAAGCTGCGCCCGGCGATCGAACTCCTCCGGGAGGAGTTCGGGCGTTACCCGCTGGCGCATGCGCATCCGTTCCTCGATGTCGAAGGTCGCGAACTGGTTCGGGTCGTGCAGGCCAAGGTCGGCCTTGAAAGGCCGCTCCAGCTCGTCGTCGTCCGCAACGGTCAGGTGATGATGGCGGAGGCAACCGAACGATTCCGTGATGCGGTCGAGTACGACGATGGTGTCGTCGGACGGTTCCGGCCCGATCCGCGCACCCCCTACGTGATGATGGATCCGGCCCGCACCTTCGGCCAGCCGGCGATCCGCAACGTTCGCACGGATGCGCTCGCCGAAGACTACCGGGCCGGATCCACCCGTGAGGAGATCGCCGACCTGTATGACCTGACCACCTCTCAGGTCGATGAGGCGATCCGCTTCGAACTGATCGCAGGAACCGACCGGGCGGCATGATGTCGGCCGCGTTCTCGCCGGTGTACTTTGCCGATGAGAACGCGCTGGGCCTGGGTAAGCTGCTGTATCGCCGTGGACGGGAAGACGTCGTCTACCCGGGGCATCCCGACCTGCCTGAACTTCCGAAGCGATTGACGATCGCGTTTCCTGTCGGCACGGGGATGACTCACCGGTACTCAGCCGACGGGATCGATCTCCTGGTGCTCGACGATCCACTTCGTCAGGCGCGGATACACCCAGAAGCTGTAGATCCCGAGCGTGATGATGCACAGCAGGAACCACTTGATCCACATGCCGAACAGCCGCGGCGCCGTGCCGGTGAACCTCAGCCGCTGGCCGTTGATGAAGGTGTGCTTGGTGCGCCATCGGTAGGTCATGACGACCGCCCAGGGGTAGCAGATCCCCAGCGTGAGCGCGGTGATGAAGAAACCGCCGAGCTGCACGCCGAACCAGGTGGCGGCGCCGCCGTCGAACCCCCACTGCAGCTGCGGGAGGCGTGCGCTGGTCAGGGGCGGTGCGGCGGCATCGTTCGACATGGGTCCTCCAAGGTCCGGGCGCGGGCATCGGGCCGGCGACGGACTGCGGCCCCGTTCCGCGCTCTGGGTCGAGCGTAGCCGCAGCGTCGCGGCAGTGAACAGGGATCCAGGTCCCTGACTCGACTTCCCGATGCTCGTGACGTGGCATTCAGCCCACGCATAGAATCGGGGAGCGGCGCGGTCCGTGATCCGTGCCGACGCAGGGCGCGGCGGAGCGCAGAAAGCAGGACTCTCATGGGTGTGAAGTACGACCAGAGCGCACCGGATCCGGTGACGCGGACGCTCGATTCCGTCACGGGCATCAGCAAGAAGGGCCTCCCGACGGGTACTGTCGGCGTGCTCGGCGCCCTCGTGATCGGGATCTCGACGTGCGCGCCGGCGTATACGCTGACCGCCGCGGTGGGACCTGCTGCGAGCGAGGTCGGCTACCAGACCCCGGCGATCTTCCTGATGGGCTTCATCCCCATGCTGCTCGTGGCGCTCGGCTACCGCGCGCTGAACTCGGCGATGCCCGACTCCGGCACCTCGTTCACCTGGGCGACCCGTGCGTTCGGTCCGTGGGTCGGATGGATGGCCGGCTGGGGACTGATCGCAGCGACCGTGCTGGTGCTCTCCAACCTCGCCGGCATCGCCGTGGAGTTCCTGTTCCAGTCGATCAGCATCGTCGTCGGCGACCCGTCGATCGCGGACCTCGCCGCGAACAAGTTCATCAACATCGCGGTGTGCCTGGCGTTCATGGCTCTCGCCACGTTCATCTCGTACCGCGGCATGACCTCGACGAAGATCTTCCAGTACATCACCGTCATCTTCCAGATGGCCGTGATGGTGTGGTTCGTGGTCGCGATGTTCGTCGGCGCCGGGGATCCGGCCAACAAGGCGGCCAAGACGCCGGAGCTGAGCTGGTTCAACCCGTTCGAGGTCTCGAGCTTCAGCGCCTTCGCCGCCGGCATCGCCGTGTCGATCTTCGTCTACTGGGGTTGGGACACGGTGCTCACCATGGGCGAGGAGACCAAGCCGTCGAAGGGGCGCCTGTCGACCGAGAGCAAGGCCGCGATGATCCTCGTCGCGATCCTCGTCGTCCTCTACGTCGGCACGGCGACCGCCACCGTCGCGTACGCCGGCCTCGGCGACGGGCCGACCGGGCTCGGCAACCCCGACATCATCGAGAACGTGTTCGCCGCGCTCGCGCACCCGGTGATGGGGCCGGCGGCGATCCTGCTCTCGCTCGCGATCCTGGTCAGCGCCATGGCGTCGATCAACTCGACCGCGATCTCGCCCGCGCGCACGCTGCTCGCGATGTCGCACTACGAGGCCCTGCCCGCGTCGCTGAAGAAGGTGCACCCGATCTATAAGTCGCCGCACGTGGCCCTGCTGCTCTCGTCGATCGTCGCCTCCGTGTTCTACGCCGTGATGCGCTTCATCAGCGAGGACGTGCTGTGGGACACGATCACGGCGCTCGGCATGATGGTGTGCTTCTACTACGGCGTCACCGCGCTCGCGAGCCCCTGGTACTTCCGTAAGTCGGCGCTCCGCGAGGGCCTCGGGTCGATCCTGATGAAGATCGTGCTGCCCGGCCTCGGCGGGATCCTGCTCCTGATCGTGTTCGTGAAGACGACCATCGACGCCATGGACCCCGACGCCGGATCCGGCAGCAACATCGCCGGAGTCGGCCTGGTCGGCATCATCGGCGTGACCGTGCTGGGCATCGGCGTGATCCTGATGTTCGTGCAGGCCAAGGTCGCGCCCGACTTCTTCCGGGGCAGGGTGCTCGCACGCACCGATGCCACGAACGACACCTCGGCGCTGCCGGCGTTCGACGACGGCCTGGGCGGCTGACGGCTCCCGCGCCGGGGACGGCTCCCGCGCCGGGTACCGAGCGTGGCGGGGTCGGATCCCGCGCCGGGGTCGGATCCCGCGCCGGGGTCGGATCCCGCGCCGGGCCGGATCCGGACCGGGTCGGATCCCGCGCGGGGACGGCTCCCGCGCCGGGTACCGAGCGCGGCGGGGCGCGAGCAGCCGGTTGCCGCCGCACGGATGAACCTGCGGTGCCACGGGTCGTCATCAGCGTGCGACCGCCCGTTCTCCCGTGTTCGCCTGCAGGCCGGATCGGCGTCCGCGGGAGAACGATCCCGCGTCCGCGCCGTCGCGGGCGCGAGTGCGTCGGGTCGTCATCGCGGCGACGGCGTCATCGACCCGGGCTCGGCGAGAGGCCAGGACCAGCGCGGTGCCGCTGCCGGACTCTTCGACGATGACCCGACGGCTCTCGCGGATCCGCTCCGCCGCGCCGACGCCGAAGCCGCGGAGGAATCCGCTCCGGGCCCGCCGTCGATCGCTCTCGGAGCTCCAGCGGTAGCGATCACGGTCGGCCGCCCACCAGGATCTCATCGCCACCAGTGCCTGCACCTGCAGGCTCATCGTCAGGAGCTGCGCCTGCTTCACGTCCGACGCGCAGCCGACGAGATAGAGAGGGAGCGCTGAATCGCGGGCGGACGGTGCGCCATACAGCGGCCGGACGGCGCCGAGCGCGTGGGCGATCCCGGCGCCGAGCTCTCGGAGGTCGCGCGCGTAGGCGCCGGTGAACAGCATCTTCTCGGTCACGACCTTCTCGTAACCGTCGCCGTCGTGCGAACGCTGCTCCTCGATGCGTGCGCGTTCGATTCCGTACTTCAGCATCAGCCGCTCGGCATGCTCCGTCAGCGCCTCGGCCTCCTCGGGCGTGGTGCTCTCGGCTTTCGCGAGCAGCTTCGTGATCAGGTCCAGCTTGTCGTCGTTCATCTCTTCTCCTCCGTGCGGGTTGTCCTGAATCCTCGGAGGAACCACCCCCATCCGAAGGCCGATTCGACGCAATCTGTGCAGAACCGATCCGCGGGCGGGAATGTGCGGACCGAACTGTGCAGACCGGGTCGGTCGCGTTTGCGTCGGTGCTCTACTGCACCGACCACCCGCCGTCCGAGGCGAGGATCGCGCCGTTGATGTTCACGGCGTCGTCCGAGAGCAGGAACGTGATCGACGCGGCGAGGTGCTCGGCGGTCGCGACCGTGGGGATCGCCTGCTGGAACGGCCCGAGCCGGCCGGATCCGTACTCGGACATGTGCGGCGGCATCGGGATCCCGGTCGCCACTCCGCCGGGGGCGACGGAGTTCACCCGGATCCCCTTCGGCCCGTACATGAACGCGGCCGGCTTGGTGACGCCGATGATGCCGTGCTTGCTCGCCGTGTAGGCGTTGCCCGACGCGTTGCCGCGCAGACCGGCCTCGCTCGAGACGTTGAAGACGGATCCGCGTCCGGCCGCCTCCCGATCCTGCCTGTGGATAACTCCTGCGGCGTACGGACGGATCCGGTTACGGTGTGGGGGTGATATCGCGGTTCAGCTCCCCAACCGGCTCGTCTGAGCGCTCCTCGCGCGACCGTCGGGTGGGCTTGCTGCGCGCCGGTATCGTGGTCGCGCTCGTGGCTGCCTCCGTGGGGCTTGCCGGCTGCGCGCCGAGCTCCGCTCCGAAGCCCACTCCAACGCCCCTGTTCACCAGCGAGGCCGAGGCGTTCAAAGCCGCAGAGCAGGTGTATCGGGACTACATCGACGCGCTCAATGCGAGAAACGACGGCGATGGAAAGCGCGAGCCCGAGCAATACTTGGCAGGTAAGGCGCTCGAGAATTACGTAAAGAGCGCCCGGGATCGCGATGCTGAGCACGTGACGCTTGAGGGGCACACAACGATCACGGCATTCTCTGAGCAAAGCGCGAGCATCTCGATCGATGCTACAAAGGTCATTGCAACCGTTTGCATCGATATCAGCGAGACTCGAGTCATCGGTGCTGATGGGGCAAACATGACGCCCGCGGACAGGCCTTCGAAGGCAGGGTTCGAGCTGACTTTCAGCCAGACCAAGTCGAGGTTGCTCATTCTCGAGTCAAAGGGAATGAAGGATCCGAAGTGTTGACGCGTCGAGAAGGATTTATCCTTGCGCTGGGCATCGCTTTGGGGAGTGTTTCGGTCCTTTCAGCTACTGGCGCCAACGCAAGTGTTTTCGGTGAGGAGCCAGGCGGCCAGCCGCCCCCCGACGACGTCGACGCGGTCATACGGTACCCGCCGCCAGGTAGTCCTGGCGGAGCATCGGTCGAGGTCGGCGCAGGCGACAGCGATCGATCCGGGCCTGACAAGGGGACCGATGGTTCATCCGAAAACGACGGTTCGCGCGGTTCTGACGTCGCTGGCCCTTCCGAGCCAACCAAGCCACCGCCCGTCAGCATCACCTGTCGCGACGACGTCCACGAGAACCAGAGCTGTTACGGCGGGATCCGCGTCGACGCACCGACGCCCGAGACGCCTGCTCCAGGCACTCCCGGAACCCCAGGCTGGAGCGTCACCATCACCGACGTCGCGCGGTTCGTGCCGACGAACGCGACCGTCACCGGAGAGCCGGACAACGTGGCGGTCGTGGGTCTTCCGGCGAACTTCCTCTCCAGCGCGAACACCGAGACGATCCCGGGCACGATCCTGGGCCGTCCGCTCACGATCCGCTTCACGCCGGTGAACTACGCGTTCGACTACGGCGACGGAGGGCGTCGTGACAGCAACTCCGCTGGTACCGCCTGGGACGCGAGCGGCCGGGCGCAGTTCACCCCCACCGACACGAGTCACGTCTACAAGCAGCCCGGTCGATACACCGCGACGGTCATCGTCACCTACACGGCGGACATCGACCTCGGCGCGGGCTGGATCCCGATCAACGGCACCCTGAACGGTCCGCCCGCCAGCCAGGAGATCCGCGTCGTCAAGGCCCGCACCGCCCTGGTCCAGGGCACCTGTCAGGAGCGCCTCTCCGCCCCCGGCTGCTGAGCGCGGCCGCTGAGCGCGAACGCGTCGACAGGCTCAGCGACCGGCTACCCGGCCCCCGGGCTGCTGACCGCCGCGCCGCGCCGCGAACGCCGCGCCGCGATCGCCGCGAACCCTGGGCGCTGAACGCCGGGCTGCCGAACGCCGCGCCGCGAACGCTGAACGCTGAACGCCGGGCTGCTGACCGCCGCGCCACGCCGCGGGCGCTGGGGATCAGCGACCGGTTGCTCCTCCGCGCCCCCGCCTACTCCAACAGCCCGCGCACGTCCTCCGCGGTCAGGCCCCCGGGGGTGAACTCGCCCTCGCCGTCGAGCACACGCGAGAACAACTCCGCCTTCGACTCGCGCAGCGCGATCACCTTCTGCTCGATCGTGTTCTTCGCCACGAGCCGGTACACGATCACTGGCCGCGTCTGGCCGATCCGGTGCGCGCGGTCGATCGCCTGCTCCTCCACGGCGGGGTTCCACCATGGGTCGAGCAGCACCACATAGTCGGCCTCGACGAGGTTGAGACCGAAGCCGCCCGCGTGCAGCGACACGAAGAACGCCGGATCCGATCCCTCCCGGAACCGGGCGATCTCGCCGGCGCGGTCGCGGGTCTTCCCGTCGAGGTACTGCGAGGCGATCCCGGCGGCGGTGACGCGCTCCCGCGCTGCGGTGAGGAAGCGCGTGAATTGGCTGAGCACCAGCACGCGGTGGCCCTCCTCCGCCGCCTCGACGATCAGCTCCTCCAGCGCCTCGAGCTTCGCCGACGGCGCCTCGCCCTCGTCGATGAGAGCCGGATCCAGCGCCAGCTGCCGCAGCAGCGCGAGCGAGCGGAAGATCTGGAAGCGGTTCGCCTCGACGTCATCGACCAGACCGAGCACCTTCTGCCGTTCGCGCTGGAACCGCACGTCGTACAGGCGCCGGTGCTTCGGATGCAGCTCGATCTCGAGCACCTGCTCCTGCTTCTCCGGCAGCTCGGCGGCGACGAGCTCCTTCGTGCGCCGCATCAGGAACGGCCGCAGCCGTCGCTGCAGCAGCGCCAGCCGCTCGGCGTCGCGCTGCTTCTCGATCGGCGTGCGGTAGAACTCGGTGAACTTCTTCAGCGTGCCGAGCAGTCCGGGTGCGGCGAGGGAGGCCAGCGCCCACAGCTCGCCCAGATTGTTCTCCAGCGGGGTGCCGGTCAGCACCAGGCAGAACGGAGCCCCGAGATCTCGCGCCGCGCGGTACCCGTGCGAGGCGGCGTTCTTGATCTTCTGCGCCTCATCGACGATCAGGCCCGACCACTCCAATGCGCGGTACTGGTCGGCCTCGCCGCGGAACAGCGCATAGCTGGTGAGCACCACGTGCGCACCGGACACGGCCTCCGCGAGCGGCATCCCGCGCCGCGATGTCATGCTGCTGATGGTGGTGACCCGCAGCTCGGGGGCGAAGCGCGCGCATTCGCTCGCCCAGTTCGCGACGACACTCGTCGGCGCCACGATGAGGAACGGCTTCATGCCCGGATCCTCTTCGCGGGCGGCCTCGATCATCGCGATCGACTGCAGCGTCTTGCCGAGCCCCATGTCGTCGGCCAGCAGCCCGCCGAGCCCGTGTGTGCGCAGGAAGTGCAGCCACGAGAATCCGGCGAGCTGGTAGTCGCGCAGCTGCGCGCGCAGCCCCGCCGGCGGCGCCGCCGGCACGACGCCCTCACCGTCGGCGAGGCTCTGCACGGCGAGCCACCATTCCGCCTCGCGCGCGGCCAGCGCGCCGAGCTCGGCCAGGTCGTTCCAGATGTCGAGCTGATTGCGGTTGAGTCGGATCCCCTCCGGCGTCGCCGCGGGGCGGTCGCCCAGGGCGCGCGCCTCGTCGATGATCTCGCGCAGCTTCGCGAACTCGTCGCCGTCCAGTGGGAAGTAGGTGCCGCTGGGCAGCACGAAGATCGGCTCATCGCGCGAGAGTGCGGTGAAGAGCTCGGCGAAATCGACGTTCTCGCCGTCGATGGTGACTGTGAAGTGCAGGTCGAACCAGTCTCCCGACGGCGCCGCCTCGGCCCGCACCACCGCGGTGCCGTCGGCCGCGCGGTAGTCGGGCAGCTCGGCGTGCTCGAGGATCGTCAGCCCGTCGAGCTCACGCAGTTGCGGCAGCAGTTCGGTGACGAACAGCACGGTCGCCGCCGTGCCGAGCGTGCGATCCAGCGGGATCCCCGGCCGGCCGGTGCCGGCGAGGGCGGGCAGTGCCTCGAGCACCGCGTTCACCGCAGCGGTGAGGGCCTCTTCCTCGGCGGGATGGCCCGCGCCGCCGGGACGATCCCAGGTCCACGACAGGTGCAGCTGCGGCGCGGCGAACTGCAGAGTGAGCACGAGCGCGACCCGCGGAGGATCCGGCAGGGCGTACGAATCGTCGGGCGAGACGACGCGCGTCCCCGTCTGGATCCGCGGCAGGAACTCCGCCTCGAAGGCCTCGACGTCGTCGGCCGGGACGATGATCGGATCCGCTCGTTCCAGCAGATGCTGGGCAATCGTCTCCAGCGGCGCGTCGAGGCGGGCGAGGCGGATCCGCTCGTCTGCGGCGCCCGCCGCCGTCACCTGCGCGCGCACGCCGATCGGATCCCCGAGCCAGAGGATCGTGGATCCCGGGGCGTCGGGCTCCGGGTGCGAGGTGCGGGCGCTGAGCTTCAGCGAATCCTCGTGGCGCTCGATCGTGATCGCCGTGTCGACGGGCTGCTCGTCGAACACGACGGGGTGCTGCGCCTTGCCCGGCGAGACCAGCGGAACTCCGGCGTCGCGCACGTCGTGGAGCGCGCTCCACAGCTCCCTGCCGGGCAGCTCGCCCAGGCGCAGCCAGTCCGGATCCTGATACCAGGCATCGGACGCCATGCCCCAGAGCCGGTGCAGGCGGTGCAGCGCGGCGGCCTGGCGGGACTGCCGGCGCTCGTACGCGAGCTTCTGCCACGACGCCTGGCCTTTGATCCATGCGCCGCGCGCGCCCATCATCCCCGGTCGGGCGCCGAGGAACGGATCCGCCCGGGGCGCGTAGGCGTAGCGGCTCGGCTTGGGCTGCACGAGGGTGAGGAACAGACAGTACTCCGCCGCGGTCTCGACGGGCGGCAGCGCCTGGGAGAGCTCCCGCCGCCACGCGGAGGCGGGCGGTGGCGAAGGCGTCGAGCGCCTCAGCAGCAGCGCCGCCGCGAGGTGCGTGCATCGGGGGCGGCCGCAGCTGCATTCGACGTCGATGTCGCCGCTGCGGTGCTCGACGATGATCGCGTCTTCGATCTCCGCGTCGCTGATGACGGTGTACTGGGAGATGCGCCGCGTGCCGGACTCCTCGCTTCTGAACAGCTGCACGCGTTCGGCGGCGATCAGGCGCAGCGCCTCGCCGAGCGCGTGCTGTTCGAACTCGTGCCGGACGAGTTCAAGGGCGGACGGGTCGATCTGCATGCCGGGAGCTTTCCCATCTGGGGGCGGGGGAACGATGCCTCCATCGTTTCAGGTGCCGGGGACATCCGGCGCCCCTGTGGACAGGTCCGGACCGTTGCCGCCCCTGCGCCGGATCTCATCTGGCACCCGTGGCCGCTATCCGATGCGGATTCCGGCCCGAGGTGCCAGGTGAACGGTGCAACGAGGCGCTGGGATCCGCGCGGCCCCGGCCCGCGTCAGACCTGCGCGTTGCGACGGTCGCGGATCCGGGGGCCGTCCGGCACGGCCACGGGTGCGGTCGCGATCGACCG
>JAFDWK010000077.1:11373-12336 GCA_018268515.1 Actinomycetota bacterium
CCGTGCAGGTCGGCGCCGAGCTCGCGCAGCGTGGCGACCAGTTGGGTGAGCTGATGCGACGTGGGCGCGGTGGGTCCGCCGGTCTGCGCGTCGAGCAGCGCCTTCTGGATGGTGCGTGCCGAGGCGATGCGGGTCGCGCGTCCGCTCTCGCCTTGATCGAGCCCGTCGGTCCACACCCGCGCGTCCGGATGCGAGTAGAAGACGCACGTCTGCAGATAGGGCGCGGATCCATGCCGGGCCGCGAGGTGACCGTGGAAGCGGCGGGCCTGCCGCCGTACCTGGAACGCCGGCGATTCCGCATCGAGTCGCGAGCGCACGGAGACGGATCCGGCCCCGTCGCGCTTCAGGGAGATCGCGTAGGAGGTGGGCAGCACGGTCTCGTCGAACAGGATCGAGAGGGCGCCGGCCATGGTCGAGGGCTTCTTGCCGTCGAAGACCAGGCCCTTCCAGTTCTTGCTGTCGACCAGCATCACGGCCTTCTCGGTGATCACCAGGTGGTCGAGCTGCACGCAATAGGGCGCGGTCGCCTCGGCGTCGTGCGGCGCGAAGACGATGTTCGTCGCGACGATCGCGTCCAGCCCCGCGGCCGAGCACGCGTCGACGAGCAGCTCGCGCGACGCGAGCTCCCAGCGCATGCCCTGGCCCGCAAGCTGTCGTGATCCTCGTTCGTTCGCGATGGCCGCGTCGCGCTCGGCGGCCAAGGTGCGCACCTGCTCCTCATGGGCATCGAGACGCTCTCGAACCTCGGTGTCGTGCTGCGCGGTCAGCGTCGCGAGGGTCTCGCTGTGCGCACTCTGCAGGTCACGGGTGGCCGCGGCCTGACGCTCGACCAGCGAACTCTCCTCGTCGGCGAAGCGGCGCTGCAGCTCATCCCGCACCCGCCTGTTGCGCCGGCTCAGGCCCCACACGGTCAGCGCGAAAGCGATCAGAAGCACGGCGACGGCGACGAGCAGGATCAGCGTG
>JAFDWK010000078.1:0-3037 GCA_018268515.1 Actinomycetota bacterium
GCTCGACGGCGACAGCGTCACGCCCGCTCCCCCGCGCGGCCCGGCCAGACCGGCCTCACCGAAGCCGCGCTCGGCGGCGATCCGCTCGGCCTCGGCGCGCGTGCCCGGGAACGGCTGCACCTCGAGCCCCTCCGTCACGGCGCGCTCCACGGTGGTGGTGAACGAGATCGCGTCGATCACGACGATGACGCCCGCCCCCGGCGCGACCCCGCGCAGGCCCTCGCGCGCCCAGTCGAAGCGCACCTCGTAGTCCTGTTGCAGCGGATGGTCGGGGCTCATCGGGGTTCTCGCGGTGGTCGTCACCCGGGAATGCTACCCGGGAGCCGTTGCCGATTCCGGCCCAGCCTGACTTCGCCCGGGCGTGCTTCCCGGTCGCGCCGCTGGCTCGGGCCTGCACCCCGCCGCGCCACTCGTTCGGGAGGAGAACACACGTTGGGGCGGAGGGATCCGCCGGATCCGTCCTCCCGGGACCGAGATCTCCTCCCGACCGGGAGCGAAGGACCGGATCCACCGATCCTGCGCTCGACCCTGGCCGTCGGAACGCGCCGGTGCGCGGACCGGATACCCTGGATCCCGCCGTTCCGCCGCCGTAGACCACCCGAGGAGGGCGATGTTCGACAGCCCGCTCTCCGCCTCGGCGTACGAGGTGCTCGGCGTGGCCGCCTCCGTCGACGACGAGCAGCTGCGCCGCGCCTACCGGCTGCAGCTGCGGCGCACGCACCCCGACACCGGCGGCGATGCGACGGTGTTCATCCAGGTGCAGCGCGCCTGGGAGCTGGTCGGCACCCCCGACCTGCGCGCCGCCTACGACCGCGGGCACGGGTTCGCCGACGACGACACCGCATGGGACGGCTGGCGCGCTCCGGCTGTGCGCACCGACACCCGACCGTGGGCGAAGACCTACGGCGAGGCGGGTGCGAGCCGGCGCCGGCTCTACGTCGCGCAGGTGCACGCCTGGGCCGGATCCGCGGTGCCGGATCCGTACGACCCCGCCTTCGTGCGCACGATCCCGCGCGACCTGCGCCGGATCCTCGCGAACGCCCTCGCCGAGGAGCACACTGCGCGCTCCGTCGCCGATCTGGGCATGGGGTTCACCGCGTGGCACGATGTGGCGATGCCCGGCGCCTCGACCGGCGGGGGCGCCCCTGGTCCGGCCGGCCCGGGTGCGGCCGGCCCACGTGCGGCCGGCTTGAGCGATGCAGCCCCGGAGCCCGACACCCTCGACCACATCGTGCTCGGGCCGAGCGGACTGTACGGCCTGATGTCGGCCGACTTCGGCGAGATCGCCCGGTTCCGCAGTGGTGAGATCATCGGATCCGGCGCCGGATCCCGCGCTCCGATCACCGCGCTGGTGACGCAGGTCCGCACCGTCGCCCGTGCGGCGCGGGTGCGCTTCGGCGGGGCGATCCTGGTGCTCCCCGACGACGCCCTGGCACAGGCGACCACGCCGCTCGGCACGATCCGCGGCACGACCGTGGTGGTCGCGCGCCGCAGCGCCCTGCGCACGCTGCTGCGCGCCGGCGTGCCCGGATCCCGCACGATCGGCGGCACCGAGCTGTTCGACCTGCGCACCCGGATCCAGCAGACCGTGCGATTCGCCTGACGGCTCCTCCGCCCCCGCGCGCGAGGTAGCGCCCGCGGCGCCGCGCCTCAGCCCCCGTACATGCTCTTGATCAGCGTCGCGGCGATCGTGGTGGCCGGCGCGCGCCCGTCGGGGGCGGGAGCGACGTTCGCCCAGACGACGACCGTCACCTTCTGCACCGGGTCGTACCCCATGAACGAGTTGTAGCCGGGCAGTTCCCCGGTGTGACCGTAGAACGGGCCCATCTTCGCGATCGCCCAGCCGTACTGCGGATCCGGTTTGTCCGCTCTCGTCGGCTGCACGCTGTCCAGGCGCTCCTTCTGCAGGGTCGGTCCGATCGCGGCGCCCGTGCCGAGCGCCTCCACCCAGTGCGCGAGGTCGCGGATCGTGGAGATCGCGCCTCCGGCGGCCCCCGCCCAGGACGGGTTCAGGTTGGTCGTGTCGGTCGGCGCCAGCGTTCCGGCCTTCGCCTGCTCGAGCATGTCCGGCGGCAGCACGTTCGAGTCCATCGTGTCGACGTTGGTCGAGTACATGTAGCCGTGCGAGTACGGCTCCGGCATCGACGCGTCGGCCGGCTCCGGATACGACGTGCCCTTCAGACCCAGCGGCGTGAACAGCCGCTCCTGGAAGATCTGTGCGAGCGGCTTCTGCTCGATCTGCTCCGCGATGAGGCCCAGCAGCAGGGTGTTGGTGTTGGAGTAGTACCACCCGTCGCCGGGTGCGAACGCCGGCGGTTCGGCCAGCCCCATCGCCACCAGCTCCTCCGGATTCCAGACGCGCTGCGGCTGGGTGTCAAGGGCCTGGTTCAGGGCGAGCGTCGCCGTGTAGTTGCCCAGTCCGCTGCGCATCGTCAGCAGCTGCTCGATCGTGATGTTGCGGCCGTTCGGCACGTCGGGCCGGTACTTCGCGACCTTGTCCTCGAGCGCGAGCCTGCCCTCCTGCACGAGCTGCAGGATCACCGTCCCGGTCATCGTCTTCGTGTTGGATCCGATCCGGACGTGATCGTCGAGCGAGACCGGTGTGGTTCCGCGCAGCTGCGTCACGCCGTAGGTCGCGGTGATCTCGCCCCGCGGGGTGCGCACCAGCATGGCGGCACCCAGCACCCCCAGATCCGTGGCGCCCGCGGTGAACTTCGCGCGCAGAGCCCCGGCATCCACGGTCACCGCATGCCCTCCGGCCGTTGCGGACGGGGAGGCGACGGCGCCCGAACCACCGCCGCCCGCGCACCCCGAGGCGATCAGACCGATCACCACGAGCGCGGCCGCCGCCGCACCCCGCCGCACCCCGACTGCCGCCATCATGAGCCTCCTCGTCGCGCACGTGCCACCGGTGCGTGCGGATCCGACCCCGATTCCCCTCGGGCATCCCCATGCGCCATCCAGTCTCGCCGCGACGGGCGCGCGCCGGAATGGGCCTATGTCCAGTCCCGTGCCTGCGCCCCGGTGCGCGCATACA
>JAFDWK010000078.1:3096-37513 GCA_018268515.1 Actinomycetota bacterium
GCCGGCGGCCGCCGCGTCAGGATCCAGCCGGCGGCGTCGGCTCGCCGAGCGACAGCATGAGGCGGTTGGCCCAGTTGAAGAACGCCGCGCTCTGCACCACATCGACGATCGCCTGATCGTCGAGCCCCGCGGAGCGCAGGGCCTGCACGTGTGCGGTGCCGAACCGGGACGGGGTCGCCGTCAGCGCCGCGGCGGCCTCGATGATCGCGGTCCAGCGCTCGTCCTGCTCCCCGTCGATGCCCTCGTCCAGCAGCCGCTGCACGTCGTCGCGGCGCGAGGGCGCCTGGATCGTCGCGAACCGGGAGTGCACCGAGGCGCAGAACAGGCAGCCGTTGGTGCGCGACGCGGCGGCGGCCGAGATCTCCCGCTCCGCACGACCGAGGCCCGCGTCGGTGTTGTAGAAGATGTCGTTGTCGGCGCGAGTGCGGGCCCCGAGCACGACCGGGTCGCGCACGAGCAGACGGAAGTAGGGGCTCGCCGCGCGGGAGCGTTCGACGAGGGCGGTGTAGTCGTCTTCGGTGAGCGCGGCCTCGGGCTTCGGCTCGAGCCAGGGCACCCAGCCGAGCTCTTCCGCGGTGAAGACGGCGGGGCCGGTCACCTCGGGGTGACGAAGAACCTGCTCGGTCATCTCAGATCGCCTCCTTCAGCACGGTGAGCCCCGCGACCACGCGGAGCTGGAAATGGGTGAACGCGACGAGCTGTGAGAGCGTGACCACGCCGTCCGTGCTCCAGCCCGCATCGAGCAGCAGCTGCAACGCGTCCGGGCTCGCATCGCGGGGCCGGTACGTGAGCATGTGCGCGTGCTCGAGGGCGGCCGCGAGCCGTTCCCCCACGGCGTCGCGCAGAGCCGCCGCGGCGATCCAGTGCAGGCCGTCCTCGTCCTCGACGCTGAGCGGTCCTTCCGGATACGACCCATAGGGACCGGTCGTCAGCGCCCCTGGCAGCGCAGCGTCGATCGCCGCGCGCACCTCGGGATCGGCGGCGTCGAGCAGCGACCGGTAGTGGCCGGCGAGCCCGTCCGCGCGGCTGAGCGCGGCGACCCAGTAGCCGAGCGCGGCGCGCTCCGCAGCGGTCGCACGCGCGAGATCGGCGGGCGCCGTGATGAGCCCGTCGTACGTCGCCTGGGCATCGCTGCGCGCCACCGGCCGCTTGGCCCGCAGCGCATCGAGCGGGCTGCCCGCGGCGATGCCGACGAGGTCGTCGATCAGATCAGACATGGGTCTCCTCCGCGAAGGTCAGATCGAAGGCGTCGGATCCGGCCTCGGCGGCCGGAGACGGAGCAGGTCGCCGCCCGGTGGCCGCGGGGCTCCACCCCAGCGCCGGGGCGACCCGCGTCGCGATGAGCTCGAGCGAGCGCAGCAGCACCTCGTGCGACGGATCCACCGGGTGCGACTGGAACACGATGTCGGTGGCGGAGGTGAGCACGTGGTCCTGCGCGAGCTCCTCGATGATCTGCTCCGGCGTGCCGATGTGCAGGTCGAAGAGGATCCGCAGCTCCTCGTCGCTCGCCCCGTCCGGCACCGTGATGCCCATCGGCCGGACGGAGGGGAACGAGCGCTCGATCCCGCGCGCGAGCAGCGCCGGGACATCGGCCACGTCGTCCACAACGACGAGGCCGCGCGAGGCGAAGGTGCGCGGAGCGATGCCGTCCGGCAACGCCGCCCGGTATGCGTCGATGACCAGTCGCTGGGTGTCGGCGAGCGCGGTGAGGCCGGATCCGGCCGTGTGCGGCTGCGACTTGGAGAGCATCAGGCCGGATCCGGCCGCGCCGATGCGCGCTGCGCCCTCGGCCGAGAAGGTCGCCTGCCAGAGCGTGTCGAGCAGTTCGGGGGCGGCGGGATAGAGTGCGCCGCCGTCGGCGGTGAGCTCGTCGCCCGCGAGCGCCGCGCGCAACCGGGCGAGATGCCGGGCATAGATCGCCCCACGCTCCTTCGGGTCGTGTCCGAACGGCCCGAACGAGCTCGGCGTGCCGCCGCTGCCGACTCCGAGCTCGAAGCGCCCCCCGCTGAGAAGCGAGAGCACGGCCGCATCCTCCGCCACCCGCAGCGGCTCCTCCAGCGGCAGCGTCACGATGCTCGTGCCGAGCACGATCGCGGACGTCTGCGCGGCGGCGTGCGCGAGGAAGACCAGCGGCGAGGGCAGCCCTCCCTCGGCCTCGTGGAAGTGGTGCTGCGCCACCCAGGCCGAGTCGAAGCCGAGCCGCTCCGCCGTGCGGATCTGCTCGAGCGCGAGCCGGTAGCGCCCGGCTGCGGGGGCGTCGTCGAGCACGCGGGTGAAGAATCCGAGCCGGGGTCCGCAGCGGCGGTCCGCGCCGGGCGAGACGCCGGGCGCGGCTGCGGACGAGGGCGGGGTCGGGGTCTGTGCGGTCATGAGCCGCTCCTTCCGAGGTAGGCCTCTTGAATGCGGGGGTCGTGCAGCAGCTCCTGCGCCGAGCCCTCGGCGACGATCTCCCCCGTCGCCAGCACGTAGCCGCGCGAGGCGATCGACAGCGCGAGCTCGGCCTGCTGTTCGACGAGCAGCACGGCCACGCCGAGCTCGCGGTTGAGCCTGGCGATCTCGTCGAGCACCTGGTCCACGAGCTTGGGCGAGAGCCCCATGGTGGGCTCGTCCATGCAGATCAGCCGCGGCCGGCTCATCAGCGCCCGGGCGAACGCGAGCATCTGCTGCTCCCCGCCGGAGAGGGTGCCCGCCTCCTGCCGGCGCCGTTCGGCGAGCCGGGGGAAGTGCTCTCGCATCCGCTCGATGTCGTCCGCGATCTCCGCCCGGTCGCGCCGCGTGTACGCCCCGGCGTAGAGGTTCTCGTCCACGGTCATCTGCGGGAACACCCGCCGCGCCTCAGGCACGCTCGCAATCCCCGCACGCACGCGTCTCGCGGTGGAGCGATGGGTGATGTCGGCGCCCGCGAACGCGATCCGCCCGTCCTTGACCCTGTTCAGCCCGAGGATCGACTTCATGGTCGTCGACTTGCCCGAGGCGTTGCCACCGAGCAGCGATACGATCTCGCCCTCGCCGACGGTGATCGACACCCCGCGCAGCGCGTGGAAGGGGCCGTAGTAGACGTTCAGCGCGTCCAGGCTCAGCAGGGCGGTCATGCGGATCCCTCCTCGCTCGGGAACCCGGACCCCGGGGCTTCCCGCCGGCGTCCGAGGTAGGCCTCGATCACGGCGGGGTCGGTGCGCACGCTCTGCGGGTCGCCGGAGGCGATGATCCGGCCGCCGTCCATCACGATGACCCGGTCGGAGACCGTCATCACGAGATCGAGCTTGTGCTCGACGAGGAGGATCGCCTGCCCCGCCGCCTTCAGCTCGAGCAGCTGCGCGAGCACTTCGGCGGTCTCGGACTGGTTCATGCCCGCGGTCGGCTCGTCGAGCACGAGCAGCTTCGGCTGCAGGGCGAGCGCACGGGCGATCTCGGTGCGTCGACGGTTCGCGTAGCTCAGCGTGTACGCGGGATCGTTCCGCCGCGGGCCGAGCCGCGCTTCGAACCGGTTGACCTCGACGTCGATCACCCGATCGATCTCGGCGCGCTCTCGCCGTGCGGCTGGGGTGCCGAAGACCGCGACGAACAGCTCGGCGAGGAGCGGGATCCAGCGCAGCAGGAAGACGTGTGAGAGCCGGCGGAAAGGCCGGTGCGCCTGGAGCTGCGAGTGGATCCCCACTTCGATGTTGTCGGCGACCGAGAGCGTCGCGAACGCCCGGCCGTTCTGGAAGGTGCGCGCGATGCCGTGCTCGGCGATGTCGACGGTGCTCGCGCTGTCGATGCGGGTGCCGTCCAGGGCGATCGTGCCGCCGTGTGCGGGGATCGTGCCGGTCACGAGGTTGAGCGTGGTCGTCTTGCCGGAGCCGTTGGGTCCGATGATCGACACGACCTCGTGCGGCTGCACGGCGAACGAGACGCCGTCGACGGCGCGCACGCCCTCGAAGTGGCGTTCCAGATCCTTCACGTCGAGCAGGGCGGTCATGAGTTCCTCACCAGGACGCCGCCGGGCCGGAAGCGCACGACGAGGATGAGCACGAGGCCGTAGACGATGATCCGCCACTCCGGTGTGAAGCGCAGCAGCTCCATCGCCCCGATGAGCACGATCGATCCCACGACCGCGCCGTAGGGCAGGCCCACGCCGCCGAGGATCACGATGGTGACGACGAGCAGGGACATCAGCATCGTGAACATCGTGGTGTCGATGTACGTGTACTGGTGCGCCAACAGGGATCCGCCGATGCCGGCGAAGAAGGCCGAGATCGCGAACGCGAGGGCCTTGTAGTCGCGCACCCGCACGCCGGAGGCGAGGGCGGCGACCTCGTCGGAGCCGACCGAGGAGATCACCCGTCCCAGATGCGAGCGCCGGATGCGCCACATCACCAGCAGGGTGAGCACCAGCACGACGAAGTCGATGAGGTAGTAGGCGAGTGGGGTGTTGAGGTCGATACCGGCGATGGACGGCACCGGGATCCCGTACACGCCCTGCGGCACGAGCAACTGGATCACAGCGACGATCGCGATGCCGAGCCCGAGCGTGGCGATCGAGATGTAGTGCCCCTTCACGCCCCAGATCGGCGAGGCGAGGACCGAGGCGATCACGGCGGCGCCGATGCCGGCGAGCGGCAGCGCGACCCAGAACGACAGGTGCAGGTGCACGCTCAGCAGCGCCGAGAGGTAGGCGCCGATCGCGATCGGCCCCGCCTGCCCCAGCGCGAGCACGCCCGCCTGACCCGCCGTGATGGTGAACCCCGCGGCGATGATCGCGTAGATGAGCACCTGCGTGCCGGTGGTGAGCACGTAGGTGTCGGCGAGGATCGGCACCAGCACCCCGAGCGCGATGAATGCGGCGATCCACACCCCGCGCGGGATGCGCAGCGGACGCCCCTTTCCGAGGAACGTGCCGGTGAGCGGCTCGGTCGAGATCAACGGCACCCTGCCGAGCAGACCGCCCGGGCGCACGATGAGTACGACCAGCAGCACGACGAAGACGATGATCTGGCGCGCGGCGTCGCCGAACCAGTAGATCCCGAAGGCCTCCAGGATCCCCAGCACGAACCCGCCGACCACCGCGCCCACGAGGGATCCGAGCCCGCCGAGGGCCGCGGCGACGAAGGCCGTCATGCCGATGTTGAGCCCGGACACCGGGTTCACGACGCCGATGTACAGCGAGAAGAAGATGCCCGCGAGGCCGCCGAGGCCCGACGCGATCACGAACGAGAGGTTCTGCACCGACCCGACCGGGATGCCCATCTGCAGGGCCGCCTCCTGGTCCTGCGCCGTGGCCCGGATGGCCCGACCGGTGCGGCCGTACTTGAGGAACAGCGACATCGCGACCATGACGACCGCCGTGATGCCCAGCATCACCAGATCCGAGGTGCCGAAGCGCATGTTCCCGATGTGCAGGTTCGACGTGGGCAGCACCTGGGGGAAGGAGCGGAACTGCGCGGAGAAGGCGAGCTGGGATCCGTTGTCCAGGATCTGCGCCACCGCGTAGGTGGACAGCATCGCCGCGAGGGGCAGGTACTTCGCGAGCGGACGCACCACGGCGATGTTGATCACGAGACCCAGCAGGGCGCAGATCGCGAGCACGAGCGGCAGCGCGGCCCAGAACGGCAGTTGCAGCTGCACGACGAAGAACCAGGCCAGCATCGCGCCGAGCCCGAAGAAGGAGAACTGCGCGAAGTTGACGACGTTCATGACGCCGAAGACGAGCGAGATGCCGACCGCTCCGAGGGCGTAGACGTTCCCTCGGAGCAGGCCGGCGATCAGAGTGTCGAGCATGGTGCAGGCGGCCCCGGCCGCTCAGCCCTGGATGGCGACCCAGGCGCCGTCCTTCAGCACGGTCGGGGTGAGTTGCGGCGAGGCGGGACGACGCGTCTCCTTGTCGAACGAGAGCTTGCCGTAGACGACGCTCGGAACGTCGCTGATCTGCTGGAAGCCTGCGAGGATCCCCGCGCGGTCGGTGCCGCCCTTCTTCGCGGCAGCGACGGCGACGTGCAGCGCGTCGTACGCGCCGGCCTCGAAGAGGGTCACGTCCTTCTCCTCGGGGTACTTCGCCTTGAACGCCTTCACGAACGCCTGCACGGCCGGGTCGGTGCTGCCGGAGACGAACTCGGTGCCGATGACCGAACCCGCCGCATCCGGCGTGCCGTTGAAGGACTGCTCGTCCTGCCCGCCGTAGAACGTGCCGGTGAACCCGATCGCCCGCAGCTGGGTGACCAGCTTGGCGGCGTCGGGACCGTAGCCGATGTGCGCGAACGCCTTCGGGCTCCCGGACACGGCCTTGGTGAGCGACGGACGGTAATCGTCGGAGGCGGGGTCGATGGCTTCCGCGTCGGTGATCTTCAAGCCGATCTTGTCCGCCTCGGCCTTGAACGCCTGGAAGGCGGGGATGCCCCAGTCGGCGGTGTTCAGGTAGGTGACGCCGATCGAGTCCACGCCCTGCTTCTTGATGTAATCGGCCGTCCAGGTGTAGCTGGCGGCGGTGGTGATGGCACTGGACCACTGGTACTGCGTGCCCTTGACCGTGAAGTCCGGGTTGGAGTTGTTGAAGCCGTACTGCAGCAGCTTGCCGGCGGTGTAGATGGGCGAAGCCGGGATGGATGCGGCCGAGGAGTAGTCGCCGAACACCAGCGAGACCTGCGGGTCGTTCACGAACTTCTGCGCGACGGTGACGGACTGCTTGGGATCGGACTGCGAGTCCTCGTACTTGAGGGCCACGGGATGGCCGTTGATGCCGCCGTCCTTGTTGACCTCATCGACGGCGAGATCGAAGGCCTTCTTGAACTGCTCGCCGTACTGGGCGTACTGACCGGTCTGCGCGGCCGAGACGCCGAAGTAGACGGTGCTGCCGGCCGAGGAGGATCCGGACGGCCCGTTGGCGGCGGCCGTGAGGCTGCACCCGGCCAGGGCGACGGCGGCCGTGGTGGCCATGACGGCGACGAGCGCGATGCGTCGAATGTTCCCTGCCATGGTGGGCCTCCCTCTGGCCGTCATGAGACGGACCGGTGCGGTTCGGGCGCCGCGCGATCCACGACGCCCTGCGGATGCCCGCGGTCCGGGTCGGCCGGGGCGTCCACCCACATTCACACGGGGGCCGGATCCGGCCGTCGAGTGTGTCGGTTTTCGACGCCGTGTGACGTCATCGACGGCGGTCTGTGACGCAGGAGGTCCGGATTCGCTCCGCTCGGATCCGGAAGGGGCGTGGCGGGAGTACGCTGGCCGGCTCGGCACCCGGGTCCCGGGAAGCCGCGCCCCGCGCCCCGGGCCTGGCCGTCTCCGCGCGCCCGGCCCTCAACCGACTGCCGAGGTGACCCGCCAGTGGCGGCCGATGATCAGCAGCACGGCGAGCCAGATCTCGAAGGCGAAGATCGGCACGGCCGCGATCCCGGCGACGACGCCGTTCAGCGGGATCGCTCCCCACAGCTGGGCGAGGTCGCTCGCGAGCACCAGCGCACCGCCGGCGACCCCGAGCCCGGCGAGCGCGCGCGGGAGGATCCGCGCATCCCAGAGCAGCCAGCCCAGGACGATCGTGTTGACGCCGATGACCAATCCCTGGCCGACGAGGAACGCGGCCGTGTGCAGCGCGGCCGCGGCGGCCTCCGACAACCCCGGCGCGCGCGGTGACCACGCGCTCGCGAGCATCGGCAGCGTCCCGGCGAGGATGACCGCCGCCTCGACGGCGCGAAGCATCGCGAACGTCAGCGCCCGCGTCGGCCCGTGCGCGCGCAGCAACAGCCACAGCAGCACCCCGGTGCCCGCGCAGCCGATCGCCAGCGCGAACTCGAGCGTGACCCCGGCCCGGATCCAGCCCTGCGCATAGGCGGGGACGGCGAGGACGGAGGTGACGTGCGTCACGAGGTAGAGGATCCCGGCGAGGAGGGCATGGCGGCGGAGAGAGGGGGTCATGGCGGATCCGTTCCGGTCTACGGTGTATACCTTGTGGCTATGATCGTAGGTGTACGCTGTATACGTGTCAACACCCGCGTCACGGATCCCGCTGGACCGTGGTCGCATCGTCGCCGCAGCCGTCGAACTCGCCGACGAGGTCGGCCTGGAGGCCACGAGCATGCGCCGCGTCGCCGAGCGCCTCGGGGTCACTCCGATGGCGCTCTACAAGCACGTGACCCATCGCTCCCAGCTCGTCGACGACATGCTCGACGAGCTGCTGAGCCGCATCCCCGAGCCCGTGCACAGCGCCGATTGGCGCGCGAACGTCCGCGCCAGGGTGATGGCCGCCCGGACGCTGCTCGTCGTGCACCCCTGGGCGCGCGAGGCGATCGAGTCGAGCCCGCTGGCCACTCCGCGCGTGCTCGCGCACATGGACGCGCTGATGGCGGCGATGTTCGCCGGCGGACTGTCCGCCGACCTCGTGCATCACGCCATGCACGCCCTGAGCACGCGGATGTGGGGGTTCACCCGCGACGTGCTGCCCACCCCGCGGGTTCCCGACGATCCCGGAGAGCGGGCGGAGGCCATGGCGGGGTACGCCCGGTCCTATCCCGCGATCGTGCGGATGGCGATGACGGCGCCGGGCGCCGGCACGGAGTGCGACGACGACGCAGAGTTCGCCTTCGCGCTCGACCTGCTGCTCGAGGGCGTGGAACGCCGCCGCCTCGACGGATGGGCCTCGGGCCGCTGACCACGCCCCGCCCCAGGGCCTCCGGGAGTTCCCGGCGTCACACCAAGGCCGCGAGGATCGGATCCGGATCCGCGAACAGCAGCGTGTGACCTCCGTCGACCACGTGCGCGGTCGCGTGCGGGAGCCGCGCGACCACGGCCCGTCCCGCGGAGGGCTTCACGTTGCCGTCCTGCTCGCCATGCCACCAGTGGATCGGCGTCGCCACGTCCTCCACCCGGAATCCCCACGGCCGGCAGACCGACCGGGCGTCGCGGCGTGGAAGGTGCGGGACGAGCGCGCGGCGTGGAGGGGACGGATCGCGTGCTCGGCGTCCGCACGATGCTCCGGAAGTGTGCTTATGCGACGCAGGCTACGCCTCGACCATCGGATCCGGCTGTCTTTCGGATCCGGTCGTCGTTGTGACGGCGAGAAACCAGATCCGGCATGAGACATCACTTCTGGCGTGGTGCCTCATGCGGGATCTGGTTTCTCGCGGATCCGGTGCGCGTCGTGCGGAGCGGACGCGCAGGGGCGAGGCGGGTGGGATACCGTGGCGGGATGAGCGGCTACGATGTGAGCGAGATCGGCGGGATCGACACCTGGGGTGTCGCCGAGGGCACGGGCAAGAGGTTCGTCGACGGGGAATCGGCGCGATTCCTCGGCATGTCGGCGAATGCGACGGATCCGGGCGCGAGCTCGCCGTTCTGGCACCGGCACGGCCGGCTCGAGGAGCTGTACGTGTTCCTCGAGGGGCACGGGCAGATGGCGCTCGATGACGAGGTGGTCGAGGTCGCGGCGGGCACCGTGGTGCGCGTCGCCCCGGAGACCTGGCGCGCCGTGCACTGCGCGGCCGACGCCGACCGCCCGCTGAAGTGGCTGTGCCTGCGCGGCGGCGGCGATGGCCTGGCCGAGATCGGCCGCGACGGCGAGCTGGATCGGGAGCGACCGTTCCCGTGGGCCGCATGAGCGACGACGTCCGGATCGGCAGCGAGAGCATCCGCCTCGGGCAGTTCCTGAAGTTCGCGGGCCTGATCGACTCCGGCGGCGACGCCAAGGAGGCGATCATCGACGGGTACGTGCAGGTGAACGGCGAGGTGGAGCGCCGCCGCGGGCGTCAGCTCGTCGACGGTGACCGCGTGACGTTCGACGGACGCACGGTGCGCGTGCGCCCCTGAAGCACGCCCCCACCCTGTTCGCTGGTCGCAGTTTGTCGCTTCGCCGGCCCGCAAACCGCAATTCGCGACCAGCGAGCAGCATGAGGCCGGTCAGTCCCGGGCCGGGCGGCGCAGCAGCTCGATCGCGATCACCAGGATCAGGGCGGCGAGCGCGGTCCGCAGCACCAGCCACGCCGTGAGCGGCTGCACCAGCAGCACCACGGCCGCGGCCGCGAGCGCGACGACGACCAGGATCCACCGGTGCCAGCGGTCGATCCCGCTGCCGAAGCGCGCGAACGTCGTCTCCTCGCCCGTGCCGGCCCCGCGCGGGCGCACCGCGGAGGCGACGCGATCACCGGCCCGGCGCGCGGCATGGGCCGAGCGCGAAGTTGCGACGAACCGGGCGACGATCGCGAACACGAGGGCCAGCACGCCGAGCGCGAGAACCCGCTGCGTGAGCGGCTGTGTGACCTGATCGAAGACGGATCCGGCTGCCGCGGGAGTGATCAGGGATCCGTTCGAGGCCAGCACCCCGATGCCGACGGCGCGGCCGATGCCGATCACCGCCAGCAGCACCGCCATGATCACGACCGTGGCGACGCCGGCGTTCAGGATCGTGCGGCGCCGATGCCGATCACCGCCAGCAGCACCCCGGCGATGAGCAGCGCGAGCGCCACCCAGGGCAGCCAGGCCGAGACGGTGGTGACGATCCCGTACGCGGCCACGACCGTGCCGATCGAATCGCTGCGCACCAGCACGATCGTCTGGTCGGTGGTCGGGATGGCCTGTGCGAACGTCACGCCCTGGGCGAGCAGTCGGGTGCGGATCCCGTCGAGCACCGGTCCGAGCTGCAATCGCAGCGCGCCGTCGGTCCCGGCGACGACCGCCGCATCCGGACTGCCCCTCAGCACGGTGAGCGCCTGCTCGTACGAGACGAGGAGGGCGTGCTTCCACACCTCGGAGAACGTGGGCGAGGTGATCACGTTCTGCACCATGCCGCGCACGAGATCTTTCGCGCCCTGCGCGACCGGGGCCTCCAGCAGGCTCAGCGCCGCGGACGCCTTCGGCGGCATGTCCAGCGCGCGCAGCCCGTCGAACACGTCCGCGGTCAGCGCCGGGATGTCGACCTGCTTGTCGATGACGTCGTTCGTCGCCTGCACCAGCACCGCCTGCACGGCCGGATCCGCGGCGAGCGGCGCGAACGTCGCGACGAACTGGTCGGTGTCGGTGAGCAACGCATTGGTGTAGCTGGTGACGGCACTGACGGATCCGAGCACGAGCCGGAGCACGATCAGGGTCGCCGCTCCGACGCCGCGCCACGCGGATCCCCCGACCCGGGATCCGCCTTCCTGCGCCACCTCGGCCTGCGCCGCCTCGGCCTCAGCCTCGGCCCGGGCCGCGCTCAGCCGCAGCGCCTCGTTCTCCGCCTCGAGCCGGGCGATCTTTGCGGTCGGATCCTCATCGCTCGTCATGCACGCGTTCCCTCCGTCGAGATGCTCGGTCGGCGGCGCCCGCGCGGATGAGCTGTGTGCAGACTATGGCCCCGCGCGGATGCTCGACCGCACCCCACTGTCACCGCGGCCTTGAGCCGCCCTCGCATGCGCGGACGGTCATCGTGCCCAGGCCGCCGGTTCCGCAGGATTCAGCGCGCAAACCCCAAGAACACCATGAGCAGCCGCTCCACCTGGGCCAGCTGTTCGGCGGACAGACGCCCCACCCTGGCATCGACGTTCTGCCGACGCACGGTCGTCGCCTTGTCGATCATCACGTCGCTGTCCTTGTTCAGACCGGAGAGGTCGCCGGGCGCGATCCGCACGCGCAGCAGCGGAGCATCGACAAGGGCTCCGGTCAGCGGCAGCACCGTCACGGAATCGGTGCCGGCGAAGATGTCGTCCTGGATGATCAGCGCGGGGCGCGGCTTCGATGCGTAGACCCCGCCGGCGACGGTCCAGAGCTCGCCGCGGATCATGCCTCGTCCCAGTCGACGGACGCGGCCTCGATGAAGGCCTGGTCCTCGGCGGCTGATGCCGCGCTCGCGACCAGCCCTGCCTGGCGGCGTGCCTCCGCCTCGAACGAGGCCGTGCGCACGTCCGGCACCCAGATCTGCACCGGACGGAAGCCTCGTTCACGCATCCGGCGCCGATACTCGCCGACCCGCTCGTTCACGCCCATGCTACTAAGTGTTACATGTAACTCCTCACGTCGCAATCGGATCCGGATCATGGTGACCACGCGGCCGCAGCGGCATCGATGATGGATGCCCTCAGGAGGAATGGGGATCCGGACATGGAACCATGATGCTCGGCAACCCTGCCGCCAGGTCAGCAGATGCCGCAATCGGTGCAGAACTCCCCGTCGTTGCCCCCTGTGCGGACCGAACCGCGATCCACCGATCGGTGACCGACCCTGACCGATCGGTGGATCCCGCGGAACGGGATCCTGAGCACGCTGGAGACATGAACGATTCACTCCCCCACACGACAGGCGGCGCCACGAACCGCGCCGCGAACCTGCCCGCGAACCAGCCCGCGAACGACACCGCGAACGACACCGCAGACAGCGCCCTCGAGGCCTCCCGCCGCGCCGCCTTCCGCCCGGTCGTCCTCCTCTGCGGGGCGTTCGCCGTGCTCAGCGCCGCGATGATCGCCTTCCTCATCGTCGACGTCGCGACCGGCACTCATCTCGACGCCGCGATCTGGATCCGCTGCTCCCTCGTGCTCGCGAGCGCGGCGGTGCTGCTGGTGTTCGCGATCGCCGCCGCCCGAGGCTCCCGCAGCGCCTGGATCCGCGTGCGCGTCATCAGCCCGATCATCCTGCTGGCCATCATCGTGATCGTGTCGATCCCCGGGTTCCTGCCGGACTGGGTGCGCGTCGAACAGGCGGTCTGCGGCCTGCTGCTGCTGCCCGTCGCGATCCTGGTGAACCTGCCGCGCATGGGAGCGCACGTCCCCCGGAAGGCGTAGGGTCGGGCCGTGATCGACTCGCGCTGGCGGTCCGTGCTCTCCATCACCCCGTATGTCGTGCTGGGCCTGCTGATCGTCTTCACGCTCCTCGCACGGTGGGGGCGATGGGATCGGCTGCTGCCGACCCTGGCCCTCGGCGCCGCCTACGGGCTGTGGGTGCTCGTGATGCGCACGCTGCCGTTCCGCTGGCGCGACCGGCCCGCCGCGATCGCCGTGTTCCTGTCCGGGGCGATCGCCCTCAACCTCGTTCTCGTGCTGCGCGACGGCACGTTCGGGTTCCTCGCCATCGCCACCTTCTCGTTCGCGTACTCGCTCGTCGACTGGCCGTGGGAGCTGCTCCCGGTCGCGGGGACCGCCGTCGTGGCGGGCCTCGCGCAGAGCTCCGGTTTCCGCGCGGATCCCGCCGGCGTCGCCGGGACGATCGCGGTGATCCTGCTGAACATCGTGGTGATGTGCGGGCTGTCGTTCGGGCTGCACCGCACCGAGCAGAGCATGCATCGCACCGCCGTGCAGGACGAGCGCGCCCGCCTCGCCCGCGAGATCCACGACACGCTCGCCCAGGGCTTCGCGGGGATCATCGCGCAGCTGCGGGCCGCCGAACAGGCCGCGGACGACGAGACCCGCCGGCACCGCACCCAGGCTGCGCTCGCGCTCGCCCAGGAGGGGCTCGCGGAGGCGCGCCGCTCGGTGCAGGCGCTGCGCCCGACCGCCCTCGAGCAGACCTCGCTCGCCGACGCGCTCTCCGGCGTCGCGCATGCGTGGTCCGCCCGCACCGGCATCCCGACGGCGGTCACGGTCTCCGGCACGGCGCGGCCGCTGCCGACCGCGACCGAGGTCGCCCTGCTGCGCGCGGCGCAGGAGGCGCTCGCGAACATCGAGAAGCACGCGGCGGCGAAGCGGGTGACGATTACCCTGGGACTGGACGCCGCGGCGGTGCGCCTCGAGGTGCAGGACGACGGCCGGGGATTCGACGCGGTCGAGCGGCTGCGGAGTGCGGCGGAGGGATCCGGCGGCTATGGGCTCATCGCGATGCGCGAGCGGCTGGAGTCGGCCGCCGGCACCCTGACGATCGAGGCCCGCCCCGGACGCGGCACCCTGGTGCGGGCGGAAGTGCCGGCATGAGCGCGCTCACCCTGCTCGTCGTCGATGACCATCCGGTCGTGCGGGATGGCATCGTCGGCATGGTCGGATCCGCCGAGGACATCGAGGTCGTCGGCGAGGCCTCGGACGGCGCCGAGGCGGTCGCGCGGGCCGAGGTGCTCGCACCCGACGTGGTGCTGATGGATCTGCGGATGCCGAGGATGGACGGCGTCGCCGCGCTGCGGGAGTTCGCCCGCCGCGGCATCCCCAGCCGCGTCGTCGTGCTGACCACGTTCGACGCGGACGCCGACGTGCTCCCGGCCATCGCGGCGGGCGCGACCGGATACCTGCTCAAGGACGCGTCCCGCGACGAGCTGCTGGCGGCGATCCGCGGGGCGGCGGTCGGGAAGACCGTGCTGGCCGCGGAGGTGGCGTCACGCCTGGTGGGTCGGGTGCGCGCACCGGAGGCGAGCCTGCTCACCCCGCGCGAGCTGGAGGTGCTGGGCCTCGTGGCCGACGGCGCGACGAACCGCGCAGCCGGCGACCGGCTGCATCTGAGCGAGGGCACGGTGAAGACCCACCTGCTCAGCATCTATGCCAAGCTCGGCGTCGGCGATCGTGCGGCCGCCGTCGCCGAGGGCTTCCGCCGCGGACTGCTCGACACGACCCGCTGAGCCGCGAGCGGATCCGCCACGCACTCATCCCGCCCGGCCCGAGGCCCGGCTCCCCCGGTCCCTGAGCCCGGCTCCCCCGGTCCCTGAGCCTGTCGAAGCCCGGTCCCTGGGTGCGTCACTCCCGGTCCCTGAGCCTGTCGAAGGGCCCGGCCCACGGGCCTGCCGCGCCGCCGAGCTCAGCGCCCTGCCCCTGACCCCGACTCCCCCGCCGCCTCCACCGCGGCGAGCGCTTCGCGAGCACCGCGCGTCGGGGCGATCCGCACCAGCCCGCGGTACAGCCGCAGCAGCGCCTCCCGGTCGGTGACCCCGGTGCGGGCGCGGTCGCAGTGCACCGACTGGATCGCCGCCTCCAGCTGGTACCGCCCGGGCTCGCCGCCCCCGGCGACGCCACTGAGCAGCGCCGCGCGGTGCAGCAGCGCCTCACCCTCGGCGATGAGTGCGCGGTCCCACAGCGCCGGATCCTGCTCGTCCAGCGGCGGCCAGGGCTCCCCCTCCGCCGGCGGCACCCGCGCGGGCGCGCGGGACTGGGCGAGGGTGAGCAGCGCCGCCAGACCCCATGCCTCGGCATCCGTGTCGAGCAGGGTCGCGGTGAGCACGGCGAGCCAGCGCGCCTCGTCGGCGAGCGAGGTGCGCACGTCGTCGTGCCGGTCGAGCCAGTCCAGTGCGTAGGCGCCGTAGATCGCCTCGAGCACGGCAGCGGTGCGGGCCGGCATGTCGGCGCGGAGGGGAAGGGTGAACCCGATCCCTGCGTCGCGGATCTTGCGCTTGGCGCGCACCAGACGCTGGGCCATCGCGGCGGGCTCGACGTCGAACGCCCGCGCCACCTGCGCCGCGTCGAAACCGAGCACGGTCTGCAGCATGAGCGGGGTGCGGATCCCGACGTCGATCGCGGGATGCGCGCAGGCGAACAGCAGCTCCAGCCGACGGTCCGGGATCCCCTCCCCGTTCTCCACAAGGGCGACGACATCGATGCCGGCGTCGGGTCCGGCGCCGGCCTGGAGTGCATCCTCGTCGAGCGGCGCGCTGGTGCGGCGGGCGGCGGATCCCCAGACGTCGCGCAGTCTGTTGCGGGCCACGGTGAGCAGCCATCCTTCCGGGTTGCGCGGCACACCGGCGTCGGGCCAGGTGCGCAGTGCGCGTTCGAGGGCGTCGGCGAGGCAGTCCTCGGCGAGCGCGAGATCGCCGGTGCCTGCCGCGAGCAGCGCGACGAACCGGCTGTAGGAGGCGCGGACCGCGTGCTCGGCCGCGGCGCGCGCGTCGTCGGTCGTGCTCATGGCGCCTCCTGCTCTTCGCGGATCCGGCGGCCTGGACGTGCCTGGAAAGCGCGAGACCGGACTCTCACCACCAGACCGCGGATGCGGTCGGCGGTCTCGTGACGCAGGTTCGGTCTCGCGGTCTCCTGGCGGCCCCTGCCTCCCGGCGTGGTGATCACCGGACCGGTGAGGTGCCCTGCCAGGCGCCGTCGGCGAAGCGCGTCGCGACGGGCCGCACCTCGACGGCGCCCCACGCGACCGAGGGAGCCTGAGCCGCCCACGCGATCGCCGCGTCGAGGTCGGCGACCTCGATCACGAACGTGCCGCCGAGCTGCTCCTTGGTGTCGGCGAACGGACCGTCCTGAATGACCGGCTGCCCGTCGCGGACGCGCACGGTCGTGGTCGCGGTGGAGGGGTGCAGCACCTCGGCGCTGCGCAGCACCCCGGCCTCATCGAGCGCCTTGGCGTAGACGTCGAAGGCGCGCATGCCCTCGGCGAGCGCCTCGGGGCCGAGGTCTTCCGCGCTCATCTCGGGGTACTGCAGCAGAAGCGTGTAACGCATGATCCGTCCTTTCGCGAGGATGTCGAGGCCCGGTGGTCGTCGACATCATGGTGACGATCGAGGGATCCGCTGATCGACATCCTCCTCGGGCCCGGCGCGGATCGGGAGGGCGGGGATCAGGTCCCGCGGGCCTCGGACGGTGTCGAGGTCAGAAGCTCGTGCAGCAGCCCCGATGCGTCGAGGAGGGCGATGCTGCGGCGGGTGAGGTGCGCGAGCCGCTGCTGCAGGATCCGCTGCGCGTCGCCGGGGTCCCCCTGCGCGCGCACCTCGTGCAGGATCGTCCGGATCGCGGGGATCCCGTATCCGCCGGCGCGGAGGGCCGCAGCGATCCGCGCCTCGGTCACCGCGAGCGCGCCATAGCTCCGGGCTCCCGTGCCCGTGGCTCGGCTCGTGCGGACGAGCCCCTCGCGCTCCCAGTGGCGGAGCGCGGACGCCCGCACGCCGAGGGCCTGGGCGAGCTCGCCGATGGTCATCGCGTCGCGGTCGTCGAACTCCTCCGCAGCCTCGGCCAGCACGGAATCCAGGCCGCGGAGCGCCTCGCGCACCCGGCGGCGTTCGAGAGCGAGATCGGCGTGCAGCTCGTCGATGCGCGCGGCCGCATCATCCACCGGTCCGGCCGCGAGCGCCGGGAGCACGGCCCTCGCGACGACCGGACCGATCGCGGCGGCCAGGGCACGATAGGCCCGGGCCGCGATCACGTGGCGGGCGGCGTAGTGGCGGTAGCCGTTGGCGGTGCGCGGCGCGGGCGGGAGCACGCCGATGCGCTCGAGGTCGCGCACCTGCTGCGAGGAGTATCCGACGAGGCGTCCGACCTCCGCGGTGGAGAACACCTCTGGAGGGTTGGTGTCACCATTCCGCGAGAAGTTCAGGCCTTTCGGATCCATGAGTCCACATAAGCACGTCAACCTCACGATGGAGGGATGGAGATGCAGCAGATCATGGATCATGTCAAGACGTTCGAGGGCGTCCTCGTCCTCGCCCCGGAACCCGGAGGCCCGTTCCCGGAGATCGCGTGGGGTGACGCGTTCTTCTACTACGCGCCCGATGGTGTCGTGCCGGAGCGCACCCAGCCCTACGGCACGATCGTCACGAAGGACTACCCCGACGATCGGACCTCGGCGCTGGATGGGCCCGATCGCTTCCGGGTCAACATCCATGTCGGGCGGGAGCGCGCCGCGCAGCTTCCGCTCGGCGAGGATCCCGCCGCGAGCGACGCCTTCGCACGGCACCCGCAGTACGGCGACGGCGGGTGGGTGAGCGCGGTCAACCCCGGATCCGGCACCGCGGCGCTGGTTCTCGCGCTGCTGCGCGAGGCGCACGACGCCGCCCGCGCCCGCACCGAGCGCCGGGGCCGGAACGGGCGATGAGCCAGGCGCTCTCGGCGCAGTCGCTGTCCGAGGATGACCGGCGCCTCGTGGCGGAGTGGGCGGCGACATGCGCCGAGCATGTGCTGCCGCTCTTCGAGGCGGAGGCCCCCGACGATGGGCGTCCCCGCGATGCGATCGCCAGGGCGCGGGCGTTCTCCCGCGGCGAGCTCGATGCGGCGGGTGAGATCCGCCGCCGGTTCGTCGCCGGCCGGGCCGCGCACGCAGTGTCCTCCTTCGCGGCCGTGTCCGCCGCCCGTGCGGCAGCGCAGGCGGCGGGAGTCGCACACATGGGAGCGCACGCTCTGGGCGCCGCGGCCTATGCCGCACGCGCCGCCGGTGCCGCCGCCGAGGATCGCGCGGCGGCGATCCAGGCGGAGCTCGCCTGGCAGCGCGGCCGGATCTCCGATGAGGTGGCTGCGGCCCTGCGCCGGATCCCTTCGGTAGGCACGGACGGTTCGGGCCCGCTCGGGCAGGGGCTGCTCGCTTCCGGGGAGCTTGGGGAGATCATCCGCGATATCCAGGAGGCATTGGGCGCCGCCGTTGCCGAGGCCCGCGAACCAGTCCGCGGCCTCCACGGCGGCGCCCACGACGCGCACGACTTGCCGTCGTAGCTGCCGCGCATTCGCCCCGGCGTCGGCGACGCCTGAGCGAGCCGGGCGTAGGGTGACACCGAAGCCGTCCGAGGCGGAGGAGACGCGACGCTCGGAAAGAAGCGACGCGAGGAGAAGCGCGAGTCCGAGGCGCTCGCGGAAGCGAAGGCACAGGCTGCCGCCGCAGTCGAGGACAGCGAGACCGACGACGCCTCGTTCGAGCCCGACGAGACGCTCGAGCAGCAGCAGGAGCCCGACGCCGGCGACATCCGCTCGTAGGGCATGCACCCGCCCGGCCCCTGAGCTTGTCGAAGGGCCCGGATCCGCGATCGGGTCTCGAGCGCGCTTCGTCTCTCTGCGCTACTCAGGGACCGTGGCGAGACGAAGGGCGTCAGGGCGATCTGCTGAGCACTTCCGGCGGCATGAGGCTGAGCGATTCCTCACCCTCTACGAACGGCTGTTCGTCGGCGCGATCGAGGATCTCGGCCACGGCAATGCGCCCACCGCGGCGGCCATGCTCGTGTCGATGCTCGACAGCGTCCGCGCCTGGAGCAGATGGGACGGATCCGAGGACACCCTCGAGGAGATCGCGACGACGGCGACGACGACGGCGAAAGCGATCATGGAGTCACTGGATCAGACGGCCTCCGCCCGCATCTGAGCATCAGATCCGTCCTCCGCAGGCCGTCGGGGTGCGCGTCCGGTCGGAGTCGGGATCCGCCGGCTCGGCACGGTGCGGAGCGTGGTTGCTCAGTCCGCGTCGGGTGCTGTGGCGCCGCCTGCGGGTGCCGCGCGGAAGAGTGCCAGGTCGGCGGGGTCGTGGGCCGCGATGAGGCGAAGGTCGGATTCATGGCTCCGGGAGAGCTCTGCGAGGCGCTGCTGGTTCTCGCGCACCTTCGCGAGATTCCAGGCGGCGCCGCGTTCCATCATCTTCACCGGCCACGGAAGCCCACCCCCCTCGACGGCGCTCCAGCGGTAGGACACGTCTCCGCCGTGCACGAGCCATCGATCGTCGGCGTCCACGGCCACGCAGGCGTGCCCGCGGGAATGTCCGGGAGTGGGGATGAGCACGATGCCGGGGGCGATGGCGGTGAGCTCGGTGGCGGCGGCGAACCCGTGCCAGGTCTCGCCGCCGGGACCGTGTTCGACGAAACGCGGACCGTGCGACCACTGGGCGCTGCGATAGCGGATCCGTTCGCGGACACCGGGCGCGACCACGGCGGCGAGCAGTTCAGCCGCGGTGGTATGGATCTGGGCGTGGGGGAAGTCGGCGATGCCGCCGATATGGTCCAGGTCGAGGTGGGTGAGGATGATGTGCTGCACGTCTTCGCGTGTGAAGCCGAGCCCCTCGATCTGCCGGACCGCGGTCTCGGCGGGGTCGAGCGCGGGACGAAGGATGAAGCGCATCGGCCCGATCCGGCGTGCGGGTTCCGCGATGTCGTGCAGGCCGAATCCGGCGTCGACCAGCACCAGTCCGCTGCGCGCGGTCTCGATGAGGAAGACGTGCGCGACCATCGGGTAGGACGGCATGTCCATGCTCCCGCAGTTCAGATGGTGGACCTTCATGATCCGCGCGGCTCCCACATCCGATGGGCGTCGTCCTTGGGGGCATCCCGCGTGCCGAGCGACGCGGGTATCGCACGCAGCGCCTTCACCATGTACCACCAGGTCGAGGGCTTCTTGAAGTTCATCCCGCCGATCAGCTGGCGCAGCATGGTGAGCTGGTCGAAGTAGATCCTTTCGCAGACCAGCGTCTCGCCGTCGAAGATGAAGTACGCCGTCATCCGGACTCGGAAGGTGTTGTGCGTCGGCGGGATACTGCCGAAGGGGCCGTCATGGGTGCCGATCAGCCAGAACTCGCAGATCACTGCGTCGTCGCTGTGGCGGAGCTGGATCATCTCATGGTGCTGGTCGGGGAACGCGACGCGGGTGTCGTGGTAGTAGCCGCGCACCTCGTCGCCGCCGTCGTGGACGATGCCCATCGGGATCAGTTCGTACCGCGGATGAGGAAAGGTCGAGAGCGTCGAGTCCCAGTCCTGGCGGACCTCATCGGCAAAGTGGTCGAGCACGATCCTCTCCCGGATCGCACGGAGTTCATCGGTGACAGCAGGCATCGGAGTCGTTCCTTCTGGTGCAGGGAGGCCAGGTCGGCTGTGACCTATGCCGTGTGGGTGATGTGGCCGTGGCTGAAGGTCGGGGAGGTGCCGGGATTGGTCCACGCCCCGACGAGTTCACTCGAGGGGAAGAACTGCAGGAACCGGGAGTCCCGCTGGCTGCGGTCCACGAGCAGCTTCTCCAGGACGATCGAGTTGTACTGGTCGGCGGTGGTCTCGATCGTGTTCGCGTTGAGGATGACCTCCTGATCCCACGCCTTCGCCCATTTCGCGACGCCGGGAAGCTTGGAGTGCTCGGGAGTGAGGGATTCCACCGCGATGACGTTCTCACTGCTCGCCCAGATCCCCGTCGAGGTGTTCAGCAGCAGGGTCTGGTTGCCGAAGACGTGACCGGGGGTCTTCAGTGCGGCGACCCCGGGACCGAGGATCACGGTGCCGTCGATCGGGTAGAACGATTCCGCCGGCACATCCCGGTAGGTCGCCGGCTGATACCACGGTTTCTGGATCGGGTGGAGTTCGGTCATCCCCTCGAGCTCGTCCTTCTGAACGATGACTTTCGCATTCGGGAACGCAGCCTCCACGCGCCCGAGATCGCGCTGCTCGGAGGTCGTGCCGACCCAGCGGCGCAGATCCTGCGTATGCAGATGATCGAACATCAGATAGTCGACCTCAGAGCGGGCGATGCCCATTGCCGCGAGGTGCCCGAGCACGGTGCCGTGCTCGACCCGGTACGCCGATTCGACGATCGACGGCACCTTGCGCTTCAGTTCCGCGAAGTACGGAGTGAACTCACCGAGCTCATGGTCGCTCGGTTCGAACAACAGGGTGCGCCGCCGGCCGTCGCCCTCCCGCCACCGCACCACGATCATCCGGTTGCGGATCGACAGGAACGGCGCGACCGCGCGCGAGGCTCGGAACAAGCCGAATCGGGTCGGATACGGCAGCGTGATCAGGTCTCGCGTGGTCACCGAGTCGGGGGTCCCTGTCGACGCGAACTCGCGTCGGAACGACTCTGCCAGATCGCGCACCGCGCGCAGCCGTCGCCCCGGTCCTCCCGGCAGGCGCGAGACATCGGCGAGGGTGTCGACCATGACACCCAGAGTCGGCAGATCGGCGGTCTCACCAGACCGCCATGGGAATCGACGATCCGCTGGTCGTGAACTCGGCATTGAGCCCTCCTCATTCAACCCCCACTGGGGATTATGTCACCTTACACCCACTGGGGGTTTTGCTTCCACCGGCCTGCGAGAATGATGCGATGAGCTCACCCACGACCCCGCCCGGCCCCCCGCGCCGCCCCTCCCGCGGCCGGCCGCCGAAGGGAGGCATGACGCTGAGCCCGGAAACGATCGCAGACACGGCCCTGCGGGAGATCGACGCGCATGGAGTGAACGGGCTGAGCATCCGAGCCGTCGCCCGCCGCCTGGCTGTCGACCACAAGAGCCTGTACAACCACGTCGACGGCAAGGACGGTCTGCTGGATGCCGTCGCCGGTCGCATCCTCTCCACGATCGCGCTGCCGGCACCGACGGGCGACCTCGATGCCGACATCCGCGCGTTCGCGCACGCCTTCCGCGCGCACGCCCTGCGTCATCCGCAAGCCGCCGCGCTCGTGCTGACGCGACCGGTGACCTCGCCTTCCGGCCTGGTGCCGATCGACGCGGCGCTCGCCGTGCTGATGACAGCCGGGTTCTCCCCCGCACAGGCGGTGCACGTGCTCCGCCTGCTCATGGCGCTGCTGGTCGGCGCGATCCTCCGGGAGGCAGATTCCGCCCTCACGCTGGCTACCGGCGATCACGATGAGGCAGCGCGACGAGCGGCGCAGCTCAGCACTTTGGGGCTGCCTGCCCTGAGCGCCGCCGCCGCGCACATCTCCATGATCGATGACGAGGCCGAGTTCGATTTCACGGTCGCCGCAGCGCTCGAGGCCATCCGAACGATTCCACGCAGCTGACCCTCTCGCGCGCACAGGCAGCGCAGCCCGACCGCCTTCCGGGAACCCGAGGAGGGAGCAGTGTCGGGCGAGTTCCCTCGGTCGCGCCTCAGAAGAAGGTCAGGGGCGCGGAGAACCGCCGCGATCATACGGATCCGGGAACGCACCCGCCGAACCGGCCTGAGGAGTTCATCCGCAGGGGCAGGACGTGGCGGTGAGCCGCGTACCGGTCACCGGGAGCGGCGGCGCGGCGGACGCGCGCACGTAGCAGTCGCGGATGTTCGACGGGAGGTTCCCCGGATCCTCGAGCGTCGACGGCAGGATGCTGACGATCCAGAGACTGCGGTCGCCGCAGTCCGTGCCCGGCGGCGACGTCGGGACGGTCCGCAACGGGTCCAGTGCGGTGATGCGACGGACGTCGAGGACGGTGCGGGTGCCCTTCGGAACGCCCCGGGCGATCGCTGTGGCGTAGGCGTCGTCACCGGAGGCGAGCGCGAATCCGAAGGCGACCCCGCCTTGTTCATACCGCTGCACCACGACGATGAGGTCGCCGACGTGTGCATCGCGATCGAGGTGCGCCACAACCGCCGGGAAGTCGTCCTTGCGCGTCGGCGTCACGATCACATTGCCGATCGTCGCGATCATCGGAATGACGAGGAGGGATCCGATCACGATGATCCCGGCCGTGGTCCGCTCGACGCGTCGGGCCCGCCACGCACGACCGACGAGGCCGGCGCCGGCACCGAGCAGCAGGGCCGTGCCGATCGCCGACCAGGTCACGTACCGTGCGGCGAGCACGGGGTGGAGGGTGATCGAGACGAGATAGAGCACCGCGCTGGGCAGCATCATCGCCAGCACCGCGAATGCGGTCTCGATACGGGTGCGGCGCCAGCGCGCGAGTACCACCGCGCCCACGCCGAGCAGCGCGAGGACGAAGCTCCCGCCGACGAGACCGGCGCTCGTCGGCGGAAGCCCGGCCGCGACGGCGACGGTATTCAGGAGCGCTTCGGGCGCCGGCGGGGTGACCCAGGCGAGCTGGCCGGTCTGATCCCGTCCGGCCCACAGCAGGATGCCCGAGACCGCGACCCAGGGAATGCTCATGACCGCCCAGAGCCCCAGCGCACCCCGGCCTCGGTTCAGGAGCAGCACGATACCCGCCAGCAGCAACGGCGCGACCAGCGGTTGCATCAGGGCCGCGGCGAGGGCGCAGATCGCGTATGCAGGCCATCCCGCCGCCGCCCGTCCGCGGCGAACGGTGTCGAGGCCGACGATCGCAAGGACGGCGAACATCGTGGCCAGTGCATAGGGCCTCGCGTTCGCGGCCTGTGCGATCAGGGCACTGTTCGTCGCCAAGGCGGATCCGGCGACGACGCCGCCGACCGGCCCGAACCATCGGCGGGCGAGCAGCGCCACGCCGGCGACCGCAGTGGCGAATGCGAGCAGCGAAGGGATCCGCATGCCCCACTCCCACCCGGTCAGGCCGCTCAGAACATGGACGAGGGCGTAGTACGGCGCGAGCACGGCGTCGACATGGGCGGTCGCGCGGACGAGATCATCCATGCTCAGAGAGGCATAAAGGCGCGTCGCGTATTCGTCGCGCCAGAGCGGCATGCTCGCGCTCCGCTGCACCCCCAGGATCAGCGCGACGAGTGCCGGCGCGACGACGACGATGATGCCGCGTCTTGCGACCCGTCGAGGTCGTCCGGCGTCGTCGCTCATCGGTCCGCGCTTCGCGTCACGGAGAGACGCGATGGTGGTCTCCGCAACCGCAGGAGACCCGGCGGACCAGGGCCGGAGCGAACAGCTGCTTGCTCGTCTCGGGCGCCCCGTCGACGAGGACCGCGACGGCGGCGCGTGCCATCAGCCGCACCGGTTGAGAGACCGAGGTGAGCGGCGGCCAGCTGTATTCGCCGTCCCGCGTGCCGTCGAACGAGACGATCGCGACGTCATCGGGCACGCGGATGTTCGACTCGTGCAGCGCGAGCAGGAGACCGACCGCCATCTGATCGGAGCTCACGAACATGGCCCTGGGCAGGGTGTTCGTCTCGATCAGCCAGCGGCCCGCTGCATATCCTCCCGGTTTCGTGAACGGCTCACGGACGATCGGACCGGGTTCCAGGCCCTGCTGTTCGATCGCTGCCCGCCACCCGGCCTCACGCGGATCGAGGTCACCCCCGGCGGTGATGCCGGAGACGAGGCCGACCGTGCGGTGGCCGTGAGAGGCCAGATGCTCCACCCCGAGCCGGGCGCCCTCGAACAGGTTGACGCCGATCGTGTTCACGCCGGGCATGTCGTCGAACTGGTTCATGAGCACGAACGGCACATCGCCGGGGACGAGCGCGCGCGCGTCCGGAACGGCCAGGGTGCTGCTCAGCAGCATCCCGTCGACCCGTCGGGTCACGAACTTCTCCACCAGGCGACGTTCGCGCTCCGGCGATCTGTCGGCATTGGCCGTGAGGAGCGCGAGACCGCGTTCCTCGGCGGCGAGCTCGACCTCGTGGGTCAGATCCGCGAAGAAGGCATTGGTCGCATCGGGCACGACGATGCCGAGCATCTCGGGCGATCCGAGTCGCAGCGCCCGCGCGGCCTGATTCGGGCGATATCCGAGCATGGCGACCGCGTCGTGCACCTTCGCGGCGGTCTGCGGGGATACCCGTTTCGAGCCGTTCAGCACGTAGCTGACGACGGCGGTGCTGACGCCCGCGAGCCGCGCCACATCGTTGCGAGTGGCGACGGACTTGGCCGATGACGATACGGGAGGCACGGACACATCCTATGAACGCGGTGCGTCGCCCAGGTCGGGGATCGCGAGCCGGACACCGCCCTGCAGCGCGGATCGATGGGCGATGATCCCCGGCATCGTGTACCGCGCAGCCTCCCAGGCGTTCACCGGAGGAAGAGTTCCGGTCGCCACGGCGACGGCGAAGTCATCGACCAGGAACTGGTGGCTGCCCTCGTGCCCGCTCGGCATGGCGCGCAGCGATTCGGGCAGACGGGACGGGTCGTGCACGAGTGAGAGCCCGGACACGAAGGCGTCTCTCAGCGCCGGGTCGACATCGGCCAGCGACGGATCATCGGCGTCGACGGTGGCTCGGGTCCTGATGAGATCGGACACGTCCGTGTACCCCTCTTTGTCCTGCCAGACCGCTGTGGCGACCAGCTGCTCGAAACTGCCCTCGGTCCCGAAGTAGCGGAACCGGCTCTCGCGCAGATGCGACGGGTACCCCACCCGGCGGAACTCGTTGATCCGCATCGCGCCGCCTCCGTCCAGCTCGAACAGGGCCGTGGCGTTGGAGAAGTCGTTGTCGAACATGCTGACTTCTCGATCGAAGACGCCATCGCCGCGGTCATCGCGGACGCCGATGCAGCTGACGCTGACGGCGTGGCCCCCGATAGCCCCGAGAACGCCGCCGACGGAGTGCGTCGGGTAGAGCATGGGGGGATAGCTGGCGGTGCTCTTCCACTCCTCGCCCCCCGAGTACTGATAGGCGGCATAGAAGCCGAGGTCCATGTCATGGACGTAATCTCCCTCGGCGTAGAAGATCCGCCCGAATGCACCTTCCCGCCGGCGATCGCGGGCGTAGACGGTGGCCGGGTTGTAGAAGCTGGTCTCGCCCATCATGTAGATGAGGCCGGTCTCGGACACGGCGTCGACGATCGCGCGGATCTCCTCCTCGCTGACCGCCATCGGCACGGCCGAGTACACATGCTTGCCGGCCCGCAGCGCGCGCACGACGAGCGGGCCATGAGTCCATCGCTGGGTGAAGATGGCGACCGCATCCACATCGCTCTGCAGCAACGCATCGAAGCTCGGGAACGTACCGGTGAGGCCCTGCCGCGCGGCGAGACCGCTCGCGCGCTCCGTGACGACATCGGTGACGAACACGTCTCCCACGAGAGGATGCGCGGCGAACAGCTTGGCGAACTGGCCGGAGAACTGGCCGGCTCCGACGATACCGAGCGAGAAGGTCATGGGGCGAGTGTTTCACGGCCGGTTACACGAGTCAACAGAATTTGAAATTGACGCTTGACATGCACTGCATTCATGCAGCACACTCATCTGCATCGAGAGTTACTCGTGTAACTCACCGCTTAGCAGTCACTCGGACAACGGAGTACGACATGGCAACGACAGCCACGCTGGTGGCCGGCAGGAGCCGGAGACGGATGAAGGACGGGGTTCCTCGTCGAAACGGCCGGAGCGACCTGCGCGTCGCCCTCGTGTTCATCGCCCCCGCGATGATCGGACTGGTCGTCTTCTACCTGATCCCCACGATCCGCGGCATCTACCTGAGCTTCACCGAATACAGCATCCTCGGCGACCCCACGTGGATCGGCACGAAGAACTACGAGCAGATCGCACAGGACCCGCTGTTCTGGAACGCGATGGTGATCACGATCGAGTACGTCGTGATCAACATCGTGCTGCAGACCGCCCTGGCCCTGGGGCTCGCGCTGCTGATGAACAAGGTCGCGAAGTCGACGTTCGTCCGCGGCGGCCTGCTCATGCCGTATCTCATGGCGAACGTCATCGCGGCGATGCTCTGGTTCTGGATGCTCGACTACAACATCGGCATCGTCAACGAGATCATCTCCGCGCTCGGATTGCCGAAGATCGCGTTCTTCGGCAACGCGGAGTGGGCGATCCCCACCCAGGCGCTGATCAACACCTGGCGGCACATGGGCTACACGGCCCTGCTGATCTTCGCCGGCCTGCAGGCCATCCCGGCCACCGTGTACGAAGCGGCCAAGATCGACGGCGCCGGACCCTTCTCCATCTTCGGGCGGATCACCCTTCCCCTGCTGCGCCCTGTGCTCGCGCTGGTGCTCGTGCTCACCGTCACCGGATCGTTCCAGCTCTTCGACACGGTCGCCGTGACGACCGCCGGCGGCCCGATCAACGCGACCCGGGTGCTGCAGTACTACATCTTCCAGAAGGCGTTCGGCGAACAGGAGTTCGGTTACGGCTCCGCCGTCGCGGTCGTCCTCTTCATCATCCTCGCGATCATCGCGTTCATCCAGATGAAGTTCCTCCGCGGCAACCAATCCGATCTGGCCTAGGCAAAGGAGCCCATCATGACCGAGACCATGACCATCGTCGCCCCCGGCCGCACGAGGCCGCGCGGAGGCCGCAGCGCGTCCCGCTGGCGCCGTGTCGTGCCGCTGATCCTGCTCATCCTCGCCCTCGCGGTGAGCATCCTGCCCTTCTACTGGGTGCTGCGCACCTCGCTGTCCTCGAACGCGGGGCTCGTGTCCGATCCGTTGAGCCTGCTCCCCGTGGACTTCAACTTCGGCGCCTACGCCCGCGTCTTCGGCCTCCAGTCGACGCAGGAGGCGATCGCCCAGGGCGGCTCCGGCGCATCGATCAACTTCTGGCTCTACCTGCAGAACTCGACGATCTACGCGGGCATCACGACCCTGTTCGCCGTCTTCTTCAGCTGCATGGCGGCGTATGCGTTCTCCCGCCTGCACTGGCGCGGCCGGGACCTCGTCTTCGGCATGTTCCTCGCGACGGTCCTCATCCCTACGATCTTCACGGCACTGCCGAACTTCCTCCTCGTGCGCAACCTCGGGCTGCTGAACACGATGCTCGGCCTCGTCCTTCCCTACCTGTTCATGACGCCGTTCGCGATCTTCTTCATGCGCCAGTTCTTCCTGAACATGTCCCGCGAGGTCGAGGAAGCCGCGATGCTCGATGGCGCGAACCACTGGCGCATCTTCTTCCAGATCGTGCTGCCGAACGCGGCGGCGCCTCTGGCGACGCTCGCGCTGCTGACGTTCATGACCCAGTGGAACGACTACTTCTGGCCGCTGCTCGTCACCGACGAGAACACCCGGGTCCTGACGGTCGGTCTGGGCGTGTTCAAGTCCTCGACTCCGCAGGGTTCCCCCGACTGGGCCGGGCTCATGGCCGCCACACTTCTCTCCGCACTGCCCGTGCTCATCCTGTTCTTCATCTTCGGCAAGCGAATCGTGAACTCGATCGGCTTCAACGGCACCAAATGAACGTCTCTCCCTCCCCTCTCACCACAATCCCGATAAGGACTGCATCATGAAACTCAAGGCCATCGGCGTCATCGTTGCCGCCGCGACCGCGGCTGTCGCGCTCACCTCCTGCAGCGGAGGCGGCGGATCGAGCAGCAGCACCGTCCAGTACTGGCTGTGGGACGCGAACCAGCTTCCCGCCTACCAGCAGTGCGCGACGGATTTCCAGAAGGCGAACCCCGGCACCACCATCAAGATCACGCAGCTCGGCTGGGACGACTACTGGACCAAGCTCAACAATGCGATGGCGGCCGGCAATGCGCCCGACGTCTTCACCGACCACCTCGCGAAGTACCCCGACTTCATCAAGACCAAGCAGCTCCTGTCGCTGGACGACCTCAAGGTCGACTACAGCGCCTACAACGAGGGCCTGGCGGACCTGTGGGTCGGCCCCGATGGCAAGCGTTACGGCACCCCGAAGGACTGGGACACCGTCGCGATCTACTACAACAAGAAGATGGCCACGGATGCGGGCCTCACCGAAGACCAGATGAACCACCTCACCTGGAACCCCGATGACGGCGGCACCTACGGGCAGGCCATCGCCAAGCTGACGGTCGACAAGAACGGCAAGCACGGCGACGAGCCCGGCTTCGACAAGAACAACGTCGCGGTATACGGCTTCGGCCTCAACCAGTCCGGCGGAGGCACCGGGCAGGTGCAGTGGTCGTTCCTGACGGCGACGACCGGCTGGACGCACACCGACAAGAACCCGTGGGGCACGCACTACAACTACGACGACCCGCGATTCCAGAAGACCATCGCGTGGTGGGCCGGGCTCGTCGACAAGGGCTACATGGCCAAGCTCGAGACCACGGTCGGTTCGAATGCGGCCGACACGTTCGGCGCCGGCAAGTCGGCGATCAACGTCAACGGCGACTGGATGCTCGGCCAGTTCAGCAGCTACAAGGGCATCGACCTCGGCATCGCGCCGACGCCGGTCGGCCCGAACGGCAAGAGCATGTCGATGTTCAACGGCCTGGCCGACTCGATCTGGGCGGGCACGAAGAACCCCGAGGGCTCGAAGAAGTGGGTGACCTATCTCGCTTCCGCGGCGTGCCAGGACGTCGTCGGCACCAAGGGCGTCGTGTTCCCGGCCACCAAGTCGGGAACCGACAAGGCCATGGCCGCCTTCAAGGCGAAGGGCCTGGACGTCAGTGCGTTCACCTCCCACGTGACGGACAAGACGACCTTCCTGTTCCCGATCACCGACAACGCCGCCAAGATCGACGGGATCATGACCCCGGCGATGGACGCGGTCGTGTCCGGCCAGGCCAAGGCGAGTTCGCTCACCGCGGCCAATGATCAGGTCAACGCCCTCTTCAAGAAGTGACCGCCGAAGGGCACGGCGGCCGAGGCGGCCGCCGTGCCCTTCCGTACGACAGACAGACCGACAGACGAGAAAGATCCATGAGCACCCTTCACCTGCGTTCCGACACCGTCAGCGTTCTTCTCGGCACCGGATCCGATGACGCTCCCCAGGCGGAGATCATCCACTGGGGCCCCGTGATCGCGGATGTCGACGCCGACCTGCGACTCGTCGCACCACCGGTTCCGCACTCGACCCTCGACGTCCCCGTCGTCGCAGGGCTCGTGCCCCAGGCATCATCGGGCTGGCTCGGCCGGCCGGGCCTGCGCGGCAGCAGGGACGGCCTGTCCTTCTCACCCGCCCTGCGGCTGACCGACCTGACGCCCACCGCGGACGGCCGCGGCGCCCGCGTCGTCCACACCGACGATGCGGCCGGCCTCGAGGTCGCTCACGATCTCCTGCTCCACCCCGACGGCATGCTCGAGATCACCGCCGAGATCGTCAACCGCGGGGATGCTCCCTACCGGCTCGATGAGCTCGCCCTCGTCCTGCCCGTTCCCGCGACGGCGAGCGAGCTCCTCGACCTCTCCGGCCGCTGGTGCCGTGAACAGCACCCCCGCCGGCATCCCGTGCAGGACGGCACCTGGGTGCGATCCGGTCGGCATGCCCGCACGGGTCACGACTCGTCGCTGCTGGTCGCCGTGGGCACGCCCGGTTTCGGCAATAGGCACGGACGCGTGTGGGCGACCCACTTCGCGTGGTCCGGCGACCGCGAGCAGTACCTCGACGCGGTGGTCGACGGGCGGCGGATGCTCGGCGCTTCGGAACTGCTCGGGTCGGGCGAGGTCGCCCTGGCGGCCGGGGAGACCTACCGCACCCCGACGCTGTTCGCGGCATACTCCGACACCGGCATCGACGGCATCACCGACACGTTCTACCGCTGGTTCCGCAGCCGTGGGTCGCATGTCGCACGTCCCCGGCCGGTCGTCCTGAACACCTGGGAGGCGGTGTACTTCGACCACCGGCTCGAACCGCTCACCGAGCTCGCCGACCGCGCCGCTGCGGTCGGCGTGGAACGATTCGTCCTCGATGACGGGTGGTTCCGCGGCCGTCGCGACGACACGGCAGGGCTCGGCGACTGGTACGTCGATGAGGAGCGCTGGCCCGACGGACTCGGCCCGCTGATCGACGCCGTTCACGAGCGGGGCATGGAGTTCGGGCTGTGGGTCGAGCCGGAGATGGTCAACCCCGATTCCGACGTCGCACGCGAACACCCCGAGTGGATCAGCCGGCCCACCGTCGCCGTCCCCCCGGCCGCGGGCGGCCGGGTGCCGCTCCCGTGGCGCCACCAGCAGGTGCTCGACCTCACCAACCCGCACGCATGGCAGTACGTGTACGACCGTATGCACGCGCTCCTCGGCGAGTACCGGATCGCCTACCTGAAGTGGGACCACAACCGCGACCTGTCCGAAGCCGGGCATGAGGGCAGGCCGTCCGTCCATGCCCAGACGCTTGCGGTCTATCGGCTGATCGACGCGCTGAAGGCGGCCCACCCGTCCGTGGAGATCGAGTCCTGTGCTTCCGGTGGAGGCCGCGTCGACCTCGGCATCCTCGCCCGCACCGACCGGGTCTGGCCGTCCGACTGCAACGACGCGCTCGAGCGGCAGACGATCCAGCGCTGGACCCAGGCGGTTCTCCCCCCGGAACTCGTCGGCGCGCACATCGGCCCGGCCCAGGCGCACACCACCGGGCGGGTGCTCGACATCTCGTTCCGCGCCATCACCGCGCTGTTCGGGCATCTGGGGATCGAATGGGATCTCCGCACTGCGAGCGCGAGCGATCTGCGCGCCCTCACCGGCATCATCGATCTCTACAAGACGCATCGCGGCCTCCTGCACACGGGCACGCGGGTGAACGCCGATCTCGCCGAGCCCGCCCTCGCGTTCCACGGCGTCGTGTCTCAGGATCGCAGCGAGGCCCTGTACTCCCTGGCTGCGCTGGGAACCACCGTGGCCGAGATGCCGGGACGCCTCGGGATCCCGGGACTGGATCCCGAACGGCGCTACCGGCTGGAGATCGTCTACCCCGCGGCCGGCGAGCTCGATGAGCACGGCGACCATGACTCGCTCGGCCCGTTCATGCAGACCTCGGCGCCGGCCTGGGTCGCAGGCGGCGCGGAGGCGTCGGGATCGTTCCTCGGCGAGGTCGGGGTATCCATGCCGGTCCTCCGCCCCGAGCACGCGATCCTGCTGCACGTCACGGCGGTCGGCTGACGCCGAGCGGATCGACGTCACGAGGATACCCGGGGCGCACCGCGCCCGACTCGACCCGACAATCGGGCGAGTCGGGCGCTGGCAGGCCCACGGGAACGGCGGCCCTGTTCCGGCGGTTGGCGGTCTCGACAGACGTTCAATGCACTCGCAAAAGGCGTGCCGGTTGCGCGTCGATCCAGCTCAGGCGCCAAGCTGGCAGGCTGCAGGGGAGACCATGCGCAGACGGCTCGTCTCCAACCCCGGAGACTAGAGCGGCTCTCGGGCGGTCGCCTGCGTCCGGTCCGGATCCGGGGGACCCGGTTCCGCCGTCCGGTTCCTGAGCGCCCTTCCATCTCGCGGCGCTCAGGAACCGCCGTCGCGTCATCCGGATCCGCTCAGCACCTGCTGCAGCACGGTGGCCTCGCTGATGTCGGAGCGCTTGGCCGCGGTCAGCAGCGTGACCGGGCCCTGCTGCACGAGTGCGCGCAGCCCGGCGAGCACCTCGGCCTGCCCGGGGTCGGTGAGCTCGGCGCGATAGCGCTGCGCGAACTCGGGGAACTTCTCCGGATCGTGCGCGTACCACTGCCGCAGCTCGGTCGACGGCGCCACGTCCTTGCACCACTCGTGCAGCGCGGCGCGCTCCTTGCTCACGCCGCGCGGCCACAGCCGGTCCACCAGCACCCGGGCGCCGTCGTCCGGCTCCGGCTCGTCGTAGATCCGCCGCACCCGCACGCGGAATCCGCTGTCGTTCGTCGTCGCGGTCATCACTGCCTCGCTGATCTTCCTGCGCGGCACCGGTTCGCGCGCTGCGCTCCTCTGATCAGCTTGCACCTCACCGCCCAGGAACGCACGGATTCCGCGCGCCCCGATGGGCGGAGCGGATCCGCTGGCCGGCCCCCGTCTCGAACAGCCTCAGCTCGTCCTGCTCATCGCGGATCGCCGACGGGCGTGGCAAGCAGCTCGGCCAGGTGCGCATCGACCTGGGGGATGAACCCCGGGTCGACGGCGAACAGGCCCAGGTGGCCGTGGACATCCTCAATCACCCGCAGCTCACTGCCAGGCACGAGTGCCTGTTCGGCGGCGCAATCGCGCACCGGGAAGAACATGTCCTCGCTGATGGGCATCACGAACATCTTCGCGGTGATGAGCGCCAGCGCCGCGGCGAGGTCGCCGCCGGTGTGGCGTGAGACGTCGCCGCGCTGCCACTTCCAGGCCATCGCAAGCAGGTCGTTGGGATCCATCGCGGTGAAGTAGGGCTCGAGGAAACCGGTGAGGAACGCCTCCTTGGACGCGAAGCCGAGCGCGGCCCACTTCTCCTGCTTCCAGAACTCGGTGGAGAAGCCCATCGTGCCCCAGAGGTGCGCGTGCCGGGTCAGCCCGCCGACGACATCGGTGTTCGAGGCGTACTCACCGCCGTTCCAGCCCGGATCCGACCACAGCTGCTCGTTGAGCGTCTCGGTGAAGAGGAAGTCGTGCGGGGTGTTCTTCGCGGTGCCGGCGATGGGGGCGGCACGACGCACCTTGTCGGGGAAGCGCACCGCCCACTCGTACGTCTGCTGCGCGCCCATCGACCCGCCCACCACGAGAGCCAGCCGGTCGATGCCGAAGTGCTCGCGCAGCAGCCGTTCCTGGGCGACCACGTCGTCACCGATGCGCACCTGGGGGAACTTCGACATCGAGATCGAGTCGTCGTCGGTGTTGTGCGGCGAGGTGGACAGTCCGTTGCCGATCTGGTTGACGCAGACGATGAAATACCGTGACGGGTCGAGCGCGTGGCCTTCTCCGACATAGGCGTCGGCCCAGATCTGATGCGTGCCCGAATACCAGGTGGGGATGAGGATCGCGTTGTCCTTCGCCGCATTGAGCGTTCCCCACGTGCGCACGGCGAGCCTCAGGTCGGGGATGACCCCGCCCTCCTCGAGATCGAGCCGGCCCACCGGGATCAACTCGAAGTCCTTGTGCACGGCATCGGTGTAGAACGGGTTGTCGATCATGGCGCCACTCCTTCGTGGTCGGTACGGGATCACATCAGGATCCCGCCGCGCGGGCGCATGCGAAACCGACAGCGCGACGCGGTCGCGCGTCTTCGACCCGCCATTTGTCGGTCGGGCCGTGTCGGCACCTCAGCCCGAGCCGGATACCGCGACCGGCGCCGGCAGTTCGAGCACGTGGGAGGTGCGCACCCGCCACCGCAGCAGCGCGACGGCCGCCCTCGCCCGTCCCCAGCCGTCGAGCGGCGAGTAGCCCAGCTCCGACGTGATCGTCTCGACTCTTGCGGCCATGGTGCTGTGGTGGACGCCGGCGATGCGCGCCGCGTCGCGGACCGAGGTCGAACGCACCAGCGCATCGAGCGTGGTGAGCGCCCACGGCAGCTGTGCGAGCCGGGAGACAGCGGTCTCGTCGGCGTCCAGCCTCGGACGGATCGGCTGGTCGGCGAGCGTTTCCGCCAGCACGCCGAGGTCGTCGGCGCGGGCGATGCCGTCGACGGCGGTGTCGGCGAGGCGCAGTGCGACCACGGCGGT
>JAFDWK010000079.1:0-4718 GCA_018268515.1 Actinomycetota bacterium
AGCACGATCATGGCCGGGTTCAGCACGTTCACGGCGTTGCCGAGGGTTGCGGTCAGGATGCGCCGCTGCCGGGTCACCTCTGCGGCGGCCCCGCCGTCGCGGGAGGCAGCGAGCGCCTCACGGAGCTCCGCGTCCTCCGGTGCGACGAGCCCTGCGGCCTGGACCAGGCGCGCCCGGTTCACCTCGTCCTCGAGCACCCCGCCGTCCGCACGCCGGTCGGCGGGGTCGGCCATGCTCGCCGCGGTCTGCCCCCACTCCCCGGCGTAGCCGCCCACGCCGCCGATGAGCGTGCCGTGCAGGATCAGTCCGCCGCCGATGCCGCTGGCGCCCCCGTTGAGGTAGACGACGTCCTCGTGCTCCCGGGCGGCGCCGAACAGCCGCTCCGCCCGCGCACCGAGCGAGGCATCGTTGCCCACCACGACGGGCAGGCTCAGCGCGGCGGCGAGCGGGCCCGCGATGTCGGCCTCGCGCCACTCCAGGTGCGGAGCGAGCCGCACCAGGCCGTCCGCCGCGCGCACGAGGCCCGGCACCGCAATGCCGACGCCCTCGACGCGACATCCCTTCAGGACGCCCGTGCGCCAGCCATCCACGACGCCGGCGACGATCTCCACCACGTCCGCGACATCCGGTCGTTCGACGGGGATCCGGATCCGTTCCCGCACAGTGCCGCCCAGCGCGACCGCGCCGATCTCGACCGCGTCGATCTCGGGGTTGACGCCGATGGCCACCACGTCCGGGCTCGGCGCGACCACCGGTGAGGGGCGCCCGACCCGACGGGTCGGATCGGGTTCGTGCTCCTCGACGAGCCCCGCGTCGACGAGGCGCCCGACCAGGTCGGAGACCGTCGAACGGTTCAGCCCGGTCTCGGCCGTGATCACGGCACGGGAGCGCGGGCCGGACTGATGCACGAGGCGCAGCACCTCCGCGAGGTTCGTGCGCCGCACGCCTTCGACGGTCGTCGCACGTTCGTTCATCCGGCGTCTCGCTTCCATCCCGCGGTGGTGTCCCAGGATATCGAGCGCCGCCGCGCCGCCGAACCCGCACGACACCCTCCGACACGAATCGCGATCACCCCGGCGCACGGATGACAGCGACCACCACGCCCCATCGACGTGCGTGCGCCGGCGGTGCAGTGACGGGTGTCACCGCCGCGCGCGCCCGCGCACCGGGATGGCTCGGCGCCCTCTGCCCGGAGGACGCGCGCACCCTCACCCCCCGCTCTTCACGCCGAGCCAGCGCTCGATCGTCACCAGCACGGCAGACGCCTGCTCGTGATGCAGGAAGTGGCCGGCGCCTTGCAGGACGACCACGTCGGTGTCGCTGCCATGCACACGATCCAGCGTCGCACGCTCCTCGCTCGGCACGAGTACGAGGGTCCTCACTCGGCGGCGGCGGATCCATCCGATCGCGCCCGGTTCGGATCCGATCGCCTGCGCGTCGAGATAGTTCGACGCGTACAGCGAAGCCAGTACATCGGGCGGCGTAGTCGCCATGGCATATGCGGCACGGAGCATCACCGCAGGCTCCGCTCCCTGGCCGAACGCTTCGTCGATCCGGCGGGCTACCACCGCTCCCCCTTCCCGCCGGATCTCGGCGAGGCGACCGGGAGCCTCCTTCATCTCCCGGTCGCCCGCGCCGTACGCGGGGTCGATCAGCACGGCCCCGCTGACCAGGTCCGGCCTGTTCACTGCCACCATCGCGGCGAGCGCCCCGCCCAGGGAGTGGCCGACAAGGACGCGCTCCGGATTTGCGAGTGTCGCGAGCAGTGCCACGAGATCGGCGGCCAGCACGTCGAGCGTCACATCCTCCTCGCCCGCCGGCGCGGCGCCATGGCCGCGAAGGTCAACGGCGACGACGCGCGCATGCCGTTGCAACCCGGGGATGAGCTCCGCCCAGGCCGAGGCATCCCCGCCCCAGCCATGCACAAGAACCAGAGCCCGCGCGCTGTGCTCCTGCCCCACGTCGATGACGAACGTGCGCCGACCGCCGATCTCGCGATAGCCGCTACGACCGAAGATCGCCGGCACAGGGGGTAGCCCCGCCTCGGTCATCTCCGTGCTGTGGCGTCGAACAGCACCACCGTCTCTCCAGGTCCGATCCGTCGCCGTCGAGGCAACGCAACCCGCTGGCCTGTCGCGCAGTCGATCCCGGTCCCGGTCCCCGGTGCCTTCCATGAGAACGTCTGGTCGGCTGTGGTGTTCATCGCAATGAGATACCCCGCATAGCTGAGCGTGTAGAAGGGCGCTCGGCCGACCTCGATCGATTCCACGCCGAGCGTGGTGGCGCCCAGGGCCGGATCCATGTCGGCGGGAGTACGAGCGATCTGCAGCACCTCGCCGGCGTACGCCTGGTGCAGCGTCTCCCCCGGCGGCGTCCACCCACCGGGGACCAGTCCATTGCCATCGCTGTCATTGATCGCATAGTCCCAGCACACCCAGTCTTGGACCGTGAAAGTTCCGGCAGGACCGTCTGCGCCGAACTCCACATCGCACCGGACGGTCGCGCTGCGCTCCAGGTCGGGCCGCAGCAGGTGCACCCGCGACCATCGGTTCACCGCCTGCCGCGCACGCCAGTACAGGGAGACGTACAGCAGTTCATCCCCGCGCTTGAGCGCGACGACGCCGTCGGTCTCGTCCGTGAACAGGAAGTCTGGACTGCCCCACGTCGCCGGAAGCCGCCGAGAGCTCGCGACCTGCGCCCGGAACGCCGGAAGATCCTTCATGATGAACCGCGCCGCGGTGTGACCGACCCGCGAGGACAGGTCCGTATGCAGCAAGCCGAGCATCGGCCCGAACTGGCCTTCCTCGATCATCTGCTGCGTCCACCCGACCAGTTCCGCCGTGGGGAAGGCCGCAGCGACCTGCACCGGGTTGATGTCCTTGTCGACCGGCACCGCGTAGTCGACTTCGCCAGGGTAGTGCTCGTTGCGCCAGCCGATGATCGTCTCGAGCTTCATCACGCGGTTTCCCGCGGTATCCGCGCCCTCATGCCGGAACCATCCGCGAGTCGTCAGCACCTTCTCGATCTGCGCTCGCAGGGCGTCGTCGACGACGTGGTTCTGGCCGGTCGTCACCATCTCATACATCGAGGTCAGCAGATCGGCGAGGATCTCCCCGTACCCGCCCACATACCCCAGCTCACGACTGAGCCCTTTCTGCGTGTAGAGATGGTAGTCGTGGCCGAGCTTCCACTTCTTGGAGCCGTCCGCGTTCTCTCCGCTGGAGAGCGGGGCGAGCCCCACGGCCTCGTAGATCCAGGTGCGCGCCGTCTCCTCCGGCCACGCGTCGGCAGGGGAAAGCAACTGCAGACCCTTGTTGCAGAGATAGATCCCCGAGCTCGTGAACTGCACCTGGTTCGTGTAGTGCCTCTGGTTCTGCCGCCAGTAATCGCGGCTCGCGAGCAACATCTCCCGGTACGCCGTCCGGCGGGCGGGCAGGTCGCCCGACGCCGGCGGATCACCCGCGACGAGGTCGAGGCCCACGTCGTCGAACCAGGCCGTACCGCTGCCTTCGACGCGCAGATCGATGCGCATCCGCGTCGCGCCGGCGGGCGTCGGCAGAGTAGCCGACAGCTCCTGCCAATCGTGGGTTCCGGTCGCCGCGAAGAACTTCTGGTCTCCCTTCACCAGCGTCCCGCTGTCGGTGTAGTACAGCACGTCCAGATACGCCCCGGGCGCCGCCAGCGCCTCGGTCCTGCACCACACAGACACGCGATAGCTGCCGGATCCGATGATCGGCCGGCTGGGCGCCCCGAGGGACACCCCCACCACGCTGCCCGACGTGCCATTCGGATCTGCGGTCACCTTGAGCGATGCATCGCCGGTGCGCGCAACGCTCGGATCCGCCGTCACCGCTCCCGTTCCCCGCCAGGTCGTCACCGACCATCCCGCCGTGCCGACCTCGAACCCCGGGTTCGGCACCGCGGTCGTACCCGCGGTCACGGACTGATCGAGAAGTGGCTCGAGCTGCGTCCAGAGCTGATCCAGCGCGAGTCCCACGCGCCCGAATCCGAGCCACTGCTGCCCGGAGGCCGTCAGTACCTTCGGGTCCTTCTTCCAGGCGAGGTAGTTGGCGTCGATCGCCTCGCAGATCTTCACCAAGGTCCGCGGCTGCTGATAGGCCGGCCCCGGCTCCCACCCGTATCCGTGCACCAGCGTCATCCACGCCCACGGGTCGATAGAGCTCCCGGGCTTCGCGAACAGGAGTGCCTTCAGGTCGGTCACCACCCGGTCGTGCACCAGCTGGATCGCGGCTTCCGAATCGTCGGCGCGAGTGCTGAGCGCCGTCGGGGCGCCGAAGGGATCCGACGCGTCCGGCAGGAAGAAGGCCGTGGTGTGCGTGTAGGCGGCATAGATCGGCCTGGACGGCCCCGTCATCGTCTTATAGAAGCCGGCTGCACTGCTGCCGTAGGACCAGATGCGTCCCATCGCGCGGATCTCGACCTCGAGGGACCGCTTGCCCGCGGTGAGCGTCTCCGGGAGCGGGATGGTGTGCAGGTAGAACTGCCCCGGCAGTCGCGGTGACGTGCTGTATTGATCGAGGTTGTCGACCGGCCCCTGGTCGAACCAGCCGACGACCTTGCCGTCGATGAACAGTTGAAGACGCCACTCCTGCTCGCTCGGGGCGAAGTCCTCTCCCCAGAGCTTCACGGACAGGTAAGTGGTCTGTTCCGGATCAACCGCGACCGTGAACGCCATCGTCCCACCCCAGTAGCTCGCG
>JAFDWK010000079.1:4731-31132 GCA_018268515.1 Actinomycetota bacterium
CGAGCGCGGCCGCCGCGGAATCGCACAGCGTGCTGCGAAACGCATGCGCGGATTCCGACGCGGCGTCGCCGAATCCGATCCGGTCCAGCGCCCGCGCCGGCGCGGTCTCCGTGCGAGGGTCTGCGGCGACGGCGGCGCGCGAGTCGCCGAGTGTCCAGACCGCACCGGTGACGGCGGCGACGGCACCCGCCTGCAAGAGCGTACGGCGTGAGATGGGGGGCATGTCGGTCTCCTTCGTCCGAGGCGGAGGGCCCTGTGCCCTCCACCGGTACCGCGATTTTTCTTGGGGTCGTGTCAGGCTGCGACGTCACAGCCGTCCTCTGCCGCTCAGCCGGCGAGGGGGATCCAGACGCGCATGGTGGACGGTCCGCGTTCGGCCCAGTCGTGGTATCTGGTGAGCCGCACCGGCGCGGATCCGCCCCGCTCGCGCCCACCACGATCGCTCCCGTAGGGCCAGGCGACCTCGCCGCCTCGAGAGCGTAGGGCGACATCGACGACCGTGTCGCCGTCCTGGACCCGCGGTCCACCGGTCACGACGACGTCCTCCAGCGCCCACTGCTCCGGAAGATCCACCGATTCGAGGGCCAGCACCTCAGGTCCGCGCTCGAATGCCACGCACCCGCGAATCGCATCGATCCGTTCATCCGCCGATGTCCGGCGCGGTTCCAGCGCGAACTCCAGGATCGCGGTCGCGCCCGGCTCGAGAATGCATTCCGCATAGGCTCCGGCGACGACAGGCGTCGCGCACTCCCCGTGTCTGAGCACCGCCGCTTCGGCCCAGGTCGGCACCCGGATCCCGATCGTCATCGGCGCTTCGGCCTGCACGAGGATGCGGCCTTCGTCGGGATAGGCCGACTCGATACGGAACCGGCCATGCGCGGTGTCGTAGCTTCCGGGCAGGTACTGGTGGATCTGCACGCCCGCATCGGATTCCGTGACCGCGTACGCACCGAGACCTGCGAGCGTGCGCGCGACGTTCGGCGGACAGCAGGACACCTCGAACCAGGGCTGACGTCCTGAGGCGCCGCCGCGAATGGCCACGCCGTCGTCATCGATGGCAGGCTGCGTGTGGGTGCCCCGCTGGTGGAGGGTGTTGGCGTAGAAGAACGAGCGACCGTCGCGGGAAGGGCAGGTCGCGATCACGTTGAACAACGTGCGTTCGATCAGCTCCGCGTATTTCGCCTCGCCCGTGGCGAGCAGGAGTCGCCAGCTGAACATCACCGATGCCACTCCCGCGCAGGACTCGCAATACGAGCGGTCGGGCGGCAGCACGAAGTCTTCACCGAACGCCTCGTCCATGTGGTGCGATCCCATACCGCCCGTGATGTAAGTCCGGCGCGCCACGGTCCGGGCCCACTGGCCGCGGAGCGCCTCGAGGAGCTCGGCGTCGCCTGTCTCCACGGCGACATCCGCGGCGCCCGCAGCCAGGTAGAGCGCGCGCACCGCATGCCCCCGGAGCACGTCCGCGTCTCGCACCGGGAGGTCGTCCTGCCAGAATGCCTGTCCGAACTCGTGCAGAGGGATCGTGCCCGTGCCGCGCCGCTCGATGAAGATCCGCGCCTGCTCCAGGTACCGGTCGACCCCGGTCTCGCGATACAGCTCGACGAGGCCGAGCTCGATCTCTGCGTGCCCGCACACGCGGTTCAGACCGTCGGCACCGAACATCGTGCACACGTGGTCGGCGAGGCGGCGGGCCGCCTCGCACAGCCGGGTGTCCCCGGTGGCTCGCACATGCGCCACCGCCGCCTGCAGGAAATGGCCGAAGCAGTACAGCTCGTGGCCCCACTGGAAGTCCGAATACCGTGGTCGCTGCCAGGGCCGGCCGAACAGGGTGTGCAGATAGCCGTCCGGCTCCTGCGCGGCGAGGACGACGCCGATGAGCCGCTCGAGAGTCTCCTCGTCGACCTCGGCGCCACGACCGATATCCCAGGACATGGCCTCGATGAGCTTGTACACCTCGGAATCGGCGAACTCGCGTCCCCGATGCTCGTAGGGGCCTCGCGCGGCCGCGCTCTCGAAGTTCTGGATCCAGCCCAGGCGGCGCATCCACTCCATCGCATGCGGCACGATCGCCCGCGTCGCCAGTTCCTGCCGGGTGCCCCAGAACCCGCCGTCAAGGCGGACCCTGCCGACCCCGATAGGCCGAACCGCGCCCGTGCGCGGCCTCACCGGCGACGTTCGCGCGCTGGACAAGTGAATCACGGCCGACCTCCGATGGAAAGCGCTATCCTGTAACTAGTTGCACTACAATATCCAACACGCACCCGATGGTCAACCGCCGGATGCGAGAACGTCGTAGATTGCAGAGGTGGATGTGTCGACTACGCAGAACTCGGAGCGACGAGGCGCGTCACCCGGACCGGAACGAGCGAGCAGAGCGAATCTCGTCGATGTCGCCCGGCGCGCCGGGGTCTCACCGGCCACCGCCTCCCGCGTACTGGCGGGCCGCTCGAAGGGCAGGGCTGCGAGCCACGATCGGGTGATCGCCGCCGCCAACGAACTCGGCTACGTCGTGAACGGGCTCGCACGGTCGATGATGGGCGTCGGCCGTCGGAGCGTGGCCTTCGTCTCCGCGGTCATGGTCGGCCCCACGTTCGCCACCATGGCCGCCGCCGCCGAGCGCGTCGTCACCGAAGACGGCCGCCTCTTCATGCTCTGCACCACGCACGGCGATGTCGAGCGCGAGAGCGCCCTGATCGAGTCCCTCGCCGAGCAACGTGTCGGCACCGTGCTGCTGGTCGGCTCGGCGCTCACAGGGCAGGCCGACGAGCAGCGCATCGCCGCCTATGCCGACAGCCTCGCGCGCGTGGGAACGCAGTTGATCCTCTGCGGCCGACCGCCCATCGCCCATCGCCCGGACATCGCGAGCATCGATTACGACCACGCCGGCGGGGTGAGCGCCGCCGTCGCGCACCTCGTGGCCCTCGGGCACCGCCGGATCGCCTACGTGGGCGCCACGACGGGGATGTCGACAGAGGAGCAGCGCTTCCGCGGCTATCGCCTGGGCCTGGACGCCGCCGGGATCCCCTTCGATGAGGACGTGCTCGTGGATGTGGAGAACGATCCCGACGCGGCCGCGTCGGCCATTGCAGCCTTTCTCCCGCAGCATCCCGACGTCACCGCGTTCGTATGCCTGACCGACCACGTCGCGATCGGTGCCGGCCGCAGCCTGCGGGCGGCCGGTCTGAAGCTGCCCGAGGATGCGTCCGTCGTCGGGTTCGACGACACCCCGCTCGTCGCCGACCTGACTCCCGCGCTCACCACCGTGCATGCTCCGTTCCGGGAGGTCGGTGACCTCGCCGGCCGCATCGCGATCGGCGAGCCGTTCAACGGATCCGTCGTGCTGCCGGTCGAGCTCATCGTCCGGGCGTCGACGGATCGGGCTCCCCGCTGACGCCACCGGGGCGCTTTGCGGCACTGCCACCCGCCGTCATCGCGCTTCGTCGAACCGGACCGCGGTGCGACCGAAGTCCGCAGTCCAGCCACGACCGTCCAGATCCTCGGCACGCATTCCCAGGAACATCCCGGTGAAGCGCAGACGCCCGCCATGGTCGTCCGACAGCGTCCACGCGGGAAACACCCCGGGCACCGGGATCCATTCGTCGTCCTCATGACCTGCCCAGGCGAAGCGCAGGTCGGGTCCATCCAGATCGGCCCGCAATCGCAGCGGACCGCCGGGAACCGCGATCGGATCCGATCGCACGGTGCGCCCTTCATCGCGCGAGAGGACGCGCAGGTGCCGACCGTTCTCGGCGTCCCAGAGGATCTGCAGCTGAATCCATCCCCGCCGGTCGTACCAGGCGATGATGCCCGCGGATTCGCGAACAGACCCCGGCCGGGCATCCACCACGGTATCCAGCGTCGCCCGCTGCTCGCGGACCCGAGTCAGAAGCATGGCCTGATCGAACACGGATGCGGTCGAGTGGCCGCCCCTCAAGCGCAACCATCCCGGCCGCGTCTGCAGATCCGCCGTCGTCGCGTCCAGCGGTGCACGCAGGGTCGACCAGCGTCGGGAGTCGATCGTGTCGCGGAAATCTTCGACCCAGGCCGGAGGATCCTGGATCGGGTCTAGATCCTCCGCCGCACCTGCGATCTCGACGTCGAGCGCGCCATGATGCCCACCGCTGCTCAGCCGCAGCCAACCGGACTCGTCGAAATGCACGGACTGCAGACACGTCTCCCGACCGAGCGTGCAGTACCTTTCGCCGAGATGCAGCACCGGGCGCGCCGCGAGGTGCGCGAGCATCCAGCCCCCATCCCGGGTCTGGACGAGCTCTCCATGCCCGGCTTTCTGCAGCGGCGCCCCCGGTGCATCACGAGAGGTCAGGACGAACGGCTGCGGATCGCGTTCGTAGGGGCCCAGCCGGGATCGTGAGCGCGCGCTCGTGATCGCATGGTTCCACCCGGTTCCCCCCGCGGCGATGAGGAGGTGATACCAGTCGCCGACCCGGTACAGATTCGGCCCCTCGACGAGGGTGGCTTCCTGGTGGATGACCGTCGCCTCTCCCGAGGTGCGTCGCTCATCGGGCAGATACTGCTCCAGCACGAGACCGCCGAAGGAGGGGTGCTCCGGGCGTTGATCCCATTGCACCCCGACGATCCAGTGCGTGCCGTCGTCATCGTGGAAGAACGAGAAGTCGAAACCCCGTGAGCCGAGATACACAGGTTCGCTCCAGGGTCCGCGGATGTCCTCGGCTGTGACGAGATAGTTGTCGATGTCCTTGTCATCGCCATCCATCGTGCGCACGACCGAGTACGCGAGCCAGAACCGCCCGTCGGCGTAACTGAGGCTGGGCGCCCAGACACCACCGGAATCAGGCACGCCCCGCAGATCGAACCCGTCTGCCAGTGCGTGGCCGAGCACGTGCCAGTGCGCCAGGTCGCGGGAATGATGGATCCGCACCGCCGGGTGGTACTCGAACGTACTCGTCGCGATGTAGTAGTCGTCTCCCACACGGAGGATCGACGGGTCGGGCTCGAACCCGCGCAGGACGGGATTGCGGAGTGCAGGCATGGGTACTCCTCTGTCAAGGGGCGCGGTCACGGGATGATCGGATTCTGGAACGGTTCTCCCGCCACGAATCGGGCCACCTCTGCCGTCGCCGCGGATCCCAGTCGGCGCAGCTCGCTCCCCATGGAGCCGGCCAAGTGGGGCGTGAGGAAGACATTGGGCAGGGTGTAGAGCGGGTGCCCGGGTGGCAGCACGTCCGGGTCCGTGACGTCCAGGATGGCCCGGATCCGCCCCGCCTCCAGTTCGGCGACCAGCGCCTCCTGGTCCACGAGTGAGCCCCGGGCGGTGTTGATGACCGTCGCCCGATCAGGCAGCGCCGCCAGCACCTCTCGGGAGATCATGCCGCGCAGATGCGGCAGTTCGGGCGCGTGGACCGACAGGATCGTGCTGCGTCGGGCCAGCTCCGCGAGATCGCGGACGAGTTCTGCCCCCAGCAGCGCCGCCCCCTCCTCGTCCACACTCGGATCGAACAACAGCACCTCGACGTCGTACCCACGCAGCATCTTCAGGACGCGTGCTCCGATGCTGGATGCGCCCACGATCCCCACCGTCGTGCCGTAGAGGCCGGCATGGGGGAGCTCTGCTTCACGATCGATCCGGCGCTGCTGCTGGGAGTAGCGCCGCGATGCCCAGAACGCGTCCTTTGCGGCGAGCACGATCATCGCCACCGTGAACTCCGCGACGGGGATCGCGTTCGCGGCCCGTGCGGAGGAGACCGCGACCCCCCGCTGCGCCGCGGCGGCGTCGAGGAAGGCGACGCCCCCGCCCCAGTGCACGACACCGCGGAGGTTCGGCATGGCGTCGAGTTCCCGCGCTCCGAGAGCGGGGGCACCCCAGCCGGTCAGCAGCAGTTCCACCTGACCGAGTTCGCCGGGGGCGACCTGTTCGAAGGACGTCAGGATCTGTGACGGATCGATGTCGACGAGCCCGGTGAGGCGGCGCACGTCGTCGTCCGTGAAGACGAAGGGGAATGCTTCGGGCGCCATGGCCAGCAGTGCCTTCATCGCGCCTCCTCCGTGTTCGCCCCGGTGATGCGCAGCACACCCGCGGACACTCCCGCCGCCGTCTGAATGCGCAGCCCCTCGGGCTGTGAAGACACCGTCCACCCTCCGGCGTCCATCGGGAAGATCTTCTCCGCGGCGCCGTGCACCCCCGGCAGCACGACGTCCCTTTCTCCCCGCGAGCGATCCCAGATGTACACCAGCGCCCCGCCGTCACGGAGTCGATGTCCGAGGCACACGATGTCGTCGTCCCAACCGGGCAGCCCGAGTGGCCAGAACGGGGTGGATCCGGGGATTCCGGTCCGCAGGTCCCGATGCAGCGTGAGGGCCTGGGTCAGCAATGCTCGCTGCGAGTCCCGCAGGGAATCGAGGAATCCGGAAAGGTACAGCCGTCCGCTGAGTCCCGTCACGAGCGTGAACGCGGTCTCCGCATCGCTCATCTCGGCCGACGGGTATGCCCAGTTGCCACACTGCTCCGGCAGGATCGACGCCGGAGCCGAGGCCGCGATCGGCGGATACCTCATGAAGTCCTGCTGATCGCTCGTGGACTGCATGTGGGTCACGTCGAGAAGGGCGTAGTCGGCTCGCATCGCGCCGGAACTGCAGTTCTCCAGCAGCAGCCCGGGATGGCGACGCTGTACCTCGATGAGCCAGCTGCGCAGGGCGCGCAGATGCCCGAGAAGGCCATCACCGGCGGCCGTGGCCTCCTGCTCGGTGCCGGCACCGGGGTTGATGTTGTAGTCGAGCTTCAGGTATGTGACACCGTACTCGCGCACCAGCAGGGCCACGGTCTCATCGAGGTGCGCCCGCACGGCGGGGTGGCGGAAGTCCAGGTGATAGCGGCCGTGCTCCTGCACGCGCGCGCCGAACCGGTGGAAGAACGCCTGCTCCGGCAGCCGAGCGGCCATCGGGCTGTCCACGCCGATCACCTCGGGCTCCAGCCACAGGCCCACCCGCATACCACGCGCGAGGATCTCTCCAGTGAGGCCGCGTAGCCCGGCGCGATCGAACCGCGACGGCGCCTCCCGCCACTCGCCCACGGTCGACCACCAGTCTCCGAGGTCGGGGTCGGCGAACCAGCCCGCATCGATGCAGAAGACCTCGGCCCCTGCCTCGGCGGCCGCCACGATCAGGGGGCGCAGCGCCTCGGATGAGGGCTGCCCCATCAGCGTGTTCATGAAGTCGTTGTAGACGATCGGCAGGCTCTCCGATGCCGGAACCGCCCGCAGCCACCGGCGGTAGGCGGTGAGCTCGCCGAGAGCCGCATCGCGCCCATCCGGCGAGACCGTCAATGCCACCGGCACCGGGGCGAACGTGGCACCGGGGGCGAGACGGTGCGCGAACTGGTGCTCGAGGTCGGTCGGCCCGAACAGACCGACCGTCGCGCCGCCCCGGTCCTGGCTCAGATCCACGTGCCACCCCGCGCCGGACTCGATCTGCCAGGCGAAGGCCGCACCGGTTCCGCGATCCTCGATCACGCCCACCGGAAGATGCTCCCCCGTGGACCATGATCCGTGGCTTGTGACCGTCGCCCGGCCACGCCCATCCTGAGCATGCAACGGCAGCGCGAGGTCCGGCAGCAGCGCACGCAGAGGCTGCTCCCGCCACCGGTTCTCCGCGAGCCATTCGCTGTCGGCGAGCAGGATCGCGAGCTCATCGATCCCTTCCGCGCCGAAGCCGACGCACCCCGAGGCGACTGTGGTGAGCACGATGTCCGAGGATCCCGTGTTGCGCACTTCGTGCTCGATGCGCAACGCAGCGGTCCCGACGGGAGCCGTGAGGACGCTGCGCACCTCGAGCCCGCTGCGCTCGTCTCGTTGAGCGATGATCAGGCGCCTTGCACTGTGCAGGACGCCCGTCGTCTCGGACTCCTCCGCCGAGATCACCCGCAGCCGCGAGCCCACGGCCGAGCGGACATACGCCTGGCTGGTGCGCGCGCGCTGCTCGCCCCCGGTGAAGATCTCAGCGAGCGCGATCCCTGCCCGGCCGAGCAGGGCGTTCTCGGATCCGAGCGAGGCCGCAGCGGTATCGCTCCAGGTCACGTCGAATCGCCCGATGCGGATCCGCTCGCCCGCCGTCGCGCTACTCATGCACCCTCCGCCATCCGGGCCTGATGTCCATCGAACCCGAGGCCGCGGTTGCAGATCTGCACCGTCACCGCGAAGGCCGCCGGCCCGAACATCCAGCCCAGCGCACCCAGCACCGGAAGCGAGGATGCCAGCACGATCACGGCGGCCAGCAGCAGCCAGGTCAGCGGGATGTGGGGTCGGACGGCGATCCTGCGCACCGCGTCCGCCACCAGGGCGAGCGCCTGTCGGTCCTCGTCCGCCGAGGACCGACAGGCCAGACCGATGGCCAGCACGAACACGAGCGCAGACGCCACCGCGCCGGCCAGCAGGGCGAGCGCACCCGCGCCGAGCACGGCGAGGTCATAGCCGAGCAGCAGCGCGGCCGCGCTGGGAACGATCGCAGCCCACCAGCGCCGGCGCACCGATCGGCCCAGCGCCACCCAGAAGGCCCGTCCGGGCCGGGGTCCGCCGTCCAGCAGCACCGCGCCCGCAGTGAGCAGTGCCTCCAGAGCCGGGTACGCGGGCAGAAGGGCAGCCGCCCCGAGCCACAGCGCAAGGTGGGTGAGCTGCCAGCCCACCAGCGCCTGGAAGACGACGAGCGGGATCAGGGCGACGAGGAAGGAGACCGACACGCGGAACCAGCCGAAGGCCCCGAGCAGCAAGGCGGCGATGATGCCGTCATAGCCGAGCGCCCGCCCGATCCGGCCGGGCGGCCGTCCAGGGCCCTGCTGTGGCGCGCGACGCGACATGGCGACGCTCATCCCTTCACCGCCCCGACCGACATGCCCTTGATGAAATAGCGCTGGAAACCGGCGAAGATCGCGATCGACGGGATGATCGCCAGGATCGCGCCGGTGTAGATGAGCTGCCACTGGGAGGTGAGCAGCCCCACCATGCGATTGATGGCGACGTTGATCGTGCCCGCCGACGTGGAGTCGAGGAAGACCAGCGGCACGAAGAAGTCGTTCCACAGCCCCAGCGCCTGGATGATCACGAACGCCGAGGTGACAGGCAGCAGCATGGGGAAGACGATCGCCCAGAAAGTACGCAGACGACCGGCCCCGTCGACGTGCGCGGCCTCCTCGACCTCGATCGGGATCCCCTTGATGAAGCTGCAGTAGAGCAGGATCCCGAAGCTCGCCGCTCCGCCCAGATGCACCAGGATCACCGAGGTGAGGGTGCTGTACAGACCGACCTCGTTGAATCCCTTGACCAGAGGGATCATCCGCACTTGGAACGGGATCATCAGCCCCGCGATGAACAGCACGTAGAGGAACCGCGACGTGCGCCCTCCGACGCGCTCGATCCCGTACGCCGCCATCGGCACGATCGCGACGAGCAGCACGACGGTGCTCACCGTGATGATCAGCGTGTTCAGAACGGCCTGCATGTAGTCGGTCTGCTGGAACAACGCCACGTAGTTGTCGAGCGTGAACGACGTGGGCAGACCCATCGGATCCTTCGTGATCTCGGCGTAGGAGCGGAACGAGTTCAGCAGCGCGTAGATGACGGGGGCGGCGACGATCACGACCAGCACGGACAGGACGACCATGACGACGATCTCGCCGGTGGTCCACTTCTTCTTCGGACGGGACTCTCGCCGCTTCTGCGGCAGGACCTGAGCCCGGGTGGCTGTGGCACTCATGCCTGGATCTCCCTCTTGCGCATGTAGGCGTTGGCAGCGACAGTGCTGACGATGACGACGACGAAGAGCACGACGGCGGCGGCGGATCCGAGACCCGCCCGGTACTCGCCGAAGCCGACCTTGTAGATGAAGAAGGCCATCGTCTCGCTCACGAACCCCGGCCCGCCTGTGGTGAGCACGAGCACCTGATCGAAGATCACCCAGCCGGCGATCATCGCGAGCGTCATGTTGACGGTGACCGCGCCGGCGATCATCGGCCAGGTGACGTTCCAGAACACCTTCCAGCCGCCCGCGCCGTCGATACGAGCGGCCTCGACGAGTTCCTGCGGCACGGACTGCAGATTCGCCAGGTAGATGAGGGTGGTGTTCCCGCCGAGGGTGAAGCAGATGATGAACAGCAGCACCCAGACCACGATCCCGCTGTCGCCGAGCCAGTCCCGCGCCCAGGTCGGCAGGCCCATGTCGCGCAGCATCGAGTTGACGATGCCGAAGTTGTAGTTGAGCAGGTACTTCCAGATCGTCGCCATGATGAACGCGCTGACCAGGGCGGGCAGATACACGAGGGTGCGGAAGAATCCCATCGCATGATTCAGCCGGTCGAGCATGAGCGCGACCACGAGCGAGATCAGATTGATGATGACTGCGGATCCCAGCCCGAGGATCAGGGTGTTCTTCACCGCGTTCCAGAACCGTCCGCTGGTGAGGATCTCGGTGTAGTTCTGCACGCCGATCTCGTCATAGGTCGGGCTGATCCCGTCCCAGTTCGTGAAGCTCAGCTGCACCGTCTGCAGCGACGGCACGATCACCATCAGCAGGTAGATCGCCAGCGCGGGGACGACGAAGGCGATCATCGCCCAGCGGGCCCTGCCGAATCGCGGGCGTCGACGCTCGCGGCGCGTGGGCGCCGCCCGCATCGCCGACGGAGCGGCCGGTGCGGAGCGCTGCTCCGTGATCGTCGATCCATTCATTTCTGCTCTCCTTCGCGTCTTCGCGGTGATCAAGGCGGGGAGGGACCAGCCGGCCCTCCCCGCCGGCGGGGTCAGCCCGCAGCCGCGTCCTTGTCGAATTCGGCCTGCAGCTTGGTGATGGTGTCATCGACAGACATCTGGCCGTCCTGCATCGCGATCCGCGACTGCCGGAAGAAGGTGTTGAAGGCACTGAACGTCGTGAACGTCGGGGCGTTCTCGTACCAGACGAGCTTCGGGTTCTTCAGCAGCGCGAAGTAGTCGGAGGCGCCCGGAATCGAGTCGTTGCGCGTGACCTTCGCCGAGTCGGCGATGTCGGGCGAGATCCAGCCGGCTTTCTCCATCAGGTTCGCGGCCGGCACCGAGTAGAAGTACTTCAAGAACTCGACGGACGATGCGTACTGCTTCTTGTCGGCCTTCGCCTGCGCCGAGATCGCGAGCCCTCCGGCGGTGGTGCCGTCGACGCTGTTCTTCAGGACGTTGATGTTGCCCTTGGCATCCGGAATGATGAACAAGCCCGCGTTGAACTTGGGGTCGACCTTGTTGATGTCCATCAATCGCCCGAGACCGGCCGAGGATGTGGCCATGACTGCCTGACCGTTGACCAGCAGGGTCGTGGTCTGGGCGTCCTCCGTGGACTGCCACCCCTTCAGCACATATTCGTCCGTGATGGTCTTGAGCTCGTCCAGCGGCGCACGAAGATCGGCGATCGAGGTCTTGCCGTCCTTGGCTGCATTCCAGAACCCGCCCTGATCGGAGTACTTGGCGAAGACCGGAGAGGCCAGGGGCTTCCACAACTGATCCGAGGGCCACACGCCGGACGCTGCCGTGGCGAGCGGCACATCACCGTTCGCCTTGATGTCCTTCATCAGCGTGATGAAGTCATCGTACGTCTTCGGCACCGACAGCCGGTGCTTCTTGAAGTAGTCCTTGTTGTAGACGATGTTGATCCCGAGCTCGCCGTTGAGCGCGCTGTACGGCACGGTGTAGACGTTGCCGTCTGCGGCCTTGGCGTAGGCCGTCGGCTTGAGCAGCCCGGTCACCTCGGACGGGATCGGCGCGATCTTGCCCGCCTTGATGTACGTCGCGGTGTCACGCATGTCGATGATCGCGGGCCACTTCCCGGTCGCGTCCACCGTCTTCATCGCGGTCGGGTAGTCGGATCCTCCGGTCAGCGGGACAGGAGTGACCGTGGTCGTCGAGCTCTGCGCGTTGAACGCTTTGGCGACAGCCGCCACGACCGAGTTCCAGGTCTCGTCGCCCGTCGCGTACATGAACTGGATGTTCGTCTTCGGGCCGCTGGCCTTCGTCGCGGATCCCGCCGCGGAACCGGAGCAACCGGCCAGCGCGAGCGTCGAGATGGCGACGCCGGCGGCGGCCGCGATGAGCCTCTTCCGCCACGAACGCGTCTTTGCGTACTGCATGTGATCTCCTTTGATTCTGTTCCGGACCCACTCCGTCGCTGCGACTGCGGCAGCTCTCAGGAGAGCGCTTTCCGACACCGGGTGCAACCAGTCGGCTCCGATATGCAACTAGTTGTAAGTAGTTTGCGAGACGATCATCTCGTTGTCAAGCGCCGATGTCGATTCCGTCAGCTCGACGTTATCGGCGGACGTCGAAGAAGACTTGCCGAGGAGCGTCCGGGAGCACTCGAAGCGTCCGGTCGTCGACCTGCTCGACGCCGACCGCATCGACCAGGCCGGCGGGCCACGGCAGATCGATCCGCATCCCCTCTTCAGGACGCATCCATGCACCGTCCGGCCGCAGCGTGATCGCCGCGGAGACAGAGCCCCGAGCCCATCTCAGGTCGTCGAGGATGACGGCGCCGCGCCCCGTCAGCCCCGTGATCCGACCCGTCCGCCACGCTGCCGGATGCGCCGGCAGCACCCCTATCCGATCTCGACGAGAGTCGAAGAGCATCGCCGCCACCAACGCGGGCAACCCCCCGGAGGCATCCACATTGAAGACGCTGCCCGCGTCATGCGTGGACGTCAGCGCAGGCGTGAAGTGGTCGCGGGCGAGCCAGAGAGCACATCGATGGGCGGATTCCGCATCGCCCAGGTGCGCCGCGGCGAGCCCCAGTGAGGTGAGTCCGAACGCCATCTCCATACGGCCGGGCGGGGCGGTCGGGTCGCCCGCCCGCCAGGCGAGCTTGCCGCGGATCGTCGCCAGCGCAGCCTCACGCAAGGGACCCGAAGTGAGGGGCGGATCAGGCTCGTACCACAGCCCGTGGAGCTGTGAGGCGTGGCGGTGCTCCAGGTGCTCCTGCCATCCCTCACCCCATTCGGCGAGGGTCCCGTCGGCGGCGATGCGGTACCCCGGCAGGGCGTTGCGGGCCTCCTGCCAGGTGCGCCCCCGCTCTCGATCACCGCGGATCTGCGCCAGCCATGCCCCTGCGGCGAGGCCATCACGAACGGCCGCGATGTCGGCCGTCGCATCGGTGACCAGGGGATTCTCACGACCGGCGGGCGTGTTCTCGGGCGAGTAGGAGGGGTTGAGATGTTCGCCCCCGGCCTCCAGCACGGCCAGAGAGAACTCGAGGACGCCGAGCGTCAGCTCCCACATGCGCTCATCGAGCACCGTCCGGTCGCCAGTCACCTGGATGTAGTCAGCGAGCAGCCGCAGGAACCACGGCCCGTTGCCGATCCAGAAGACATGCGGAAAGCCGCGCAGCAGGTGGTTGGCATGCCCATGGGTGCTGAGCCGGGCGGGAAGCAGCATGCCGGGCAGGCCGAAGATGCGCCGCGCATTGCTGCGATAGTGATCGGCGAACGGGAGCACGAGCCGGAACAGCGACGTCATCAGCTGCGGATTGCCCGTCCACAGCACGTCGGCCAGCCCACCCAGCTGCAGATTGCCGTTCATGGTGTAATCGGCGGACCAGGCCGGTGCCCAGGTGCCCTGCCATACGCCTTGCAACGTCGGGGGCAACGCTCCTGTGGAGCAAACGATGTTGCGTCGACCGGCGCTGTAGGCGAGCTCGACCACGCCGCGCTCCGCGGCACCATCGCCCGATCGCGCCTGCGCCCAGATCTCCTCCGTGCTCCGTTCAGCACGCGCAGCCCCGGATCCGAGGTCGAGAACCGATCGCGACAGCGCCGCCGCCTCGATCCCCGGATCGACATCGACGTGACGCCCCCCGGTCGTCACCTCGACCCGGAAGCGTTGCGGGACACCACCGCGAAGCCGCACACGCCAGCCGCCGCCCGAGGACGGCGTCTGCGCCGAGGTGGCGGTCAAACGCGCGCGGGCCTCCCGCCCCGTGCCGGGCTCCCGTCCCGCGGTCGCCACCGCGACGACCTGCTCGCGGGAACCGCTCGTGGCTGTCGTTCGCGCAAACTGGCTGTAGTCGACCGCGCCCACGCCGGGCTCGGTCTCGATCACCGGGCCGAGTAGGAGGCGTCCGACGCCGTCGTGCTCGCTGAGCACCTCGATGACGAGGGCGTTTCCGCCGCGCTGCGCGGTCACAGTGATCCCCGCGCGCCCTCCCTGCGGAGTCGACCAGCTGACCGACACGTCGGCGCCGTCCAGCGCGATGCGACGCTCGTACTGCGCCGAGCGCACCCCCTCGACGATCCAGTCCAACTGCGCGATCGGCGCGAGCGGGTCGGTCCAGATCAGGCGATCGGGATCCCATCCGGTCTCCTGCAGCCGGTGCGCGATCACATCGGCCGCCGCTCGTTCGTCTCGGCGCGCAAGCGCTTCACGAACCTCGTCGAGCACCGGAGCCAGTTCGGGTGCCGCCCTGCGGCTGTTGGCCGGAAGGAAGAACCGCTCGTGCGACAGCACCAGCGAATGCCGCTCGGGGGCACCGAAGAGCACGGCACCGACGATGCCGGACCCTACCAGGACACCCTCGGACCATCGTGCGGCCGTCGCCATGCTGTATGCCGTGCGCCCCGCACCAGCCCTGTCCTCCGTTGCGCTCACCACGCCACCTCCCGTCGTCTCGTGCCGTTCATGCCGCCGCGCCCGATATGGGCCCCGACGCCCTCGCGGTGACCATGGTTGCGCGTCACCGCACCCTCCGCGGCCTCACCGGACCTCGTCGTCCTCGCGTAAGGTCACCCATCGCCGCGCAGACCGGCGCGAGGTTCTCGGCAGCACCGGCGAGAAGCAGCCTCCGCGGAACACTGCCCCACCAGCATCCCGCCGGAGGTTGCCGAAGCTCGCCATGTTGCTTATGTTGTATTTAGCAACTTATCGCGGAAAGCGCGGCGCCCGCCACCACCGCACCCTGTTTCCCATCTGTTCAAAGGAGATCGTCCATGGCACTCACCCCCACCCGCGAGGACAAGTTCTCGTTCGGTCTCTGGACCGTCGGATACAACGGCGCCGACCCGTTCGGCGGCCCGACCCGGCCCGCGCTCGATGTCGTGCACGCCGTCGAGAAGCTCGCCGAGCTCGGCGCCTACGGCCTGACCTTCCACGACGACGACCTGTTCGCCTTCGGCTCCACCGAGACTGAGCGCCAGACCCAGATCGACCGCCTCAAAGGCGCCCTGGCCGACACCGGACTGGTCGTGCCGATGGTCACCACGAACCTGTTCAGCGCTCCGGTCTTCAAGGACGGCGGCTTCACCTCGAACGACCGTGCAGTGCGCCGCTTCGCGCTGCGCAAGGTGCTGCGCCAGCTCGACCTGGGCGCCGAACTGGGGGCGAAGACATTCGTCATGTGGGGTGGGCGCGAGGGCGCGGAGTACGACTCCGCCAAGGACATCCGCTCGGCGCTGGAGCGCTACCGCGAGGCCGTGAACCTGCTCGGCGACTACGTCACCGACAAGGGCTACGACATCCGCTTCGCGATCGAGCCGAAGCCGAACGAGCCGCGCGGTGACATCCTGCTGCCCACGCTCGGCCATGCCCTCGCCTTCATCGACTCGCTCGAGCGGCCCGAGCTCGTGGGCCTGAACCCCGAGGTCGGCCACGAGCAGATGGCGGGCCTGAACTTCGCCGCCGGCATCGCCCAGGCGCTGTACCACGGCAAGCTCTTCCACATCGACCTGAACGGCCAGCGCGGCATCAAGTACGACCAGGATCTGGTGTTCGGCCACGGCGATCTGCACAACGCGTTCGCCCTCGTCGACCTGCTCGAGAACGGCGGCCCCGGCGGCGTGCCCGCCTACGAGGGCCCCCGCCACTTCGACTACAAGCCCAGCCGCACCGAGGACGAGACCGGCGTGTGGGACTCCGCCGCCGCGAACATGCGCACCTACCTGCTGCTCAAGGAGCGCGCCGCCGCCTTCCGTGCCGACCCCGAGGTGCAGGAGGCGCTGGCCGCCGCCCGCGTGGGCGAACTCTCCGCACCGACGCTGGATGCGGGCGAGACCTACGACGCGCTGCTCGCCGACCGTTCTGCTTATGAGGACTTCGACGCCGACGCGTACTTCGGCGGCAAGGGCTTCGGCTTCGTGCGCCTGCAGCAGCTCGCCACCGAGCATCTCCTCGGCGCCCGCTGACATGCCCCTCGTGATGGGCGTGGACTCGTCCACCCAGTCCTGCAAGGTCGTCATCGTCGAGGCCGAGACCGGATCCGTCGTCCGCGCCGGACGGGCGGCGCATCCGGACGGCACGGCCGTCGACCCCGAAGCGTGGTGGCGGGCTCTGAACGCCGCGATCGCCGATGCGGGCGGCATGGACGACGTCGCAGCCTGGTCGATCGGGGGCCAGCAGCACGGGATGGTCGCGCTCGATGCGACCGGATCCGTGATCCGCGACGCGCTGCTGTGGAACGACACCCGCTCGGCCGGTGCGGCGGACGACCTCATCGCCGAGTTCGGTGCGGCCGAGCTCGCCGCCCGGACCGGTCTCGTCCCGGTCGCGTCGTTCACCCTCACGAAGCTGCGCTGGCTGCGCGACGCGGAGCCGGAGAACGCCGCGCGCGTGGCCGCGGTCGCGCTGCCCCACGACTGGCTGACCTGGCGGCTGCGCGGCTACGGACCGGTCGGATCCGCGCCGCTCGGCCCGGCGCTCGACGAACTCGTCACGGACCGGTCCGATGCCAGCGGCACCGGCTACTGGAACCCCGCCGACGGCGCCTACGACCGCGCCCTGCTGGTCGCGGCGCTCGGCCACGACGCGATCCTGCCCCGCGTGCTCGGGCCGGCCGCGTCCGTCACCGACCAGGCGGGGCGACCCGTGGCGCCCGGCGCCGGGGACAACGCAGCCGCGGCACTGGGGCTCGGCGCCGCGCCCGGCGATGTCGTCGTGTCGATCGGCACCTCGGGCACGGTGTGCGCGGTCAGCCGCACCCCGATCGCGGATCCCTCCGGCACCGTCGCGGGTTTCGCCGACGCCACCGGCAACTTCCTCCCGCTCGTCGCGACGCTGAACGCCGCGCGCGTGCTCGACATCACCGCGGCCCTGCTCGGCGTCACGCACGACGAGCTGAGCGACCTCGCCCTGCACGCCTCCCCGGGCGCCGACGGGCTGAGGCTGCTCCCCTACTTCGAGGGCGAGCGCACCCCGAACCTCCCCGACGCGACCGCGTCGCTGACCGGCATGACGCCGGCCTCGACCACGCGGCCGAACCTCGCCCGCGCCGCCGTCGAGGGCATGCTGCAGGGGCTCGGCGCGGGGCTCGACGCGCTCCGCGGCCTCGGTGTGCCGCTCGACCGCGCCCTGCTGATCGGCGGCGGCGCGCAATCCGAGGCGGTGCGCCGGATCGCACCGGAGATCCTCGGCATGCCGGTCGAGGTGCCCGATCCGGGCGAGTACGTCGCGCTCGGCGCGGCACGTCAGGCGGCCGCCATCCTTCGCTGACGCTCCTCGTTCCCGTCGCAGAAGACGCCGCTTTCCGAACCGGATGGCGGCGTTTTCTGCGACGGGAGCAGATCCACCCAGGGGCGGATCCGGGCCGCGGCCGGGCGTGGACCCGCCCGAGACGAGTCCCGCGTCGTCAGGACTCGATGTGGCGCTCCGGCACGCCGTCGTACGCCGAGAGGGGGCGGATCAGGGCGTTGGACGCGGCCTGCTCCATGACGTGCGCGGTCCAGCCGGTGACCCGCGACGCGACGAACAGCGGGGTGAAGGTCAGCGTGTCGAAGCCGATGAGGTTGTACGCGGGGCCCGACGGGTAGTCGAGGTTCGGGTGGATCCCCTTGCGGGCCACGAACTCGTCCGCGAGCGTCGTATACAGCTCGAGCACCTCGGGACGGTCGTAGTGCTCGACCAGAGTGTCCAGCGCCGCCTTCATCGTCGGCACCCGGGAGTCGCCGTGCTTGTAGACGCGGTGCCCGAAGCCCATGATCTTGCGCTTGGAGGCGAGCGCCTCATCCAGCCACGCGTTCACGTTCGACGCCTCGCCGATCTCGTCGAAGATGTGCAGCACCGCCTCGTTCGCACCGCCGTGCAGCGGTCCCTTGAGCGCGCCGATCGCTCCGACCACCGCGGAGTACAGGTCGCTCAGGGTCGAGGTGATGACGCGCGCGGTGAACGTGGAGGCGTTGAACGAGTGCTCCGCGTACAGGATCATCGACCGGTTGAAGGCGTCGACGACGACCGGATCCGGCTCGGTGCCGAACGTCATCCAGAGGAAGTTCGCGGAGTAGTCCAGGTCGTCCCGCGGGGCGACGATGTCCTCGCCGCGACGGCGGCGCTGCCCGTAGGCGACGATCGCCGGGAGCGCCGCGAACAGCCGGACGCTGCGCTCGAGGTTCTGCTCCGGGGTGCCGCTCGCATCGAGCACGGATCCGGATCCTGTCGCGTCCGAGGCGCCGAGCAGGCTCACCGCCGTGCGGATCTCGTCCATCGGGTGCGCGGTCACCGGCACGAGGTCGATCGCGGCCTTGACGTTGGCGGCGAGCGCACGGTGCGCGCGCTCGGTCGCGCGCAGGGCTGCGAGCTGTCCGGCCGTGGGCAGCTCACCGTTCCAGAGCAGGTGGGCGACGGCCTCGAACGGCTGGGTCGCGGCGAGCTCCTGCACGGGGTAGCCGCGGTAGAGCAGGCTGTTGGTCTCGGGGTTGACCTTCGAGATCGCCGTCGTGTCGACGACGACGCCCGCGAGGCCCTTCTTGATGTCGGGATCGCTCATGTCGTGTTCCTTTGCAATTCGCCTGTCCCGGGGGTCGTTGACCCTTCGTCTCGCTGCGCTCGCCCAGGGACCGATTCTTGCCGGTTCCTGAGCGAGCAGCGCAGCGACGAGACGAAGGGCGCTCAACGACCCCGGTCGAGGCCGGTGGTGTCGATCGTGAAGTTGAAGACGTTCGTGTCGAAGTGGTTGTACGACTCGTAGTCGATCAGGTCGTACAGATCCGCCCGGTGCTGCATCTCGCCGAGTTTCGAGGTCAGCGCCCCCTCCTCGTTCAGGGTATCCAGCGCCCGCCCGGTCGCGCCCATCGCGATCCGGAGCATCGAGACCGGCCAGATCACGATGCTCACCCCGGCGTCCTTCAGCTGGGACGGGGTGAACAGCTCGCTCTTGCCGAACTCGGTCATGTTCGCGAGGATCGGCACGTCGAGCGCGGAGGCCATCCGCTCGAACTCCGCGAGGGTGCGCATCGCCTCGGGGAAGATCGCGTCCGCCCCGGCGTCGACGAGGGCCTTGGCCCGATCGACCGCGGCGTCCATGCCCTCCACGGCGCGGATGTCGGTGCGCGCCATGATCAGGAAGTTCGGATCCCGCCGTGCGTCGACGGCGGCGCGGATCCGTTTGGTCGCCGTGGACTCGTCGACCACGGCCTTGCCGTCGAGGTGACCGCAGCGCTTGGGGTTGATCTGGTCCTCGATGTGGGTGCCGGCGAGCCCGGCGTCCTCGAGCGTCTGGATCGTGCGCGCCACGTTCATGGGCTCGCCGAAGCCGGTGTCGGCGTCGATGATGGCCGGCAGCTCGGTCATCCGGGCGATCTGCTGCCCCCGCCCCGCCACCTCGGTGAGGGTCGTGAGGCCGATGTCGGGCAGGCCCAGATCGGCGGACAGCACGGCCCCGGAGATGTAGACGCCGTCGAAGCCCTTGCGCTCGATGAGCCGGGCGCTCAGCGGATTGAACGCCCCGGGGAAGCGCAGCAGCTCGCCCGCGGCGAGGCGCTCGCGCAGGATCCGCCGCTTCTCCGCGGCCGGTGTGGTGGCGTACAGCATCAGTCTCTCCTCGACAGCGACGGGCGCGACATCAGAACAGGCCGCGGGGTGCAGGGGCCGCCGCGAGCACGCCGGGAGCGGCGACGATCGAGAGCTGGGCGACCTCCTCCGCGGTGAGCTCGGGCAGGCGCTGCACGAGGGCGAGGAACCGCTCGATCTCGGCCGGCTCGAGCACGGGCTCCGCGAGGACCCGGAACTTGCGGATGTAGTCCTCCCGGGCGAACGGCCGCGCACCCAGCGGATGCGCATCGGCCACGGCGATCTCGTCCGTCACCGTCTCGCCGTTCGTCAGGTGGATCTCGACGCGCCCGCCGAACGCCTTCTCGGCGATGTCGTTCGAGTGGTAGCGGCGCGTCCACTCCGGATCCTCGAGCGTGGTGATCTTGTGCCACAGCGCGACGGTGTCCTCGCGCTGCGCGCGCTCGGGCGCGTAGGAGTCGACGTGGTGCCAGGTGCCGTCCTGCAGTGCCACCGCGAAGATGTACGGGATCGAGTGGTCCAGCGTCTCGCGGGACGCGTGCGGGTCGTACTTCTGCGGGTCGTTCGCGCCGGATCCGATCACGTAGTGCGTGTGGTGGCTGGTGTGGATCACGATCGAGGAGACGTTCGCCGGATCCGCGAGTTCCGGGCGCTCGTTGTGCAGCTTGCGGGCGAGGTCGATCCAGGCCTGCGCCTGGTACTCGGCCGAGTGCTCCTTCGTGTAGGTGTCCAGGATCGCGCGCTTGGACTCGCCGGTCACCGGCAGCGGCACGTCGTAGGAGCCGTCCGGGCCGTCCAGCATCCAGGCGATCACGCCGTCCTCGCCCTCGTAGATCGGGCTCGGCGAGGTCTCGCCGCGCATCGCACGGTCGACGGCCTCGACGGCCATCTTGCCGGCGAACGCGGGGGCGTGCGCCTTCCACGTGGAGATCTCGCCCTTGCGGCTCTGCCGCGTGGCGGTCGTGGTGTGCAGCGCCTGCCCGACGGCCTGGTAGATGGTCTCGACGTCGAGGCCGAGCAGGGTGCCGATGCCGGCGGCGGCGGAGGGGCCGAGGTGCGCGACGTGGTCGATCTTGTGCGCGTGCAGGCTGATCGCCTTCACCAGGTCGACCTGGATCTCGTAGCCGGTCGCGATGCCGCGGACGAGCGCGCGGCCGTCGGCGCCGACATGCTGCGCGACGGCGAGGATCGGCGGGATGTTGTCGCCGGGGTGCGAGTACTCGGCGGCGAGGAAGGTGTCGTGGTAGTCCAGCTCGCGCACGGCCACGCCGTTCGCCCAGGCCGCCCATTCGGGGCTGGTGCGGCGCTCGAGCGCGCAGCCGAACACGGTGGATCCGGACCCGTTCACCGAGACCGGGTGGTCCAGCGCCTGCTGGCGGGCGGCGCTCACGGGGGCGCGGGTGAGCGAGGCGGCCGCGACGGACGCGTTGTCGATCACGCGGTTGATGATCATGTCGACGACGTCGGCGTCGACCTCGACCTCATCGGCCGCGATCTCGGCGATGCGCCAGGCGAGCTGCCCCTCACGCGGGAGCTGCTCGTCGCTGCGGTGCACGCGGAGGTGGTGGGTGACGGTCATGCTCTGGCCTTCTTTCCTTCGGTCGTGGAGGTTTCAGGATCCGCGCCGGCGAGCGAGTCGAGGATGCTCGCGAGCGCGTTGTGCAGGTGGACGTGGGTGGCGTGCGCGGCGAGGTCGCCGTCTCCGGATCCGATCGCCTCCGCGATCAGCCGGTGCTCGCCCGCGCTCGCGGCGAGGCGTGCGGGCTTGTCCCGCGCCATCCGGCGCACGCGCACGAGATGGGTGCGCACCGTGCGCAGCGCGGCGGTGAGGTAGTCGTTGCCGACGGCGACGTCGAGCGCCTCGTCGAAGCGGGCGATGAGCGCGTAGTACTGCGCGCGCCCCTCGTCGTCGCCGAGCGCTTCCGCGGCGTGCGCGAAGCGGGCGGCGAGCTCCGTGAACTCCGCGCGGTCGTCCGCGGAAGCGGCCGCGCGCGCGGTGCTCTCCTCGAGCGCACGGCGCAGGGCGAACAGGTCGCGGATGTCGGCGGCGTCGATCGCGGCGACCACCGTGATGCGCGGCGAGAGCTGCTCGACGAGCCCGTCCGCGGTCAGCCGGCGCAGCGCCTCGCGCAGCGGGGTGCGGCTCACGCCGAGGCGCTCGGCCTGCTCGACCTCGGCGAGCACAGTGCCGGCGGCGAGGGATCCGGACTGGATCTCCTCGAGCAGCGCGCGGTAGGCGAACTCCCCCGCGCGCATCCCCTCGCCGACGATGGCCATGCCGCCAGTGTATACACAAATTCCCACTTTTGGGAACCGACCCGAACGACGGTGCAATTGTGCATACATTCGTCGAACCCGCGCGGAACCGACAACCGCTCCGACGTCGGCCACGGACGGGATTTCAGACCTTATGCCGGGAGCGGATAAGGTTCCTCAATCTCGACTCGATGACGACCTTTGCCCGCCGCGGGCTCGCATCATGAACTCGTCGAAGAGCGGAACAGTGAAGGCCGTGTCGCCGTGCGCGGGACTGTAGATCATCCCCTTTGCGATCAGACCAGAGCGACGAGGCGCGACACTCTCGACTTTCACCCCAAGCGCGGCGGCAATATCACCCGACCGATGCGGCCCCGGCCCCAGCGCGGCCATCGCGGCTAAATACTCCTTCTCTTTCGGGGTCAGTCGATCCAGTCGGACGAGGAAGAAGTTCCGGTCGAGATGATCAATCACAAACGGGGTCGCATTCTCGACATCGCCCAACTTGATCACAGGGCCCTCGCTGCGGTTCCACAAGTGGTATCCCCACTCCTGAAGGAAATAGGGATAGCCGGCAGTTGCCTCAACCAACGCCGCGACAGCCTCCTGGGTGAAGCTCACACCCAGCTCGCCCGCCGGCACAGTCAGGGCAGCGGCGGCGTCGCCGGCGCTGAGGGAGCCGATCGCCGGGAACTCGAAGAGCCGCTCCGCGTACGACTTCGCATCCCCCGCAAGCCCCGGAATCTGCGGGAGCCCCGCGCCCACGAGCACGACAGGCAGATTGAGCTGGGTCGTGCGATGGACAGCGGTGATCGCGGCCCCCAGTTCGTCCGCCGACAAATACTGAACTTCATCGACGGCAATGAGGATCCCGGCCTCCCGTTCCGCTGCCGCCTCTCCTGCCGCCACAAGAAGATCTGTGAGGTCGTCAGCGAGCACGCCTGAATCTCCCAGCCCAGCCAGCGCGTCGAAGTCGAGAGAGACAGCCGACCCGTCTGGAAGGTTGATCTGGAACGACTTCAGTACCCGGAGCGCGCGAAGAGCCTTGGCGGAGGGCCGTCGCGCATCGAACTGAAGGAGAATCTTGCGCAACGCTCGCGCCAGCAACGAGCGAAGGTCGTGCGTCTCGGGCGCCTCGATGAATGCAACCGAGAGCCCTTCCTGTTCCGCGATCTCGACGAAACGATTGAGGAGCACCGTCTTTCCGACTCCTCGGAGCCCGATCGGCATCACGCTCTTGCCAGGCGTGCCACGCAGGGCGCGCCGCATGAGGACCCCGAAGTGATCAATGTAAGAATCGCGGCCGATCAGCGCCGGGGGCTGCGTACCCGCGCCAGGTCTGTAAGGATTCTCGAGCTCGTCCATGCTGATGAATCTTATCGGCGCAGGGGATAAGATCTGTCAATCTACTTCAGAGTGCACGTCCAAAAGAGCCGGGCGATCAGAGCCTGGACCTCAGTTCCGTCGCAAGCGGCTCCGGAACCGCGTCAGGGTCCACCTCGTCGACGACGGGCTCCCCGAGCTTGACCAGCACCACGCCGACGAGCACGAGCGCGCCCCCGGACGCCTGCAGCAGGTCGGGCAGCTGCCCGAGGAACAGCCAGCCGAACAGCAGCGCGGCGATCACCTCGCTCAGCGCCACGAACGACGCGAAACGAGATCCCAGCCGCCGCGTCGACACGATGCCGAGCACGTAGGCGAGTGCTGTCGCGATCACGCCGACGGCGAGCACAGGCAGGAACCACGGCAGCGTGCCGAACCGGTAGGCGACATCACGGGTGTTCCAGGCCATCGGCAGGATCCCGGTCGCCCCGGCGACGCTCAGGCCGATCGCGCCGATCAGCAGACCGAGCCCGGCGAGCGCGATCGGCGGCAGGCCGGTGTCGCTGCGCCCCGAGAGCAGGAAGTAGGTCGCGGCGCCCACCATCGCGCCGAGCGCCCACAGGATCCCGACCGGGTCGATCCGGGATCCGGTGAAGATCTCCAGCATGAGTACGAGCCCGATGAACGCGACGGCGGCCCCGGCCAGGCCCTTCGCACCGGGGCGCTCGCCCCGCCGCAGCCAGAGCCAGAGCACGACCGCGATCGGCGCCGTGTACTCGATGAGCAGGGCGAGACCGACGTCCATCACGGCCACCGCCTGGAAGAAGCACAGCTGCGCGGCGGTGACCGCGAGCAGCCCATAGACGAGGATCATCCCGGCGTTCTTCCGGACGATCCCCCAGCGTCCCCGCAGCGCGAGCAGCGTCGGCACCAGCAGCACGAGCGCGGCCACCCACATGCGCACCGTGACCGCGGCCCCGGGGCTCCAGCCCGCGTCCATGAGGCCACGGGCCCAGGCTCCGCTCATCCCGAAGGAGAGCGCGGCGCCGAGGGCGAAGACGAGCCCGGTGCGCACCCCGCCGGTGCGCGCGTCACTCGCCATCATGTTCATGGCATGTGACGCTACTCTGCGGGGATGTAAGGTGTCAACATGATCTTCACCGATGACACCGAGGAGACGCTCCGGGCTGCCGTCTGGCTCGTGAACTCGGCCGAGGATCCCGACACGCTCACCTCGCTCGGCGATGAGGCGACCTTCCTCCACGAGTTCGGGTACACCGGCCGGATCGACCGCGACGAGGCCGAGCTTGCGGGGCTGCGGGAGATCCGCCCGCAGCTGCGCGCGATGCTGCTCGCCCCACGCGACGACATGGCCGCCGCCGTCAACGATGCCCTGGCCGGCATCTCCCTCGCACCACGGCTGGCCCGCCACGGCGACGTGGACTGGCATCTGCACGCAGTGGCCGACGACCATCCGCTGCCTGAACGCGTGATCGTGGAGACGGCGATGGCCCTGATCGACGTGATCCGCGCCGAGGAGGGATCGCGCATCTCGGTCTGCGCCGACGACACCTGCGAGGCCCTCGCGCTCGACCTCTCCCGCAACCGCTCCAAGCGCTACTGCTCCACGGCCTGCGCGAACCGCAACGCCGTCGCCGCCTATCGCGCCCGCCGCGCCGGGGCCTGAGCCGCGCCCCTCTGCTTCTCCGCTCCCACATCCTTCTCCTCTTCCGCGCCGTCCGCGGATCCGAGCCGTCCCCGTCGGCGCCTGCGCGATCCGAGTCGTGCCGATGAACGCACCCCATGGCCTCCGCGGGCGAGGGCGACCGCATTCGATGCGCCGCTCTAGGGTGGAGGGGAGCTGGAGCCGAGGGCTGCACGATCCGGGGGATGAGATGACCGAGCCGACACCGCCGGCCGACGAACAGGGACCATACGTTCCCGAGCTCGCGCCGCCGCTGACGCCGAACGCGGCACCTGCTGCACCGTACGCGGCGGGGAGGCCGCCGGTGCCGCCTGCCCCGGACGGCGATCATCATCTGCCCCGGGGTCGGACATCCCCGGCGCCACTGCCGCCGGGGGCTCCGTATTCGCCGCCCGGAGCCGCGCCGGCAGCACCCGGGTTCGCACCGGCAGCACCCGGAGCCGCGCCGGCAGCACTCGGAGCCGCGCCGGCAGCACTCGGAGCCGCACCGGCAGCACCCGGAGCCGCACCTGCTGCGCCCGGAGCCGCACCTGCTGCGCCCGGAGCCGCACCTGCTGCGCCACCGAATCCGCAGTCCCTGCCGCCGTACGCGCAGCCGTTCATGCCGCAGGCCGCTCCGCCGCACACCGGCGGGGAGGCGAATCCCTACACCGCCTATCGGGCCCCGGCGACGCCCTACGGCTCGGGCGCGCTCCGGCGGGGTCGCGGGCGCGCGGCCGCCGTGGCGCTCTCGATCGGGCTGGTCGTGCTCCTGCTCGCGATCGGCGGCGTGGCCGTCTGGATGCTGGCACCTCGTTCGGTGCCTGTGACGGCTCCGACGTCCGCACCGCACTCCTCGGCGGCACCCACGAACCCGCCCTCGGGCCGGACGACGCCGGACTCCGCGGATCCCGGATCCGGATCGCCCTCCTCCGCCGCCCAGGTCAAAGCCACGCTCGACGGCATGATCGCCGGTTACCGTCAGTCGGCGAAGGACGGATCCCTGTGGCAGCAGATCCCGGACTCCGAGCGCAATCGCACCGCGCTTCAGGCGTTCCTGTACGTTCTCACCGACATGCGCGCGGCCTTCGTCTGGGGCGTCGACGACGGCGTCGCCGCGGGCTACCTCGCCGACGCGAAGGAGTACGAGCGCAAACTGCTCGCGCAGCAGCCGCTGGGCACGAGCGTGAAGATCACAAGCAACGGCAAGACCTTCAGTTACAACGGCGAAACCGGCGACGGCGGCTGGTCCTGAGCCCGGTTCCTCCGGGTCATCCACGTCAGCGCACGCCATGGGGTCCGCTGACGTGGACGACTCGGAAATGGGGGCGACCGGCACGGTTCCTCCGAGGATGAGCTCGACTCGGGCACCCGGCTACCCTCGATCCCATGA
>JAFDWK010000007.1:0-11193 GCA_018268515.1 Actinomycetota bacterium
GTCGGGATACCCGAGGACGCGGTCTCGAGCATTGGTCCGAGCCCGGCCCGGATGGTGTGCGCGAGGGATCATCGAACCACTACGCATTGGGCTCCGTCGACACCCCGTACGGAGCCGTGCACGTGGCATGGACGGCGACAGGCGACACGCTCGACGAGATCCGGGTAACGCTGCCACGCGGAGTGGTCGGCGAGTATGTCGCGCCGGGCGGCGGCACCCACCGCCTCGTTGCCGGCACCTCGCACTTCGCACTTCGCTGATGTCACGGGCTGACCCATCTCGATCCAACAGGCGGCGTCGAACTGACCAGCCCGAGGGTGCCAGTCGAAGGCCGCTGGATCTGGGTGGACGGAGCGGCTGTCCTGGCACGGGCTGGACGTGATCGGCGATACCCTGCTGACGCTCCCTTGGTCACGCCTGCTCTTGTGGGCGCGCGACTCTGACCAGGAGAGAACGTAGCGGGCTTTCTCCTGCGACGGCGGGAAGCAGCGCGGCGCCGTCCAGCGGATCGGCGTGACCGACTCGAACGTCGGCAACGGGAATGCGGCGCAGCACGGACGCGCGGAACGCGTGCGCGAGCACGATGGATCCCAGAACCCCGCCGAGCGCGCCCAGGAACGCGGTGATCGAGTCATGCGCGATGCTCAGCGAGCGCGCTCCCCCGCGCGCGGCGACTCTCATCAATCCTTCCGCATCCGTTCCGGCGTCCGTGAGCCCGGAGGCTCCGACCCCGACCTCGGCTGCGGGATATCCGCGTCGTTCCGCATCCGAGAGCACGGCCGCGATCTGCGGCATCAACGGGTGGTCCGTGCGGATTCCGGAGGTGGTCCAGTCCGTGGCGACGCCGTCGATGGAATGCCGGATCTTGATGCTGCTCTGGCCGGCGTCGATCGCCAGGATTGAGCGGGGTGCCACGCTGGTCATGGTCGTCGACTCCTTCATGGTCGCCAGAACCGGGCCGCCTCGCCGACGTGCGCGGGGGCCCGGTTCCGTGATGGTCAGCGGACGCCGATGGCGGAGATCTCGGTGCGGCCTTCGTTCACGAACAGGTTGATGCCGTGCACCTGCCCGAGCAGTGCTCGGCAGTCCGGGTTCATCGTGGTGAGGTCGATGACGACCGCGTCGCCGCCTGTGTGAGCTCCGGCGCCGGCCCAGGTGGCCTGCGCGGTCTCACACCAGGTCCAGTCCGGGCCGAGCTGCAGGGCGGCTTTCATGCCGACGCCGGTCGTGGCGGGCACGTCGATGACGAGCCGCGTGCGGGATGAGAAGTCCTGCCCTCCCGGGCCGCTCATCCAGTTGCCACCGGAACCGGCGATGACGGCGAGGCGACCGTTCGCGGCCGTCGCCGCCCCGCCGTTGCCGGCGCTCCAGTCGGGGACCGCCCAGCCCTGCGCTCCGGTGGCGAAGTCCACCACCGGGGTCGGGCGGTTGGCCCGCACGATGACGTCGGCGCGATGCAACCAGCGGGCGAACTCGGCGCGGGAGACCCGGCCGTTCACACCGAACTGCGTCTTCGAGGTCGACTCGACCACGCCCGCCGATACGGCCCAGGCGACCGCCACCGCAGACGCCGCCGGCACATCCTTGAACGAAGGCCCGTTCGCGGCCGCCGGGGATCCGGCCCGTTGCCAGAGCGCGACCGTCAGCGCAAGCCGACGGGCTGCGGTCGGCGCCACCATCCCGATGAGGCCGGTGGTCTTGTCATAAGCGGCGAGAACCTCGGCCGCCTCATCGTCCTTCACCGACTTCGCCGGGTGGAAGGATCCGTTCTTGTCACCCAGGTCGATCACGTCGTCATGCAGCCACTGGATCGCGGCGTAGTCGGCGTCGTCCCGCGGGACGTCGCGGTAGGTCGTCGGCGGCGGGGTGCCGACGACAGCGCGCAGGGAGTCGAGCACGACCGTTCCGCTCGTCGCACCGCCGTCGACGGCGTTCACGTACACATTGAACTGGGTGACGTGGGCGAGAACGTCGGGGGTGAGTCGTGCCGCCGCATGCGCGGTGTCCCAGGGGGCGGGACGCCAGTCCGCGAACGGGATGTCGACGAGCGATGCCGTCGTCCCGGCGAGGGAAGGATACACCTCGAAGGTGACCCCGCCGGCGACGACCTGCAGCACGAGCTTGTTGTTCGACCCGTCCGGGTGGATCCAGGCCTGGAAGTCCCAGAACGAGGACCAGTCGGCACTCAGCTGCCTGCCGAAGCCGGTGTAACTCTGCGATGCGAACGAGTAGTCGAGCTTCAGCGCCTGCTCACCGTCGCCGACCGGGGTCGCGGCCGAGGCATGCAGGAGCGAGATCGTGTTGGAGTTGTATTGCACGTAGGCGCTGCGCAGCGCCGTGTCGTCACCGTAGCCCTCGAACGTGTCGACCTCGCCGGGCGCCATCACGGGCGCCGGACCGACGACGACCGCCGCGTGCGCGGTCTGCACCTCGGCGCCGGCCGCGTACACGTGCAGGGTGAGCCCGTGCGTGGCGTTCGTGCGCAGGGCCGCAGGCACGCTCCACGTGCCGGTCCACCACAGCGACCCGGCCGCAGGGGCGGTCAGCTCGATCACCTGGCCCGTGCCGTCGACACTGAGCGTGACCCTGTCGGCGCCGGTGACGTGCTGCACGGAGGCGCGGATCTGCTGTGTGTCACCCGCGACGCGGGATCCGTCGGCGGGACTCGCCAGGTGCGCCGTCGGCTGCGTCGGTACGGCGTCGACCGTGCGCGTGAGCACGTCGGCGGGCAGGTCGTGCGCGAACAGCGTGTACGGGTCGTTCGCATACGCCTGGAAGTCGGGCAGCATCTCCCCCGTGGTGGGTGTGTACGGGGTAGTGGTCCCTCCGAAGTTCGCCCAGGTGAGCATGTACGCCGACCGGGAGGCGCGCGGATCCGCCTTGATCGCGTTCAGCACGTCGGTGTACCAGTGCAGGTTCTTGTTCTGCCCGTCGGGCTGCACGCCGCCGGTGATGCCGAACTCGGTGAACGCGCTGATCTTGCCGCGCGCATCGGCGAGGTCGGCGATCATACCGAGGTCGCTCACCAAACCGGTGAGGAACGTGGAGTCCGCGGCGGCGTCGTAGGTGTCGTAGCCGAGCACATCGACGAAGTCGTCACCCGGGTAGGTGCGCAGGTACTGGTCCGCGCTGCCGCCGAAGCCGCCTCCGGGCGAGAACGCGTAGAGCAGATTGTGCACGCCCTTCACGTCGCGCAGGTACTCGACCGTGTAGCGGAACAGCTCGGCGTACTCGCCGGGCGTGCCGAACGCGGCGCCCCACCAGAACCAGGATCCGGCGTTCTCATGCCAGGGCCGGAACACGATCGGGATCGCGTGGCCGTTCGCATCGGTCGCGTGCGTCGCGGCGAAGGCGATCTGGTCGAGGAAGCCGTTCAGATCCGCGTTCTTCGCGCCGCCGGGCAGCACCGCCCGCAGCGCGTCACCGGAGGTGTCGTAGAAGCCGCCGCCGGTGGCGAAGTTCGGCATGTGCGCACTCAACGTGGCGATGCCGCCATGGTCGTGCGCCTGGCGGATGGAGTCCGCCAGCACCTGGGCGTTCTGCTGCACGGTCGCGCCTGCGACGCCGGGCTTCTCCTTGCCCTCGATGATGAGGGTGTCGAAGCCGAACACGGCCGGGTAATCACCGGTCGCGGCCTTGACGTCACTGGAGGCGCCGTCGGGGGCGGTGAACGTGGTGCCGTAGTCGGTGTCGTGCTGATGCCCGAACAGGATCCCCGTGCCGCGCACGTCGCGCAGGTAGGAGAACAGACTGCGGGTCTCGGGCGTGGCGTCGCCGTCGACGAGGTCGGCCGGCGCCGCATTCGCAGCGGCAGGCGCAACTGCGGCAGACGAGGCCGCCGAGGCGCTCGTCGGTATCAGCAGACCGGTGAGCAGGAGGGCCGCCGTCGCCAGGGCAGCCGTGCGGGTGATGCGACTCATCGTCGAGTCTCCTTCTCTGAGGTGGTGCGGGAGCGATCGGACATGGATCCTGAGGCCCTCGCGCAGCGTGATGCGAGGGCCCCAGGGGCTCGGGGTGGTCCCGAGCCTTCGACAGGCTCAGGAAGCGGGTGCGTCAGCGGGTCTTCGCGAGATAGGTCTCGCGCAGGTAGGATCCGGCGGGCTTGCCGTACGGACAGTAATCGTCGTTCGAACTCGCCTCGGCGAGCGGATACAGTCGCGGCGGCCAGTCCCAGAGCATGAATCCGCGCATCCAGGGATGACGGTCGCAGGCGTCGAACATGGCACGGTAATAGCGCAGCTGCTCCGCGCCGGAGGGCCCTCCCATGAGATTCCAGTCGTTGGGCTTGTCCGGTGACCCCTCGCGCGACGGGCAGCCGGCCTCCATGAAGAAGAACGGCTTGCCCTGCTGCTGCACCACCTGCTCGATGCGATCGAGTTCGGCATCCCAGCGGTCGATCGGGTAATAGCCGCTCGAGGTGATCACATCCACTGCATCCCACCAGGTGACGTGGTCCTCCTGATACTTGTCGCAGTTGTACGCGATCACCCCCGAGTAGACCTCTCGCACCGCGGCGATGAGCGCGCGCCACTCGGCTTCGCGGCTGTCCGCGCGCACCATCTCGCAGCCGATGCACAGCATCTCGCAGCCCTCGGCCTCGGCGATCCGCGCCGCATGCAGGATGAACTCCGAATACGCGGCGAACCACTGACCCCAGCTCGGCTCGCCGGGCACGTCCCAGTCGAAGAAGCCGATGTAGGCCCGCCAGGTACCGTCGCTGACATTGACCACGGGCTTCAGGCACACCTTCAGCCCGTGCGAGCGCGCCTCGCGGATCGCCCAGACGATCTCCTCTTCCGTCACCGTGGGCGCCTGATCCCACGGCATCGTCACGGATTGCGCCGTCTCCTGCTCGACCGCGTAGGCGATCGCAGTCCAGTTCACGCCGTGCTCGGCCATGGCCCGCACAGAGGCCGTCGCCTCCGGCGTCGCCCAGGTGCCGCGCACCCCGGTCCAGCCCCAGGTCATGCCGGCGACGTAGGGGGCCAGCGCCTCGTCCGCGGTCATGCGGGCACCATCAGCTCGTTCGCGGTGCGGATCACCCGCGCCGAGTTCAGCAGGTCCGGATCCAGCGGCGCCGTGTGCCACACGGTGAAGACCGCGCTCTCGCCGGGCAGCAGCGTGGTCAGCCCCTCTTCGACGACGGCGGCCGGATCCACCTTGTCGATCTGCAGGGTCAGATCGCGCAGCAGCGTGGCGGCGGTCACCGTCACCTGCGTCCCACCCGGGATGGAGGACGTCTCGACGTCGTACCGCGCCGTCGGCAACGCGGAATCACGCGGCTCCGCGAAATACCAGAACCCGCGCTCCGGGCGGTCGCCCCCGAGCTCCACCGCCATGTCGGCGATGATCAGCTCGGAGGCGGGATTCGCGGCCGCTGCGAGAGCCCCGTCCACCGGGATCGTGATGCTTCCGCGCGCGGGCACCGTCACCGGCACGGTCTGCGCTGCGAACTCCGCACCATCGAGGCCGAGCCGTCGCACGATCAGCTCCCCCGTCCAGTCGGATCCGGTGTCGTTGCCGAGAATCGCGGCGAGACCGCCGTCACGCGGCTGGATCGTGATGACGCGCGGAGCGAAGGCCGCCTTCAGCCCGTACCACAGCGGCTTCAGCCGCTCGTCGCCGTCGATCGCCGCCCAGCTCGTCACGGGCCAGCAGTCGTTGAGCTGCCACACCACCGCACCCATCGTGTGTGGCGCGAGGGAGCGGAAGTGGTCGAGCGCGAACCGCACGGCGTGCGCCTGATTCAGCTGCATCGCCCAGTGCCAGTCCTCCATGTCGGACGGCACCCGGAAATGCGGCAGCAGACCGTTGGTGAGCTTGACGTTCCCGTCGAGCGCCTTCTGATGCACGATCATCCCCGGCGACTCGGGGGTGAGCGGGGCGTCGGAGATCACGCGGGTGATGGTCGACCAGTTCGCGGGGCCCTGCCAGCCGAACTCGGCGACGAACCGAGGGCGGTGCTCGCGGTATGTCGTGTAGTCGCGCCGGTTCCACTGCTCCCACAGGTGCATGGTGCCGTGCGGCTCCGCGTTCGGGTGCGGGGTCTCGCCGTCAGGCCGCGTCGGGCTGAACGGGCTGCCCGGGCTGTACGGCACGTGCGGCGCGAGCTCCCGCACCAGCGCGGGAAACAGCTCGTGGTAGTAGTAGGCACCCCAGGAGGCCCCGTCGAGGTACTGCTTCCAGCCCCAGTCCTCGTAGCCCCAGAGGTTCTCGTTGTTGCCCGTGAGCAGCACGAGTGACGCGTGATCCGCCAGGCGCACGATGTTCTCTCTCGCCTCCGCCTCGATCTCGCCGCGCAGCGGCTCCTCCTCGGGATATGCCGCGCATGCGAACAGGAAATCCTGCCAGGTGAGCAGGCCCAGCTCGTCGCACAGTTCGTAGAACTCGTCGGACTCGTAGATCCCGCCGCCCCACACCCTGATCAGGTTCAGGTTCGCCGCCAGCGCCTGGCGCAGCCGCCGCTCGTAGCGGGCGCGGTCGACCCGCACCGGCAGCGCATCGTCCGGGATCCAGTTCACGCCCTTGACGAACACGGGCTGACCGTTCACGACGAGCGTGAACGGTGTCCCCTGCGCATCGGGCCGGGTGTCCCACTCGACCGTGCGGAACCCCACGCGCCGCACGACCGCGTCGAGGTCGCCGCGCACGTGCGGCGGCTCCTCGCGTACCGAGACGTGCACGTCGTACAGCGGCTGTTCGCCATAACCGACCGGCCACCAGCGCTGCAGACCCGCCGCCTCCACGGCGACGACGGCGGTGTCGGATCCGGCGGGCAGGAGCGCCTCGCCGCGGGATCCGCCCAGGGTCGCGGTCACGGCGAACGCGTTCTTGGCATCCGCCGATGCGCGCTCGACACGCACCGAGGCTTCGACCCGACCGCCGCCGGCCGTGGGGGTCGACGCGATCCTCACCTCGGCGAGGCGCGCCACCGACCACGACTCCAGCCGCACCGGTCGCCAGATACCGCTCGTGAACGTCGCGATGCCCCAGTCCCAGCCGAAGTTCGCGGCCGACTTGCGGATCGCCTCATACGGCAGCGGGTACGGACGGGGTCGCGCTCCGAGCTCCAGGCTCTGCGCGTTCGCGTACCGGATCGGCGACTGGAAGGCCACTTCGAGCACGTTCTCGCCGTCGACCAGCGCGGCTCGCACGTCGATCCGGTAGGAGCGGTGCTGGTTGGCCGCCTTGAGGACGATGGCGCCGTTGAGGCGCACCGTGGCGACCGTGTCGAGACCGTCGAAGACGAGATCGTGCCGCTCATGGCCGTCCGGGGTCCACGAGAAGCGAGTCTCGTAAGTCCAGTCCGCCAGGCCGATCCAGGCCAGGAGCGCCTCGTTGTCGTCGAGGTACGGATCCGGGATCAGGTCGGCGGCGAGCAGATCTGTGTGCACGCACCCGGGCACAGCCGCGGCGATCGCTCCGCCCTGCGCAGCGTCGCGGAACGCGTCCGGCACCGGGCCCCCCGCGGGGCGGAGTGTCCAGCCCGCGTGCAGGTCGCGGCGGACCGGCCGCGGGGGAACGTCGAGCACCGCTGTCTCGGGGGTCAGGGTCATTTCACGGCTCCTGCCATCAGGCCTCGGTAGATCCACTTCTGCAGGAACAGGAAGGCGATCAGCGACGGGATGATGACGAGCAGGGTCCCTGCCGCAATCACCTCCCACTGCGTGTTCGTCGCGCTCTTGAAGTTGTAGAGCGTGGTCGACACCATGCCTTCGCTGGGCAGATAGAGGAAAGGTGTGTAGAACTCGTTGTAGATGCCGATGCCTTTGATGATGATCACCGTGGCGATCGCCGGTTTGAGCAGCGGCAGGATGATCCGCCAGTAGATCGTCCAGCGACTCGCGCCGTCGAGCATCGCAGCCTCGTCGAGCGACTCCGGGATCGACTGCATGAACTGGATGAACAGATAGATGGCGATGATGTCGGTCCCGGTGAACATCAGGATCAGAGCGCCCTTGGTGTCATAGAGGCCCAGCCCGTTGATCAGCTGGAACGTGGCGACCTGACTGGTCACCGACGGCACCAGCGTGGCGATCATGAACAGCGCGACGACGAGGCCCTTCCCGCGGAAGCGGAAGCGGTCCAGCGCGTAGGCGGCCATGGATCCGATGAAGATCGTGCCGACGAGCGAGACGGCGAGCACGATGGCCGTGTTCATGAAGCCCTCGAGCATGTTGCCCTTGACGAACGCCGTGACGAAGTTCTCGATGTTGAACCAGTTGCTGGGCGGCGTCAGCGCATCCGTGCGGTGGTATTCCTTGGTGCCCTTGAAGCCGGCGAACAGGATCGCGACCATCGGCAGCAGCGTGCAGAAGGCGGCGAGCAGCAGGCTCGCGTACTTGGCCGTCTGGGCGCTCGCGCCGCGGAAGCGGATCCAGGCAAGGCTCGGGGTACGGCGACCGTCGGGGCGACGGCGCGACATGGAGTCGGTCGGCAGGGCGCTCATGCGAGGTCCACCTTCTCGTCGGGGAAGAGCTTTCGCTGGATCCAGGTGACCAGCAGCACGATGAGCAGCAGCACGACCGCCATGGCCGAGGCCAAACCGACATGGGTGTAGACGAACGCGGTCTGCACCGTCTTGATGACGAAGGTCGTGGTGCCGTTGGCGCCGCCGGTCATGATGAACGGCGTCTCGAAGGCGGCCAGGGATCCGGAGATGCCGAGGATGAGGCTGAGCCCCACCACGCGACGGATGCCGGGGAAGACGATGGCCCAGAATTGCTGCCACTTGCTGGCGCCGTCCAGATCCGCGGCTTCGAACAGCTCGCCCGGGATGGATTGGATCGCGCCGAGGAAGAGCACGAAGTTGAGACCCGTGTAGCGCCAGACCGAGGTGCTGGCCAGCGACCAGTTCGCGATCGACGGATCCCCCAGCCACTGCGGCGGGTGCGTCACGCCGAACCAGCTCAGGACGATGTCCAGCGACCCGCCCTGCTGGAACACGTACTGGAACATGAACGCGATCGCGACGCCGTTGATGAGGTACGGGAAGAACAGGATCCCGCGGAACAGGTTCGAGAAACGGGTCGAGAAGCTGAGGATCGTGGCGAAGTACAGGGCGAGCGCCATCTGCACGAATGTCGCGAGGAAGTAGTAGACGCTCACCAGGAACACCCGGAAGATGTCGGGGTTGGTGAACACCTGAACATAATTGTCCAGGCCCACGAAGGTCTTGTTCTGATCGAACCCGTCCCAGCTCGTGAGGCTGTAGTAGATCAGGTTCACGGCCGGCCAGTAGGTCAGCAGCAGCAGCAGTCCGAGCGCGGCGGCGAGGAACAGCCAGGGGGTGAGCCGGGTGAGGATCCGCCGTCGGCCCGTGGGCTCCGGGCGCCGTACGCGAGTACGGTGCCCGGAGACTGCGGGGATGGCGGAGGTGCTCGCCGGCGCGTCGCTCGAAGTCGAGATCGCCATGAGAAGTCCTCCGGGTGGTTTCTGTGGTTACTTGACGAGCTGCTTCACGGCCGCGCCCCACTTGGAGTTGAGCTCGGCGAAGTAGCTGTCCTTGGTGCCATCGGCCGCACCGCGAGCGATGTCGACGAGCTTCTGGCGGTAGACCTGCCCGTAGAGGTCGATCTGCGACTGGTTCGCGACGTCGCTGAGCAGGCTCTCCTTGCCCTTCGGCGCCGCGGCAGGCTCGATGAGCTTCACGCCCGCATCGGACAGCCCGGTGAGGTTCGCCGGCAGCGGCGAGTCCTTGAGCGTGGAGACCATGCCCTGGCTCTTCGTGTAGTCCGACTTCTCGGTGAACCAGGTGATCCAGGCCTTGGCAGCGGCCTTGGCGTTGGAGTGCTTGCTGATGCCGTAGGCGTAGTCGCCCGAGACCGTCGCGTACTGCGTGCCGTTGACATTCGCCGGGAAGGCCATGAAGCCGATGTCGTCGGCGGAGGCGCCCGCCTTGACGGCGGCAGCCTGCATCTGCGAGATGGCCCAGGATCCGAGCATCATCGCGCCGATCTTGCCGGTGCCGAGCTGGGTCTTGGATCCCTCCCAATCGGTGGAGAGCGGGTCGGGCTCGGTGAGCTTCTGGTTGACGGAGTCGAACAGCAGCGAATCGATCGCGTAGATGTCCGTGCCGTCCTTCCAGGGGGACGGATCCTGTGCCATGTCGATCGCGGCGTTCACGTTGTTCGTGATGGCACCGAGGTTCCCCATGCCCTGCGAGAGCGGCCAGCCGTCCTTGTAGTTCGTGTACAGCGGGATGGCGTCGGTCTTCTCCTTGATGAGCTTCAGATCGGCGAGCCACTCGCTCTCGGTCTTGGGCAGGGCCGTGATGCCCGCCTTCTCCCAGACCTTCTTGTTGTAGACGACGCCATTGGCGTTCCCACCGGAGACGATGCCGTACTGCGTGCCTTCGTAGGAGGCCTGCGCGGTGTAGCGGTACGTGCCGGAGAAGTCCGTGGTCTTGCCGAGCGGCTCGAAGAACTGCTTCAGCTGGCTCGGCTTGACCGCCGCGGGGATCGCGAGCACGTCGCCGTACTTCGTGCCGTTGAGTCGGGTCTTGATCGCATTCTCGTAGTCGGCGACGCCTTCGAACTTGACCGTGACATCGGGGTAGGCCTTGTTGAACTCCGCGGCGTACTTCTTGAACGTGCCGTCGGAGACGAGGTCGGTGCGCCCGGTGAGGACGGTGATGGTGCCTTTCGCCGCACCGTCGATCGCGTTGTTCGAACCGCTGCTGGACGAGCAGCCGCTGAGCGCGATCGCGGCGACGGTGACGGTCGCGGCGAGGGCGAAAACCTTCTTTGCCATGGGGTGACTCCTGTCGGGTTCTTCCTTGAACGGGTGTTCGTCGTTGAAACAAGGGGGGTGCGTATCGGGTGGTGCGGTGTTGCTGCGTAGTACTTAAGCGCATAATGTTTAAGAGCGCAAGCACGATGTCAACGCCGTCTCCCCGCTCGCCCCCTGGATCGATTCGTTTGAAACCGTCGCACATCAGGCATTCGCTTCCGGATCGGCCGGCCGCGGAACAGCAGAGAAATCGACGGAATGTCCTCCGGTGGACACGCTTCCGGACGCCGGTGCCGTTGACGTGGCTCCAGCCGTGGATGCGGCGGCCGCCGGCTCACTCACCTCCGAACGAACCCCGAAGGAGCACGCATGACCATGGATCCGATCGTCCTCGAATCGCACGGTGTGTCCGTGGTGATCGACACCTCACTCCCCGGACTGCCCGCCATCCTGCACTGGGGC
>JAFDWK010000007.1:11368-17817 GCA_018268515.1 Actinomycetota bacterium
TCGACGACGCGTCCGGTCTGCGCCTGACGATCCGGATCGGCATCGAGCCCGGTGGCGTCGTGCGCGTCGGCCAGACGCTGCATCACGCCGGCACTTCTGGACGCATCGACGTGGACTGGGTGGAGAGCGTCCTGCCGGTGCCCACGACCGCCGACCACCTGCTCACCTTCGACGGCCGATGGACCCGAGAGAAACGACCGGTCGTGACCGCGATGGCGGCGGGGTCGACGATCCGGCAAACCCGTCGGGGACGCCCCGGTCATGACTCCCCCGCGCTCATGGCCGCCTCGATCGGTTCGCCGCGCTTCGAGGACGGACCCGTCTGGGCGACCCACGTGGCGTGGTCCGCCGACGTCTCCTATCGAGTGGACCGGATCACCGACGCGGTCACGCAACTCGGCGGCGGCGAGCTGCTACGGCCTGGTGAGGTGTCGCTCGCTCCCGGCGAGGAGTACGTCGCACCCGACGTGCTCTTCGCGTATTCCACCAACGGCATCGATGGCGTCGCAGCGGCGTTCCACGGCTGGCTGCGCGCCAGGCCGACGCACCCGCGCACCCCGCGACCCTTCGTCCTGAACACGTGGGAGGCGGTGTACTTCGACCACGACCCGGAGCGGATCACCGCGCTCGCCGAACGCGCTGCGTCCGTCGGAGTGGAGCGGTTCGTCCTCGATGACGGCTGGTTCGCCGGCCGTCGCGACGACACCACCAGCCTGGGCGACTGGGTCGTCGACGGCGCCGCCTGGCCGCAGGGGCTCGCTCCGCTCGCAGCGCGGGTGCACGAGCTGGGCATGCAGTTCGGCCTGTGGTTCGAGCCCGAGATGGTGAGCCTCGCTTCCGACCTGGCCCGCAGCCACCCGGACTGGCTGCTGCACGATCCACGGCACCTCGAGCACGATCCGCGGCTGTCCTGGCGCACGCAGTTCGTGCTCGATCTGGCGAACCCCGGCGCCTACACGCACGTGCTCGAGCAGATCTCGACCCTCGTCGAGGCGCTGCGCATCGACTTCATCAAGTGGGACCACAATCGCGATCTCGTGGAGGCCGTGCACGACGGCCGGCCGGGCGTGCATGCGCAGACGCGCGCGCTCTACCGGCTCCTCGAGGAGCTGAAGCAGCGGCATCCGGGCCTGGAGATCGAGTCCTGCTCATCGGGTGGCGCTCGCACGGATCTCGGCATTCTGCAGCACACCGATCGGGTGTGGGCGAGCGACTCGAACGATCCGGTCGAGCGGCAGGACATCCAGCGCTGGACCGGCCTGCTGCTGCCGCCGGAGCTGGTCGGCGCGCACATCGGTCCGAGCGAATCGCACAGTTCCGGTCGGATCACGCCTCTGTCGTATCGGATGGCGACCAGCCTGATGGGATCCGCAGGTCTCGAATGGAACATCCTGGAGTGCACGGACGATGAGCTCGCCACGATCTCCGCCTTCGGCCACCTCTACAAGGAACTGCGTCCCCTCGTCCACGCGAGCGCCACCATCCACCCCGTCGTCCGCGACCCCGCATGGCGGATCACCGGTTTCATCGGCCCCGACCAGGAGGCTGCCGTCGTCGTGATCGCCACCGTGGCGAGCCTCGAGGACGCCCGTGCCGAGCGACTCCGCCTCCCGGGGCTCGATCCGTCGCGTCGCTACCGTGTGCGGGTGCGGCGCGAGATCGGCGACGCGGCGTACGGGTGGATCGCCCCGCCGTGGTTCACATCCGGCGAGATCGTGCTTTCCGGGGCCGCCCTGGCGGAGCTCGGACTGCAGCTGCCCACGCTGTGGCCGGTGCAGGCGGTCGTACTGCATCTGGTCGCGCTCTGACCTGGACCGGTCGGGAAAGAGGGGCCGGACCGATCAGGACGATGCCGGTGCCGGCCCCGTCGACCCGCGGAACACCAGCGTCGGCGTCGAATCGAGGAAGGGCCCCGACGCACCCCCGTCCATCACCTGGAAGAGGCGCCGGGCGACGTGCGCGCCGTACGCGACGACGTCGTGACTCAGCGCGGTGAGGGCGGGCGCGGTGTAACGGCAGACCACCGAATCGTCCCAGGCGATGACCGAGGCGTCATCGGGCACGCTCAGCCCCGCCGCGGCGAACTCCCCGAGGCTCGCGATCGCCATGATGTCGTTGTCGTAGACGAAGGCGGTGGGATGGTCGACCTCGGCCAGCGCGCGGCGGGTGGCCTCCGCCCCGCGCTCCGGAGAGTAATCGGTCTGCAGGACGATGCCCATACAGGAATGTTGATCGACGGCGGCGAGGAACGCCTCGTCGCGAATGCGCGAGTGCGCGAGCTCCGGGGAGCCGCCGATGCGTGCGATCCGGCGATGGCCGAGGGCGGCGAGCGCCTCGACGGCTTCGCGCATGGCTGCCGCATCGTCCGTCCACACCGCGGGAAGGGATCCCACGAAAGCCGGATCCCCGACGGCGATGCTGGCCATCGGCGCGCCCTTCTCGAGCTCGGCGATGCGCGGGTCATCGCTGCGGATGTCAACCAGGATCACTCCGTCGACCCTGCGCGCCCGACGCCACTGCCGCAGAGAGTGGAGTTCGGCGTCCAGGTCTGGAACCACCTGCAGCAGGAGACCGTAGTCGCGGGTGGAGAGCTCGCTCTCGATGCCGGTGAGGAACTGCATGTAGAACGATTCGACGCCGAGGTTGCCGGGATCGCGGGCCAGGGCGAGCCCGATCGTGTGCGTCTTGGCTCCGGCCAGTGCACGAGCAGCGCTGGTGGGCGCCCACCCCATTTCGTCCGCGATCGCGAGGATGCGGCTGCGCGTCGCCTCCGAGACCCCCTTGCGCCCGTTCAGTGCGAACGAGACCGCGGCGGAGGAGACTCCGGCACGTGCGGCGATGTCGTCGACCGTGACCGCGCGCTTCGCCTGCTTGCCGATACCCACCACTGCAGGCTACCGGCCGCTTCGGCGCCGACGGCGCGGCAGCGGCCGACAAGGCCGGCCATCGCCGTCCGGATCCGACGCAGAGCTCGGCGACGACGGTTGCGCGCCGAGGGCGCTCGAAGGTCAGCGAGCGGCCAGCCGCTCCGCGAGCCAGGCCGCCTGGCGCTGCCAGTGCACCCCCTGGCCGCCCTCATGTTGGTTGAATGGATACTCCAGCACGTCGGCAACCGCTCCATGATGATTCACCGCGGCATAGACGGTCGACGGCGGGCACACCGGATCCATGAGCCCCACCGAGAACAGCGCCGGCGCCGTGGCTCGGCGGGCGAGGTTCACCCCGTCGAAGTAGGAAAGCGTGCGGAAGGTCTGCTCGACCGCATCCCGATGCACGGAGAGATACCGGACGACCTCGTTGTACGGATCCTCCTCGGTGAGGCCCACTGCTCGTTCGAAATGACAGAGGAACGGCACGTCGGGCATTGCTCCGACGAGCCCTGCAGAAAGCCCGGCGGCGGCGATCGCGATGCCGCCGCCCTGGCTGCCCCCGACGACGGCGACGCGATCCGGATCCACGGCGTCGAGGGTGCGTACGGCATCGATCAGCAGAACCGCGTCGGTGAACACCCGCCGGTAGTAGTAGTCATGCGGATCCTCGATGCCCCGTGTCATGAACCCGGGGGTGGCGGGCCCGGAGCCGTGCGGATCCGGCGTCGCCCCGGGAGTTCCCCAGACGCTCCCCTGCCCGCGGGTGTCCATGAAGGCCCAGGCGTAGCCCGCCGCGGACCAGGCCAGCCGCTCGTGCGGCAGGCCCCGACCGCCTCCGTAGCCGTTGTATTCGACGACCGTCGGCAGCGGGCCCGCGGCCCCCGACGGGACGACGAACCAGCCACGGACCTCCTCGCCGGCGTATCCGCTGAAGCTCAGATCGTAGACGTCGAAGACGGTCAGCGGACTCTCGATCCGGGTCAGCACCGGCGCCTTCGCAACCGCGCGGGACTCCGCCAGCGTGCGCTGCCAGAACACATCGAAGTCGGCCGGCTCCGCCACCTCGGGGCGGTAGGTGCGGAGCTGATCGGGGGGCAGATCGAAACGAGGCATGGCATCCCTTCCAACGGATCACTCACGGCATACCCCGCCGAGATTACACGGATAAGTGAAGAGGGCGGCCGCAGTGGCCGACGACCGTGACGATGAGCAGTTCGAGAGAACGCCGACAGCAATGACGGAGGTACCGGCACCGGTCATTCGGCCGGACACGTTCGCTGGCCCGCCGCTGGCGAATGTTGAGGCGATCGGTCGGTTCCCGGAGTACTTGAACGTCGCTGCCGCTGCGTTGGTGACGTCGAGCGCTTCCCGCCATGCGGCTGTCTGCGAGACTGCGGATCTCCCGCCCGGGACCGCTCACCGCGCGGGCAGCCCCTGAGGCGCGGCCCCGACGTGTTCGCGAGCTGCGCCGACGATCGAGAGGCCGGCATCAACACGCCGACCGCAAGAGACTTCCGTGAGAATCGACGGGTCCCGTGAGACAAGATTCGACTCCGGTGAGATTTTTGCAGGTCCCGTGAGGCGGGATTCAACTCCGGTGAGAATCTTGCAGGTCCCATGAGACAGAACACAACCTTGTGAATCTCATCAGACCGTGATCAAACCGTTGCATTCGTTACCCCGTCGTTATACAGTGATCGCACGGTGAAAGTTTTGCTGTGGCTTTCATCGCATGTGATTGCAGGACACTCTTGGTGCAAGGGACAAGGGCCGGTCGGGAGCCTCTCCGACCGGCCCTTACTGCACGCGTCCCGGTGTCCGTGCGGGCGGATATCCTGAGGCGATGAGCGATCGGAAGCTGGCACTGGCGGCCTGGGAGAGCCTCTTCCGCGCCCAGCACGAGATCTTCACCGAGATGTCGACCGACTTCGATGGCGCCGAGCTCTCGGCCGCCGAATACGACGTGCTGCTCACGGTCACGCGCTGCGCCTCCCACACCGCGCGCCTGCGCGAGGTCACCACGAACATGCTGATCAGCCAGCCCAGCGTCTCGCGCCTGGTCGACCGGATGGTCGCGCGCGGACTGCTCGAGAAGTGCCCGGATCCGGAGGACGGACGCGGATCCCTCGTGCATGCGACCGAAGCGGGCACCCGCGCCTTCCGCCAGCTCGCGACCGCACACGGCCGCTCGATCGCCGAGCGCATGTCATCGCTGGACGATGAGGAGCTGCGCACGCTGCGGATCCTGGCGGAGAAGCTGCGGGCGCGCTGATAACCCGGATGAATATCCGAAAGATGTAATCCTGCCCTTCGCTCTCCACAAGGCGGCAGTTCGGGCAATCTTTCCACAGAATTCGTAGATATGTTTGAATGTCGCGTATTTTCGGCGTAGAATCAAGGCATGACCGAACACCTCCATCCCTTGCACGAGGCGCTGCAGCGTCTCGATGCCGTGTGGGATGGCGCCGACGATGCCGGCGAGCTGACGCGGGAGCAGCTGATGACGGTGACGGAGGCGCTCGGGGTGCTGCAGCGGTGTTCCGGGGCGGTGCTCGCCGAGGTCGCCGCGTGCGTGGCGCAGGAGTCCCGCACGGAGCTCGGCGCGGATGCGCTGGCGAAAGTGCAGGGGTTCCGCACCGCGGCGCAGTTGATCGCCACGACGACCGGGGTGAGCAGTGGCGACGCGTCACGGATGGTGAAGGTCGGGGAGGCGACGGCTCCGCGTGCGAACCTGCTCGGGGAGCGCCTGCCGGCGAAGTACCCCGCTGCCCAGCAGGCGCTCGCGGCCGGAGCGTTGAGCGTGCAGGCCGTCGCCGTGATCATCGCGCTGCTGGACCGGGTGCGCCCCACCATCGGCGCGCAGCGCACCGCCGAAGCCGAACAGCTGCTCGTGGAGCGGGCCGTAGGACTGTCGCACGACGACGTGCGCCGACTGGTCACCCGGGCTGAGGCATGGCTGGATCCGGACGGGGTCGCACCCAGGGAGCAGGACCAGCAGGGCCGCCAGGGCCTGTCGATCTTCGAACGCGACGGCCGGATCCACCTGAACGGCCATTTCGATGCCGCGCACGGCGCCCTGATCGTCGCCGCCGTGAACGGGTACGTGAGCGCGCTGTTCGCGGCGCAGAAGAACCAGCTCGACCCTGAGGCGCCCGACGCCGGCCATCGCTCGGTCGCAGCGCTGCGCGCGGAGGCTCTCAGCGCGATCTGCGCGCACGCGCTGGGCTGCGAGAGCGACGCCCCCGCACTGGCCGGCGCGACCGTGGTGGTGCGCGTCGACCTGAACGACCTCACCAACGGGACCGGATACGCGACGATCGACGGATCCGACCTGCCGATCAGCATCAGCGCCGCCCGGCAGCTCGCCGCGAGCGGCGGTGTCATCCCCTGCGTGCTCGGAAGCGACCGGGAGATCCTCGATTACGGCCGCCGGCTGCGGTTCTTCACGACGGCGCAGCGTCTCGCCCTCGCCGAACGCGACGGCGGCTGCGCGATGTGCGGCCTCCCGCCCTCGATGACCCGCGCCCACCACATCCGCTGGTGGAAACGCGACGCCGGCCCCACGAACCTCGACAACGG
>JAFDWK010000080.1:0-8447 GCA_018268515.1 Actinomycetota bacterium
CTGTCGATCTGCGCGAACCGCGTCACGGTCGGGTTCTCGATGAGGTGGCCGCGGGCGGCGACCAGCACGGGGGCGTCGAAGGCGCGGAAGCCGTCCAGCGGGTTCGCGTCCAGCAGCACCAGATCCGCCGCCTTGCCGACTTCGATCGAACCGGTGGACGCGGAGATCCCGAGCACGCCGGCGTTCACCTGCGTCGCCGCGTGCAGCGCATGCGCGGGCGTCATCCCGCCGTGGCGGGTGAGGAAGTCGAGTTCGCGCCAGGTGTTGTAATGCGTCACGTACGTGAGCGCCGAGTCGGTACCCATGCCGATCTCGATGTCGTTCGCGAGCGCATCCGCGATGCCCGTCAGCATCTCGTCGAGGATCATCTCCGCGTTCGCCTTGACGATCTCGTTCACGCCGGTGACGGTGCGGTCGAGCTTGACCAGCGGCAGGCACGCCTGCAGCGTCGGGATGAGGGTGGAGTGCCCGCGCAGCGAGCGGGGGTTGTCCTTGAACAGGGCGACGATCTCATCGGTCATCCCCGCGCCATGCTCGATCGTGTCCACGCCGGCGCGCAGGCAGGCGGCGATGCCCTCGGCGCTCTGCGCGTGCGCGGCGACGACGATGCCGGCGTTGTGCGCTTCCTCGCAGATCGCCGTCATCTCGGCCTCGGTCATCTGCGGCCGGCCGGCCTCGCCGATGGCGCGCGCGTCGGTGACGCCTCCGGTGGCGGCGATCTTGATGGCCGTCGCGCCCTTGCGCAGATTGAGGCGCACGTTCTTGCGCCCTTCCCACGGGCTGTCGCTGATCAGAGCGATCTGCGGGGCGCCGTGGCCGCCGCTGACGGCGAGCAGCGGGCCGGAGGGGAACAACCGGGGGCCGAGGTACTTCCCGGCCTCGATCGCATCCCGCGCGCGCACGACCTCATAGCGGGCATCGCCCACGCTGCGGATCGTGGTCACCCCGCTGTTCAGCTGCGTCAGCACGTTCTTCCTGGTGCGGCCGTCCAGCAGCGGTCTGCCCAGCGGACCGTGCATGAACCACGCCACGGCCTGTTCCATCGCCGGACTCGTCATGAATGCGGGTAGCGGCGTGCCATCGGCGAACAGGTGCGCATGCGCGTTGATCAGCCCGGGCGTGAGATGGCGCCCCGACGCCGCGATGCGCCGGTGGCCCGCGGGCACCGCCACCTCCGCCCGCGGTCCGACCGCGGTGATGATCCCCGCCCGATCGACGAGCACGGTCTGATCGGCGAGCACGGTTCCGGCACGGTCGCCGGTGACGATGGCGGCGCCGACGATGGCGAATGCGGGGATCATGGGTGCGGGCCCTCCTGGATGCCGGTCGGCGAGGACGACATCGCCCCTGCAGCGCCCCGGATGCGACCGATGTGCGCCGTTCTGCCGTGAACACCCCGACGCTATCGCGATGCGGGCGGGAGGTCACGCGTGTCGCTGCGGTGACGACCGGTTCGGGGGAGAGGTGTCACACATCGGGCCCTTTCGTGCGACACGTCGAGACGCGGACCGTCAGGGGCGCCGGGCCGGCCCCACTCGGCTATACCGCCGGAGCGTCCGGAGGCTGTTCCACCGGCGGTGCGATGACGGGCACCGCGCCGGTGTGCCCTTCGCCCTCGTAGTCGGGGCGCGGCGCCTGGCGGCGCTGATGCGCGCCCTCTCCGCCGAGCCGCCCGCCGTAGGGGCGGCCGTGGTCGGCGAACTCATCGCGCACGAAGACGAAGCGCCAGTCGCCGGCGGTGAACCGGGCGCCGGTGTGCAGCGTCTCGACGGGACGCCCCTCCTCCTCGGCGGCCTTGGCGATGTTCGCGCTGGTCTGACCGGGGCCGACCATCTCCAGGTCGTAGTCGTCGTGCCCGTCATGACGGATGACGGCATGCAGCGGCGCGATGCCCTCCAGGCGGATCTGGCAGTCGTCGCCGGATCCGATCCGGGTCTCGTCGTCGGTGATCTCATGCACCAGGCGCGTGTCCTCGAAGGTGATCAGCAGATGCGGATGCCCCGCGCCCCACTCGGCGTGCGTGGTCGTGCCGCGCTGCTCCTGGGTGTTCATGATCCGACCTCCTTCGCGGAGCCCGGGCGGCGGGGTCATCGTTCCACGGCGCTCAGGAGGATGTCGCCCTGGTCTCTCGCCTACCGCGATCGTAACCCCGTTCCGGGCCGGCGGGGCCGGATCCGCTCAGCCGTGATGATCGTGCTCGTGGCCGGCATCGTGCCCGTGACCGGTGGCGCCGTGTCCCTCGCTCTCGCCGCGCTCCTGACCTGCGCCGTGCGCGTGTCCGCAGTGGCACTGCCCCGCCTCGCAGGCGCACGCGGCTCCCTGGTCCGTGCGCGGCGCATCGAGCGACGGGTTGCGGTCGAAGAACCCGAACGGCTTGAGCCAGAACGAGATGGTGTCGGCCGGCATGATGGGCCAGTCCTCGGCGCGCGTGATGTGGTGGATCCCGAAGTTGTACCAGAGCACGACGTCCTCGTCGACGAGGTTCTCGTCGTCGGCGATCCACGCCGTCATGCCGTTGCCGAGGTCGTCGACGGCCTGCGTCGGGTAGTCGCCCGCCGGCCAGAACTGGTCGTCATGGTGCCGCGTGACCCAGAGCGTCCTGCCGATCACCGGGTTGCGCGTGAGGATCGGGGAGGACTCGTCGAACATCGCCGGGAAGGACGCCGAGGGCACCAGCTTGTAGGCCACCGGCGCGCCCCACGCGTTCAGCCGGTTCGGGTTCTGCACCTTCCAGCCGCGCTGTCGCTCCCAGCTGTAGCTGCGCCCCGCCTCCGCCTCCGAGCGGATGACCGTGGCCTGCGTGTGCAGGTCGAGGCCGAAGGGGTTCGCCTCCGAGATCGGCGCCGGCATGGAATCGGACTCGACGACCGTGTTGCCGTCCCCGTCGACGTCGAGGTCGAGCCGGGCGATCAGGAAGTGCTGGTGGAACGGCGCGTAGGTGCGCGCGTCGATCGTGGTGCCGGTCGCCTTGCCCTGCTCGCCCTCCGCCATGGGCGTGGTCACCATGATGCCGGTGGCGCGCACCTCGCACTCGATGTTGCCGTCCTGGTAGAAGCGCCAGTAGACGAGGTATTCGTAGTTGGCGACCGTGGCATGCACCGACACCACGAACCGACGCTGTCGGCGCACCTCCGTGCCGGAGTCCGGGTCGACGTGCTTCCACAGCACGGCGTTGTCCTCCTCGTGCAGGCAGATCGCGTTCGTGATCGTCCAGGGCTGACCCGCGGTGTCCGGCAGCACGGCGTCGAGGTAGGTGATCTCGCCGAGGCAATCGCAGCCGAGCTCGAGCGAGGTGCACATGTATCCGAGGCCCCACTCGCCGATGTCGAACGCGGTGCGGCGGTAATGGTCGAAGCTCGCGTCCCGGTACGGCACGATCATCTCGGCGAACGAGAGCCGGTAGGCGACCTCGCGCCGGGTGCCCTGGTCGTCGAAGCCGACCTGGTAGATGACCGGTCCCTCGCGGTAGTTGAACCCGAGCCGGAAGTCCCAGTTCTGCCAGCGGATCCGGGATCCCTCGACGGTGAACGAGACGCCCTCGGGCTGCACGATCTGCAGCGGCTTCAGATCCTCGCGCGGCGTGATGCCGGCGAGCTCCGGCACGTACTCGCCGCGCACCTCGGGGAAGCCGAAGTCGTGGTGGTCCTCGATCTCGAGCACCTCGAGCGTGTTCATGTCGACGATGATCTTCAGCCCGCTCACGGGGTGCGCGTAGGGGTTGCCGTCGGGCGTCGCGCGCATCCACAGATCCACCCAGCCCAGGCGCCGGTCGCGCCATTCGTCGGGGATCACGGCCCCGCCGTAGGTCCAGACGTCGAACAGGACGAGGTCGAGGTCGTCGATGCCGCGCCCCGCGAGCGCCGCGCGCACCTCGGGGTTCTCCTTCATCGCGTGGTCGCAGTCGTGGTACTCGTCGATCGTGAAGTTCGGGGTCACCCCCGGCACGTGCGTCCACGACTCGACGGCGTCGTCGGTGAGGTTCACCACGGCCTCGTAGACCTCGTTGGTCTGCTTGCGCCAGAGCACCGAGAGCGAGCGGCGCACGACCGGATCCCCCTCCCGCCAGGCCTTGACCTCGGCCTTGGGCGGCTCCTTGAGGATGATCGAGGCGTACCGCCAGCCGGCGTCGATGCCGTGCTCGCGGGTGAGCACGACGGCGGTGGCGGAGAACTCCGCGCCCGTGAGCGAGTCCAGAGGGTGCGGCGGCGTGGTCTGCGACGACATGTGGGTCCCGATCGTTCGATCCCGGGCGCGCCACGATGCGCGCCCCGGCGGACTTCGAGTCTGTCATCCCGGCGCCATCGGCGCGAGGGGCGCGGCCGGAGCCGGCGACCCGATCAATCCTGCAGCAGCGCCTCGAACTCGGCCATCACGTCCGCGCGATAGGCGGCCGTGTCCAGGGACGCCGGGGGCACGTCGCCCTCGAGGAAGGCCAGCATCCCCGCCGCAAGGGCATCGTCGTCCTGCTCCACGATGCGGATGGATCCCTCGGGGAGTGCGCCGTAGACGGATCCGAACGACGTCGACACGATTGGCAGCTCGCAGATCGCGGCCTCGATCAGCACCATCGGCTGGCCCTCGTAGAGGCTCGACAGCACGAAGCAGTCGGACGCGGCGAGCAGCGCGTACGGGTTGCGCAGCGCCCCCGTGAGGAAGGCGACGTCGGAGGCGCCGGCCTCATCGATCTGCTGCTGCAGATCGGCGCGCAGCGGGCCTCCGCCGACGATGAGCAGGCGCGCCTCGGGGTGCACCGCGTGCACGGCGAGGAAGGAGCGGATCAGGCGGGCATGGTTCTTCTCCGGGGAGAGCCTGCCCACGGTGACGAACCAGCGCAGGTCGCCCTCGTCCTCCTGCAGCCCCTCGTACCAGGCGGGAGCCGACGCCTCGATCCCCTCGGCCGTCCCGTCGCTCTCGAGGAGCTCGCTGAGCGGGCGGCGCGCGCCGAGCGTGACGTGCTCCACATCGGGGAAGTTGCGCACCGTGCGGAACCGGTCGGCGGGTGCGTACTCGGCCAGTTCGATGCGGTTCAGCTCGGTGAGCTGATGCGACACCGAGACCAGCTGGTCGTACTCCGAGTACATCGCGAACACCGCTCCGAGGCTGCGCTTCATGCGCGCCTTGCCGTTCACGGTGCGCTCCCGGTCGGAGGCCATCTCGTTGTGCATCCAGATCGCGCGCTTCGCGGCCGGGCCCTTCTCATCCGCGGCCGGGGAATGCAGCAGCAGGCTGGTCCACAGCGGGCCGTAGCCGCTGAAATCGGCGACCCAGTCGAAGCGGGCCCCGCCGAACACGCGCATCCACTCCGCGGTCCACAGCGCCTCGTGCCACGGCTCGGCGCCGGGTGTGCGAGGGGATCCGCGCCAGTCGTCGACGCGCCGGCGCAGGTGCACGGCCTTGGACCCGTTCATACCGCCGATGCGGAACACCTGGCGCACCTCCGCGGGGATGCGGGCCTGCGTCAGCGGATCCGTGCTGAGGCGCCGCTTGGGCAGCAGGGCCGTCACGTCGTAGCGGGTGTGGTCGATGGCGCCGAGCAGATTGAGCGCGCTCGTGGTGATGCCGTTCGGCTTCATGCCGCCGAGATAGACCATCAGGCGCTTGCGGCCGTCGTGCGCGGTCGGCCGGGTGCGGTAGCCCTCCCTCGCGCCGCCGAACACGATGTCGACCACGCGCGCGGTCGCGCCGCCGTCGTCGAACGGCGTGAACCGCTCCCTCCAGGAGGCGTACTGCGGATGCGGTTCGCCGCCGTCCAGGAGCCCGCGCAGCGCCCGGCCGGTCTCGGCGGCGTCGTCCGCAACCGGGCCCGGCAGGGTGTCCAGCGGCATGTAGGTGCCCCGACCGGACGAGTACAGATCCGCGTCGGGCGTGAAGAACGCGAGGGGCCGGCCGGTGGCGAGGTAGTCGAAGAAGATCGACGAGTAGTCGGTGACGAGGCCCGCCGCGGCCCCCAACAGCACATTGGACGGGATCGAGTTCGGCGCGAGGGAGCGGGCGAGCTCGGGCCGCGCGGAGGCGTGCGCGTGCACGATCTGGTGGGTCTTCAGCACCACGGCGTAGTCGTCGCCGACACCCGCCTGGAGCCCGGCGAGCTGGGCCGCGAGCTCGTCGATGTTGTCCTCGGGGTCGTCGAAGGAGCTTCCGCGCCAGGTGGGTGCGAACAGCACGATGGGCTTGCCGCCGAGGAGGACTCCGCTGCCCTCCAGCTCCGCCCGCACCGCGGTCTCGGCCGCGGGGTCGAGGCGCTGCCGGTCGATGCGGGGGTAGCCCTCCTCGATGAGCGTGCCGGGGTAGACGTTGGTGAGCCGGTAGGCGCCCTCGTACATGGTCTGCGCCATGAACGGGTTCGCGGCGAGCAGATAGTCCGACATCAGGAAGTTGCGCAGCGTGTTCGCCGACTGCACGGCGCCGGCGGGCATGTCGAAGCCCATGAGCTTGAGCGGCGTACCGTGCCAGGTGTTCAGATAGACCTGCCCCGGCCTCTTGCCGAACCAGCTCGGGAACGTGGCGTTGTTGACCAGCCATCCGCTGACGGCCAGAGACTGACGGTAGGACGCGGATCCTCGTCGCACGAACGACACCCGCGCGTCACCCGCGAACTCGGCGCGGAAACGGGCGATCGCGTCCTCGTCGGAGAGCGCCCAGACGTGTTTCATGTGGGCGTATGCGGAGTCGGTCAGCAGGTGGCGGAAGATCGCCTCCGGGTTGCACAGCATCCCGTTGCCGGCGAACGACTCGTACAGCACCTGATCGGGGCGCACCGGGCGCGAGCGCCAGAACGCGATGCGTTCGGCCTCGAGGGCGCGCTTCAAGCGCCGGGCGGTGGAGCGAAGACGCCGCGCGGAAGAGGAGAGGGACACCCTTCCAGGATATGAGGTGCATCCCGGGTGAACACTCGGAGAACGACGGGCGGACATGCGGTGACCGCATTCGCGCCGGGGCCGGGACGCCGGGCCGCCGCTCGGAGGGGACGCCAAGGCGCGCACGCTACGCTCGTGCGACGTGACCGGTTCTGTCCTGCAGCGTCCGGCGACGCAGGCGAATCCGACCTCCGTGGCGGGGTTCGCCGACCCTCGGCGGCTCGGGCTGTGGGCGGGGATCATCGGACTGTTCGCCGTCGCGGTGAGCGCGGCCGGCAGCTGGATCCCCTCGCTGTGGGGCGATGAGGCCGCGAGCCTCATGTCGGCCACGCGGCCGCTGCCGTCGCTCGTGCACATGCTGAGCTACGTCGACGCCGTGCACGGCCTCTATTACCTCGGCCTGCACGCCTGGATCGACGTCTTCGGATCCAGCGCGTTCTCGATCCGCTTCCCGTCGGCGCTGGCGATGGGGGTCTGCGCGGCCGCGGTCGTCTGGCTGTGCGGGCGGTTCGGCACGGCGCGCTTCGCCGTGCTCGCGGGCGTCTTCACGGCGGTGCTGCCGCGGCTCGCCTACGCCGGCGAGGAGGCGCGCTCCTACGCGATGACGGCGGCGTTCGCCGCGGTGGTCTGCGTGATCCTCGTGGAGATCGCACGACGCGGGAACCGCGCGGTGGGCGGCTGGATCGCCTACGGCGTCGTGCTCGCGGTCGGGATCTGGCTCTTCCTCTACTTCGCGCTGATGGTCGTCCCCGTCGCTGTGGTCGTGCTGTGCTCGGCACCGCTGCGGCAGCGCTGGCGGGCCGCGGCGGTGAGCACCGCGGCGGCGTTGCTGGCGGCGTCGCCGCTGGCCTGGTTCGGCTTCCTGCAGCGCCGGCAGATCGCGTTCATCGGACAGCGCGAGACGATCACCCCCGAGGTGCTGCTGCGCAACATGTGGTTCCAGGACTGGTGGTTCGCCGTGATCGCCTGGGCCCTGATCCTCGTCGCGGCGGGCTTCTTCGCGGTCGAGGTGGTGCGGATCCGCCGATCCGGATCCCCGCTCGGGCTGCGCCTGGAGACGATCGCGCTCGCCTGGATGGTGCTGCCCATGGGCCTGCTCGTCGCCGCGAGCCCGTTCGTGTCGGGGTACACCGCCCGGTACGGCACGTACTCGGCCCCGGCGGTCGCGATCATGATGGCGCTCGGCGTGCGGTGCCTGGTGCGCCTGCGGTGGCGCCGGGCCGGTGCCGCGCTCGCCGCGCTCGCCGTCGTGATCGCAGCGACGCCGGTGGGGGTCTCGCAACGCGGGCCGTACGCCAAGAACGGCTCGGACTGGAACGACATCGCGGCCGTCATCAGCGCGAACGCCGTCCCCGGCGACGGCATCGTGTTCGACGACGGCGCCCGGCCCTCGCAGCGCACGCGCCTGGCGAAGGAGACGAACCCGACCGCCTTCCGCAACACCACCGACCTGCTGCTGCGCACCCACTATCCCGACTCGTACACCTGGTACGACCAGACCTACGGCATCCCGCGTGCGGCCTCGAAGGGCCGTTTCGACGGCGTCGACCGGGTGTGGGTGGTCGAGCTGAAGTCCGGCGGCGTCGCGGA
>JAFDWK010000080.1:8529-11103 GCA_018268515.1 Actinomycetota bacterium
TGATCCGCGGATCCGCCCGGACGGGGATCCGGGGCGGATCCGGTCCGGCTCACAGCTCGGGGACGATGCGGATCGCGCCCTTGTCGGCCGACTGGGCGAAGTGCGCGTAGGCGCGCAGCGCCGGGGTGATCTCGCGCACGCGGTTCTTCGGGCGGTAGCCGCCGTTGGCCTCGAGGTGCTCGCGGCGGCGCTCCAGCTCCTCCCACGGCACGTCGAGCTCGAGCGTGCGGGCCGGGATGTCGATGGAGATGATGTCGCCGTCCTCGACGAGCGCGATCATGCCGCCCGCGGCCGCCTCGGGGGAGACGTGGCCGATGGACAGGCCGGAGGTGCCGCCGGAGAAGCGCCCGTCGGTGATCAGCGCGCAGGCCTTGCCGAGACCGCGTCCCTTCAGGAACGACGTCGGGTACAGCATCTCCTGCATGCCGGGGCCGCCCTTCGGGCCCTCGTAGCGGATGACGACGACGTCGCCCTCGGTCACCTGCTTGTTCAGGATCTTCTCGACCGCCTCGTCCTGCGATTCGCAGACCACGGCGGGCCCGGAGAACGTCCAGATCGACTCGTCCACGCCCGCCGTCTTCACCACGGCGCCGTTCTCGGCGATGTTGCCGTGCAGCACGCCGAGGCCGCCGTCCTTCGAGTAGGCGTGCGCGACGTCGCGGATGCAGCCGCCGTCGGCGTCGGTGTCGAGCGAGGCCCAGCGCTCGGACTGCGAGAACGCGGTCGACGAGCGGCGGCCGCCGGGGGCGGCATGCCAGAGGTCCTGCGACTCCTCGGAGGCCGAGCCGCCGCGGATGTCCCACTCATCCAGCCATTCGCCGAGCGTCGCCGCGTGCACGGTGTGCACCTGGTCATCGAGCAGGCCGCCGCGGCGCAGTTCGCCGAGCAGTGCGGGGATGCCGCCGGCGCGGTGCACATCCTCCATGTAGTAGGTGCGCCCGCCGGCCGAGTTCGGGGCGACCTTCGCGAGGCAGGGCACCCGGCGCGAGATCGCGTCGATCTCGGCGAGCCCGAAGTCGACGCCGGCCTCGTGCGCGGCGGCCAGCAGGTGCAGGATCGTGTTGGTGGATCCGCCCATCGCGATGTCGAGCGCCATCGCGTTGCCGAACGCGGCATGGGTGGCGATGCTCTTCGGCAGGACGCTCTCGTCGTCGCCGTCGTAGTAGCGCTTCGCGATGTCGACCACGAGGGATCCGGCCTTCTCATACAGCGCGCGGCGGGCCGTGTGGGTCGCGAGCACCGAGCCGTTGCCGGGCAGGGAGAGACCGATCGCCTCGGTGAGGCAGTTCATCGAGTTCGCGGTGAACATGCCGGAGCAGGATCCGCAGGTCGGGCAGGCCGACTCCTCGATGCGCAGGATGTCGGCGTCGGAGATCTTCTCGTTCACGGCGTCGCTGATCGCGTCGACGAGGTCGAGGGAGCGCACGGTGCCGTCGACGAGCGTCGCCCGTCCGGCCTCCATCGGGCCGCCCGAGACGAACACGGTCGGGATGTTCAGACGCAGGGCTGCGAGCAGCATCCCCGGGGTGATCTTGTCGCAGTTCGAGATGCAGACGAGCGCGTCGGCGCAGTGCGCGTTGACCATGTACTCGACGGAGTCGGCGATGAGGTCGCGGGACGGGAGCGAGTAGAGCATGCCGCCGTGGCCCATCGCGATGCCGTCGTCGACCGCGATCGTATTGAACTCGCGCGGGATGCCGCCGGCCTCGCTGATCGCCTCCGAGACGATGCGCCCGACCGGGGCGAGGTGCGTGTGGCCGGGGACGAACTCGGTGAAGGAGTTCGCGACGGCGATGATGGGCTTGCGGCCGAGATCCTTGCCGTCGACGCCGGCGGCGCGGAAGAGGGCGCGGGCGCCGGCCATGTTGCGTCCGTGGGTGACCGTGCGAGAGCGATAAGCGACCATAGTGACCATTGTGGACCTGCCGCGTCATTCTGCCGAGCCCGGGCGCGAGGAGGGTTTGTACTAGTACTCGGAGTACTGTTCTGGAATGAGCTGCGACGCAAGGCGCGAAGGTGATCCGGATGCGGGGCGGTCGGGACCACCGGCAGTCCTGGCACGGAGGTGGCGGCCGTGATCCGTCCGCGCACGCCCCGGCGCGAGCAGCTGGGGGAGTTCCTGGCCTCGCGCCGGCGCGCCGCGAGCCGCTCGGCCCTGGGCCTGCCGCAGGCCGCGAGGCGCGGCGACATCGGTCTCAGCCGCGAGGAGGTCGCCGCGCTCGCCGGCGTCAGCGCCAGCTGGTTCACCTGGCTCGAGCAGGGGCGCGACATCGGCGTCTCCCGGCAGGTGCTCGGCGCCGTCGCCCGCGTGCTGCAGTTGAGCCCGGCCGAGGCGGAGTACGTGGTGCGGCTCGCCGGGCCGGAGGAGGACTCCGCGACGGAGGAGCCGGAGCGGATCCCGGATCATCTGCAGCGCCTCGTCGATGCGCTGGGCTTCCCGGCCTTCGTCGTGGCGAGCGACTGGGCGATCGTCGGCTGGAACGCGCCCTATGCTCGGCTGTACGCGCCGATCGCGTCCGTGGATCCGCGCGACCGCAACCTGCTCTGGCTGATCTACACGGATCCGCGGCTGCG
>JAFDWK010000080.1:11169-20124 GCA_018268515.1 Actinomycetota bacterium
GTGCGGCTGAGCTCCGATCGCCATCGTGCGCTCATCGGGCGCCTGCTCGAGGAGAACTCCGATTTCCGGATTCAGTGGGCCGAGCACGCGGTGGAGCGCTTCGCCTCCCGGCAGCGGGTGTTCGAGCATCCGGAGGACGGCCGGCGCGTCTTCGAGCACCACAGCCTCGTGCCCTCCGACGCGCCCGGCCTCTCCGTCGTGATGTACGTGCCGGTCTGAGCGGCTCCCGGAGCCGGAGCCGGAGCCGGGGCGGGGGGTGGGACTCAGGCGCCGACGGGGACGGGATCCTCGTCCCCGGCGTCCACCTCCTGCGCGCTCGCGACGGCCTCGGCGGAGGGCGCCGTGCTCAGCGCGCGGCGTGAGGTCCAGAACAGGATCCCGGCCAGGAGGAACGTGAGGAACTCGGTCACGGCCATCGACCAGACGACGCCGGGCAGGCCGAGAAGCGCATTGCCGAACAGGATCACCGGCACGAACAGCACACCCTGGGCGACGGACATGACCGTGGCGTTGCGCATCTGCTCGGTGGCCTGGAACACCGTGATCGCGAGGCCGGTGAAGCCGTTGAACAGGGTGGAGACGAGCATGGCGGTCAGCAGCGCGCTGCTTTCGGCCAGCACCGTGGGGTCGGTGCTGAACCAGCCCACGATCTGGTCCTTGAAGATCAGCACGAGTCCGGAGAAGACGACGGTGAGCCCGCCGATGCCGATCGCGACGGCGGTGATGGCGCGGCGCAGGCGCGCGTGGTTCCCGGCGCCGAATGCGTAGGCGAACAACGGCAGGGCCCCGAGGAAGAGGCCCATGCACATCATCTCGGGCAGCTGCACGATGCGCTGGGTGATGCCCATCGAGGCGATCAGCGCTTCGCCGTAGCCGGTCGCGACCCAGTTCATCACCAGCGCGCTGACGAGCAGGAACGACGACATCAGCAGCTCGGAGACACCCACGCCGAACACGGTGCGGAGCATCTCGCGGTCGGCGCGGAACCAGCGCGGCGTGAGCGAGACGGCAGTGGAGCGGCGGCTCAGCCACCACAGGTAGTAGCCGACCATGACGAGGTTCGACAGGCCGAGCGCGATGCCGGCGCCGAGCACGCCCCAGCCGAGCACGAGGATGAACAGCACGTCGAGGAGCAGGTTCGCGACGGTGGACGCGATGAGTCCGATCATCGACGCGGTCGCGGCGCCCTCGGCGCGCACCAGCTGCTCGAGCGAGAACGCGAGCACGAGCACCGGGCTGAATGCGAACATCGCGCCGACGTACTGGGCAGTCGGGGCGAGGGCCGGACCGCTCGCACCGATCAGCGTCGCGATCGGGGTCGCGAAGGCCAGGCCCAGGACGCCGACGACGACACCGGCCGCGAGGGCGGACCAGAAGGTGAACGATCCGACCTGCTTCGCGCGGTCTGGCGCGGAGTCGGATCCGCCGTCCGCGCCGAGCAGGCGGGAGATGTAGGTGCTGCCGCCGACGCCGAAGACGCCGCCGACCGCCATGATGAGCGCGAACACCGGCATCGAATAGGCGAGCGCGGCGAGCAGCGAGGTGTCGTGCAGCGCGCCGATGAAGCCGGCGTTGATGATGTTGTAGATCACGCCGACGGACATGCCGGCGATCATCGGGATGCACAGATGAAGCAGCGAGCGCCAGATCGGCGCCGAGGCGAGGTAGAAGCGGTTGCGGGACATGGAGGGACCTCCGGGGTGTCGGTGCGCGGGCACGCCGAACGGGGCGCGGGGCGCGAAAGGATGAGGGCGGGCCCGCCGCACGGCGGCGTGGCGAAACGCGGTGCGCAGGATGCCGGAGCGGCGCGCGGGCGCGATGAGGGACGCGATGGCGCACGTCACGCCGGAGCGGCGGACAGGTGCGCGATCGGTGAGCGGCCGGATCAGCCGGTGGAGCGCCCGCCGCGCGCCGGCGGAGACTGCCCGTCGGTCGAGCCGCGGACCGGGCGACCGCGGGAGCCGCGGACCGGGCGACCGCGGGAGCTGCGGACCGGGGGTGGTGCGATCACCGGGAGGCCGGATCCGTCGATGACCTTCTGCAGGAGACCGAGGAGCTGATCCTGCTCCTCGGCGGTCAGCGGGGTGAAGACGCGCGCCTGCGCGTCGGTCATGGTGTCGTCGAAGCCGGCGACGAGGCGGGATCCCTCCGCGGTGGCGCGGATGAACTTCACACGGGAGTCGTCGGGCGACGGCGTGCGCGTGATGAGGCCCCGTTCCTCCATTCCCTGCAGGAGGCTGGTGACCGAGGCGGGCGTGGTGCCGGACATCTCCGAGAGCTCGCGCGCGATCACGCCGCGATCCTGGTGCTCGTCGATGTAGCCGAGGGTGAACGCCTGCTGCCGGGTGAGCCCGCTGTCGCGGACCCACTCGTCCGCCGCCGCGCGCTGGGCGAACGCCAGCGAGCGGATGGCGGTGGTGAGGCGCTCTTCGATCGACATGTTTAGAACTCTAACAGTTAGAATTCAAACTATCAAGCCTTCGGGGTGATCTGCTCAGCGTCGCAATCGGATCACGGTGGAGACGTTGATCCGGTGCGCGGACACGACCCGGTAGCCGAGCGACTCCAGGTGCCGGACGTCGGGGGAGCGCTCGGGGGCGGATCCCCGCTCGACCGCCCACACGACGGGCGTGAGATCGCCGACCGTCAGCTCCGGGTTCTGGCGGGTGCGGTCCCACAGGCCGGGCTGCGTGCGGAAGGAGGCGCTGAGCGCAGGATCCGTGAGTCCTGCAACGTCGGCGGGGTACACCGCTGTGATGAGGCGGGGCTTCTCGGAGTCCTTGGGGCGGTCGTCGTAGACCACGGCGTCGCCGTGCGCGGCGTGCCCGTGCAGATAGGCAGCCGCCTCGCGCCAGTCGCTGCCGTCCTTGGCATACGGGCCGCGCAGCACGACGAGGTTCGGGACGAGCGCCGCGAGCACGACCGCGAGCAGGACGCCGGCGGCCGCCGACGCCCGCTGCGGCCGTCGTGCGGCGATCCATCGTGCGGCGGCGAGTACCCCCAGAGCCACGAGGATCGCCGCGGCCGGAGTGCAGAACGAGAGATAACGCACGGTGTACATCGGCGCGATCAGCACGCTGCCGAGCAGCACGGCGGCGGTCGGCAGCGCGAGCCAGAGCAGCGCGAGCACGCTGAGCCGGAGGGTGTCGGGATCTTGCTCGCTGACGCCGCTGCTGCGGGAGCGGAGGATGGTGGCGGCGAGCCCGATCGCGATGAGCACCCCGCACAGCCAGACGGTCACCGGGTCGAACCACTGCAGGGCGAGCACGTTGATCGGCGTGATGTAGTCGCGATGCGCAAGGAAGCCGATCTGGTTCCGCTCGGCGGCGGCGCGCAGCACGATGGGCAGGGCGAGCACGACCCCGCCCGCCGCCCATGCGGACCAACGCCAGAGCACGCGCCGGTGGAAGAGCAGCACGAAGACGCCGTGCACCACGAGCAGCAGCGCCAGGTACAGGAACACGTAGACCGACACGGCCGCGCCGAGCGCATACACCGCCCACGCCCACCACGAGCGCCGCTGCGCCAGCAGTGCGATCAGCAGAACGGTCAGCCACACCGCGATCGCGGATCCGATCGCGTACGAGCGGGCTTCCGCGGCCATGACCGCGGTGCGCGGCAGCAGCGCGGCGATCAGACCCGCCGCCAGCGCGAGCCAAGGTGCACCGAAGCGGCCGCCGAGTCGCCCGGCGAGCACGGCCGTCCCCGCAGCGAGGAACCCCGCGGCTATCGCGCTCGGCAGCCGCACCGAGAATTCGCTCGCGCCGAAGAGGTCGATCCAGAGGTGCAGGAACGCGTAATAGGCGCCGTGCACGCCGTCGACGTTCTGCAGCATGCGCCACAGCTCCGGCCAGGTGCGCGAGGCCGACATGACGCTCGCGGCCTCATCGCCCCAGAACGACGGGATCCAGGATCCGAGCGCACCGGCGAGGATGCCGACGACGCCCACGATCAGAGCGATGCGCCGCAGTCGCCCTCGATCCGTCGACGTCCGCACCCGTCGATCCTCTCGGGCCGGGCTGTGCGCACGCCGAAGGTCATCCCTCATGAGCCCGCGCACCGATCACGCCGTGCGTCCGCCGTAGCCCAGCCGGCGCTGCAGCTGCCGCGCCGTCTCTGCGACCGCCTCCCGGATCGCCGTCTCGTCGACGGGACGCTCCTCGGACCAGGTCACGGCGACCGCCGCGACCGGCCAATCGACGTGGTCGCGCACCGCGACGCCCACAGAGCGGAAGCCCGCGGTGACCTCGCCGTCCTCGTGGGCGACGCCGTCCCGGCGCACCTCGCGCAGCAGCTCGTTCAGCTCGCGGGGACGGGAGGGCCCGCCGCCGGTGCGCTGGGTGAAGGCCGCCGCATCCGGATACAGCGCGCGCACCTGCTCACGGGGGAGTGCTGCGAGCATGGCCCGGCCGGTCGCGGTGAGGTGCGCGGGCAGGCGCACGCCGACGTCGGTGATGAGGGCGGGGCGGCGCAGGGCGCGCTCCTCGACGATGTAGAGCACATCGCGGCCGGTCATCACGGCGAGGTGCGCGCTCTCGCCGAGCCGGTCGGCGAGCCCGGCCAGCAGCGGTCGCCCGAGCCGGGCCAGCGGTTCCTGCCTGGCGTAACCGCCGGCGAGCTCGAACGCGCTCGTCCCCAGGCTCCAGCGGCGCTCCTGGGGCAGGTGCACGACGAACCCGTGCGCCTCGAGCGTCGCGAGCAGGTGGTACACCGTCGACCGCGGGATGTCGAGTTCGCGCGCCAGCGCGGACGCCGCGACCGGCCCTGCGCGCCGGGCGAGGAACCGCAGGATCCGCAGCGTGTGCTCGGCCGCGGGCACCTGTGGCGCACTCCTGTCGATGCGGGGCGAGCTGTCTGAGATCACAGACAAAGGATGCCAGATCCCTCTGCCCGAGCGGAAGTGCAGGGTGTGGAATCGTCTCATGCCCCACACTTCCCCCGTCACCATCGGTGCGGCGCCGCTGCGTCCCGAGGATGTCGTCGCCGTCGCCCGCCACCACGCCCCGATCGTGATCGACGCCGGCGCCCTCGACCGCGTCGCGGCCACCCGCGGCGTGATCGACGGCATGGCCGCCGACCCGAACCCGCACTACGGCGTCTCGACGGGCTTCGGGGCCCTGGCCACCACGTTCATCGCTCCCGAGCGCCGCCGCCAGCTGCAGCAGAGCCTCATCCGCTCGCACGCCGCGGGCACCGGCGCCGAGGTGGAGACCGAGGTCATCCGCGCACTGCAGCTGCTGCGCCTGCAGACCCTCGCGTCCGGCCACACCGGCGTGCGCCCGCAGGTCGTGGAGACCTACGCCGCGATGCTCAACGCCGGCATCACCCCGATCGTCCGCGAGTACGGCTCGCTGGGCTGCTCGGGCGACCTCGCCCCGCTGGCGCACATCGCGCTCGCCGGCATGGGCGAGGGCGACGTGCGCGACGCCTCCGGGGAGAAGGTGCTCGCCGCCGACGCGCTGGCCGCGGCCGGCATCGAGCCGCTGCAGCTCGTGGAGAAGGAGGGCCTCGCCCTCATCAACGGCACCGACGGCATGCTCGGCATGCTCGTGCTCGCCCTGCACGACCTCGAGGACCTGCTCATCACGGCCGACCTCTCCGCGGCCATGTCGATCGAGTCGCAGCTCGGCACCGACGCTGTCTTCGCCGCCGACCTCATGGCGCTGCGTCCGCAGATCGGTCAGGCCGTCTCGGCGTCGCACCTGCGCGCCTTCCTCGGATCCTCTCCGATGGTCGCGAGCCACAAGGGCCCCGACGACGGCCGCGTGCAGGACGCCTACTCGCTGCGCTGCTCGCCGCAGGTGCACGGCGCCGCCCGTGACACCGCGTCGTACGCGACCACGATCGCCGAGCGCGAGCTCGCGAGCGTCGTGGACAACCCCGTCGTGACGAGCGACGGCCGCATCGAGTCGAACGGCAACTTCCACGGCGCCCCCGTGGCCGCCGTGCTCGACTTCCTCGCGATCTCCGTCGCCGACGTCGCCTCGGTCGCCGAGCGGCGCACCGACCGCGCCCTCGATCCCGCCCGCAGCCGCGGCCTGCCGCCGTTCCTCGCACACGAGGTGGGCGTGGATTCCGGCCTGATGATCGCGCAGTACGCGGCGGCCGGCATCGTCTCCGAGCTCAAGCGCCTCGCGGTGCCCGCCTCCGTCGACTCCATCCCGTCCTCCGCGATGCAGGAGGACCACGTCTCGATGGGCTGGGCTGCGGCCCGCAAGCTCCGCCGTGCGATCGACGGCCTCGGCCGTGTCCTCGCGATCGAGATCCTCACCGGTGCCCGCGCGCTCGACCTGCGCGCGCCGCTCGAGGCCGGAGCGGCCACCGGCGCGGTCCGCGACCTCGTCCGCACCGTGGCCGGAGGCCCCGGCCCCGACCGATTCCTCAGCCCTGACATGGAGGCCGTCGCTGCGCTCGTGCAGTCCGGCCGCATCGCTGCGATTGCGAAGGAGCACGCGAATGACTGACACCACCACCACCCCGGCGGGCCCGACGCTGTCGGATCCGTCCCGCTCCATCCGCGCCACCCGCGGCAACGAGCGCACCGCGAAGAGCTGGGGCGCCGAGGCCGCCAAGCGCATGCTCATGAACAACCTCGACCCCGAGGTCGCCGAGCACCCCGAGGACCTCGTGGTCTACGGCGGCACCGGCCGCGCGGCGCGCAGCTGGGAGGCGTACGACGCGATCGTGCGCACGCTCGACGAGCTCGAGCCGGATGAGACCCTGCTCGTGCAGTCCGGCAAGCCGGTCGGCGTGTTCCGCACCCACGAGTGGGCACCGCGCGTGCTCATCGCCAACTCCAACCTCGTCGGCGACTGGGCCACCTGGCCCGAGTTCCGCAGGCTCGAGGCCGAGGGCCTGATGATGTACGGCCAGATGACGGCCGGAAGTTGGATCTACATCGGATCCCAGGGGATCCTGCAGGGCACCTACGAGACGTTCGCCGCGGTCGCCCGCTCGCTCGGCAAGGACTCGCTCAAGGGCACGCTGTCCCTCACCGGCGGCGCCGGCGGCATGGGGGGTGCGCAGCCGCTCGCCGTCACCCTGAACGACGGCGCCTGCCTGATCGTGGACGTCGACGAGTCGCGCCTCGCGCGTCGGGTCGACCACGGTTACCTGGACGTCTACTGCACCGACCTCGACGAGGCGATCGCCCGGGCCGTCGCCGCCAAGGAGGCCGGCGAGGCACTCTCCGTCGGCATCGTCGGCAACGCCGCCGAGGTCTTCCCCGAGCTGTTCCGCCGCGGCGTCCCGATCGACATCGTGACCGACCAGACCAGCGCGCACGACCCGCTCGCCTACCTGCCGATCGGCATCTCGGTCGCGGACTGGAAGGCGTCCGCGGAGGCGGATCCCGAGGAGTTCACGCGCCGCGCGCGCGAGTCCATGGCCGCGCACGTCGCCGCCATGGTCGCGTTCCAGGATGCGGGCGCCGCGGTGTTCGACTACGGAAACTCGATCCGCGCCGAGGCGGTCCTGGGCGGCTTCGACCGCGCCTTCGAGTTCCCCGGCTTCGTCCCCGCCTACATCCGCCCGCAGTTCGAAGAGGGCCGCGGACCGTTCCGCTGGGCAGCGCTCTCGGGCGACCCGGAGGACATCTACAAGACCGACCGCGCGATCGCGGAGCTCTTCCCGGAGGATGCGGCCCTGCACCGCTGGCTGCAGAAGGCCGGCGAGAAGGTCCACTTCGAGGGTCTGCCCGCCCGCATCTGCTGGCTCGGCTACAAGGAGCGCCACCTCGCGGGCCTGAAGTTCAACGAGATGGTCGCCTCGGGCGAGCTCTCCGCCCCCATCGTGATCGGCCGCGACCACCTCGACTCCGGTTCGGTCGCCAGCCCGTACCGGGAGACCGAGGCCATGAAGGACGGATCCGACGCGATCGCCGACTGGCCGCTGCTCAACGCGCTGCTGAACACGGCCTCCGGCGCGAGCTGGGTGTCGCTGCACCACGGCGGCGGCGTCGGCATCGGCCGCTCCATCCACGCCGGCCAGGTGACCGTGGCGGACGGATCCGCGCTGGCGGGCTCGAAGCTCGAACGCGTGCTCACCAACGACCCCGGCACCGGCGTCATGCGCCACGTCGACGCGGGCTACGACCACGCGAAGGACATCGCGCGTGAGCGCGGTCTCAAGGTCCCGATGGGGCTCTGAGTCGAGCTCGGACACAGACGGCGTCCCGCTCTTCACGCACCTCGTCGGGGGATGGGGGAACGTGAAGGGCGGGACGCGACCCTCTCTCGGAAGGCGGCGGGACATGCGGACCCTGATCACGAACATCGGCGAGCTCACGACGAACGCCCCGGTCCCTGAGCCTGGCGACGGGGGCGACGACCTCTGCGGCACCCTCCACGACGCCGCCGTGCTCATCGACGGGGACCGGATCGCGTGGGTCGGCCCGGCGGCGGAGGCGATCTCGGTCGTCGAAGGCCCTTCGACAGGCTCAGGGACCGAACGAGGCGGGCTCACCGTGGTCGACGCCGCGGGTCGCGCGGTGATCCCCGGCTTCGTGGACAGTCACAGCCACCTCGTGTTCGGCGGGGACCGCGCCGCGGAGTTCGAGGCGCGCATGCAGGGCCAGAAGTATGCAGCCGGCGGCATCCGGTCCACGGTTGCCGCGACCAGGGCCGCAACCGACGACGAGCTGCGGATCCGGCTGCGCGGCTTCCTCGACGAGATGCTCGCGCAGGGCACCACGACGGTGGAGATCAAGAGCGGCTACGGCCTCGACGTCGCGACCGAGGAGCGCCTCGTGCGCCTCGCCGCCGAGGTCACCGGTGAGGTCACCTTCCTCGGGGCGCACGTCGTGCCGTCCGAATACGCCGATCGCGGTGACGACTACGTCGACCTCGTCACGGGGGAGATGCTCGACGCCTGCGCTCCGCACGCGAAGTGGATCGACGTCTTCTGCGAGACCGGCGCGTTCACCGTGCGCCAGTCGCGGCGCGTGCTGGAGGCCGG
>JAFDWK010000080.1:20261-21154 GCA_018268515.1 Actinomycetota bacterium
GGTGTCGAGTTCTCCACCCGGCAGCCCTATCCCGACGCCCGCCGGCTCATCGACGCCGGCGTGAGGGTGGCGATCGCGTGCGACACCAACCCCGGTTCGAGCTTCACCTCGTCGATGCCGTTCTGCATCGCGGTCGCCGTGCGCGACATGCGGATGACGGTCGCCGAGGCGATCCACGCGGCCACGGCCGGGGGAGCGGCGGCCCTGCGCCGCACGGACATCGGCCGCATCGCCCCCGGCATGCGTGCGGACGTGGCTCTCCTGAAGAGCCCGAGCCGCGTGCACCTCGCCTACCGCCCGGGTGTGCCGCTCGTCGACGCCGTCTGGAAGGACGGCGTGCGCGCGGTCTGACGTCGCGTCGTGCGCGGGGGCGGATCCGGATCCGCCGCCCGCGAACCGCGGATCGGGCATAGCGTGGAGGCATGGCACGGATCCTGATCTTCGGCGGCCACGGCAAGGTGGCCCTCCTGCTCGAACCCCTCCTCACGGCGCGCGGCGACCAGGTGACCGCGGTGATCCGCGACGCCGGTCAGATCGACGACGTGCGGGCGACCGGGGCGGATCCGGTCGTCTTCGATGTCGAGTCGGCCTCGCAGGAGGCGATGGCGACGCTGATCGCCGGGCACGATGCCGTCGTGTGGTCGGCGGGCGCCGGAGGCGGATCCGCAGAGCGCACCAGAGCCGTCGATCTCGATGCGGCTGTCCGGTCCATGGACGCGGCGGCCGATGCCGGCGTCAGCCGGTACGTGATGGTGTCGTACTTCGGGTCCTCACCCGCGCACGGGATCCCCGCGTCGCACTTCTTCCATGCCTATGCCGAGGCGAAGGCCGCGGCCGCCGAGCACCTGCGCGCGCCCTCGCTGGACTGGACGGTGCTGGGGCCCAGTCGGCTG
>JAFDWK010000081.1 GCA_018268515.1 Actinomycetota bacterium
CGGCGTCGCGCTGGAAGTCCGCGGACCCGACGAGCCGTCCGGTCGCCGTGAGCTCCGACTCCGCCCAGGAGGCGCCGTGCCGGCGCACGCCCTCGACGAGCGCGAGGTCGAGCGCGTACTCGTCCACTCCTTCACGGGCGGGAGCCTGATTCGTGACCGTGTGCGTCGCCATCCGGATCCCCTTCGATCGTGTGCTTCCGACCGTACGCCGCGGGACGGCTCAGGTGGTGCCGCGGCGCTCGCGCCACTCGGAGCGGAGCAGGCCCATCCGCACGATGTCCTCGTACCGGCCGCGCACCCAGGCGTGCTCGCGCTGGCGCCCCTCGACGACGAAGATCCGCGCTTGACTTCGAGTGCGCTCCAACTTCTAACCTGGGGGCATGGCAGCAGACGAGCACCTCACGGTGGCACAGATGAGCGCGGTCACCGGGGTGTCGGCGCACACGCTGCGCTATTACGAGCGTGCGGGACTGATCCAGCCGGTCGCGCGCACGGCCGGCAACCAGCGCCGGTACTCGGCGGCCGACGTGACGTGGCTGGCCTTCCTGATCCGGCTGCGGGAGACGGGGATGCCGATCGCGCAGATGCGCGATTACGCGGCGCTCCGGGCACGAGGCCCGGTGACGACCGCGCAGCGCCTGCTCCTGCTCGAAGAGCATCAGGCGGCGCTGCGCGCGCAGATCGCCGCGCTCCGCACGCACGAGAAGGCTCTCGCCGAGAAGATCACCACCTATCGGAGCGACCTCGCGGCGCTCCGGGAAGACTGAGGAGAGGAACACCGGAATGATCGATGCACAGGAACGAGAGCGGCGATTCGAGAAGGGCAAGGCGGTGCTCGACGCGATCGACGGCGACGCCGGGGCGAACGTCATCGCCGCCCTGGCCGACATCTCACCCGAACTCGGGCACCAGGTGGTGGCCTGGGGGTTCGGCGAGGTCTACGCCCGTCCAGGGCTCGCGCCCCGCGACCGCCAGCTCGTCACGCTCGGCATGCTCACCGCGCTCGGCGGCTGCGAGGCGCAGCTCGAGGTGCACGTCAACGCGGCGCTGAACGTCGGGCTCACCCCCGATGAGATCGTCGAGGCGCTGCTGCAGTCCGCGGTCTACTGCGGATTCCCGCGGGCGCTGAACGCCACATTCGCGGCGAAGAAGGTGTTCGCCGAGCGGGGGCTGCTACCCGGTTCCGGTGCCGAGTGATCCGGCGCAGAAGGGCCGCGCTCGCTCTCACGGGTGCGGCCCTTCCGGTCATCGAGGGGTGCGGCTCAGGAGAAGAGGCCGAGCTTGCCGAACTTCTCGGCAAGCAGGTAGTACACCGTGATGCGGCTCTTGGTGTGGTCCGCCTTCATGGTCTCCTTGACCTCATCGAGTGCGGCGTCGAGCACGGCGTCCGACTCGGTGAGGCCGAGCTTCTTCTTGAGGAAGTTGGTCTTGACGGTCTCCACCTCGCTCGGGTCGGAGAACGCGACATACGCCGAATCGCGGTCGCTCATCACGAGTCGGTAGGTCTTGAGGAGGCCCTCGATCGCCGCATCATCAGCGTCGGGACGGTAGATCTTGACGTCAGCGGCCCAGTCAGCCATCGGTGAACTCCCTTGTCGTTTCCGGCCCGGCTCAGGTGCCGCGCTCGCCAGAGATCCTAGACGTCAAGAGCGAACAGCAACAGGTACGCCGCGGAAACCTGGCGGACTGAGCGGGACCGCACGCACGCATCACCCCTTGCTCGCACACGCACAGCAGTTCGGAAAGGAAGACGGTGGACACCATCCACTCCCAGCCGGCCGCCCTCATCGCGGCCGTGATCGCACTCGTCCTGTGGATCGCACGGATCGTCGTGTTCGCGCGACTGCACACGATGCGTCCGCCGGCGCACCTCGTGCGCGACACGGTCAGCGATTACGCGAACGGGACGACCCGGCGGATGTTCCGGGCCATGAGCGTGATCACCGCCGGCGCCTGGGCCGCGACGGCCTTCGCCGTACTGCTCGGTCTGCCGGCGTGGGACTACCGGATCCCCTGCTTCGTGATCCTGCTGGTGGCCGCGGTCACGCCGCTGCTCATGATCGCCGCACCGATCCCGCCGCAGGGCACGCGCCTGGGCGCGCAGGGGATCGTGCACTACCTCCTCGCGATCATCAACTTCGCCGCCGCCTACAGCCCGGCCGACCGGATCGCCGCGCTCGTGCGGGGTGCGGCGGCGCACGGCGGCTCGCCGTTCGCCGTCGTGGTCGGAGCCGTCCTCGGGGTGCTGGCGGTGGTGATGCTGGTCGCGCTCATCGCCCTGATCGCCAGCCTGGTGCTGCCGAAGCTGCGCCGGATCGTCGGGCTCACCGAGCGCGCGTTCCTGTGGTCTGTCGTCGTGTTCTACACGCTGTTCTGCGGGGCCCTCATCATCGGTTGATGATTCTTCGCGGCGCGGCCTATGTCAGGTGCCGGACGTTGGGAGGGTGGGCTCAGCGGTCTTGCGCCGCATCGCGCACGGAACCGCATACGCGCACGGAGGGAAAGGTCACCATGCCGACCGATCAGACGAACACGGCACAGCGGGACATCGGCGTGCTGCCGGGGATCCGACTGCCGGAGCACCCCACGCTTCCGGTGCCGCCGGCGCGCTCCGGGAGCATCCCCGGGCGCACGATCCAGGATTCGACGTATGCGCCGAATCCGCCGCGGCGCCTCCTGCCCGAGGACGCCCCCAACATCGTGGTCATCCTGATCGATGATGCCGGCCCGGGGCTGCCTGCCCCGCTCGGCGGCGATGTGAACACGCCGACGCTGTCCCGCGTGCTCGGCAACGGTGTCGGGTTCAACAGGTTCCACACCACCGCGATGTGCTCGCCCACGCGCGCGTCGCTCCTGACCGGGCGCAACGCGCATCACGTCGGCGCGGGGCAGATCGGTGAGCTGGCCAACGACTGGGACGGCTATTCGGGACACATCCCCCGGGATTCGGCGCTGCTGCCCGAGATTCTGCGCAACTACGGGTACGCGACGAGCGCTTTCGGCAAGTGGCACAACACCCCCGTCGAGGAGACCGGGCCGGCGGGCCCCTACGACAACTGGCCCACCGGCCTCGGGTTCGAGTACTTCTACGGCTTCCTCGCCGGCGAGGCGTCCGACTGGGAGCCGAACCTGGTGCGCAACACGACCGGCGTCGCGCTGCCGAAGACCCCGGAGGAGGGCTACCACCTCTCCGAGGATCTGGCCGATGACGCGGCGGCCTGGTTGCGCCGCCACAAGGCGTACCAGCCCGACAAGCCGTTCTTCCTCTATTGGGCGAGCGGCGCGATGCACGGGCCGCAGCACGTGCACAAGGAATGGGCCGATCGCTACAAAGGCGTGTTCGACGACGGCTGGGACGCCTATCGCGAGCGCACCTTTGCCAAGGCCAAGGAGCGCGGCTGGATCCCTCAGAACGCCGAACTCACCGAGCGGCACGAGACGATGGCCGCGTGGGACGACATCCCCGAGGAGGAGCGCCCGTTCCAGCGTCGTCTGATGGAGGTTGCCGCCGGCTACGGCGAGCACGCGGATGTGCAGGCCGGCAAGGTCCTCGACCAGATCGACGCGCTCGGCTACGGCGACAACACGCTGGTGTTCTACATCTGGGGCGACAACGGCTCGTCCGCGGAAGGGCAGAACGGCACGATCAGCGAGTGGCTCGCCCAGAACGGCATCCAGTCCACCCCCGCCGAGCACATCGCCGTGCTGGAGGAGCTGGGCGGCCTCGACGCGATCGGCTCGCCGCTGACCGACAACCAGTACCACGCGGGGTGGGCCTGGGCGGGGTCGGCGCCGTACAAGGGCACCAAACTGCTCGCCTCGCACTTCGGCGGCACCCGCAATCCGATGGCGATCAGCTGGCCGAACCGCATCACGCCGGATCCGGTTCCGCGCGCGCAGTTCCATCGCTGCAACGACCTCGCGCCGACGGTGCTCGAGATCCTGGGCATCACCGAACCCAAGACGGTGTCGGGCGTCGAGCAGAAGCCGATGGACGGCACGAGCTTCGCCTACGCGATCGACGACCGCGAGGCGGAGGGGCGGCTGCGCACCCAGTACTTCGAGATCATGGGCAGCCGGGCGATCTACCACGACGGCTGGATGGCATCGGCCACGGGGCCGCGCCTGCCGTGGGTGCAGGGCGTCGCGCCGGGCATCCAGAACTGGACGCCGGACCAGGACGCATGGGAGCTGTACAACCTCGAGGAGGACTGGACCCAGGCCCGCGACCTGGCCGCGGAGCGTCCGGACAAGCTCCGCGAGCTGCAAGACGTCTTCCTGGTCGAGGCGACCAAGAACGACGTCCTTCCGATCGGCGGCGGCATCTACGTGCCGATGCTGCACCCCGAGCTGCGGATCACCCCGCCGTACACCAGCTGGGACTTCTCCGGCGACACCGTCCGGATGCCGGAGATCATCGCCCCGCGGCTCGGCTTCCACTCCAACACGGTGACGATCGACGTGATCGTGCCGGAGTCGGCGTCGGGCGTGCTCTACAAACTGGGCAGCAACGCCGGCGGTGTCACGGCGTTCGTGGATGACGGGATCATCCGCTACGAATACAACCTGTTCATCATCCGCCGGTTCAAGATCGCGGCCGCGGAGCCCCTCACGGCTGGAGCCCATCGCATCGAGATCCGCACGGTGCGCCACGACGCGAGCCTGTGGAGCCCGCTCGACATCACCATCTCGATCGACGGCGTCGCCGTGGGCACAGGTACGGTGCCCGAAAGCGCGCCGCTGTTCTTCACCGCCAACGACTGCCTCGACATCGGTCGCGCTCTGGGCAGCCCGGTCGCGCTCGACTATCGAGATCGTGCCCCGTTCCCCTTCACGGGGACGATCGAGAAGGTCGCCATCGCGTACCTCTGAGCGGGACGTCCCCAGGGGCCGCCGGCGACGCTCCCGCGCCGGCGGCTTCTGCGCACCCGGATCCGGCGACCGGCATCACTCCAGCGCGTCGAAGGCCGCGCAGAGCCGGGACGCCAACGTGCCTGCGTCCAGCGACGGGTCCACGGTCAGGCGCACCATGAAGCCCTGCATCACGGCCATGACCGCGTCGGCCATGCCGCCGGCGTGCTCGGCGGCATGTGCGGCGCCATGGTGCTCCGCCCAGGGCAGCAGCACGGCCTGGAGCCGGTCATGGATCCGCGCCATGTTCTCCCGGACGATGACCGAGAGCTCCTCGTCTCGCGCGCTCTCGATCCAGATCTGCGCCAGCAGGCCGTGCTGTGCGACCTGATCCACGGCGCCGGTGAGCAGGTGGCGCAGCAGTGCGCGCGGCGGCACGACGGCCGGAGGCGTGTCGAGGTCGCCGAGCAGGGCCGCGAACACGGACTGCAGCTTCGTGGTCGAGGCGAATCGCATGAGGTCGGCCTTGCCCGAGAAATGCGAGTAGATCGATCCGGCCGAAAGTCCGGACTCCTCGATGATGTCCGCCATCGAGGTCGCGGCGAATCCCTGCCTGGCGAAGCAGCTCATTGCGGCCTCCGCGATCTGCTCGCGCCGATCGCGTCGTGTCTTCTCCGTCAATCTGGGCATGTAAAAAGAATACATGTTCTGTTAGAGTGTGTGGGTAAACAGACTGTCCGTTCTTTTTGGAGGCCTCCACATGTCCACGCCGTCCCTTCGTCCGCACACCAAGTGGGGTGTCGCCGTCGCCCTGGGCGTCGTCGGGTCTCTCCTCGTGGGCCTGGTCGTGCTCGCGTTCCTGTGGCCGAGCAAGACCTCCGAGGCGCGCAACCTGCCGGTCAGCATCACCGGTCCTGCCGCGACCGTGACAGCGCTGGAAGAGGCGCTCGACAAGGCCGCCCCGGGCACATTCGACTTCGTCGAGGCGAGCGATCGCGATGCCGCCGTGGCGCAGATCCAGAAGCGCGAGACCTACGGTGCGATCGTGCTGGCCGCTCCTCCCGCCATGCCCGAAGTGCTCACCGCTCCCGCCGGCAGCGCGGTTGCCACGCAGATGCTCACCGGTGTCGCCGCGCAGTTGAAGGCGCAGCTGGTGCAGCAGGTGACCACCGCAGGCGGAGACGGGTCCAAGGTCGAGGTCGCTGTCACTCCGATCGTCCCACTCGCCGATTCGGATCCGACCGGATCCGGTCTCGCGAGCGCATCGTTCCCGCTCATGTTCGGCGGGATGCTCGGAGGCGTGCTCGTGGCGCTCCTGGTCGTCGGTGCGGCCCGTCGTCTGGCCGCGCTCGCCGGCTTCGCCGTGGCTGCCGGACTCGTCCTCACGGTCATCTTGCAGACCTGGTTCGAGTTCCTGCCCGGTGACTTCGGGGTGAACGCACTCGCGATGGGTGTCTCGATCCTGGCGACCTCGTCGTTCGTCGTCGGCTGTGCTTCGCTGCTCGGCCGGGCCGGCCTCGGACTCGGCGCTGTGGTGACGATGTTCTTCGCCAACCCGATCTCGGCGGCCGCCGTGCCGTGGCAGTTCCTCGCCGAGCCATGGGGTGCGATCGGACAGTGGTTCGTGCCCGGCGCCACCAACACGCTGATCCGCTCCGTCGCCTACTTCCCCGACGCGGACGCATCGCGGCAGTGGTGGATCCTCACCGGCTGGATCGTGCTCGGGGCGGTGCTCACCCTGATCGGGCACTTCCGCGCCCGGGCCACGATGCGCGTGCCGCAGGCGTTGCTCGCGCACGAGGCAGAGGCGCCGGCGGAGGTTGTCGCTGAGGGCCACTGATCCCGAACGCAGAAACGGCCCCCGCCGGGAAGTGGAGGCCGTTTCTGCGAGTGGAGGGGCTCCGGGTCCGTTCTAGACCTGCCAGGCCCGATTGCGCTCCCCTCCTTGGGCCGGTTTCGCGGGACCGCGTCAGGATCCGCATGCGATCGTTCCGCTGAGCGTTGCCTCCGTGCCGGCGCTTGTGGGCCGCTTACCGTCCGGCGAAGTCGAGACATAACCCGGCAGTGCGTCGAATGTGAAGTCGGCGTCGGATGCCGCGAAGGCGCTGATCGAAGTGAACCAGTGTCCGTCGAACCAGATCGACACACTGTGAGTCCTGCCGTCCCTCGGCGCAGCCGCAAGGAACTTCTCCTTTCCGGCCTTGTTGCTTGATGCGCTCACGATGACCCGTACCGTGCTCGACTTCTTGCAGGTGAGGTCGTCGAAGGAGACCTTCTGGGTGATCGGGCCGGCATCGGTCTCGTAGGTCACCGACAGTTTGGTGGGTGTTGCGGTCTGTCCGCAGCCGGTCAGAGCGAGGGCAGCGCCGAGCAGGAGCACTCCAGCAATACCGCGGCGCTTCATGAGGCAGATCCCGTCGCAGTCGCATCGAGCTCGACGGCCGACGCGGTGTCCGCCTGGTTGAGAGCGTCGAGGTACGACCGGATGCCGTCACGCAGTTCGTGGACCTTCACCCGAGCCTGCTGGAAGACAACACCGGCCTCGTAGTACTCGAGCGTCATGTGGTCCGAGGCGTACGACTTCGCGGTTGAGGTCGACCCGGCGCAATTCCGCATTGAGGACGCCTGCCGGTTCAGCTCAGCCGGTACGATCGCGAACGTCATACGTCCCCCAACGTAGGCCTCATGTGGAGGGGCTGACGGGAATCGAACCCGCGCTGTCTGCTTGGGAAGCAGAAGTTCTGCCATTGAACTACAGCCCCGCACGTCGTTGACGCCTGGCCAGCATAACAAACCCGCGGGGGATCCCGGATCCGCGTCGATCCCGCGCGACTCCGCCGGTCGCCGTTCCGGGTTTCCGGAATCATCCCCGCGGATGCCCGGAGTCATCCTCCAGACGGATGCGCCGGGCCACAGCCGCCGCATAGCGTCGGAGGCATGATCACCGCAGAGGGCCTCAGCAAGAGATACGGACCCAAGACCGCCGTCGACGACGTGTCGTTCACGGTGCGGGAAGGATCCGTCACCGGCTTCCTCGGCCCGAACGGCGCCGGCAAGTCGACCACGATGCGCATGATCGTCGGGCTGGACCGCCCGAGCGCGGGCCGGGTCACGGTGAACGGCCAGGAGTACCGCCGCCTGCGCGCGCCGCTCACCGAGGTCGGCGTGCTGCTGGACGCCAAGGCCGTGCACACCGGCCGCTCGGCCCGCAACCACCTGCGCGCGCTCGCCGCGACGCACGGGCTGCCGTCGAAGCGCGTCGACGAGGTGATAGAGATCGCCGGAATCGGATCCGTCTCCCGCAAGCGCGCGGGCGGGTTCTCCCTCGGCATGGGGCAGCGGCTGGGCATCGCCGCCGCCCTGCTCGGCGACCCGCACACGCTGATCCTCGACGAGCCGGTCAACGGCCTGGACCCCGAGGGCGTGCTGTGGGTGCGCAACTTCGTGCGGCATGCGGCGTCCGAGGGGCGCACCGTGCTGCTGTCCAGCCACCTCATGAGCGAGATGGCGCAGACCGC
>JAFDWK010000082.1 GCA_018268515.1 Actinomycetota bacterium
CGAACTAACGAACAGGCCCACTAGACTGGGCGGCGGATCGACGTCGCTCCACCATCCCACTTCCCTCTTGAACAAGGAGCACCCTGTGGCACTGATCGAGGCTGTAGGCGCACGCGAGATTCTCGACTCCCGTGGCAACCCGACCGTCGAGGTGGAGGTGCTCCTCGACGACGGCATCGTGCAGCGCGCCGCCGTCCCCTCCGGCGCGTCCACCGGTGCGTTCGAGGCGTACGAGCTGCGCGACGGCGACAAGAGCCGCTACGGCGGCAAGGGCGTGCTCAAGGCCGTCGAGGCGGTCATCGACGAGCTCGGCCCTGCGATCGAGGGCGTCGAGGCCAGCGAGCAGCGCGTCATCGACGAGATCCTCATCGAGGTCGACGGCACGGACAACAAGAGCCGGGTGGGTGCGAACGCCATCCTCGGCGTGAGCCTCGCCGTCGCCAAGGCCGCCGCCGACGCGGCCGATCTGCCGCTGTTCCGCTACCTGGGCGGCCCGAACGCGCACCTGCTGCCCGTTCCGCTGTTCAACGTCATCAACGGCGGCTCGCACGCCGACAACGGCATCGACATGCAGGAGTTCTTCCTCGCCCCGATCGGCGCCGACAGCTTCTCCGAGGCGCTGCGCTGGGGCACCGAGGTCTACCACGTGCTCAAGGGCGAGCTGAAGGCGGCGGGCTTCGCCACCGGCCTCGGCGACGAGGGCGGCTTCGCCCCCGACCTGCCCAGCAACCGCGAGGGCCTGGAGTTCCTGGTCAAGGCGATCGAGAAGGCCGGCTTCACGCCGGGCTCCGACATCGCCCTCGGCCTCGACGCCGCCGCGACCGAGTTCTACAACGACGGCGTGTACCGCCTGGACGGCAAGGACTGGGACGCCGCCGCGCTCACCGACTACTACGTGGGCCTGGTCAAGGACTTCCCGATCGTCACGATCGAGGACGCCCTCGCCGAGGACGACTGGGACGGCTGGAAGTCGCTCACCGAGAAGCTCGGCTCGGCGATCCAGCTCGTCGGCGACGACCTGTTCGTCACCAACCCGGAGCGCCTGCAGAAGGGCATCGACCTCGGCGTCGCGAACTCGCTGCTGGTCAAGGTGAACCAGATCGGCACGCTGTCCGAGACGCTCGACGCCATCAACCTGGCGCACCGCTCCGGGTACACCACGATGCTCTCGCACCGCTCCGGCGAGACCGAGGACACCACGATCGCCGACCTCGTCGTCGCCGTGAACTCGGGACAGATCAAGAGCGGCGCGCCCGCCCGCTCCGAGCGTGTCGCGAAGTACAATCAGCTTCTGCGCATCGAGGAGGAGCTGGGCGACGCGGCGGTCTTCGCCGGACGGTCCGCCTTCCCGCGGTTCCGTGGCTAGGGACGCGGACGACCAGCAGCGCAAGGGCTGAGCAGCACCCTGCTGCCGACACGGAGGAGGAGTCATGACATCACGTCGGACTCCTCCTTCGTCGTCCGCGGCGTCGGGCGGTCGCCCGTCGGGTCGTGCCGAGCGCGCCGCCGCGCGCACGGTCGACGTGCGGGGCTGGGTCGGCGGGATCCGCCTGAGCGGTTTCATGGTGATCATGCTCTCGCTCGTGGTGCTGGGTGCCTGGGTGCTCGTGCCCACGCTCGGCACCTACCTCGACCAGAAGCAGCGGATCGCGGCCCTGGAGCACTCGGTGCACGTGACCCAGCAGAAGATCGACGGCCTGAAGGCCGAGCGCGAGCGCTGGAACGATCCGGCCTACATCACCGCGCAGGCCAGGGAGCGGCTGTTCTACGTCAAGCCCGGCGAGGTCGTCTACCTCATCGACAATGACATCGACGCCGCGGCGCAGCCCGTCGAGCAGGCGCCCGTGAGCGACACCGTGCAGGAGAAGTCGTCGGATTGGGCCGGCCAGCTGCTGCGCAGCGTCACCGGTGCGGGGCTCGCGAAGACGGCCGCCGACACCGCCGCGCGCTGAGGCTCCGCCCAGGCCGAACCCGTACGCTGGAGGGGTGACCACGCCGCCCTTCGCCCCGCCCACCGACGCCGAGATCGAGGTCGTCTCCGCACAGCTCGGCCGTGAAGCCCGAGGCGTCGTCGGCATCGCGGCGCGCTGCGCGTGCGGCAACCCCACCGTCGTCGCCACGCTGCCGCGCCTGGCCGACGGATCGCCGTTCCCGACGTTCTACTACCTCACCCACCCGGCTGCGGCGGCCGCGATGTCGACCCTCGAGGCCGAGCACGTGATGCCGGAACTCGCGCTGCTGCTCGACGAGGAGGACACGGCCGCCGGCTATCTGCGGGCGCACCAGGCCTATCTCGCCGATCGCACGCAGTACGGCGATGTGCCCGAGATCGCCGGTGTGTCCGCCGGCGGGATGCCGACCAGGGTGAAGTGCCTGCACGCACTCGCCGGGCACGCGCTCGCGGCGGGGGAGGGTGTCAACCCGATCGGCGATGAGGCGCTGCGCCGGTCGCGCTGGTCGCCCGCGCGCTGCGAATGCGTCGAGCCGGGGGCCGCGCTGGCGCGCTGAGCCGAGTCCGATGACCCCGCCGAAGACACCGCATCGACGCGCACCGCGGCTGCGCGCCGTCGTGGCGGTGCTCATGCTGGCGCTCGTGGCGCCGCTCGCGATCGGCGCCACCCCGACGCCGACGCCCAGCGCCGACCCGGTGCGCGCGGCGGAGTACTGGATCGACGGCGCCCACATCGACACCGCGTGGAAGACCACGCGCGGGGCGGGGGTGACGATCGCGATCATCGACACCGGCATCGCCAAGGGGCCTGCGCAGTTCGACGGCGCGGTCGCGGACGGCACCGACGTGTCGGGCATCGGCACGGACGACGGCCGCACGCCGCTCGGGCCGCTGGACAGCGATCACGGCTCCCGGGTCGCCTCCCTCGCCGCCGGTCGGCCGAACGTCGACGGCACCGGGATGATCGGCGTCGCGCCCGAGGCCAAGCTGCTCTCGGTGTCGCTCGGCTTCGGCACCACGGCCCCCGTGCCGTTCGCGCAGCAGGTGGCGGAGGGCATGAAGTGGGCCGTGGACCACGGCGCGAAGGTGATCAACCTGTCCTTCACCACGAACACGCTGGAATGGGACCGCAGCTGGGATGACGCGTTCCTCTACGCGTTCCAGCACGACGTGGTGGTGGTCGTGGCGGCGGGCAACCGCGGCAGCGGCACCGCGATGGTCGGCGCACCCGCGACCATCCCCGGCGTGCTCGCCGTCGGCGGGGTGGACCAGCATGGGGTCGCGAGCCGTGCGGCGTCGACCCAGGGCATCTCGATCGCCGTCTCCGCGCCGAGCGAGTCGCTGCTGGGCGTCGATGCGAACGGCGCCATCGAGACCTGGAACGGCACGAGCGGCGCCGCGCCGATCGTCGCGGGCGTGGTGGCGCTGGTGCGCGCCGCGCATCCGGACATGGATGCGAACAACGTGATCAACCAGATCATCCAGACCGCCCGCCCCGCCGTGCAGGCGACCGGACGCCCCGATCCGCTGTACGGGTATGGTCTGATCGACGCCGCGGCGGCGGTGAGCGCATCGCTGCCGCCGGTCGATCAGAACCCTCTGGGCGACCTGTCCGCCTGGATCCGCCTGCACCGCAGGGCGCAGGCACCGCAGGCGTCGGCGCCCACCTCGACGCCGGTCGCGATTCCGCCGCTTCCGCCCGCAGACGCGCCGGCGAAGGCGACTTCTCCGCTGATCCCCAGTGCGGATTCGCTGCTGTACGGTACCCTGCCGCTCGTCGCGCTCACGGTGCCTGGTATCCTGATAGCGCTTGGCGTCACCGCTGCTGCCCGGCGCATCCGTTCGGCGCGCGCATCCGCACGCCAAAATCCCGATGACTGAGGAGTTAGCCTCCGTGACAGAGAGCACTGCGGCAAAGAGCACGGCCGCGCCCAAGATCCTGATCGTGGGCGGCGGCTACGCCGGTTTCTACACCGCGTGGAAGCTCGAGAAGCACCTCCGCAAGGGCGAGGCCGAGGTCACGATGGTCGACCCGCTGCCGTACATGACCTACCAGCCGTTCCTGCCGGAGGTCGCCGCCGGATCGATCGAGCCGCGGCACGCCGTGGTCGCGCACCGCCGTCACCTGAAGCGCACGAACGTCGTGACCGCCAAGGTCACCGGCATCGATCACGCGAACAAGGTCGCCACGATCACGCCGCCGGTGGGAGAGGCGTACGAGTTCGCCTACGACCAGATCGTGGTCACCGCCGGCGCCGTCTCGCGGACGTTCCCGATCCCCGGCATCGCCGACAACGCGATCGGGCTGAAGACGATCGAAGAGGCCGTCGCCGTGCGCGACAAGCTGCTCTCGAACTTCGACAAGGCCGCCTCCATCCCGGCCGGACCCGAGCGCGACCGCCTGCTCACGGTCGTCGTGGTCGGCGGCGGTTTCGCCGGCATCGAGGCGTTCGCGGAGCTGCGCTCCTTCGCCTCGTCGCTCATCGCGAAGTACCCGCAGCTGAGCTTCGACGACACGCACTTCCACCTCATCGAGGCCATGGGGCGCATCATGCCCGAGGTCTCGCTGAAGACCAGCGAGTGGGTGCTCAAGGATCTGGCCAAGCGCGGCGCGAACGTGCATCTGGACACCCAGGTCAAGGGCGCCGTCGACGGCGACGTCGAGCTCTCCACCGGCGAGGTCATCCCGACCGACCTGATCGTCTGGACCGCCGGCGTGATGGCCAACCCGACCGTCGTACGCGGCGGCGACCTGCCCGTCGAGGAGCGCGGCCGCATCCGCACCCGCGCCGACCTGCGCGTGGGCACCGAGGAGGAGGCCGTCGAGGGCGCCTGGGCCGCCGGTGACGTCTCGGCCGTGCCCGACCTGTCCGGCGGCGGCGTCGGCGGCATGTGCGTGCCGAACGCCCAGCACGCGGTGCGTCAGGCCAAGCGCCTCGCCAAGAACCTCGTCGCCGTGCTGCGCGGCGAGGGAACCAAGGACTACGTCCACAAGAACCTCGGCGCTGTGGCGGGCCTCGGCCTCTACAACGGCGTGTTCCAGTCCGGCGGCATCGCCCTGAAGGGCTTCGTGGCCTGGGTCGCGCACCGCGGCTACCACGGTCTGGCGATGCCCTCCTGGGAGCGCAAGTGGCGCGTGCTCTGGGGCTGGTGGAACAACCTGTGGCTCGGTCGCGACATCGTGGGCCTGGAGGCCGTGCAGACCCCGCGTGCGGTGTTCGACGAGTTCGCCGCCCGCCCGCGTCCGGCCGTCGAAGCGGCTCCCGCCAAGGTCGAGAAGACCAAGGAGCCCGTCGGCGCCGCCAAGTAGGGCCTGTCCCGCTCCGAACGCCCCCGGATCCCTGTGCTGCAGGGAACCGGGGGCGTTGTCGTCTCCGCATGCGGACCCGACAGCCGCCGCCCGCCGGTCGTCGTGCGGGCGGGCGGCCCGATCCCGGGAGCGCCATCGCGCACGATGCTAGGGTGACGCCCAACCGCCCCCGAGGACTCACCACCGAGGAGCACCCATGTCGCAGGAACGCATCCACGTCAATCCGCTGCACCGCAGGATGACCGGATCCAAACTGATCGTCGACAAGCACCGGATCCCGGATCAGGGCATGGACCCGCTGACGGCCTATCACGTCGTCAGCGACGAGACGATGCTCGACGGCAACGCCCGGCTGAACCTCGCCACCTTCGTCACCACGTGGATGGATGAGGAGGCGCAGCGACTGTACGCCGAGGCCGTCGACAAGAACATGATCGACAAGGACGAGTACCCGCAGACCGCGGCGATCGAGACCTACTGCCAGCAGATGATCGCGGAGCTCTGGCACGCGCCGGATCCGGCCTCCGCCCCGGCGACCTCGACGATCGGATCCAGCGAGGCGTGCATGCTCGCGGGGATCGCCCTCAAGCGTCGCTGGCAGGAGAGGCGCCGCGCGGCGGGGGCCGATGCGACCAGGCCCAATCTGGTGATGTCGAGCGCCGTGCAGGTGTGCTGGGAGAAGTTCTGCAACTACTTCGAGGTGGAGCCGCGGTACGTGCCGGTGAGCGCCGAGCACCCGGCACTGGACGGGGCGCTGCTCGACCGGTACGTCGACGAGAACACGATCGGGGTCGTCGCGATCCTCGGCGTCACCTACACCGGCGCGTACGAGCCCGTCGCGGAGATCGCCGCAGCGCTCGACGCCATCGCCGCCGAGCACGGGCACGATGTGCCGATCCACGTCGACGCCGCGTCGGGCGGCATGGTGGCGCCGTTCCTGGATCCGGATCTCGCATGGGACTTCCGGGTGCCGCGGGTCGCGTCGATCAACACATCGGGGCACAAGTACGGGCTGGTCTACCCGGGCCTCGGGTGGGTGGTCTGGCGCGACACCGATGCGCTGCCGGAGTCGATGATCTTCCGGGTCAGCTACCTCGGCGGGGACATGCCGACGCTCGCGCTCAACTTCTCCCGCCCGGGCGCGCAGGTGCTGCTGCAGTTCTATCTGTTCCTGCGGCTGGGCCGGGAGGGCTACGCCGAGGTGCAGGGCACCTCCCGCCAGGTCGCGCGCTACCTCGCGGACGGCATCGGGGCGATGGGGGAGTTCGAGCTGATCAGCGACGGCTCCACCATCCCGGTGTTCGCGTGGCGGCTCGTCGAGGGGCACACCGAGAACTGGACGCTGTACGACCTGTCCGACCGGCTGCGCATGCGCGGCTGGCTGGTGCCGGCCTACCCGCTGCCGGCGGACCTCGAGCAGATCACCGTGCAGCGGATCGTGATCCGCAACGGCGTCACGATGGACCTCGCCGAAGCGCTGCTCGCCACGATCCGCGACGAGGTCGGGTATCTGGACGCCCTGACCTCGCCGCTTCCGGATCGCTCGACAGGCCCGGGCTTCCGGCACTGAGGCGAGCGGATCCCGCGGTCGGGTCCATCGGGATCTTCACCTCGCGCGCCGAGGCCGCGCGCGTCGTCGCGGCGGACCCGTTCGCGGCCGAGGGCCGGGTCGGGGTGCCCCCGGTCGGATTCGAACCGACACTGAAGCGATTTTAAGTCGCCTGCCTCTGCCGTTGGGCTACGGGGGCCCGCCACAGAGCCTACCGAGCGCGGCCCGTGGGTGATGTCGACTCGGAGCCAATAGGGTGGAGGAGTGCTCGAGCTCATCGCCGACCAGGGCCACGCGGCCCGCCGTCCCGTTGCGCATGCCTGGGAGGATCCGGCCCGGTGGTGGCCGCGGCTGACCGAGGCCACCGCGCACCTGTCCGCGCCCGTCGCCGTCATCGATCTCGAGGCGCTGCGCTACAACACGATGGACATGGTGGTGCGGGCCGGCGGACTGCCGATCCGGATCGCGACCAAGTCGGTGCGTGTGCGCGAGGTCATCGATGCCGCCCTCCGGGTTCCGGGCTACCGGGGCCTGCTCGCCTTCACGCTGGCCGAGGCGCTCTGGCTCGCCGAGGACCACGACGACATCGTGCTCGCCTATCCCACGGCCGACCGCCCGAGCCTCGAGCGGCTGCTGGCCGATGAGCGGGCCGCGGCGCGGATCACCCTCATGGTCGACGACGAGTCTCAGCTGGACTTCATCGACGCGGTCGTCGCACCCGCGGCGCGCCCCGCGGTGCGCATCGCGATCGATGCCGACGCCTCCTGGCGTACCCCCACCCTCGGCCACATCGGCGTCTTCCGCTCGCCGCTGCACACGCCCGAGGAGGTCGCCCGGTTCGCCCGCCGCGCCGCGGAGCGCGACGGGTTCCGCCTGGTCGGCCTGCAGATGTACGAGGCCCAGATCGCAGGTCAGGGCGACGACACCGGCAACGGGGACGGCCTGATCCGGGTGGTGCAGGCCCAGTCGCGGCGGGAACTGCGGGAACGTCGCGCGCGCATCGTCGAGATGGTGCGGGCGCTCGTGCCGCTCGAGTTCGTCACCGGCGGCGGCACCGGATCCCTCGAGTACACCGGATCCGATCCCGCGCTCACCGAGATCACGGCCGGCAGCGGACTGCTCGCCGGGCACCTGTTCGACGGCTACCGTGCCTTCACCCCCGCACCGGCGAGCGCCTTCGCCTTCGACGTGGTGCGCCGGCCCGCCCCCGACATCGCGACGATCCTGGGCGGGGGCTGGATCGCCTCGGGGCCGCCGGTCGCCTCCCGCCAGCCGCTGCCGGTCTGGCCGTCGGGGCTGCGGACCGCGCCGCGCGAGGCCGCCGGCGAGGTGCAGACGCCGTTGCGCGGCGAGGCCGCCCGCACGCTGCGCATCGGGGATCGCGTCTGGCTGCGGCACGCGAAGAGCGGTGAGCCCGCGGAGCGGATCCTGAGCTATCACCTCGTCGACGGCGACCGCGTCGTCGGCGAACTGCCCACGTATCGCGGTGAGGGAAAGGCGTTCCTGTGACACGAGCTCGGCCGGCACGAAGGAGTTCCCTGTGACGCGAATGGGGGGAAGCTGGCAGAACTGGGGCCGCTCGGCCTCGATCCGGCCGATCCGGGTGGAGCGTCCGCGCACCCCCGAGGGTGTGCAGCGCGCCGTCCAGGCCGCCGCCCGTCACGGCCTGCGCGTCAAGGCGGTCGGTGCCGGGCACAGCTTCACGCCGATCGCGATCGCGCCCGACGTGCTGCTCGAGCTGGACGACCTGCAGGGGCTGGTGTCGGTCGATGAGGCGCGGGGCCGCGTCACCCTGCTCGCCGGCACGCGCCTGCACCGCATCCCGGGGCTGCTGGCGCCCTACGCGCTCGCCATGGAGAACCTCGGCGACATCGACCGCCAGTCGATCTCGGGCGCGATCTCGACCGGAACGCACGGCACCGGCGCCGGGTTCCGCGGGATCGCGGCGCAGGTCGTCGGAGCCACGCTGATCACCGCCGCGGGGGAGTTCCTCCGCGTCGACGAGACGCAGAACGCCGAGCTGCTGCCCGCCGTCGCGCTCGGCCTCGGAGCACTCGGCATCCTGGTCGAGGTGACGCTGCAGTGCGTGCCGGCGTTCGTGATGCACGCCGTGGACGCGCCGGCGCCGCTGGATGAGGTGCTGGAGAGCGTGCACGAACGGGTGGCCGCCGCGGACCACTTCGAGTTCTACTGGTTCCCGCACACCGATGTCGCGCTCACGAAGACCACCGAGCGCCTGCCGGAGTCGGCGGTACGGCATCCACTGCCGAAAGTCGGCCGGTGGGTCGACGAGACGCTGCTCTCGAACGGGGTCTACCGGATGGTGTGCGCGGCCGGCGTCGCCCTTCCCGGGATCACGCCGCCGTTCAGCCGGCTCGCCGTGAAGCTCACGGGCGACCGCGAATACACCGATGTCTCCCATCGGGTGCTCACGCAGAGCCGCACGGTGCGCTTCCGGGAGATGGAGTACGCCCTCCCGCGGGACCAGATCGTCCCGGTGTTCCTCGCCGTGCAGGCGCTGATCGCGAAGCGCGGCTGGCGCATCGAGTTCCCGATCGAGGTGCGGTTCGCCGCGGCCGACGACCGCTGGCTCTCGACGGCGCACGAGCGCGACAGCGCCTATCTCGCCGTGCACCGGTACTGGCGGCAGGACCCCGCCGAGTACTTCGACGCGGTCGAGCGGATCTGCCTCGCACACGGCGGCAGGCCGCACTGGGGCAAGCTGCACTCGCTGGACGCGGCGCAGCTGCGCGAGCGCTATCCGCGCTTCGACGACTTCGTCGCGCTGCGCGATCGGCTCGATCCCGAACGCCGGTTCGGCAACCGTCATCTGGAGCGGATCCTCGGCGCCTGACCGTTGCCTGGCAGCCCGGCGAACACCGAGGATGCCGGGATAGGATGGGCGAAATCGCGTCTGCAAGGGGGTTGTCGTCCGTGGATGTTCTCGTTCCAGTGCTCGTCGTCATCGGTGTGATCGTCGTCCTGATCGCCGCCGTCGGCATCTATCTGTGGGCCACGTACAACTCGCTCGTGCAGCTGGGGGTCCGCGTCGACGAGGCGTGGAGCGACATCACGGTGCAGCTCAAGCGCCGGGCGGATCTGATCCCCACCCTCATCGACACCGTGAAGGGATACGCCGCGCACGAGAAGGCGGTGTTCGAGAACGTCACACGCGCGCGCGCCGAGACGCTGTCGGCCTCCAGCCCGGGCGAGGCGGGGGCTGCCGAGGGGCACCTGCAGCAGGCGCTGAAGAGCCTCTTCGCGGTCGCGGAGGCATATCCGCAGCTGCAGGCCAGCCAGAACTTCCTGCAGCTGCAGTCGGCGCTCGTCGACACCGAGGACAAGATCCAGGCGTCGCGCCGGTTCTACAACGGCGGCGTGCGCGAGCTGAACACCAAGATCAAGGTGTTCCCCAACAACCTGTTCGCCCGCAACCTCGGCTTCACCGAGCGGGAGTTCTTCGAGGTGGCCGACGGAGCCGCGATCGCGGAGCCGCCGCGGGTCCAGTTCTGAGACGCCCTTTTCGGGGTCGTTGAGCGCAGGGCGCGATCAGGCCCCGAGCGGCACCTGATCCGTGCGCCCCGCGTCGTGCCGGCGCACCCGCTCCGGATGGGCGTCGAGCACGGCGGCGAGGGCGGCGGAGGCGTCACCCCAGCCGGACACGGAGACGTGCTCGAGCGCCTGCCAGGCGGCGGCCGCGCGCAGCTCGGCGGCGATGGGTTCCGCGTCCTCCGCCGGCCGGCTCTGCGGCTCCCACCACGCGGACTGCACGCGCAGGGTACTCGCGGCGCGATCCGCCTTCAGATCCACCCGCGCGCAGATCCGGTCGCCGACCAGCACCGGCAGGGAGTAGTAGCCGTAGCGGCGCTTCGCCGCCGGCGTGTAGATCTCGATCCGGTAGTCCAGCGCGAACGCCCGCAGCGCCCGGTCGCGGAACCACACCACGGGGTCGAACGGCGTGAGGATCGCGGCCGTGCCGATCCGCCGGGGCAGGGCCGCGTCGACATGCCGCCACGCGGGGATCGGACGCCCGGCGTGCTCCCAGCCGCGCACCCGCACGGGCTCGAGCTCGCCGCTTTCGACGAGGTGCCCGATCGCGCCGAGCACCAGCGCGCGGTCCTTGACGCGGTAGTAGTCGGCGATGTCCGCCGCAGTCGCGACGCCGTGGGCGCGCGCCGCCCGGCTCACGAGCTCGCCGACGGCCGTGGCCCGGTCGAGATCGCGCCCGAGCAGATCGGCCGGCACCACATCCGCGGCGAGGGCATAGCGGCGCTCGAAGCCGTCGCGACCGGCGATCGCGACCTCCCCGACGCGCCACAGATACTCGAGGGCGTGCTTGACGTCGTCCCACTCCCACCAGCCGCCGCGTCCTCCCGGGGCGTCGCCGCGGATCTCGGCGGGGCGTGACGGGCCCCGGTCGCGCAACTCGGATCGGACCCAGTCCAGCGTGCGCGCCGAGGAGGTGCGTCCCCAGAACTCGCCGCGCTTGGCGCGGAACTCCTCCCGGCGGAAGCCCCACAGCGGCCAGTCCGCAACAGGCAGGAACGTCGCCTCATGGGCCAGGTACTCGGTGTACCGTCCCGGTCGCGCCGCGCTCGGACGCGAGAGGAACGCGCGCTCCAGCAGCGCGGGGTCGTAGGCACCCAGACGGGAGAACAGCGGCAGGTAGTGCGACCGTGCGAATACGTTCACCGAATCGATCTGCAGCACGCCCATCCGCTCCATCGCGGTGTGCAGATGGCGCGCGCCCACGGTCGCAGGGCGTCGTCGGGAGAACCCCTGCGCGGCCAAGGCGATCCGCCGGGCCTCGGCGGCGCTCATCGTGTCGACGGCGACGCGGGCGCGTGCCCGTCGCACCAGGGGGGAGGAGTCGGTCACGTCGGCCAGCGTATCGATGGCGGCCGACATCGGACCCGCCTGTGGCGACCTCCCGGCACGGAGTCTCCCCGCCGCGCCCGTAGACTGGATCGATGAGCGAGGACGGCACACCCCGGCTGCGCGATCTCCTCCGCCAGCGCGCCGTCACCGGTCGCGTGGACGTACGGGACGAGGTGCAGAGGGATCTGCCCGTGGGGCTGCGCATCGCCACGGCCTACTCCTGGCGGCTGCTGGTCATCGCCGCCGCCGTGGGCCTCGTGATCTGGCTCGTGATGCTGTTCAAGATCCTGGTCATCCCGCTGATGATCGCGATCCTGCTGACCGCCCTGCTCTGGCCGGCCTTCAGCACCATGCTGCGGGCGCGCTGGCCGCGGTGGCTGGCGATCGTGGTGGCGCTGATCGGCACGCTCGCGATCGTGGGCGGCCTGCTCTGGCTCGCCATCTGGCAGATCACCCAGGAGTGGGACGGCGTCCAGGCGCGCACCGTGGCGGCCTGGGGGCAGCTGCAGCAGTTCCTCCTCGACGGCCCGCTGCACCTGACGGCGAAGCAGATCCAGGATCTGCTCGATCAGGCCGTGACGTTCCTCAGCGAGCAGGGGGAGCTGCTCAAGAGCGGCGCGATCGCGGTCGGCACCACGTTCGGCCACGTCGCGACCGGGGCCGTTCTCACCTTCTTCATCCTGCTCTGCCTTCTCGCAGACGGCGGCGGGATCTGGCGGTGGACGCTGCGGCTGTTCCCGAAGGCATCCCGCCCGGCGGTCGACGCCGCCGCGAGCAACGGCTGGGCCACCGTGATCAACTACGCCCGCACGCAGATGCTGGTCGCCTTCATCGACGCCCTGGGCATCGGTCTGGGCGCGTTCCTGCTGGGCGTGCCGCTGGCCGTCCCCGTCGCCGTGCTGGTCTTCCTCGGATCCTTCATCCCCATCGTGGGTGCGGTCGTCACCGGCGCGCTCGCGGTGTTCCTCGCGCTCGTCTACAACGGCCCCTGGATCGCGCTGTGGATGCTCGTCGTGGTGCTGGCGGTGCAGCAGATCGAGGGGCACCTGCTGCAGCCGATCCTGATGGGATCCGCGGTCAAGGTGCATCCGCTCGCCGTCGTGCTCGTGGTGGCCGGCGGGGCGCTGATCGCGGGCATCCCCGGGGCGCTGTTCGCGGTGCCGCTCGCGGCGTTCGTGAACGTGGCCGCGGTGACCATCAACTCCGGTGCCTGGCGCACCGGCGCCGAACCCGACGGCGATTACATCTGGCAGACCGTGCCGCGGGCGCGGAGAAGGAGCAGGAGATGACGAACGGCACGATCCCCACGCTGGCCGAGATCCGACAGGCGGCAGACGGCCTGGACGGCGTGATCGTGCGCACCCCGACGCTGCCCTCGGTCGCCCTCACGAAGGTGCTGGGCTCGCCCGTGATGCTGAAGATGGAGAACCTGCAGCGCACCGGATCGTTCAAGATCCGCGGAGCGGTGCACCGGTTGTCCCGGCTCACGGCCGAGGAGCGCAGCCGAGGCGTCGTCGCGGCATCCGCCGGCAACCACGCGCAGGGCGTGGCGCTGGCCGCACAGGCGCTGGGGATCCCGGTCACGATCTTCATGCCGATGGGTGTGCCGGTGCCGAAGCTGCTCGCCACCCGCGGGTACGGCGCCGAAGTGGTGCTCGAGGGGGAGACCGTGGCCACCTCGCTGCGCCTCGCCGCCGAGTTCGCCGAGCGCACCGGAGCGGTGCTGATCCCGCCGTTCGATCACCGTGACATCGTCACCGGCCAGGCCACGCTGGGCCTCGAGCTCGTGGAGGACGTGCCCGACGTCGACACGATCCTGGTGGGCATCGGCGGCGGCGGCCTGATCGCGGGCGTCGCCGCAGCAGTGAAGGCGCGCGCCGCCGAGCAGGGCCGCACGGTGCGGGTGATCGGAGTTCAGGCCGAGAACGCCGCGGCCATGGGGCCGTCGCTCGCCGCAGGCCACCCGGTGGAGATCACCACGCACCCCACGATCGCCGACGGCATCCTCGTGGCGCGCCCCGGCGACGTGCCGTTCGCGATGATCCAGGAGCTCGTCGACGAGGTCGTGACCGTCAGCGACGACGACATCGCCCGTGCGCTGCTGCTGCTGCTGGAACAGGCCAAGGTCGTGGTCGAACCGGCCGGCGCGGTCGGCGTCGCGGCGATCCTCGCCGGCAAGCTGACGGGCACCGGCACCACGCTGGCCGTGCTCTCCGGCGGCAACATCGATCCGCTGCTGCTGCAGCGCGTGGTGTCGCACGGTCTCGCGGCCTCGGGACGCTACCTCACGCTGCGCATCCCGCTGCCGGACCGCCCCGGCCAGCTCGCCCGGGTGTCCGAGCTCATCGCGCACGCCGGCGCCAACGTCATCGAGGCCATGCACACGCGGCACGGCCACGGCCTGCAGATCAACGACGTCATCCTCGAGCTCAGCGTGGAGACCCGGGGACCCGAGCACTCCGAGCTCACCCTCGACACGCTGCGCGCCGCCGGGTTCGAGCCGATCGTCGTGCAGGACTAGCCGAACGCGGCCCCCGTCGCAGACGACGAACCCGCCGGCCCCCGATGGCGCGGCGGGTTCGTCGTGTGTGCGGTGCGGTCAGCCCGCGAAGGTCTCGACCTTCAGGATCTCGACCTCGATCGAGCGGCCGTTGGGCGCCTCGTAGGAGGTCTTCTCGCCGACCTTGAGGCCCTGGATCGCGGATCCGAGCGGGCTCGCCTCGCTGTACACGTCGAGGTCGGTGCCGCCCGCGATCTCGCGGCTGCCGAGGAGGAAGACCTCCTCGCCGCCCGCGACCGTGGCCGTGACGACGGTGCCGGGCTCGACGATGCCGCGGCTGGCCGGGGCCTCGCCGACCTTGGCCGTCTTCAGCAGCATCTCCAGGGTGTGGATGCGCGCCTCGATCTTTCCCTGCTCGTCCTTCGCGGCGTGGTAGCCGCCGTTCTCCTTGAGGTCTCCCTCTTCGCGGGCGACCTCGATGCGCTTGGCGATCTCCTCGCGGCCGACCGTGGAGAGGTTCTCCAGCTCCGCGACAAGACGGTCGTACGCCTCCTGCGTGAGGAAGGGGACCTGTACGTCGTTCGACACGGTGAACTCCTTGCGAATCGGATCCGGGATCAGACCGTCCCGGATATGCCAAGACGCCCCGGCACCTGCCGGGGCGTCGATCAACACGATGAGCCTAGGACACCCAGCAGGAGTTCACCAAACCGGTCGTCGCGGCCGAGACGAGGGGGACGTGCTCGGTGAACGCCTGGGTGTGCTTCGCGGACGCGGGGTAGGTGACCAGGCGCCAGCCCACGATGCCGAACTCCTCGTCCTGCGCCTCCACGATGCAGTGCACCGGCCGGTTCACCGGCGCCGTGATCTGGAACGACACGGTCACGCTGTGCTCGTCCACGAGCTGGAAGCCGGTGCCCGTCACATCGACGGTGTTCGCGGAGCCCTGCCACGTCCAGAACCCGAACACGCCGACGACGATCGCGGCGGCGGTGATCGCGAGCACCATCGGGAGGCGCCGACGGGGTCCGCGGCCATAGCGCTCATCGAGCTGGGCGGGGGTCGTCACGGCGGGGTGCATCCGATCGTTAGGCTTGTGGTTCCAGGGTATCCCGTGCGGAGCCCCGGCTCGAACGGGCCGAACCCCAGAAAGGCGACCGATGATCGAGGCGATCCTCACTGCTGCGACGGCGACACCCACGCCGACACCGACCGTGGACCCGAATCTGGTCACCCCGGGGCCCGTGGGCTTCGTGATCGTCGCGGTGGTCGTGGTGTTCGCGGCCGTGCTGATCTGGGACATGCAGCGCCGGATCCGCCGGGTGCGCTACCGCGAAGAGGTGCGGGCCGAACTCGACGCCGAGGAGGCCGCCGACGCCGCTGGCGACGAGGGCACCCCGAAGGGCTGACCCGGCCTTCCGGGCCGGCGTCCCGGGATCCGTCCGGGACCCGGCTCAGCCGGGGAACCCGAGCGAGGGGCGCAGCGGCTCGAGCGAGATGAGCAGGCACGCGGTCCAGTGGCAGAGGAACGCCAGCACGGTGCACACGTGGAAGATCTCGTGGAAGCCGAACTTCCCGGGCCACGGGTTGGGCTTCTTCAGCGCGTACACGATGGCGCCGCCGGTGTAGAGCAGGCCTCCGACGCAGACCAGCACCATCATGGCCACGTTCGCGTTGACCAGATCGACGATGTACATGATCGCGGCCCAGCCGAGCAGCAGGTACAGCGCGACATACAGCCAGCGCGGGGCGTGGATCCAGAACACCCGGAACAGGATTCCCAGGATCGCCCCCGACCACACCAGCACCAGTAGCAGCACACCCTTCCCCGGCGGCAGGGCGAGCGTCGCGAGCGGGGTGTAGGTGCCGGCGATCAGCAGCAGGATGTTGGCGTGATCGATCCGCTTCAGGATGGTCTTGGTCTTCGGCTTCCAGTCGAAGCGGTGGTACAGCGCGGAATTCCCGAACAGCAGCAGGGACGTGACCATGAACACGGCCGCCGCCCACTTCGCCGGCGTGCCCTGGGCGAGCGCGATGAGCACGATCCCCGCCGCGATCGCCACGGGGAACGTGCCCGCGTGGATCCAGCCCCGCCAGGTCGGCTTGATGTCGAGCTGCGCGTCGAGCTCTGCCGCCTCCATCAGGGGCAGCTGGGGGACATCGGGTGCAGCGGATCGGCTCGCTCTGCGCATGCTTGAACTCTAGGCGTCCGCCCATGCCGCAAACCGTACATATCCTCTGGGCGGGATGACCGTCGCGACCCGAATTTCATTCTGAGGTG
>JAFDWK010000083.1:0-941 GCA_018268515.1 Actinomycetota bacterium
CCGCGGACTTCCAGCGCGACGCCGAGCTCGCCAACGTGCACGAGCCCGCGCTCACGGCGTTCGACCGCTGGGGCCGGCGCATCGACGAGGTGGAATACCACCCCTCGTACCACCGCATCATCGGCGCCGCGATCGCGGCCGGCGCGCACACCGCGGCGTGGGCGGATCCGCGTCCCGGTGCGCAGGTGGCCCGCGCCGCCCAGTTCCTGCTGTTCGCGCAGGTCGAGCCGGGGCACGCGTGCCCGGTGTCGATGACGCATGCCGTGGTGCCGACCCTGCAGCAGTTCGCACCGGACGAACTGCGCGCGCAGTGGCTCCCGCGGCTGTTCTCCCGCGACTACTCCCCTGCGCTCGCACCCGGCAAGACGTCGGCGCTGTTCGGCATGGCGATGACCGAGAAGCAGGGCGGATCCGACGTCCGCGCGAACCGGACGTCCGCGATGCCGGCCGGGGACGGATCCTGGATCCTCACCGGGCACAAGTGGTTCTGCTCCGCGCCGATGTCGGACGGCTTCCTCGTGCTCGCGCAGGCTCCCGGCGGGCTCAGCTGCTTCCTGGTGCCGCGGGTGCTGCCCGACGGCTCCCGCAACCCGTTCCTCATCCAGCGCCTCAAGGACAAGCTCGGCAACCGCGCGAACGCCTCGAGCGAGGTCGAGTTCGACGGCACGGCCGGACGGCTGATCGGCGAGGAGGGCCGCGGGGTCCGCACGATCATCGAGATGGTGAACCAGACCCGGCTGGACTGCATGCTCGGCACCGCCGCCGGCATGCGGCAGGCCACGGCCGAGGCGATCTGGCACGCGCGGCACCGCTCGGCGTTCGGGGCGCTGCTGGCCGACCAGCCCGCCATGACGCAGGTGCTCGCCGATCTGGCCGTCGAGACCGATGCCGCGATCACGGCGTCGCTGCGGGTCGCCGCGGCGTACGAATCCGACGCCCCG
>JAFDWK010000083.1:991-5964 GCA_018268515.1 Actinomycetota bacterium
CCCGGCCACGCGTACGAGGCACTGGAGTGCCTCGGCGGCAACGGCTACACGGAGGCGTTCCCGCTGGCCCGGCGCTACCGCGAGCAGCCCGTGATGGCGGTGTGGGAGGGATCCGGCAACGTCATCGCGCTGGATGTGCTGCGCGCGATCGCCCGGGAGCCGGAGACCGCGGAGTCGTTCCTCGCCGAGGTGCGCCTCGCGGAGGGCGCGGACACGCGGCTCGACGCCCACGTGGCAGGCACGGAACGACTGCTCCGCGACGCGCAGCGCGACCCCGCGTCCGCCGAGGCTCAGGCCGGCGCGCGCCGACTCACCGAGGCGCTCGCGGTTGCCCTGCAAGCGTCACTGCTGATCCGGCATGCGCCGGCCGCGGTGGCGGATGCCTTCTCCGCATCGCGGCTGGGCGGGGCGCGCGGGTTCCTCTACGGCGCCGCCCCGCTCCCTGCCGCGCAGGCGATCGTGGCCCGCGCCGCAGGTTACTCCGCCTGAAACGCGCGCATTCCCCGGCGACCGCCCCGGCGGCGCCGTCCTTGTGCTGCAGCGGAACCATGCCGGTGGCCGCATCCCTGTGGGCACCGCACCGCAATCGCCACGCGGGCCGGCCCCCGAGGAGAGCCGGCCCGCGTCGCAGGGTCGGGTCAGCTGCAGCCGCCGCCCTGCCCGAGGTGCTTGCCGTTGTTGCCCGCGCAGTAGTCCGGCGGGACGATCGTGCCGGTGGCCGGATCCAGCGACAGGGATGCGTCCTTGCGCGGGTGCGAGAGGTCGAGCATGTTGCCGAGGGATCCCGCGACCGCGTCCAGGGATCCGTCGCCGAGGCGACCGAGATCCCAGTTGTCCTCGATGAACCGCAGGATCGAGGACTGCTGCGTGACGGTGTGGTCGACGAAGTCCTTCTTCGCGAACGGCGAGACCACGAGCAGCGGCTGGCGGGGTCCGGGCCCGCAGCGGTCGGCGTAGCCGCCGAGGACCGGCGTGCCCGCGGCCGCCGCGTCGAGGCACCAGGCGGCGTCGTGCTGCGGGTCGTTCGAGGCGTTGGTCACCGTCGCCGCGACGTGGTCGTACCAGCCGTCGGAGTCGTCGTAGGCGAGCACGATCGCCGTCGAGCCCCAGTTCTTCGACTTCTGGATCGCGTTGATCTCGTTGACGACGAAGGACTGCTCGTCGATCGGGTCGGAGTACGATGCGTGCCCGTCCTGGTAGTTCGGCGCCTTCAGGTACGAGACCGCCGGCATGTTGTCGGTGTCGACGACCCGGTTGAAGGCCGTGATGTCGTACTGGTGGTTGGCCTGGCCGGCGTGCCCGATCTCGGCGTCGGAGGCCGGCGCGAGGTGGTGCGGGTTGGCGGTCGACGCGAAGTACTGGAACGGCTCGTGGTGCGGGTTGTAGTCGGTCGACGAGACGCCGGCGATGTTCGTGTGCGTCGTGGTGCACTGCGCGTAGTCGACGCCTTTGATGGTCTTGGTGCTCTGCGGGGTGAATCCGCCCTGGAACCAGCCCCACGACACGTTCTTCTCGTTCAGCAGGTCGCCGATGTTGCGGCCCTGCATCGCGGCGAGCGCGTAGGTCTTCGCGTGGCTGCCGTCGGAGCAGTCGTCGAAGGCGGGATCCGGATCCTCCGTCATGGTGCCGACGCCCTGCGCGTTCGGGCTCTTCACGGTGTACGCGTCGGGGGTCGCGGTCTGCTTCCCCGTGAACGGATCCACGCTGATCACGCCGTGCGTCTGCCCCGAGACGAGGTTCAGCGCGCCGGGGCTGGAGGGGCCGAAGGTGTCGGAGAAGCTGTTGTCGCTGAGCGCGTAGTGCTGGGCGTAGTTCCACAGCCCGGTGACGGTGTTGCCGTCGTAGTAGTCCATGGTCATGCCGGGGGTGCGGTACCGCGGGTCTCCCGGCGCACCGCAGGCGTCGGTGCTGGTGTTCTCCACGAACTTGTCCATCGCACCGCCGTTGTAGGCCTTCTGCTCCGCGAGGTACTCGTGATCCTGGTCACAGGTGACGGCCTGGCCGGGCGTGAGCCGCTTCGGCTGCACCGAGTTGGGGTTGTTCGGTGCGAGCAGGCCGGCGTTCGCGAGCGTCGCGATGTCGGTCGGCGTGTTCTTCGCCGCCGTGAACGAGGAGGCCGCGGCCCCGGTGCCCTGGACCGTCTCGCCCGCGGTGTTCGCGGCGTTCGGGTAGGTGGCGAAGTAATGGTCGAACGACACGTTCTCACCGAAGATCACGACGACGTGCTGGATCGGGGTGGATGTGGCAGCGGCCGCGCGCGGAGAGGCGGCGGCCGGGAGCGCGCCGGCCGCGCCACCGGCTGCGACCGCCAGCACGAGGGCGCCGAGCGCGCCGGCCGTGCCGAGTCGGGAACGGAACATCGAGGATCCTTTCGTTCAGGGGAAGGGGCCTCGGTGCCGCGGAGGACGCCGGGCGCGCCCCGGCATCGGGTCCCGCACCGACGGTAGGCCTGTCCGGTCGCCGGCGACAGGGGTCGACGGCACCGTTCCCGATCCGTTCACCGGATCCATCGGGTTCTCCCAGGAACGCCGCCCGTGATCGCGCGGACGCCCTCAGGGACCCGGCCGGCCCGGCCCGGATGCGAGCACGGGAACGCCGCGGGCCGGCCCCGTTTCCAGGACCGGCCCGCGATGCGCTCCGCGACGATCAGAGCGCCGCGATGATGTCCTCCACGCGCTGCTTGGCATCGCCGAACAGCATCTGCGCGTTGTCGCGGAAGAACAGTGGGTTCTGCACTCCGGCATAGCCCGCGGCCATGGAGCGCTTGAACACGATCACGTTCTCGGCCTCCCACACCCGCAACACCGGCATGCCGGCGATCGGGCTGCCCGGATCCTCGGCGGCGGCCGGGTTGACCGTGTCGTTCGCGCCGATCACGAGCACCACGGAGGTCGACGCGAGGTCATCGTTGATCTCCTCCATGCTCAGCACGATGTCGTACGGCACCTTCGCCTCGGCCAGCAGCACGTTCATGTGGCCGGGCAGGCGCCCCGCGACCGGGTGGATGCCGAAGCGCACGTCGACGCCGCGCTCGCGCAGCTTCGCCACCAGGTCGGCGACCGGATACTGCGCCTTCGCGACCGCCATGCCGTATCCGGGCGTGATCACGACGCTCTTCGCCGCGGTGAGCATCTCGGCGGCGCTGGTCGCCGTGATCTCACGGTGCTCGCCGTGCTCCTCGTCGGAGCTCGCGGAGGCCACGATCCCGAAGCCGCCGGCGATCACCGACAGGAACGACCGGTTCATCGCCTTGCACATGATGTACGACAGGTAGGCACCGCTGGATCCGACCAGCGCCCCGGTGACGATCAGCAGGTCGTTGTTCAGCAGGAAGCCCGCCGCGGCCGCCGCCCAGCCGGAGTAGCTGTTCAGCATCGACACGACGACCGGCATGTCGCCGCCGCCGATCGAGGCGACCAGGTGCCACCCCAGTGCGAACGCGAGCACCGTGATCGCGATCAGCAGCCACAGCTGCTGGTCGATCACGAACCACACCGTGAGAACCAGGAACGCCGCGAGCGCCAGGATGTTCAGCACGTTCTTGCCCGGGAGCATGAGCGGCTTCGAGGAGATCCGCGCCGACAGCTTCAGGTACGCGACGATGGATCCGGTGAAGGTCACGCCGCCGATGAAGATGCCGATGAAGACCTCGGCGTTGTGGATCCCGACCAGCGCGGGCGCGATCTCCGCGTGCGCGAGATGGCCGTTCCAGCCGACCAGCACCGCGGCGAGACCGACGAAGCTGTGCAGCAGCGCGATGAGCTCGGGCATGCCCGTCATCTCGACGACCCGGGCGCGCCAGAGGCCGATCCCGGCCCCGACGAGCACCGCAACGAGCAGGAGGACCAGGCCGATCACGGCGCCGCCGGACCAGGCGTGCGCGACGGTGAGCGACACGGTCGCCACGAGCGCGATGACCATGCCGGAGATGCCGAAGATCACGCCGGAGCGCGCGGTCTCGTGCTTGCTGAGTCCGGCGAGGCTGAGGATGAACAACAGGGCCGCGACGATGTACGCGGCGGTGGCGAGAGCAGCGACGGTCACTTCCGGCCGCCCTTCTCCGACTTCCCGAGTGGGGCCGACTTCCCGAGTGTGAACATGGCGAGCATGCGGCGGGTGACCGCGAATCCTCCGAAGATGTTGATGGACGCGAGCAGCACCGCGACCGCGGCGATCGCCTGGACGACGGGATCCGGATCCGTGATCTGCAGCATCGCGCCGACCACGATGACGCCCGAGATGGCGTTGGTGACCGACATGAGCGGGGTGTGCAGCGCGTGGTGCACCTTGCCGATCACGTAGAAGCCGATCACGACCGAGAGCGTCAGCACCGTGAAGTGCTGCGGCAGCGGTGCGGGAGCGAAGGCGTTCACCGCGAACAGCGCGGCGATGCCGAGCACGATGAGAAGCGCCTTGCGCCCGGCCGACATGCCCTTCTTGGCGGGCGCCTCCCCCTGCGGTCCCTGAGCCTGTCGAAGGGCCGCGGCGACCGGTGCCGCGGCGACCTGCACGGGCGGCGGCGGCCAGGTCACGGCGCCGTCGCGCACGACGGTGACGGAGCGCTGCACGACGTCGTCGAAGTCGATCGCGAGCACGCCGTCCCCCGCCGGGGTGAGCAGGGCGACGAGGTTGGCGACGTTCGTGCCGTAGAGCTGGGAGGCCTGGGCCGCGAGGCGCGAGGCGAGGTCGGTGTAGCCGAGGATGATCACGCCGTTCTCGGTGACGATGCGCTCGCCCGCGACGGATCCCTCCACGTTCCCGCCCTGGCCCGCCGCCATGTCGACGATCACGCTGCCGGGCTTCATCGCGGCGACGTCCGCCGCGGTGATGAGCCGGGGCGCCGCGCGTCCCGGGATGAGGGCCGTGGTGATGATGATGTCGACGTCGGCGGCCTGCTCGGTGTAGATCTCCGCGGCGCGACGGTCGTACGCCTCGCTCGTGGCCTTGGCGTATCCGTCGGCGGACTTCTCCAC
>JAFDWK010000084.1:0-15093 GCA_018268515.1 Actinomycetota bacterium
CCCGCGACCTCACGATTATGAGTCGTGCGCTCTCACCAACTGAGCTACCCTGCCGCACGGCATCCGATGGATACTGCGAGCCCCGAGTCAGGATTGAACTGACGACCCCTTCCTTACCATGGAAGTGCTCTGCCACTGAGCTATCGGGGCGTGCTGCCCTCAGAGGGCAACCAGACGAGAATACCAAAGAATCCGCGCGTGACCGAATCGAGGCGGCTCCCGCGCAACACGGGCGTGTCCGGGACCGGATCCGCGGATCTCAGGGGGTCTCGAGGATCCGACGCCGCAGTTCGGCGACGAGATCCGCGCTGCCGGCGAGGTTCATCCGGCGCACGACGTCGCCCCCTTCGGGCCGGACGAACACCCCTCCGGCCTCCTGCACGAGCAGCGCCCCGGCGGCGAAGTCCCAGGGGCTCAGGCCGCGCTCGAAGTATCCGTCGAGACGGCCGGCGGCCACATACGCGAGGTCGGTCGCCGCGCTGCCTCCGCGGCGCAGATCGCGCGCGACGGGCATCACCCGGCCGACCGTCGCGAGGTCGCCGGCGTGCGTGCTCGGGTCGTAGCCGAAGCCGGTCGCGAGCAGAGCACCGGCAGGGCCCGGCTCTGCCACACGCAGGCGCTCGCCGTTGAGGCGGGCACCCTCGCCGCGGGCGGCGGAGAACGTCTCCCCCACGACCGGGGACTGCACGACGCCGGCGAGCGCGGTCCACCGGTCGGGGTCGCTGCCGCCTTCGACGGCGGCGATGCTCACCGCGTACAGCGGGATCCCCGAGGCGTAATTCACGGTGCCGTCGATCGGGTCGACGACCCAGGTGATGCCCGTGGTGCTCTCACCGCCGCCCGACTCCTCTCCGAGGAAACCGTCGCCGGGACGCTCGGCTGCCAGACGCGCGCGGATCAGCGCCTCGACCTCGCGATCGGCCTCGGTCACGATGTCGGCGAGCGTCGATTTGCTCGCGGCGATCGACACGCCCTCCGCCCGCCGCCGCTGCGCCAGGTCCCCCGCCTCGCGCGCGATGTCGATCGCGAGGTCACGGAGCTCGGCGACGGTCACGACGCGGCCGGGGGCGTCGGCGGAGCGGGCGGTGCCGACGGGAACGCCGGGGGCTCGGTCGCGGAGATCGCCGGATCCGCATCGGGTGCGGATTCCCCCGAGTTCAGCGCACCCGTCAGGCCGTGACCTCCCGCGACCGGTGCGGCGGCGGCCTCCGCCGCGGACTGCTGGGGCACGGCCGGGGCGAAGGGAGCCGCGGGCGACACCGGCGCGGCGGCGTCGGGCTGCGCCAGGGCTGCCTCCGTGGCAGACTGCGCGGGCAGCGGCGGCACGGCCTCCGCCGGAGCCGAAGTTCCCGCCGGAGCAGGAAGCACCCCCGAGGCAGACGGAACCGGCGACGCCGGAAGGGCTGTCGCGGGCTGCCCCGGAATCGTCGACCCCGGCGTGGGAACGCCCGTGTAGTAGGCGTTCCAATCGGGCGAGCCGTCCGGAAGGACCGGCAGCGGGGTGCGCCCGTCGGCGTACGTGGGCCACGGCTGCGGCTCGGCCGCCGGGTACGCCACCGCGGCCGGGGCCGCGTAGGGCACGAGCGCCGGCGCCGCGGGAGCGGGCCGCTTCGGTGCGAACAACGCGTTCAGCAGCGGGATGAGCATGGTGCCGACCGCGGCGAGGATCGTGAGCGCCACGACGATCCGCCAGTACAGCTCGGCGTAGTGGAACGTGTTCGGGAACGTCAGGTAGAACACGAGCATCGCGACCAGCACCGCGAGGAATGCGTACGTGGCCCAGACGATGCTGCAGGTGAACGACGTCACGTGGCGTGCCGCGGCCTTCTGGAACAGGCGCACATGCAGCAGTGCGAGCTGCAGGATGCCGACCACGAGCACGAGCTGGAAGAAACGCTCGGGCCCGGAGAATCCGGCGAAGAGGAACGAGTCTTCCGGCAGCCAGATCTTCACCGCACCGACCAGCAGCGCGATGATCCAGGAGACCATGCTCAGCAGCGCCAGCCAGTCGGCGCGGTTCGGCGCGAGGCTCGCCTCGAGGATCGCGATCGCGGCGAAGCCCGCGAGCAGCACGATCGTGAGGAAGGCTCTCCCGATCAGGCCCTGCTGATCGCCGATGAGCACCCACACCACGCACACCAGTGCGGCGGCGATGAGGGCGCCGATCGCGATCCAGATGGCGCCGCGGATGAGCAATGAGGTGTTCGGTCCGGACTTCGCCGGCGTGGCCGTGTTCGCCATGGGATCCCCCGTCTGTCGTGCTCTCATCCTCGCACGAGGGCCCGGTCCGATCGGGGCGAGGTCGGAAACGGTGGAGAACCCGTCTCGCGGGCACTCCTGTGCGGATCGTCGGACGCGGCGCACGAACTCCTCGAGGCATGGGGTTCACGTCACCGACGACGGCACCCCCGGACAGGAACCCCGATGCGATCAGCGCCCGCTGGAGCGACTCGCGAACGCCGCGATCAGCGCCTGCGCCTCACCCCCGCCGAACGCCGCCGCGATCGTGCGGGCCTCCTCGTCGAGCTGGCCCTGGAACGTGCGCTCCTGCCGCGAGCGGATCAGCCGCTTAGCCTGCCCGTAGGCGCCGGACGCACCGGAGAGCCAGAACCGGGCGAGCTCCTCGGCGCGGGTCCGCACGGCGGCCGCGATCGACGCCGCGTCGCCCTCGCCCACCGCCTCCGCCGCGATGCCCCACTCCACCGCCTCCGCCGCCGACAGCATGCGGTCGGTGAGCAGCAGCTGCAGCGCGCGCCGCTCGCCGACCGCCGCGGCCAGCTGGGCGCTCACGGACAGATCAGGGGTGAGCCCCACGTTGGCGTAGAGGCTGCCGAAGCGGGAATCGGATCCGACCACCGCATAGTCGCTCGCGAGCAGGATGCCCAGGCCGCCCCCGGCGGTGGTGCCGTGCGCGGCCGCGATGACCGGCACGGTGGAGGAGACCAGGCTTCGGATGCCCGCGTGGATGACGTGGGCGAGGCGCTCGACCTGCTCCGGGCCGCCCATGCCCGTGGCCATGTCGATGACGTCGCCGCCCGCGCAGAACGCGCGCCCTTCTCCTTCGATCAGGATCGCCCCCACCGCGCTGTCGCCCGCGGCGTCCGCCGTCGCGTCCGCCCAGGCGTGCGCGAGATCGGCGTTGAAGGCGTTCAGCCGCTGGGGACGGTTCAGCGTGATCCTGGCGAGGCCGTCGTCGACGCGGTAGAGCAGCGGGTCGGTCATGGGGACTCCCTCGGGATCGGCGGTGATCGCGCGACCATCCGGCCGCTCGCCCAGCCTACCCGCGGCCCACCGGATTCTGGTACTGAGTCTCACTGATCATGAACCTGCGACTCACTATCGCCCGCCATGCGGGATGCGCCCGGGTCAGGCGTCGCCGAGCACGGAATCGACGAAGGCGCGCACGCGACGGTGCGTGCCGTCCAGGCGGCGGTCGGCGTGCTGTTCCGCCCGGATCTCGCTGGGGGCGAGCGGCGGGGCGAGTCGCACGCTCTCATGACAGGACAGGTCGGCACAGATGTAGGTGCCGACGACCGACCCCTTGCGCCCTTGCTCGCCGCCACGTCGCGCCGCGAACAGGGCGACCTGATTGCCGGGCTGCATCGTGTGGCAGAGGTTGCACATCCCGGAGCGCACGCGGGACGGATCGGCGGCGCGCAGCACGATCCCGACCGCCTCACCGCCCTGCTCGACCAGGATGTAGCCGCTGCGGGAGGCGATCGGATCCCGCCACGCGAAGAAGTCGAGGTAGTCCCATTCGGCGAGCATCAGGTCGTGCGGCATCGCGATCTCTGCCACCTCATCAGGCTCCGCATTGCGGAACGACGCCCGGATCTGGTCTTCGGTGAGGGCACGCATGACCACCAGTCTAGAAAAGCCCCCGCGCGGGCGGCGATGTCGGCGGCCACCCCGAGGATGGACTCGTCGAGCCACGGTGGCCGACGGAAGGGACAGCCTTGGACTTCGCATCGATCCGCATCATCACCGACGACATCGAGCGTCTGACCCGCTTCTACGAAGCCGTGACGCAGACGACCGCGACCCGGCCGGCACCGGTGTTCGCCGAACTGCGGACTCCGACCGCGACTCTCGCGATCGGAAGCCCTGCGACGGTCGCCATGCTCGGCGACCGCGCTCCGCGACCGGGCGGCAACGACTCCGTGATCATCGAGTTCCTCGTCGCAGACGTGGACGCCGAGTTCGCGCGGCTCCGCGACACGCTCGACGACGTCGTGCTCGAGCCGACCACGATGCCGTGGGGCAATCGGTCCGCCCTGTTCCGCGATCCCGACGGGAACCTCGTGAATCTCTTCGCACGGCCCGCGGCGCAGGCCTGAGGGTTATAGGCCTGAGCGAGGGTCGGCCCGCGACACGACGAAGGCCCCCGCTGTGCGAGGGCCTTCGATCTGTGGGTGGCGAGTGAGGGATTCGAACCCCCGAAGCATTCCGCGGCTGATTTACAGTCAGCTCCCTTTGGCCGCTCGGGCAACTCGCCATGCACGCCCGCCCCGCTTTTCCAGCCGACCGGGGGCGCGAAGATCAAGCATACCTGGCGGATCCGGTCACGAGAAATCGAGGGCCCTGAGCGGATCCGCGAGGCGGCTCAGCGCTCCGCAGAGCCTGCGGTGGAGGCGCGGACGACCAGCTCCGGCTGGAAGACGACATGCTCGTTCGGAGCCTGCAGGTCGCGCGAGATCTGCAGGAGGAGATCGACCGCGGTCGACCCGATGAGCGCCGCGGGCTGCCGCACCGAGCTCAACGGGATGACCGCCGACGAGGCGAAGGCGATGTCGTCGTAGCCGATCAGGGCGATGTCGTCGGGTACGCGCACGTCCCCGGTCATGACGAGGGCCTGCAGCAGTCCCAGGGCGAGGAGGTCGTTCGCGGCGAACAGCGCGTCGGGGCGAGCCCCGGGCGCGCGCTCGAGAATCCGTCGGCCGGCATCCCTGCCCGCCTCCACCGTCAGCCCCTCGGTGCCGATGAACTCCACGGTCGCGTCATCGCGTCCGGCGACCGCGCGCTGTGCACCGTCGAGACGATCCGACACCTGGCGCAGCGACAGGGGGCCGCCCACGAACGCGATGCGGCGGCGCCCGATGTCGCTGAGATGTTCCACGGCGATCCGCCCCCCGCTGACGTCGTCGACGGCGACCGAGGGGAATCCGCCGTCCTGCGACTGGCGGTCGACGAGCACCGCGGGCATCCCCCGATCGCGCAGCCGCATCAGGCGCGGCAGCGACTCGGCGACCGGGGTGATCAGCACGCCCTGCACGCGCTGCTGCTCGAACAGATCGATGTGCGCCAGCTCGCGTTCGGCCTTCTCGTCGCTGTTCGCCACGAGGATGGTGAGCCCGTGCTCCGCCGCCCGCTCCTCCGCGCCCTGTGCGACATCGGCGAAGAACGGGTTGCGTGCGTCCAGCACGACGAGGCCGATGCTGTTGCTCCGCCCTGCGCGCAGCTGCCGAGCCGCGTCATTGCGTACGAAACCGAGCCGGTCGATCGCGTCCTGCACCCGGTCGACAGTGGCCGCCGCCACCCGATCGGGCCGGTTCAGGACATTGGAGACGGTCCCCACCGAGACGCCGGCCGCCTCGGCGACGTCCTTCACGCTCACTGACATCGTTCCTCCCGCTCCGACTCTAGCCAGGACGCGAGCACGAACATGAAACGAACCATGCCGTCGTCGCCCTGCGTCCTTGCGAGTATTGACAGGCCCAGCCCTCGTGAACTACTTTCAATTTGAAACGATTCATATTCCGATGGAGCATCGCGGGACGAAGGGAACAGTCATGACCCGGCACTGCTTCGAGTTGCGGATCCGGCCCGAGCTCGTCGATGACTACGTCGCCCGGCACACGCCGGTGCGGGCCGAGATGCTCGCCGAGATCGCCGCCGCCGGCCGGCGCAACTATTCCCTGTTCCTCGCCGACGGCGGCCGGCTCGTCGGCTACTACGAGACCGACGACGATGACGCCGCTCAGGCCTATCTCGCCGCATCCCCGATCGCGGCGCAGTGGGAGGCCGAGATGTCACCGTACTTCGTCGGCCTCGACGGCCGGCCTGATCAGGCCGCGACCGCTCTGACCGAGATCTTCCATCTGGCCGATCAGCTCACCGCTGCCCGCCGTACGTCCGCCACTGAAGAAAGCACCGCATCATGACCACGCTCTCCCCCGAGATCCTCGCCGAGCTCGAGAAGCAGGCGATCGAGCTGCCCAGCTGGGCGTTCGGCAACTCCGGCACCCGCTTCCGGGTGTTCGGCACGCCGGGCACGCCCCGCGATCCGTATGAGAAGATCGCCGACGCCGCCCAGGTGCACGCGCACACCGCGCTCGCGCCGACCGTGGCGTTGCACATCCCGTGGGATCTCGTCGACTCCTACGACGACCTGCGCCGGCACGCGGAGGACCTGGGCGTGTCCCTGGGCACGGTCAACTCGAACACGTTCCAGGATGAGGACTACAAGTTCGGCGCGCTCACGCATGAGGACGACCGGATCCGGCAGAAGGCGATCGATCACCACTTCTCCTGCATCGACGTGATGCACGCGACCGGATCCCGGGACCTGAAGATCTGGCTCGCGGAGGGATCCAACTACCCCGGCCAGAACGACATGCGCGCCCGGCAGGACCGCCTGCAGGACTCGCTGCAGCAGATCTACGCGCGTCTCGGCGACGCACAGCGCCTGGTGCTGGAGTACAAGTTCTTCGAGCCGGCGTTCTATCACACCGACGTGCCGGACTGGGGCACGAGCTACGCGCAGGTCGCCGCTCTCGGCGAGAAGGCCATGGTGTGCCTGGACACCGGCCACCACGCCCCCGGCACGAACATCGAGTTCATCGTGATGCAGCTGCTGCGCCTCGGCAAGCTCGGCTCGTTCGACTTCAACTCGCGCTTCTACGCCGACGACGACCTCATCGTGGGTGCGGCGGATCCGTTCCAGCTGTTCCGGATCCTCTCCGAGGTGATCCGCGGCGGCGGCCTGAACAACCCCGAGGTGGCGTTCATGCTCGACCAGTGCCACAACATCGAGGCGAAGGTCCCGGGGCAGATCCGCTCCGTGCTGAACGTGCAGGAGATGACCGCGCGCGCTCTGCTGATCGACCGTGAGGCCCTCGCCGCCGCGCAGCGCGCGAACGACGTGCTCGCCGCGAACGCCGTGCTCATGGACGCGTTCTACACCGACGTGCGTCCGGCGCTGGCCGCCTGGCGCGAAGAGCGCGGCCTGCCCGCCGACCCGATGGCGGCGTTCGGTGCCTCCGGCTACCTGGAGCGCATCGCCGGCGAGCGTGTCGGCGGCACCCAGGCCGGCTGGGGTGCCTGAGCGCGCCCGCCCATCGTCCGAGACCCGCACCATCACCGCACCCGAGGAAGAGTCATGACCACCCCCACCCCCACCGCCGCCGCGCTGATCGCGCGCAGCAACCGCCTGGGCGCCGACCCGGCAAACACGAACTACGCGGGCGGGAACACCTCCGCGAAGGGATTCGACACGGATCCGGTCACCGGGCAGCCGGTCGAGCTGTTGTGGGTGAAGGGATCCGGTGGCGATCTCGGCACCCTCACCGCGCAGGGCCTGGCCGTGCTGCGCCTGGACCGGCTGCGGGCCCTGCAGGGCGTCTACCCCGGCGTGGACCGGGAGGACGAGATGGTCGCCGCGTTCGACTACTGCCTGCACGGCAAGGGCGGGGCGGCGCCGTCGATCGATACCGCGATGCACGGGCTCGTCGACGCCGCGCATGTGGACCACCTGCACCCCGACAGCGGCATCGCGATCGCGACCGCCGCCGACGGGGAGGCGCTGACGGCGGCGATCTTCGGCGGCCGGGTCGCGTGGGTGCCGTGGCGGCGCCCCGGGTTCCAGCTGGGGCTGGACATCGCCCAGGTCAAGGCCGACAACCCCGACGCGGTGGGCTGCATCCTCGGCGGGCACGGCATCACCGCCTGGGGAGACACGTCCGAGCAGGCCGAGGCGAACTCGCTGTGGATCATCCAGACCGCCGCCGCGTACATCGCCGAGCACGGCACGGCGGACCCGTTCGGCGGGATCCGCGCCGGCTTCGAGGCGCTGCCCGAGGCCGCGCGGCGTGAGCGCGCTGCCGCGCTGGCCGCGACGATCCGCGGGATCGCCTCGACCGACAAGCCCATGGTCGGTCACTTCACCGACAGCGACGCCGTACTCGACTTCCTCGCGTCCGAGAAGGCCCCCGCCCTCGCCGCGCTCGGCACGAGCTGCCCCGACCATTTCCTGCGCACCAAGGTGAAGCCGCTGATCCTCGACCTGCCCGCGACGGCGACCGTCGAGGAGCAGATCGCGCGCCTGCACGAACTGCACGCCGCCTACCGCGCCGACTACCAGGCGTACTACGACGCGCACGCCATCCCTTCGACGGGCTCAGGGACCGGGAGCCCCGCGATCCGCGGCGCGGACCCGCTCATCGTGCTGGTGCCCGGTGTCGGCATGTTCTCCTACGGCGCGAACAAGCAGACCGCACGGGTGGCCGGCGAGTTCTACGTCAACGCGATCAACGTGATGCGCGGCGCCGAAGCCCTCTCCACCTACGCCCCCATCTCGGACGCGGAGAAGTTCCGCATCGAGTACTGGGCGCTCGAGGAGGCCAAGCTGCAGCGGATGCCGAAGCCGAGGAGCCACCAGGGCCGGATCGCGTTCGTCACCGGCGCCGCGTCCGGGATCGGCAAGGCCATCGCCACCCGGCTCGCCGCCGAAGGCGCCTGCGTGATCGTCGCCGACCTCGACCTCGCCAAGGCCCAGGCCACCGCCGCGGAACTCGGCAGCACCGACGTCGCGATCGGCGTGGCCGCGAACGTCGCCGACGCCGACGCCGTGCACGCGGCGCTGAACGAGGCCGTGCTCGCGTTCGGCGGCGTCGACCTCGTGGTCAACAACGCCGGCCTCTCGCTCTCCAAGCCCCTGCTGGAGACCACCGAGAAGGACTGGGACCTGCAGCACGACGTGATGGCGAAGGGATCCTTCCTCGTCTCCCAGGCCGCCGCCCGGATCCTCATCGATCAGAAACTCGGCGGCGACATCGTCTACATCTCCTCCAAGAACAGCGTCTTCGCCGGCCCGAACAACATCGCCTACTCCGCCACCAAGGCCGACCAGGCCCACCAGGTGCGCCTGCTCGCGGTCGAGCTCGGCGAGCACGGCGTGCGCGTGAACGGCATCAACCCCGACGGCGTCGTCCGCGGATCCGGGATCTTCGCTTCCGGCTGGGGCGCCAACCGCGCCGCGACCTACGGCGTCGCCGAAGAGGACCTCGGCCAGTTCTACGCCAACCGCACCATCCTCAAACGCGAGGTCGTCCCCGAGAACGTCGCCGACGCCGTCTACGTCCTCACCGGCCCCGAACTCAGCCGCACCACCGGCCTGCACATTCCCGTCGACTCCGGCGTCGCCGCCGCATTCCTGCGATGATCCCGCCGCAGCGCGCAAGCGACCTGCGGATGCGCGCGGCTCGCCGAGTGCACGGCTTCGTGTCGAATGCATCGGAATACCGCGCGGACAAGCCGTGCACTCGGCAGGTTCCGGTGCATTCGGTGCAGGGGCCGGCCCTGTGAACGCCGCGGCGCGCCCCCGCGCCTTCGCCGCGGTCGACCTCGGCGCCACCAGCGGCCGTGTCATGATCGGCCGCGTCGGCGACGGCATGCTCGAGCTCGAACAGGTCGCCCGCTTCCCGAACGGGCCGGTGCCTCGCGCCGACGGGCTGCACTGGGATCTCGAGGCGCTGGTGCAGCATGTCATCTCCGGTCTCGCCGAAGCCGTGCGCCGCGAGCCGGCGATCGAGAGCATCGGCATCGACACCTGGGCGGTCGACTACGGGCTGCTGCGGGGTGACGCCCTGCTCGCCGAGCCGTTCCACTACCGCGACGAGCGCGGCGCCCGGGGCGTCGAGGCCGTGCACGCCCGCGTCCCGTTCGCCGAGCTCTACGCCCGCAACGGCCTGCAGTTCCTGCCGTTCACCACGCTGTACCAGCTCGCCGCCGACGAGGCGACAGCACAGGCCGAGACCCTGCTGCTCATCCCCGACCTCATCGCGCACCGCCTCACCGGAGCCTGCGTGGCCGAGCGCACGAACGCGTCGACCACGGGGCTGCTGGGCGTGCACGACCGGGAATGGGATCTCGCGCTCGCGGAGCGGATCGGGATCCCCGGCCGGATCCTGCCGCCGCTGGTCGACCCCGGTGAGCGGATCGGACGCCTGCTGCCGGCCCTGGCGGCACGGATCGGCGCGGATCTGCCGGTCGTCGCGGTCGGCTCGCACGACACGGCGTCGGCCGTCGCCGCGGCCCCCCTGGCCTCCCCCGGCGCGGCCTACATCTCCTGCGGCACCTGGGGCCTGGTCGGGCTCGAACTGACCGATCCTGTGCTCACCGATGCCGCGCGCGACGCCGGTTTCACACACGAACTCGGCGTGGACGGGCGGATCCGGTTCCTGCACAACGTGACGGGACTGTGGCTGCTCAGCGAGAGTGTGCGCGCGTGGGAGGCGGAGGACGGATCCGCGATCGATCTGCCGATGCTGCTCGCCGAGGCCGCAGCGGCGGCCCCGGCCGTGCCGCTCTTCGACGCGAACGACGAGTCGCTGAGCGCCCCGGGCGACATGCCCGGCCGCATCGCCGCCGTCGTGCGCGCGGCCGGCGACGAGCCTCCCGCCGATCGTGCCGAGTTCGTCCGGATGATCGTCGAGTCGATCGCGCAGGCGTTCGCGGATGCTCTGACCACGGCGTCGGCGCTCACCGGTCGCCGTCTGGACGTGGTGCACCTCATCGGCGGCGGAGCCCTCAACCGGCTGCTCTGCCAGGCGACCGCCGACCGTGCGGGACTGCCGGTGCTGGCCGGCCCGGTCGAGGCCACCGCGCTCGGCAACGTGCTGGTGCAGGCCCGCGCGGCCGGTGCCTTCGGCGCGGACGCCCCGCTCGAGACCGTGCGCGATCTGGTCCGGCGGACACACCGGCCGGTGCTGCACTCTCCACGACACTGAGCGGCCGTCCACGCTACGCCGTGCTCAGGTCGCGATGCGGGAGATCCGCTCCTCGAGGCCGTGCCGGTCCGGGAAAGGCGCGCGCGTCGTGAGCGGCTCGGGCAGGAGCCGCACCGGGGAGTGCCGATACGTGCCGGCCGTGATCGGCGCCGGGAGAAGCCTGTGCCCGGGTGCTTCCGCGGTCGAAGCCGGAGAGCCGGGCTCGAGAGGGCCGGGCCCGCCCTCCGAAATCGTCCCGGCATCGGCGGACGGCGCGGACCCGAGGCCCGCGGGCGCTGCCGGATCCGAGGTCCCGGACGGCACATCGAGAACTCCCCACCCGCCCGCGGCGCCCACGCGTACCGGCTCCTCGGCGTCCGTTCCCACCGGGTCCGAGGCATCGGCGGGCGCACCCGTGTCCAGGACCCCGGACTCGCTCAGACCCAGTGCCCGCAGCACATCGTCGCGCTCCTCGGCGAGCGTGGTGACCTCGCGGTCGCGGAGGTCCACGATCAGGTCGGCATCGGCCTGTGCGGCGAGCGACCGGCGCGTGTCGGGGAACGCGCTCTCGCCCCGGCTCCGCACGATCTCGGCGCCGACACGGTCGCGCACGATCGAGCGACGCGGCGTGCCCCCGGGCGCGGGAAGCGGGACCAGGCGGATTCCGCGATCCCGCAGAGCGGTGCGGATCCGCTCGCCATCGGAGTCCTCGCCGACAGGCGCGACGACGGTGAGGGAGAGACCGTGTGCGCGAAGCTCGGTGGCGAGCTCGACCGCGTCGCCGGCCACGCTCTCGCGCACGCCGCCCGGGTCGCGGATCTCGTCGACCCGCGCCTCGCCCAGGATCACCACCCGATGCTCGGTCATTCCGCCCCCTCCACCCCGGACTCGCTCCGGCGATCCCCCCCCAGGCTACTCCGCAGCGCCGCCCGGCCCGGCGCACCCCAGCCCCTATCCTTGCGCCATGAAGACACGCAGCGCCGCGGTCGCCCTCGCCGCCCTCGCCCTCGCCGCCGCACTGGCCGGGTGCACGCCGACGACGCCCGGTGCCGCAGCCTCTCCCGCCGGCACCGCCGGCGGATCCGGTCCTGCACCCACCGCGACGAAGACGCCCTCCCCCGGCACGACGGGCACGCCCACGCCGACCCCGACGACGGCGCCGGTCGCGCTGCCCACCGACTGCAAGGCGATCCTCTCCGCCGACGTGCTGTCCCGGCTCGGCGACACTCCGCTGAACTCCCCCGTCTACGGACCGAGCGGCGTGCAGTCCGATGGCAGCCTGATCTGCATCTGGGCGGATCCGAAGGCCGACACGACGAACATCACCACCACGATCTCCCGCAAGTACCGCGGCGAGGCGCTGGAGATGCTGAACGGCCTCGTGAAGACCGAGGGCTTCACCTGCTACACGCCCGACAAGGGCACCCGCTGCGAGAAGGAGTGGCAGGACCCGAAGTACCCGGTCACCGATGGCCGCACCCTGTTCTGGCGCGACGACGTGCTCATCGACACGCGGTACTCGAACCTCTCACCGAACGGCTACACGTCCAGCATCGTCGCGAGCATCTTCGGATCCTGATCCGACCGGATCCTCTCCCCCGCTCCCGTCGCGATCTCCCTCCACTCCCGTCGCGGTCTCCCTCCACTCCCGTCGCGGTCTCGCTTTGCTCCCGTCGCAGAAGATGTCGCTTTGAGCGGCTCTTGACGACATCTTTTGCGACGGGAGCGTGACACAGGACGGGAGCGTGACCCGCGATCGGAGTGACACCCGGAACGTGACCCGGATCCCGGAAGGCGAAGACCCCCGGATCCGTGCGGATCCGGGGGTCTTCGCCAGACGATCAGACGATCGTCCGCCTCACTCAGTTGTACGTGCCGGGCGTGATGTCGTCGGTCGAGAACGCGTCGAAGTCGACGTAACCGAAGTCGCCGTCGGCGTACGCCCCGTCGGATGCGAAGATCCGGTTCGGGTAGCGCTCGCTCTTGGCCTCCTCGGTCGCCTCCACGGTGATGTCGCGGTAGCGGCGCAGCCCGGTTCCGGCCGGGATGAGCTTTCCGATGATGACGTTCTCCTTGAGGCCGACCAGCGGGTCGCTCTTGCCCTCCATCGCGGCCTGCGTGAGCACACGGGTCGTCTCCTGGAAGGACGCGGCCGACAGCCACGACTCGGTCGCGAGCGACGCCTTCGTGATACCCATCAGCTCCGGACGGCCCGACGCCGGACGCTTGCCCGACGCGACGGCCTCGCGGTTGATGTCCTGGTAACGACGGCTGTCCACCATCTCACCAGGCAGCAGGGTCGTGTCGCCGTGGTCGACGACGGTGACCTTGCGCAGCATCTGGCGCACGATGACCTCGATGTGCTTGTCGTGGATCGGCACACCCTGCGAGCGGTACACGTCCTGCACGCCGCTGACGAGGTACTTCTGCACCTCGCGGGCACCCATGACGCGCATGACCTCCTTGGGGTCGAGCGTGCCGACCTGCAGCGGGTCGCCGACGGAGACGTGCTGGCCGTCCTCGACCAGGAGCGTCGCACGCTTCAGCACCGGGTACACCACTTCCTCGTCGCCGTTGTCGGGCGTGAGGATGACCTTCTTCGACTTCTCGGTCTCCTCGATCGTGATGCGGCCATCGGCCTCGGCGATCGGGGTGGCGCCCTTCGGGGTGCGGGCCTCGAAGAGCTCCTGCACACGCGGCAGACCCTGGGTGATGTCACCGGCCGAGGCCAGGTGGAAGGTACGCATCGTCAGCTGCGTGCCGGGCTCACCGATCGACTGGGCCGCGATGATGCCGACGGCCTCACCGATGTCCACCGTCTTGCCGGTGGCCAGCGAGCGGCCGTAGCACTGCGCGCAGACGCCGACGGCCGAGTCGCAGGTCAGCACGGAGCGGACCTTGATGGTCTCCACGCCGAGCGCGACCAGCTTGTCGATGAGCACGTCGCCGACGTCCTCACCGGCGCTGGCGAGAACCTCGCCGGCCTCGTTCACGACGTCGGACGCGAGCGTACGGGCGAACACGGAGTTCTCCACGTTCGCGTCGCGCACCAGCTCGCCGGCGCTGTTGGGAGCTGCGATCGGCAGCTCCAGGCCCTTCGACGTGCCGCAGTCGTCCTCGCGGATGATGACGTCCTGCGAGACGTCCACCAGACGACGGGTCAGGTAACCCGAGTCGGCGGTGCGCAGAGCGGTGTCGGCGAGACCCTTACGGGTACCGTGCGTGGCGATGAAGTACTCCGCCACCGACAGGCCCTCGCGGTACGAGGAGATGATCGGACGGGGGATGAACTCACCCTTGGTGTTGTTCACCAGACCGCGCATACCGGCGATGTTACGGATCTGCAGCCAGTTACCACGCGCTCCCGAGGAGACCATCCGGTTGATGGTGTTGTCCTTCGGGAAGTTCGCCTGCATCTCGGCCTGGACCTCGTTGGTCGCCTTGGTCCACAGCTCGACGAGCTCCTGACGGCGCTCGGCGTCGGTGGTCAGACCCTTGTCGTACTGCGCCTGGATCTTCTCGGCCTGCTTCTCGTAGCCCGCGACGATCTCGGCCTTGTTCGGCGGGGTGACGACGTCGCTGAGCGCGACGGTCACACCGGAACGGGTGGCCCAGTAGAAGCCGGCGTCCTTGATGCGGTCCAGGGATGCGGCGGTCTCGACCTTCGGGTACTCCTCGGCGAGCTTGTTGACGATCTGCGAGAGCTTGCCCTTGTCGGCCACCTCGCGCACGAACGGGTACCCCTTGGGCAGCGTGTCGTTGAAGATCGCCTGGCCGAGCGAGGTGTCCACGAGGCCGTGGCGCTCGTAGCCCTCGGGGGCCTCGCCCTCGAGGAACGTCAGACCCGGGATGCGGATGCGGACCTTGGCCTGCAGGTCGAGGGTGCCCTCGTCCTTCGCCAGGATCGCCTCGCCCACGGAGCCGAACGCGCGGCCCTCGCCGACGGCACCCTCCTTGACCGTGGTCAGGTGGTGCAGACCGATGATCATGTCCTGCGAGGGCAGGGTGACCGGACGGCCGTCGGACGGCTTGAGGATGTTGTTCGAGGCGAGCATCAGCACGCGGGCCTCGGCCTGCGCCTCGACGGACAGCGGCAGGTGCACGGCCA
>JAFDWK010000084.1:15134-16807 GCA_018268515.1 Actinomycetota bacterium
GCAGCTGGATCGCCTTGCCCTCGACGAGCTGCGGCTCGAAGGCCTGGATGCCCAGGCGGTGCAGGGTGGGGGCGCGGTTCAGCAGCACGGGGCGCTCGCGGATGATCTCCTCGAGCACGTCCCACACCTCGGGGCGCATGCGCTCCACGGCGCGCTTGGCGGCCTTGATGTTCTGCGAGTGGCCCAGGTCGATCAGGCGCTTGATCACGAACGGCTTGAACAGCTCGATCGCCATCGTCTTGGGCAGACCGCACTGGTGCAGCTTGAGCTGCGGGCCGACGATGATGACCGAACGGCCCGAGTAGTCCACACGCTTGCCGAGCAGGTTCTGACGGAAGCGACCCTGCTTCCCCTTCAGCATGTCGCTGAGGGACTTCAGGGCGCGGTTGCCGGTGCCGGTGACGGGACGGCCGCGGCGGCCGTTGTCGAACAGCGCGTCGACGGCCTCCTGCAGCATGCGCTTCTCGTTGTTCACGATGATCTCGGGGGCGCCGAGATCGATCAGACGACGGAGGCGGTTGTTGCGGTTGATCACGCGGCGGTACAGGTCGTTCAGGTCGCTGGTCGCGAAGCGGCCACCGTCCAGCTGCACCATCGGGCGCAGCTCCGGCGGGATCACCGGCACGACGTCCAGCACCATGGCGGCCGGGCTCATGCCGGTCTCCAGGAAGGAGTTCACGACCTTGAGGCGCTTGATCGCGCGGATCTTGCGCTGACCCTTGCCCTCGGAGATCTGCAGGTGCAGCTTGTCCGACTCGGCGGCCAGATCGAAGGCCGCGAGGCGCTTCTGGATCGCCTCGGCGCCCATGTGGGCCTCGAAGTACTGGCCGAAGCGGTCCTGCAGCTCGTGGAAGACGTCGTCCTCGGGGCGGAGCGCGCCGACCTCGAGGGTGCGGAAGTCCTCCCACACGCGCTCGAGCTTGACGATCGCCTCGTCGGCGCCCTTGCGGATCAGGGACATCTCCTTCTCGGCGGCGTCCTTGACCTTCTTCTTGGCGTCGGCCTTGGCGCCCTCGGCCTCGAGGGCCGCGAGCTCCTCCTCCAGCTTGGCCAGGCGCTCCGCGATCTTGGCGTCGCGGCGGTCGCCGAGCGTCTTCAGCTCGAGGCGGATGTTGTTCTCCTGGGTCGCCAGGTCGCGGTGACGCGCGTCCTCGTCGACCGAGATGACCATGTACGCGGCGAAGTAGATGACCTTCTCGAGGTCCTTCGGCGCCATGTCCAGCAGGTAGCCGAGGCGCGAGGGCACGCCCTTGAAGTACCAGATGTGGGTGACGGGCGCGGCGAGCTCGATGTGGCCCATGCGCTCACGGCGCACGGAGCTCTTGGTGACCTCCACGCCGCAGCGCTCGCAGACGATGCCCTTGAAGCGCACGCGCTTGTACTTGCCGCAGGCGCACTCCCAGTCGCGGGAGGGGCCGAAGATCTGCTCGCCGAACAGGCCGTCCTTCTCCGGCTTCAGCGTGCGGTAGTTGATGGTCTCGGGCTTCTTGACCTCGCCGTAGGACCAGGTGCGGATGTCGTCCGCGGTCGCGAGGCCGATGCGAAGCTCATCGAAGGTTGTTGCGTCGAGCACTAGTTCTCCTGTGTCGAAATTCTCTTAAGAAAAAGTCGGGCTTCGGGGGATCCGGAGCGGATCCGGATCCCCCGAAGGCTCAGATCTCGTCGATGGATGC
>JAFDWK010000085.1 GCA_018268515.1 Actinomycetota bacterium
GACGCGATGATCTATGTCAGCGGTGCGTTTGCAGCCCAGCGCCCGAAGGGGGAGGCGGCAGTCGTCGTGTCCCTCGACGGGTGGCTCGAGTACGGGGCCGAGAACACCATCCGCGTCGACGCCCGCGCCCATCAGGACTCGCGTTGGTACACCGGAGCCGGCATCTACCGGGAGGTGCATCTCTGGGTGACCGAGCACGTCCACATCCATGAGCAGGGCGGAGTGCGCATCACCACTCCCGACGTCGACGACGAGCGCGCCGTCGTCGCCGTGCAGACCCGCGTCCGCAACGTCGGCACGCTCACCCGCATGTCGACGGTGATCACCGAGATCCTCGATGCCGACGGTGTCGTCGTCGGCATCGAGAGCAGCCCGCTCACCACGCTCCCCCACAGCGATGCGGTCGTGCGTCAGCGCATCTACGTCTCCGAGCCCAGGCTGTGGAGCGTCGACCAGCCGACTCTGTACACCGCTCGCACCCGCCTCGAAGGCATCGGGAGAGAACCCGAGGTCCGTTTCACGGCCTTCGGCATCCGGACCCTGCGACTGGACCCGACGCACGGTCTTCGCATCAACGGCGATGTCGTCAAGCTGCGCGGGGCGTGCATTCATCACGACAATGGCATCCTCGGCGCCGCGACCTTCGCCGATGCCGAGGAGCGACGGGTGATCCTGCTGAAACAGGCCGGTTTCAACGCCATCCGCAGCAGCCACAACCCGATGAGCGTCGCCATGCTGGACGCCTGCGACCGACACGGCATGCTCGTGATGGACGAGACCTTCGACATGTGGGCCGAATCGAAGTCGCCGTTCGACTATTCGCTCGCCTTCCCGGAGTGGTGGGAGCGCGATGTCGAGGCGATGGTGGCGACCGACGTCAACCACCCCAGCGTCATCATGTACTCCATCGGCAACGAGATCCCCGAGACGGGAAACGCCATCGCCAGCCAGTGGGGACGAAAGCTCGCGGAGAAGATCCGAGAGCTGGATGACACGCGGTTCGTCACCAACGGCATCAACGGATTCGTGTCCGCCCTCCGCGACGTCGCGGCGATGATCTCCGAAGCGACAGCGTCCGCCGCAGCCGGCACAATCGCGAACACGCAGCCGCCCGAGAACAACGCGGACGGTGGCGTGAACGCGATGATGGGCGGTGCCGACGACTTCATGGATCGGGTCGTCTCCTCTCCTCTCGTGACCGCGGCGACCGCCGAGTCGTTCGCACTCCTGGACGTCGTGGGACTCAACTACGGCGACGTCCGATACGAGATGGAACGTCGCGAGCATCCGAATCGCATCGTGGTCGGCACCGAGACCTTCCCCTCCCGCATCGACCGCAATTGGGCTCTCGTCACGGAGAATCCGCACGTGCTCGGGGACTTCACATGGTCAGGCTGGGATTACCTCGGCGAGGTCGGCGTCGGCCGGGTGAAGTACGAGGGAGAGCCCGACGCCTTCGATGGGGAATTCCCCTGGCTGACCTCGTGGTCGGCCGATCTCGACATCACCGGCCACCGCCGCGCGATGTCGTACTACCGGGAAACCGTCTTCGGGCTCCGCACGAAGCCCTATATCGCGGTTCGGCGCCCGGCGAATCATGGCCGCTCGTTCACCCTCGGCCAGTGGAGCTGGACAGACGCCATCTCGAGCTGGAGCTGGGGCGTCGAGGAGGGATTCCCGATGACCGTCGAGGTGTACAGCACTGCAGATGAGGTCGAGCTGCAGCTGAACGGGCGCGCCGTGGCCATAGCCCTGGTCGGTGAGCGTCGCGGCTTCGTCGCAGATTTCGAGCTCCCGTTCGAGCACGGAGAGCTCGTCGCCGTGGCGCGCAAGGGTGGACATGAGGTCGGACGAACCAGGCTGCACAGTGCGTCCGAGAATGCGCGGCTTGACGTGCGTTTGGACCGCGCGTCCATCGAGCTTCGTGACGGCGCGCTCGTGTTCGCCGAGATCGAGCTCCGTGACGCCGACGGCAACCTCATCAACGACGCCGACCGGCCGGTCACGGTGACGATCGCCGGCGCCGGCTCTCTCGCCGCCTTCGGGAGCGGACGCCCCCGCACCTCCGAGCGCTTCGATGCGGACACCCACGTCACCTACGACGGTCGGGTCCTGGCCGCGATCCGGCCCGAGGCCGTCGGCACCATTTCGGTCACCGTCTCCGCGGACGACGTCCGCGACGAAGTCGTTCTCGTCGAGGTGACGCCGCTGCATCAGGCGACCCATCTCGTCGTTCCCGCCACATCCGATCTGATCCCCGCATGACAGGAGCAATCATGACCACGCGTCTCGTCGACAAGAGCATCATCGTCACCGGTGCCGCCTCCGGCATCGGCCGGGGCACAGCACTGCGCCTGCTGAGCGAGGGCGCGACGGTCGCTGCGCTCGACCTGCGAGGCGATGACCTCGAGCAGCTGCGTGACAATATCTCGGATGACAGCCGTGACCGGCTCATCACGCGACAGGTCGATATCGCCGACGAGCTGTCCGTGAAGGACGCTGTCGCGGATGTCGTCGCGCGCTTCGGCGGGCTGGACGCCCTGGTCAACGCCGCGGGAATCCTCTACGGCGACCACACTCACGAGATGACCCTCGACCGATGGAACCGTCTGCTCCAGGTCAACCTCACTGGCACCTTCCTGATGACCCGCGAGTCGCTGCCCCACTTGCTCCAGGACGATCCCGGCGTCATCGTCAACTTCGCCTCGACCTCGGCGTTCTTCGCGCACCCGTACATGGCCGCCTACTCCGCGACCAAGGGTGCCATTGCGGCGTTCACGCACTCCATCGCGCTCGAGTACGCCAAGCAGGGCCTGCGCGCCATCAACATCGTCCCCGGCGGGATCGAGAGCGGCATCACCAGCACCACCGCGCAGAACCTCCCCGCGGACACGGACTGGAGCCTGTTCGGCAATCTGCAGGCCCGGCTCAACGACGGACGCCAGGGCAGCCCGGAGGAGGTCGCGGGCGTCATCGCCATGCTCATCTCCGCCGACGGCGCATTCATCACGGGAACCGAGATCCGCATCGACGGCGGAGCGCACATGTGACCGGCAACGCTCTCTCGTTCACGACCCAGGAGAATCACCGATGACTTCTGTCGCTTCAACGACCGCTCGTGCTGACGCTGCCCGCGCCCTCCAGGGGGCAACGTGGATCGAACCCGTCGAGAACGAAGAACTGCCCTGGGGGAGACGGCCCGGGTATGAGTTCACGCGGATCTTCGACGTCGAAGGCACTGTCTGCGCTGCGAGTCTCAGCGCGACCGCTCATGGGATCTACGAGGCATACCTCAACGGAGTTCGAGTCGGAGACCAAGAGCTGACGCCTGGTCTGACAAGCTACGCCAAGACGCTCTACGTGCAGCAGTACGATGTCCGCGCGCTGCTTCGCGAAGGTGAGAATGAGCTACGGCTCATACTCTCGGACGGATGGTTTCGCGGGCGAACCGGGCCGAATCGGATCGGCGACAACTACGGCACCCAGACTGCGGTCATCGCAAAGCTCATCGCCACGACGAATGATGCCGAGATCATCCTCGTCACTGACGAGAGCTGGAAGGTACGCGCCGGTGAGATCGTCACCGCCGACCTGATGGACGGGCAGGCCGTCGATCTCACTCGTCGCGACCTTGCCTACTGGCAATCCGCGCGAATCGCTCGCGATTCCCTCACGGCAGACCGCTCGCGTCTGGCCTTCTCGCCGGCACCGCCCGTCCGCCGCGTGAGCGAGCACCACCCGGCGTCCATCACCCGCCTTCCCGGCGGGCGGCAGATCGTCGACTTCGGACAGAACCTCAATGGATGGGTCCGGCTGCGCCAGCTCGGCCCCGCCGGATCCACCCTCACGCTGACGCATGGCGAGGCGCTCGACGCGTCCGGCGACCTCACCATGTCTCATCTCGCGTACACCGAGTACCCGAACCCCGACCCGCTCCCCACGGGGCAGATCGACAGCGTGACATCCCGCGGGGTGGAGGGAGACGTCTTCGAGCCGCGTCACACGACCCATGGGTTCCAGTACGTGGCGGTCGACGGCCTCGCCGAAGACCTCGATCCCAACGCGATCACGGCCATCTTCGTGTACACCGACCTCGCGCAGACCGGGACCTTCTCGTCGTCGAACGACCGGGTGGACCGGCTGCACGAGATCGCGGTCGCCAGCTGGCATTCCAACGCGTGCGACGTCCCGACGGACTGCCCGCAACGCGAGAGATGGGGTTACACGGGCGACTATCAGATCTTCGTCCGCACGGCCTCCTTCCTCGACGATGTCGAGGGGTTCTCCCGCAAGTGGCTGCGCGCCCTCGCCGATGACCAGCGCGCAGACGGGTGCGTGCCGAACGTCGCACCGAGCAACGGCATCGCGATCAATCCGGCCATCCCCTTCTCGTTCGACGGATCGGCCGGATGGGGAGATGCGGCGACCATCGTTCCCTGGCAGATCTATCAGACCTACGGCGATGAGACGGTGTTGCGCGAAACGTTCGACATGATGGCGAAGTGGGTCGACTACGCCGCCGGGGTAGCCGCTCAGGGACGCCACCAGAGCCGCATCGAACGTTCCGCCGAGCCGGCTCCGCACGAGAAGTTCCTGTGGGACACCGGGTTCCACTGGGGGGAATGGCTCGAGCCCGACGGCGTCTTCGACTTCACCCAGGACATCGGCATCATCGCCACCGCCTACCTGTACCGCTCGGCCTCCATCGTCAGCCAGTCAGCGGCAGTGCTCGGCGACGTGGACGCGGCCACGCGCTACGGGGCGCTCGCGAGCGCCGTCCGAGCCGCCTGGCAGGCCGAGTTCGTTGACGCCAGCGGTCGCCTCACCTCGGAATCCCAGGCGAACTACGTGCGCGCGCTGGCCTTCGACCTGGTGCCCGACGACGTGCGAGAACGGTCGGTCAGTCGTCTTGTCGAGCTGATCCGAGAAAAGGACACGCACCTGTCGACCGGGTTCTTGTCCACCGCACTGCTTCTGCCGACGCTTGCGGCGAACGGACGCGCCGATGTCGCCTACGAGCTTCTCCTCCGAGACAGCGAACCGAGTTGGATGACGATGCTCGACCGGGGAGCGACGACGATCTGGGAGTCGTGGGCGGGCATTGACAAGGACGGCAACCCCCACGAATCCCTCAACCACTATTCCAAGGGCGGCGTCATCTCCTTCCTGCACGAACACGTTGCCGGAATCCGTGCGACCGCGCCGGGGTATCGCGCCTTCGCCGTGGCTCCGAAGCCTGGTGGCGGGCTCACTTCCGCCCACGCCTCGCTTCGGACACGTCACGGTCAGATCGACTCGCGGTGGGAGATCGCGGAGGATCAGTTCTCGTTGACGGTCATCGTCCCTGCCGGAACCATCGCGACGGTCGTCCTGCCGAGCGGCGTTGAACACACGGTGTCGAGCGGGCAGCACCGCTTCGTCGAATCCGCATGACCAACGGTGCCGCTGAGGAGGACCAACACCCCACACCAGCGTCGATGACGACCGGCCGTTCAACGAAGGATCGACGAATGTCACACGCAGAGACGACAGCATCACCGACGCTCACGGCCGTGGCGTTGCGCACGGCGGCGCAGCACGAGCCGATGACCATCACGGACGCTCATCCCACGCTCTCCTGGCGCACGACGGGGTCCGACGAGGCCGCCGGATTCGAGATCATCGTCGAAGAAGCGTCGGCGCAGGCGAATCTGCGCCCGGTCTGGACGTACGAAGCGGCCGGAACTCCGACGGTCCGCTATGACGGCGAGCCGCTCCGGTCAGCATCCTCGTATCAGTGGCGTGTTCGGCTGACGACCGCGCGCGGAGATCGCGGTCCCTGGAGCACCCCAGCAAGGTTCGAGACCGGGGTTCTCGACGCCTCACTCTGGAACGCGCAGTGGATCGCGGACCCGGACGCGACGCCTCATCGTCCGATCTACCTGTCCGGCCGAGTCGGGATACCCGAGGACGCGGTC
>JAFDWK010000086.1 GCA_018268515.1 Actinomycetota bacterium
GAAAACCGACGGGAAAGCGGCAGGAATTGCGACGGGAACGGATCCGCCCCTCGACCGCATCGGTTCCTGAGCGAGCGGAACGAGACGAAGGACCGGGCATGGAGGAGGGGCTCCTGCGGGTGGCAGCCCCCGGCCAGGCCCGGCACCGACGCGGTCCCGGGCAGGTACGGCACCGACGCGGCCCCGGACAGGCCCGGCACCGGCGCGGCCCCGGGCAGGCCCGGCACCGGCGCGGCCCCGGGCAGGTACGGCACAGCGACCTCCGGGAGAATGGATCCATGACCGACCGCAATGACGACCTGTTCGACGCCGCCCGTGCCGTGATCCCCGGCGGGGTGAACTCGCCGGTGCGCGCTTACGGTTCGGTCGGCGGCACGCCGCGGTTCCTCGCGAGCGCCTCCGGCGCCACTGTCACCGATGCGGCCGGCACCGCCTACCTGGACCTCGTCGCGTCCTGGGGCCCGGCTCTGCTCGGGCATGCGCACCCCGAGGTCGTCGCGGCCGTGCAGGAGGCGGCGACCCGCGGCCTGTCCTTCGGCGCTCCGACCGAAGGCGAGGTCGAGCTGGCCGCTCTCATCGCCGACCGGGTGCGCCACGGCGACGCCCGCCCCGTCGAGCGCGTGCGCCTGGTCTCCACGGGCACGGAGGCCACGATGACCGCGATCCGCCTCGCCCGCGGCGTGACCGGGCGCGACCTGCTGGTGAAGTTCGCCGGACACTACCACGGGCACTCGGACGGCCTGCTGGCCGCGGCCGGATCCGGGGTCGCGACCCTGGCCCTGCCCGGATCCGCGGGTGTGCCCGCGCCGATCGCGGCGCAGACGCTCGTCATCGACTACAACTCCCCGGAGGCGCTCGCCGCGGTGTTCGCCGAGCACGGCGACCGGATCGCCGCCGTCATCGTCGAGGCCTCGGCGGCGAACATGGGCGTGGTCGCACCGCAGCCCGGGTTCAACCGCCTCATCGCCGAGACCGCGCACGCGCACGGCGCGCTGATGATCCTGGACGAGGTGCTCACCGGCTTCCGCGTGCACCCCGCCGGTTTCTGGGGTCTGCAGCAGACGGCGGGTGAGGAGTACCTGCCCGACATCCTCACGTTCGGCAAGGTCGTGGGCGGCGGCATGCCGCTCGCCGCGCTGGGTGGCCGTGCCGAGGTCATGGACCAGCTGGCCCCGACCGGGCCGGTCTACCAGGCCGGCACGCTGAGCGGGAATCCGCTCTCGGTCGCCGCGGGCCTCGCGACGCTGCGGCTTGCGACGCCAGAGGTCTACGCCCGGATCGACGCCGCCGCCGTGCGCCTGTCGGCGGCGCTCGACCGCGCCCTGACCGATGCCGGCGTCGTGCACGCCGTGCCGCGCGCGGGCAGCCTCTTCGGCGTGGCCTTCGCCGAGAGCGCGCCGCGCGACTACGCCGAGGCGCAGGCGCAGCAGGTGTTCCGGTACGCCCCGTTCTTCCACGCCATGCGCGAGCAGGGCGTGGCGCTGCCGCCGAGCGTGTTCGAGGCCTGGTTCCTCACGGCGGCCCACGGAGAGGCCGAGCTCGCCGCGATCGAGGCGGCGCTGCCCGCGGCGGCCGAGGCCGCGGCCCGCGCGACGGCCTGACCCGTCCCTGCTCGGACCGCGTCGGCCCGACCGGATCCCCATCGGCGAGGTATCCCGCTCGCTGGTCGCATTGTGTGCCCTGAGATGTGCGATGGCGACAATTCGCGACCAGCGAGCGCAGACGGGAGCCGGGGGATCCGGGGGATCCACGGGAACGGGGAGCGCCGGGGGATCGGCGTGCCGTAGGGAGGGCAGGGTGAATCGATGCTGAGAACGGTCGGCGCCACGAGGCGTCCCGCGGTGGACCCTCGGTCGGGATGCGGGATTGTGGATCCCTGCCAGCGCGATCGTTGCCGTCCTGTGAGGTGCCTCGCGGGCGGATCCAAGGCTGCGCTGGCAGACTGGGACGATGGTGACGCTGCTGCTGGATCGGACCCGCCTCGAGGTGGAGCTGTCGCCGCTCGAGCGCGCCGTCTCGTTCCGCCGCGACAACCTGCACATCGCCCGCGAGGCGATCGTCAAGGTGCAGCTCACCGATGATGCCTGGACCTGGTTGCGCGGCGTCGGCAGCCCCGGCACGCACGTTCCGCTCGTGCTCGCCGCCGGCACCTGGAAGTCGGCGAACGGCGACGACTTCGTGCTGATCCGACGGCACAAGCCCAGCGTCGTGATCGACCTGGAGGGCGCCGAGTTCCAGCGGCTGGTGCTCACCACCCGGCACGGCCTCGCGCTCGCCCAGGCTCTGCGGCTCGACGCGAGCGCGGAACTCGCCGAAGTGACGGACATCGCGGCGACGGGGGCGATCCCGGTGCCCGAGCCTGCCGCGAAGCCCGGCCGCAAGCGCAAGCCCGCGGTCCGCCCGGCCTGACCGCCGAGGTCGACCCGGCCCGTGACGCCGAAGCGGCGACCGTCGTCAGACGATCGCCGCTGGGAGCCGGCTCAGGCCGGGATCAGTGCTGGTGGTGCTCCCCGTGCGGGTCGCCGTCCTGCTGAGCGCCGTGGTGATCGCCGTCGTGGTCGGCGTTCTCGGAGGGCTCGCCCGGCACCGCGGCGTCGCCCTCGGCGGCCGCCGCGTCACTCTCGTCGCCGGTGGGCCCCGGCGTGTAGGAGGGGGCGTCGTCCGAGAAGAAGGCCCGGGCGGCGGCCGCGAGCGACGCGCTGACGGCCGCGGCGCGCGGATCCTCGTCGTGGTGGATCTCGCCCTGCGTCACATCCTCGATGTCGTCGTCGTCCTCCGAGGGCTCATCGAGGATGACCTGGATCTCCTGGGTGCGCCCGTCGGCGAGCGCGGCGAAGATCTCGATCCCGGCGATCTCGGTGGTCTCCGTGCTCGGCTCGGGCGTCACGAACTCGTCGTCGCCGGCGGGCGTGGTGATCACGGAGGTCGCCGCCGTCGGGGTGTCGTCGGTCTGCGCCGCATCGGCCGGGGCAGCGTCGTCGGCGGGCTGTTCCGCGTCCTGCCCGGACCCTTCCTCGGCCGGCTGCATCGCCGCCGGGACCCCGGTGATGAGGTCGTCGAACGACACCGAGTGCGCCTGCTCGGGGATGGTCAGCGCGGCGGTCTCGAACGATCCGAGTGCCGGACCCTGCTCGCCCTGATCGGCGTCGTGGGTGAGCGGGGCGTGCTGATCGTCTGCCGAGGCATCGACGTCGACGCCCGCGGAATCGTGCTCGTCGTGATGCGGCTCGCCCGGCGTGTAGTCGGCCACGATCGGAGCGGTCAGCGCGACGCCCGCGGCGATCGTGCTGCTCTCATCGCCCATCGCGTGCTCGGCGTCGTCGCCGGCGGCACTTTCGTTCTCGGACCGGTCGCCCGCATCGTGCTCGCCGTCGGTGGCGTCCTCGTGCGCGTTCTCTGCGGCGGGGTCCGCATCGTGCTCGACGGGGGCTTCCGCGTCGTCGGTGCGCTCGTCACGGGAGCCGTCCTCGTCGGCCGTCTCACCGGTTCCGTCGGACTCAGCCCCTTCGGACTCGGATCCGTGCTCGTCCGCCGGAGCGTCGTCGGATCCGGCCGCGCTCGTCTGGTCGCCGGTGGATCCCTCGGACTCGGATCCCTCGGACTCGGATCCCTCGGACTCGGAGCCCGTGGAAGCCGCGTCCTGCTCGGACGACTCGTTCTCGCCCCCGGGCTGCTCCTCGGCGGAGGCCTGGTCGCCGGCGACGGAGAACTCATCCGCCGCGTCGCCTGACTCGACTCCGTCGCCGTCCGCAACGTCGCCGTCCGCAACGTCGGCGTCCGCAACGTCGCCGGCTTCAGCGCCGGTGGCGTCGGAGCCCTCCTGCAGCGGAGCGGTGTCCGCGCCGTCGGCCTCGGCGCCCGGAGCGCCCTCGACCTCGGCGCCCGGAGCGCCCTCGACCTCGGCGCCCGGAGCGCCCTCGACCTCCGTGTTCTCCTGCGCGGCCTCGGCGGCCTGCGCGGCGGCGAACTCGGCGGCCTCGCGGCGCGTGGTGGGGACAGCGGCGGGGGCGCCCTCTGCGGCCTGTCCCGCGGCGCCGAACAGACCGGCCACACCGGCGCCTGCTGCGGCGACGCCGGTCGCAGCCACACCGGCGCCGGCGACGACGGCGGCCGCGCCGAACAGGCCCGCGGACGGTCCGCCGTCGGCGGGAGCCTCCGGCCCGTTCTGCACCGCAGCGGCGCCTTCGGCCGAAGCCGCTTCTTCCGTCTCCGTGGCGGCGGGCGCATCCGGAGCCGCGACGACCGCAACGGCGCCCGTCGCAGGGTTCCGGCGGCCGTGCACCAGGTCGAGGAAGACCTCCTCCAGGCTCGGCCCGCGCTGCTGGAGCGTGGTCAGTGCGAGGCCTGCCGCGGCGGCGGCGGCACCGACCGCGGCGGCATCGGTGTTGTGCACGGTCAGGCCCGAGCGCAGCACGTCGAAGCTCAGCCCGGCGTTGCGCAGGGCGGCGGTGAGGGCGGAGCGGTCGTCGGCGTCGACGACGACCGCGCCCGTGGTCGGATCCGACAGCTTGCTGATGCTGTCGGCGTAGACCAGGCGGCCCTTGGAGAGCACGAGCACGTTGTCGGCGATCTGCTCGATCTCGCTCAGCACGTGCGAGGAGACCAGCACGGTGCGGCCCTCGTCGGCGAGGCGGCGCATGAGCAGCCGCATCCAGCGGATGCCCTCGGGATCGAGGCCGTTCGCGGGCTCGTCGAGCACGAGCGCGCCGGGGTCGCCGAGCAGTGCCCCGGCGACGCTGAGTCGCTGGCGCATGCCGAGCGAGTACGCGCCGATGCGGGTCTCGGTCTCGTTCTGCAGGCCGACCAGGGCGAGCACCTCATCGACGCGGGAGAGTGGGATCCCGTTCGCCTTCGCCGCGATGGTGAGCTGGCGGGGGGCGGTGCGGCGGGGGCGGTAGGCCGCCTCCTCGAGCACCGCTCCGACGGTGCGCAGCGGATGGCGGATCTCGGCGTACGAGACGCCGCCGATCGTCGCGCTGCCCGAGGTGGGACGGATCTGGCCGATCAGCATGCGCAGCGAGGTCGTCTTACCGGCGCCGTTCGGGCCTAGGAACGCGGTCACCGCACCGGGCTCGATGCGGGCGGAGAGGTCGTCGACGGCGGTGAGCGCCCCGAAGCGCTTCGTCGCATGCGAGAACTCGAGCACTTGTCCGTCGGTCATCCGCGGCCTCTCATAGATACAGCAGTACCCCTCTATCCTGCCGGATGAGGAGTGAAAACGCAGGTTGATCCGGGGCATTCCGCGCAAGAGAGGCGGTTTTCGGCCGCGCATCGCGGATGGACCCATGCGCGGCCGAGGCGCGGTCGTGGGCGGGGCGCGAGCGCCGCACCGCGCGGTAACGTGGCCTCCGTGAGCACCGCTGAAGCCGCCCTGGAGACCCCTGTCGCCGACCCCGAGGTGCTCGTGCGCACCGATGGCGCGCTGGGCTGGATCACGCTGAACCGGCCGCGGGCGCTGAACGCGCTGAACGTCGGGATGATCCGCGCCGTGCACGCGGCCCTCGACGCCTGGCGCGTCGACAGCGACATCGAGATCGTCTACATCGACGGCGCGGGGGAGCGGGGCCTGTGCGCCGGCGGCGACGTACGCGAGCTGCACCGGCAGATCACGGCGAGGCGCAGCGGGGACACCGCGGAGTTCTTCCGCGAGGAGTACGCGATGAACGCCGCGATCGCCGAATACCCCAAGCCGATCGTCGCGATCGCCGACGGCATCACGATGGGGGGCGGCATCGGCGTCGCCGGCCATGCGGCGATCCGCATCGTCACCGAGCGCTCGCAGCTCGCGATGCCCGAGGTGAAGATCGGCTTCACCCCCGACGTCGGCGGCACCTGGCTGCTGGGGCACGCCCCCGGTCGCCTCGGCGAGTTCCTGGCGCTCACGGCCGGGACGATGAACGGATCCGACGCCCTCTACGCCGGGTTCGCCGATTTCTTCGTTCCGTCCGAACGGCTCGACGCGGTGCGCGACGCGCTCGCGCACCGGGCGGACCCGACCGGCCCCAGCGAGATCGTCATGCTCTTCGACGAGACGCCGGCTCCCTCGCCGCTGTCCGCGCAGCAGGCCTGGATCGATGAGGCCTTCTCGGCCGGCACGGTGCCCGAGATCATCGCGCGCCTGCGCATGCGCATGCGCCCTGAGCCCAGCTCGGTCCCTGAGCCCAGCTCGGTCCCTGAGCCTGTCGAAGGGACCGCCCCCGGTCCCACTCCCGGGGCCACCGCCGACCTGCTCGAATCCCTCGCGCCGACCGCGCTCGTGGTGACCCTCGACGCGGTGCGCGAAGCCCGCGCGCTGGACACGGTCCGCGAGGCCCTGGCCGGGGAATACCGCCGGGTGCTGTGGTTCGTGCACCACCACCCGGATCTGGTCGAGGGGATCCGCGCCCAGCTCGTCGACAAGGACCGCAACCCGCACTGGGATCCGCAGACCCTCGCCGACCTCGCCCCCGACGCCTCCGCAGCGGCTCGCGACTACGTGCCGCCGGTGCCGCTCTGGGGCTGAGCGATCAGGGGAGCAGGTCGAACATCTGCGGCCGCGCCTTCATGACGTGGATCAACGGAGTCCCCGCGGAATTCTGCTTCCTTCGCCGCCCCTGACGCCCCATCGCCGGATCCGGGATTCTCCGCAGGAGCAGGGGTTCGTTTCGCCCTCAGCGAAGATCTGAGTCGATCCGCCTCAAGGGGGATGCGAATGTCGGTGGCCGGTGGCAGGGTGTTTCGTGGCCGTCTTTCGGCTCGTCCTCCTTCCCCCGGGAAGTCCGCTCCCACAAGGAAAGTCCGCCTGTGCTCGGAAAGATCCTCTTCCGCTATCTGAAGCGTTACAAATGGCTGTTGCTCGGGGTGCTGGTGTTCCAGTTCGGCAGCGCGTTCGCGTCGCTGTACCTGCCGCGCCTCAACGCCGACATCATCGACAAGGGCGTCGCCAACGCCGACACCGCCTACATCTGGTCGCACGGCGGGCTCATGCTCGCGGTCTCGCTCGGCCAGATCATCGCCTCGGTCATCGCGACCTACTTCGCCGCGCGTGCGGCGATGAGCCTGGGCCGCGACATGCGCGCCGACGTGTTCGCCCGGGTGAGCGGCTTCTCCGAACGCGAGGTCTCGCAGTTCGGCGCCGGATCCCTGATCACCCGCAACACGAACGACGTGCAGCAGGTGCAGATGCTCGCGATGATGGGCTCGACGATGTTCATCACCGCCCCGCTGCTCGCGATCGGCGGCATCATCATGGCGTTGCAGACCAGCCTGCAGCTGAGCTGGCTGATCGCCGTCTCCGTGCCGGTGCTGCTCATCGTCGCCGGCATCATCATCGGCCGCATGGTGCCGTTGTTCCGCAGCTTCCAGGGCAAGCTCGACAACGTCAACCGCATCATGCGCGAGCAGCTCACCGGCGTTCGCGTGGTGCGCGCCTTCGTGCGCGAGCGCATCGAGGAGGAGCGCTTCCGCGGCGCCAACACCGACATCATGGTCGTCGGCCGCAACGTCGGATCGCTCTTCGTGCTGCTGTTCCCGCTGTTCATGCTGATCCTCAACGTCACCATCGTGGGCGTGATCTGGTTCGGCGGCATCGAGGTCAACAACGGCACGGTCGAGGTCGGCACGCTGTTCGCGTTCATGCAGTACATCGGTCAGATCATGATGGGCATCATCATGTCCAGCTTCATGGCCATGATGATCCCGCGCGCCGCGGTCTCCGCCGAGCGCGTCGGCGAGGTGCTGGACGCCGAGCAGAGCATGACCCGGCCGGAGAACGGCGTGAAGACCTTCCCGGCTCCGGGCTCCGTGGCCTTCGACGACGTCTCCTTCACCTACCCCGGCGCCGAATCGCCGGTGCTGCACGGGATCAGCTTCGCGGCCGAGCCCGGCGAGACCGTCGCGATCGTCGGATCCACCGGCGCGGGCAAGACCACGCTGATCTCGCTCATTCCGCGTCTGTTCGACGTCACCGGCGGCGCCGCCTTCGTCGGCGGCACGGACGTGCGCGAGGCCGATGTGGACGCGCTGTGGAAGAGCATCGGCCTCGTGCCGCAGCGCCCGTTCCTGTTCAGCGGGACGATCGCGTCCAACCTGCGCTACGGGCGCGAGGACGCGACGGACGAGGAGCTCTGGGCCGCGCTCGACATCGCCCAGGCCAGGGACTTCATCTCGGAGATGCCCGAGGGCCTGGACTCGAGCATCGCCCAGGGCGGCACGAACGTGTCGGGCGGACAGCGCCAGCGGCTCGCGATCGCCCGTGCGATCATCCACCAGCCCGAGATCCTCGTCTTCGACGACTCGTTCTCCGCGCTCGACCTCACCACCGACGCCCGGCTGCGCCAGGCGCTGTGGCGGGAGCTTCCGCACGTCACCAAGATCGTCGTCGCGCAGCGCGTCTCGACCATCACCGACGCCGACCGCATCGTCGTCCTCGAGGGCGGCACCATGGTGGCCGTCGGCACGCACGAGCAGCTCCTCGAGACGAGCGACACCTATAAAGAGATCGTCGAGTCGCAGCTGGGGGTGGACGCATGAGCCCTTCGACTCCTTCGACGGGCTCAGGGACCGAAGGGTCCGAGCGCCTGGACAAGAAGGCCGCGCGCGCGGAGCGCATGCAGGCCCGCCGGGCGAAGTACGCCGGCGGATCCGTCGCGACCGAGGAGATGACCGACGCCGAGCGCGAAGAGGCCGAGCAGGCCGAGAAGGCGCGCCAGCAGGGCGGCGGGATGTTCGGCGGTCCCGCGCCGGGCAAGGCGAGCCAGTTCGGTCCGAGCTTCAAGCGGATGATCGGGCTGCTCAAGCCCAGCGCCGTGTGGTTCGTGCTGGTCTCGATCCTCGGGGCGCTCGGCGTCGTGCTCGCGGTGGCCGCACCCAAGGTGCTCGGCAATGCGACGAACATCATCTACGAGGGGTTCACCTCCCTGATGCTGGGCAAGGGGCAGAACGGCTTCCCCGGGTTCCCGAAGGGCACCGATCAGGCGCAGGTCGTCGAGGCGCTGCGCGCCGCCAAGCAGAACCAGTTCGCCGACATGGTGGCCGCGTTCGGCCCGTTCAAGGTCGGCGACGGGATCGACTTCGGGCAGCTGCGCTGGGTGATCACCGCGGTGCTCGCGATCTATGTCGGATCCGCTCTGCTGAGCTGGATCCAGGGCTACGTGATCAACATCATCATGGTGCGCACGATGTGGCGCCTGCGTGAGGACGTCGAGGCGAAGATCAACCGCCTGCCGCTGTCGTACTTCGACAAGGTGCAGCGCGGAGAGCTGATCTCCCGCGTCACGAACGACATCGACAACATCACGCAGACCATGCAGCAGTCGCTGTCGGGCGCGATCACCTCGGTGCTCACCGTGGTCGGCGTGCTGATCATGATGTTCTCGATCTCGTGGCAGCTGGCCCTGGTCGCCCTCGTGGCGCTGCCGCTCATGGGCGTGATCTTCGGCGTCATCGGACCGCGTTCGCAGAAGGCGTTCGGGATCCAGTGGCGCAAGGTCGGCCGCCTGAACGCCCGCGTCGAGGAGGCCTTCTCCGGCCACGCGCTGGTCAAGGTGTTCGGTCGCGAGAAGGACGCGCTGGACAAGTTCCAGGTCGAGAACGAGGAGCTCTACCAGGCCGCCTTCAAGGCCCAGTTCCTGTCCGGGCTGATGATGCCCGCGATGACCTTCATCGGCAGCCTCACCTACGTCGGCCTCGCCGTGCTAGGCGGGCTCATGGTCGCGAGCGGCCAGCTCCGCCTCGGCGATGTGCAGGCCTTCATCCAGTACTCGCAGCAGTTCACCCAGCCGCTCAGCGAGCTGGGCGGCATGGCGGCGGTCGTGCAGTCCGGCACGGCCTCGGCCGAGCGCGTGTTCGAGCTGCTGGACGCCGAGGAGCAGGATCCCGATGCCGAGGACGCACCCACAGCCCCTCGACAGGCTCAGGGACCGGTTTCGGGCGGGGTCATCGAGTTCGAGCACGTCGCGTTCTCCTACACCGAGGACCGCCCGCTCATCACGGATCTGTCCTTCCGCGTGGAGCCCGGCCAGACGGTCGCGATCGTGGGTCCGACCGGCGCGGGCAAGACCACGCTGGTGAACCTCATCATGCGGTTCTACGAGCTGAGCGGCGGGCGGATCCTGCTCGACGGGCAGGACATCGCGCAGATGGAGCGCTCCGACCTGCGCTCGCGCACGGGCATGGTGCTGCAGGATCCGTGGCTGTTCGCAGGCACGATCCGGGAGAACATCCGCTACGGGCGTTCGACCGCGACGGATGACGAGGTCATCGAGGCAGCCAAGGCGACCTACGTCGACCGCTTCGTGCACGCGCTCCCCGAGGGGTACGAGACGAAGCTCGACGAGGACGCCTCGAACGTGTCGGCCGGTGAGCGCCAGCTGATCACGATCGCGCGCGCGTTCGTCGCCCAGCCGTCGATCCTCATCCTGGATGAGGCCACGTCGGCGGTCGACACCCGCACCGAACTGCTGCTGCAGCACGCGATGGCGGCGCTGCGCAACGGGCGCACCTCGTTCGTGATCGCACATCGCCTGTCCACGATCCGCGACGCCGACCTCATCCTGGTGATGGAGCACGGCGACATCGTGGAGAAGGGCACGCACGAGCAGCTCATCGCCGCAGAGGGCGCGTACTGGCGGCTGTACCAGTCGCAGTTCGAGCAGGCGGCGAGCGACACCGACGCCGACGACGCTCTCGTCACCGGGACCGTCACGGTGCCGGTGGACCGGCCCGTCACCTCGCTCCCTGAGCTTGTCGAAGAGGTCGAGGCCGGTGCCGCTGCCGTGATCGGATCCGGGACCGCCCCGGTCGCCGTCGCCGAGCGCGTGGTCGAGTCCGCCGAGGCGCCCGACCGGCGGTCGTTCGAGATCGACGACGACCGGATCTGATCGGATCCTGCGCGAAGCGCCATCATCCCTCCCAGGGTGATGGCGCTTCGTCGTGCGGCACCTCGTGGTGCCCCGTGGGCGGTTCCCTCGTGGGCCTCTACTTCGTCAGGCCGAACAGCTCGAGCGGGTGGGTGAGGCGCCACCACAGGGTCGGGCCGTTCAGCGCGGTGCGCAGCTTCAGCGGCACCGTGGCCGAATCCAGCGGCCCCTTGATCGTGAGCGTGCCGGCCTTCTCGCCGGCCTTCCACCCGTCGCCCAACGAGAACTTCGTGGTCGTGGTCGCGGCCGCGCCGTTCCACAGGATGACGCGGGCGTCCGCGGCGGCCACGATCTGCGCGGTCTCGCCCCAGGCGGTGTCGACGTTGCCGAGCGCGGCGCCCTCGGTCACCGTCTGCGGCTGGTCCTTGAGCGCCGCCTCGACACCGGCGTACAACGCACGCGAGGCGTCGACGCGGCCCTCGTCGCTGGTCTGTCCCAGGGCGGCGACGTAGATCCGCACGGTGGCGTCGCCGTCCGGCAGGTCCTTGGCCGACAGCAGGTTGTAGCGGGTGTTGTCGCCGTCGCCGATCGTGCCGGTCTTGATGCCGATGATGCCGGCGTCGTCGATGAGCCCGTTGGTGTTGTGCACAGTGCCGGCGCCGGGAAGGTCGACGCTCTTCTGCTTCACGATCCCGGCGATCACCGGGTTCTTCTCCGCGATCTCGCCGAGCTGGATGAGGGCGCGCGGGGTGGCGACGTTGCCGAAGTCGAACCCGGAGGGGGTCACCACGTGGATCTCGCCGAGGTCGTGCTGGCTGAGCCACTGATTCGCGGCGGCCGCGTAGTCGGCGTCCGAGCCCCAGACCTCCCGGGCGAGCCGGTCGGCGTAGTTGTTTGCCGAGCCCAGCAGGATCCCCTCCAGCAGCTGGTACTGGGTGAGGGATCCGCCGACGGGCACGTCGAGGGCCGACTGGTCCTGGCGCAGATAGCTCCAGTACTCGTCGCTGTCGGCCTGCGTGAAGTCGAAGGACGGCCCCTGCTCGCCGGGTTTCAGAGGCAGCTTGTCGAGCGATGCGAGCACCGTGACGAGCTTCGTGATGCTCGCCATCGGGGCCGGCTGTTCGGCGGAGGCGACCGTGCCGATGCCGGCGACACCGACGGCGGCGCTACCGGCCGCGGGCCAGGGGAGAGCGGCGGCGGGTGCCGCTGCCGGCTGGAAGGCGACCGCGGAGGCGACCGGCTTGACGGCGTTCAGGGGCCAGAGCGCGGTGGTGACGCCATAGGCCACCGCGACGACGAGAACTCCGGCGATCGGCAGCAGCACACCGGGCCGGGCCAGGCTGCGCCGCGGCGCGTCGTCGAGCAGCGCTCCGGAGGCAGCGGGGGCGGATGCATCCGCCGCATCGCCGAGGTGGGCGGCGTCGACCCAGGTGAGTGCGCCGGCGGGGGCGCGATCGGGGCCGCGCACCACGGAGGCGGAAGGAAGCGGCTGCGCGGCCGCCGGCGTCGCGGGGGCTGCCGGCGCCGCGGGGACTGCCGATTCCGCGGAGGGTGCCGATGCCGCCGGAACTGTCTGCCCGAAAGGTGCTGGATCCGGCTCCGCGGGGGCGTCCGCGGTCGGCGTCGCTGCCGTCGCGACGGCAGCGGGCGTCGCATCCGGGAGTGGAGTCGTGACGGGGGAGGCAGCTGCGGCGAGCTGCGAGGGGGCGGCCGCCACCGCGGATTCGGCCGCGAGGATCGGTTCGGCGGTGGTCAGCCAATCCGCCTCAGGGGCGGGATCCGCTGCCGCTGCGGGCGCGGCCGTGCCCGCAGCCTCGGTCCTCCGCGCAGCCTCGATCGCCGGATCCTGCTCGGCGGCCGTCGATGCGGGCGGGGCTTGATCCGCGGTGCTGCCGAACAGCGGCGCGGAGGCAGGGGAATCCGGCGCCGGGAACAGCGGATCCGGGATGGAGTCCGCACGCGGGCCGAACAGCGACGCGGATCCGGGGGCGTTAGGAGGCGTCGGGAACAGCACCCCGGGCTCGGGTGCGTCCTCGTCGACGGCGGCGTGAGGGGCGTCGACAGCGGGCGCGTCGGCGTCGGCGATCGTCGGGTCTACCTGCGCGGCGCCCGGACCGTCGTCATTGTTCACCCCCCTACCGTATCGGGCGGCCCCGTCAACTGCGGGTATCCGCGCACGCGCCGAGGCCGCGCGGTACGGCCGCACGGTCGCACACGTTCCGGCGCGGGGCTAAGATGGGCGGATCACCACGGGAGTCCGGCGAGCCGGGCTGAGAGGGAGCGAATCGCGCTTCGACCGTCGAACCTGATCCGGATCATGCCGGCGCAGGGAGGAGTACTGATGATGCACACATCCGTCCGCGCGTCCGAGACGAACGCAGACAGCACGACCGCCCGCGGCCTCGGCCGGCCGGGGCTCTGGCGCTGGCGCGTCGTCGACATCGTCGTCGCCAGCGTGATCGCCGTCGCGTGCGCCGGCGTCTTCCTGCTGTGGGACATCGTGTCGACCGGGCCGAGCGCGCTGCTCACGCCCCTGCTCCCGGGCCTGCAAGAGCTGCTCGCCGGTCCGTGGCTGCTCGCCGGGGTGCTCGGCGGCCTCATCATCCGCAAGCCCGGAGCCGCGCTGTACACCGAGCTCGTCGCCGCCGTGATCGAGTCGCTCGTCGGCAACCAGTGGGGTCCGCTGACGATCGTGTCGGGGCTCGTGCAGGGCGTCGGCGCCGAACTGGTCTTCCTGGTCTTCCTGTACGCCTCGTGGCGCCTGCCCGTGGCACTGCTGGCCGGGGCCGCCGCGGGCCTGGCGTGCGGCATCAACGACCTGATCCTCTGGTATCCCGGATCCGGTGCGCTGTTCATCACGATCGCCCTGATCTCGGCCACCGTGTCCGGCGCGATCGTGGCCGGCCTCGGCGGCTGGCTCATCATGCGCGGGCTCGCCGCGACGGGCGCCCTCAACCGCTTCGCGTCCGGACGTTCCGCGGCAGCGCGGGTGTGAGCACGGCGCGGCCCGGAGCGCCCGCGCGACTCGAAGCGCGCGGCTGGGGCTGGCGGTACGCCACCCGACGCCGCTGGGCGATCCGCCACGCCTCCGTCCGGATCGAGCCGGGAGAGCGGGTGCTCCTGCTCGGCGCCTCCGGATCGGGCAAATCGACCCTCCTGCAGGGTCTGGGCGGGGTGCTCGGCGGCGCCGACGAGGGCGAGGCCGAAGGCGCCCTGCTCGTCGACGACCTTGCCGCCGATCGCGCGCGCGGTCGTGTCGGCATGGTGCTGCAGGACCCCGACACCCAGACGATCCTCGCCCGCGTCGGCGACGACGTCGCGTTCGGATGCGAGAACCTCGGGGTGCCGAGAGCGGAGATCTGGCCGCGCGTGGACGCCGCCCTCACCGCGGTCGGCCTGGACCTGCCTCTCGACCGGCCGACCTCGGCGCTGTCAGGCGGGCAGAAGCAGCGCCTCGCCCTCGCCGGCGTGCTCGCCATGCGCCCGGGCGCGATCCTGCTCGACGAGCCGACCGCGAACCTCGATCCCGCCGGGGTGGCCGAGGTGCACCGCGCCGTGGTCTCGGCGCTCGACGCCACCGGGGCGACCCTCGTCGTGATCGAGCATCGCATCGACACCTGGATCGATCTCGTCGACCGCGTGATCGTGCTCGGCACCGAGGACGACACGACGGTCGTGATCGCCGACGGCGACCCGCGTGCGGTGCTCGCCGAACGCGGGAACGAGCTGGCCGCGATGGGCGTGTGGGTTCCCGGCGTCGACGTCGCCGCGCGGGCCAGGGCGCTCGTCCGCGCGGCAGCGCCGTCCCCGGATGCGGCCGCCGAGTCCAGCGAGGCCGTGTCGGACCGCGGCGAGGCCGTGTCGGGATCCGGTGAGGCCGTGTCGGACTCCGGTGAGGCCGTGTCGGACTCCGGCGAGGCCGTGTCGGACTCCGACCCTGGGGCCCGCCAGGGCGAGGAGCTGCTCGCGGCGGAGGACCTCGTGGTCGGCCGCGCCAAGGCGGTCCCGGTCGCCGGACCATTCGACGTCGCGCTGCATGCCGGCGAGGTGCTCGGGATCACCGGACCGAACGGCGCGGGCAAGTCCACCCTCGGCCTCACCCTCGCCGGACTCATCCCGCCGCAGCGGGGACGCGTGCGCGCCTCGGCGGCCCTGCATGCGGACGCGTCCGGGAAGGATCCGTTCTCGTGGTCGTCACGAGAACTGCTCACGCGCATCGGCACCGTGCTGCAGAGCCCCGAGCACCAGCTGCTGTCGAACACGGTGCGCGACGAGCTCTCCATCGGACCGCGGGCGCTGCGCCTGCCCGAGGCCGAGGTCGAGGCGCGCGTGGAGGAACTCCTGAACAGGCTCCGGCTGGACGCGCTCGCGGCGGCGAACCCGTACACGCTCTCCGGCGGCGAGAAGCGCAGGCTGACCGTCGCCGCGGCCCTCGCCACCCGGCCCCGGGTGCTGGTGCTGGACGAGCCGACGTTCGGGCAGGATGCCCGCACCTGGGCGGAGCTCGTCGCGATCATCGCCGAGGTGCGCGACGCGGGCACCGCGGTGATCGCGATCTCGCACGACGACGAGGTGCTGCGCGCCCTGGATGCGCGGCGGCTGGAGGTCGGCGCATGACGCTGGCGCTGCCCGACGCCCGTGTGCTCCGCCCGGGCCCGATCGCACCGCGCAGTGCGCTGGCGAAGCTCGCCGCCGCGCTCCTGATCACGCTGCCCCTGATCCTCTCCGTCGACGTGCTGTCCGCGCTCGCAGCCCTGGTCCTCTCGATCCCGCTGCTGCTGCGCTGCGGTCTGCGCGCCCGCGAGTTCTGGCTGCGCACGGCGGTGCTGTGGATCGCGGCGCCGCTCAGCGCGGTGACGATCGCGTTGTACGGGCAGGCGAGCGGACCCGTGCTGTTCGAGTGGTTCGTGGTGCACGTCACCGAGGGGTCGCTCACCCTCGCGGTCGCGACGGGGCTGCGGGTGCTCGCGATCGGGCTGCCGGCGGTGGCGCTGTACGCGACGGTGGATCCGACCGACCTGGCGGACGGCCTCGCTCAGCGCCTGCGCCTGCCGGCCCGCTTCGTGATCGGCGCGCTCGCCGGCATGCGCATGCTCGGCCTGCTCGTCGAGGACTGGCGTTCGCTGGCCCTCGCCCGGCGCGCCCGCGGCGTCGCGGACCAGGGGCGGATCCGACGGGGGATCGGCATGGCGTTCGCCCTGTTCGTGCTGGCGGTGCGGCGCGGATCCTCGCTCGCCACCGCGATGGAGGCCCGGGGTTTCGGCGGGCGCGACCAGCCACCGCGCACCTGGGCGCGTCCGGCGCCGTGGAGCGGCGCCGACACGGCGCTGATCGTGCTGAGCGCTCTGATCCCCGCGATCGCGATCTCCCTCGCCGTCGCGGGCGGGACCTGGCACCTGGTCCTCGGACCGTCCTGAGTCCGACGGGTGCGGGGCCCGTGCCGTCCTGAGCCCGACGGGTGCGGGGCCCGTGCCGTCCTGAGCGGGACGGGTGAGGGACGCGTGCCGTCGTCGGCCGGCGCCGCAGCGACCGGACGTCAGTCCGCGGGCAGCCACAGGGTCACGCGGACGCCGTCCTCCGGCAGGTGCAGGATCTCGTAGCGGCGTGCGCTCGCCGTGCCGTCCGCGGCGCGGATGTGCGTGACGTCGCCGCGGCGGCGCTGCACGAGGTGCCCGCTCCACCAGGTCTCGAAGAGCGGGCTCCGCGCCCGCAGCTCGTCGACGAGCGCCACGAGCTGCGGATCCTCCAGGTCGTCCACGTTCGCCGCGCGGAGGTGCGCGACCGCACCGCGCGCCAGATCCTCCCACTCCACGAACGTCTGCCGCGCCCGAGGATCCAGCAGCAGGGAGCGGCACGTGTTGCGCTGCGCCGGCGGCAGATCCGCGAGACCCTCGTGCAGCGCGAGCCCCTCGGGGTTCGCGGCGACCACGGTGCTCAGGCGATCGAGCACGTAGGCCGGGTTCGGGCGCACGGCGTCGACGAGCGCCTGCATGCGCTCGGCGAACGCGCGGTCGGCGGCAGCCACCCGCCGGGATGCGCGGGTCGTGGCGGGGTGCGGCCCGCGCAGCCGGAACAGGTGCTCGCGCGCGTCCGTGTCGAGCCGCAGGGACGTGGCGAGCGCCTCGAGCACCGCGTCGCTGGGGTGGGCCTCGCGGCCCTGCTCGAGGCGGGTGTAATAGTCCACGCTGATGCCCGCGGCGGCGGCGACCTCCTCGCGACGCAGGCCGGTGGTGCGCCGGCGTTCGCCGCCTCGGGGCTGATCGCCCTGCAGACGCGCGTCCGTGCGCCGGGCGCGCAGGAAATCACCGAGCGCGTTCGACATGCGCGGCCTCCAGCATCAGGGCCGCGGCGGGGGAGGTGCGGCACTCCTAGGAAGAATACGGTCTTCCCGGGCGCGTCGGGAAACGGAAAGGTGAGCGGGAGGCGACGTCTTGATGGAGGAGAACCGATGACCCCCGACACCCCGCAGCGGCAGTACACCCACGGCCACCACGTCTCGGTGCTGCGGTCGCACCGCTGGCGCACCGCGGAGAACTCCGCAGCCCACCTGCTGCCGCATCTGCGCCCCGGCGACCGGCTCCTCGACGTGGGCGCCGGGCCGGGCACGATCACGGCGGATCTGGCCGGGTTCGTCGCCGAGGTCGTGGCGACCGAGATCGGCGAGGACGAACTGCAGCTGAGCCGCACCACCGCGGCGGAGCGCGGCGTGACGAGCATCGATTTCCGCGTCGCCGACGTGCACGCCCTGGACTTCCCCGATGCGAGCTTCGACGTGGTGCATGCGCATCAGGTGCTCCAGCACGTCACCGATCCGGTGCAGGCGCTGCGCGAACTCGCCCGTGTGACCAAGCCGGGCGGCATCGTCGCCGTGCGGGACAGCGACTACGGCGGCTTCCGGTGGTGGCCCGAGGTGCCGGCGCTGGACCGCTGGCTCGACCTGTACCGCACCGCCGCACGCGCGAACAGCGGCGAACCCGATGCCGGGCGGCGGCTGCTGTCCTGGGCGCACGCGGCGGGGCTCACCGATGTCGTCGCCACCTCGAGCACCTGGTGCTACGCGAACCCCGAGGACCGCGCCTGGTGGGGCGGGATGTGGGCGGACCGGATCCGGCATTCGGCGATCGCGGCCCAGCTCGTCGACTCCGGCGCCGCGACCCCCGTGGAGCTCCAGGAGATCAGCGCAGGGTGGCGGGAGTGGGCGGCCAGCGACGACGGCTGGATCTCGATCCTGCACGGCGAGATCCTCTGCCGCGTGTGACACCGGTTCCCTCATGAGCAGCCCGTCTCGCCGTGCGCTGTTTCCGGGGCGTCCCGGTGAACGGCCCCGGCCCGCGCTCACGCGGGACGACCCGCGCCGACGCCTCCGCCGATGCTGGCCGGTAGCCCCGGCCCGCGCTCACGCGGGACGACCCGGGGTCCGTGCCGCGGGGCGAGCCGTGCGCGGGCGCTCAGGCGTCCGCGGCGGTGATCGACGACCGCTCGGCCTCCTGTGTGGCCGCCCAGGAGGCCAGCAGTGCGAGACCCTCGGCGGACGGTGAGCCTGGTTCCGCGGTGTAGACCATGAGCACGTTGCCCGGCTCCGCGGTGATCGCCAGTTCCTCGTACGCGAGCGTCAGCTCGCCGACGACCGGGTGCCGGAAGTGCTTGGTGCCGGCCCCGTGGCGCCGCACGTCGTGCTCGGCCCAGAGCCGGCGGAAGACCTCGCTCCGCGTGGAGAGTTCGCCGACGAGATCCTGCAGCGCGACGTCGTGCGGATCCCGCCCCGCCTCCGCGCGCATCACGCCCACGCACATGTGCGCGAACAGGTCCCACTCGGGATAGAAGTCGCGGGCGGCGGGATCCAGGAATTGGAAGCGGGCGAGATTCGGGGTGCGTCCGCCGTCCCCGATCACGGGCGAGTAGAAGGCGCGACCGAGGGCGTTGGTGGCGAGCAGGTTCTGCCGCGGATCACGGACGAACGCGACCCCGTCGCTGATCGCGGACAGCGCCCACTGCAGGCTCGGGCGCAGCTGCGCAGGGCGGCCGCTTGCACGCCGGCGCGCGCGACCGCTGGTCGGGATGCCGTCGGCGGTGCGGGCGAGGTCGAGGAGGTGCGCGCGCTCGGCGTCGTCGAGCTGCAGCGCGTCGGCGAGGGCGTCGAGCACCGCCGCCGAGGCCCCGGCGATCGCGCCGCGTTCGAGTTTCGCGTAATACTCCACGCTGACCCCTGCCAGGGCCGCGACCTCGCTGCGACGCAGGCCCTCGACGCGGCGGTTCGCTCCGGCGTGCAGCCCGGCGGCCTCGGGGGAGACGCGGGCCCGACGGGTCATGAGGAACTCGCGCACCTCGGCTCTGTTGTCCATCACAGCAGGTTAGGCCGATCCGGTCCGCCCAGGGGTGCCCTGCCGGTACACCTCTCATCAGGGACTCCCGCCGGCGGGGGAACGGGCGCAGAGTAGGTGCAGACGCCCCGCCACGAGCGCGGGTCGTCGCCCCGATCCTCAGAGGAGAACACCATGCGTGGAGTCGTCATGCACGCCCCCGGCGACGTCAGGACCGAAGAGCTCGAGATGCCGACCGTCGTCTCGCCCACCGACGCGATCATCCGCATCACCGCCACCTGCATCTGCGGATCCGACCTGTGGCCTTACCGCGGCGCCGAACCGATCCGCGCGGGCGGGCAGCGGATGGGCCACGAGTACATCGGCGTCGTCGAATCCGTCGGCGGCGAGGTGACCCGGATCCGGCCCGGCGACCACGTCGTCGGATCCTTCGTCGCCAGCGACAACACCTGCGAGATCTGTGCGGCGGGCTATCAGTCCCGCTGCGTGCATCAGGTGATGATGGGCTCGGTCGGCACTCAGGCGCAGTACGCCCGCATCCCGCTCGCCGACGGCACGCTCGTCGCGATGCCGGGGGAGCCGCCTGCCGACCTCGTCCCGTCGCTGCTCGCCGCCTCCGATGTGCTCGGCACCGGCTGGTTCGCGGCCGTGGCGGCCGAGGCCGGCCCCGGCAAGACCGTCGCCGTCGTCGGAGACGGCGCGGTCGGCCTGCTCGGGGTGCTGGCGGCGAAGCAGCTCGGCGCGGAGCGGATCATCGCGATGTCCCGTCACGCCGAGCGGCAGGCGCTCGCCCGCCGTTTCGGGGCGACGGACATCGTCGAAGAGCGCGGGGAGGAGGGCGTCGCCCGGATCAAGGAGCTCACCGGCGGGCTCGGCGCGCACTCCACGATCGAGGCCGTCGGCACCCAGGAGTCGATGGAGCAGGCGATCCGCGCCACGCGCGCCGGCGGGCACATCGGGTTCGTCGGGGTGTCGCACGGGGTCGAGCTCGACGGCGCCGAGCTGTTCTTCTCCAGCGTGCACCTGCACGGCGGGCCCGCCCCGGTGCGCCGGTTCCTGCCGGAGCTGATCGCGCTGATCTGGGATCGCCGGATCGACCCGGGCGCGGTCTTCGATCTGACGCTGTCGATCGAGGACGCCGCCGAGGGCTACCGCGCGATGGACGAGCGCCGCGCCACCAAGGTGCTGCTGACCACCGACTGAAGGCCCATCGCATCCCCGGAGGAGGATCCATGAACACCATCGAACCCGTCGTGCCGACGACGAAGAACCCGCCCGAGCAGTTCCACGGCGACGTCTGGCTGGACCGCATCGCCGCCCCGCACGAGACCGATCAGCGCATGACCGTCGCCATGGTGCGCTTCGCACCCGGCGCACGCACCGCCTGGCACTCGCACGCCCGCGGGCAGTACCTGCGCGTCATCAGCGGGGTGGCTCTCGTCGGCGACCGCGACGGGACCGTCGTGGAGCTGCGCCCGGGCCAGACGCTCTACACCCCGCCCGGTCAGGACCACTGGCACGGCGCCGCCGCGGGCTGCTTCATGGAGCACCTCGCGATGCTCGAGGCCGGGGACGACCCCGCCACCACGACCGTGTGGAAGGAGCACGTCACCGACGCCGAGTACGAGGGGAGGGGCGCGGCATGACCGGCTGGACGGGCGGGCAGCGCTCGGTGGGCGACATCGCCCCGGCGCTCGCGCACTACACGGACGCGGTGCTGTTCGACGAGGTGTGGGAGCGCGGCGCCCTCGCCAAGCGCGACCGCAGCCTCGTCACGGTCTCCGCGCTGGTCGCGCTCGGCGCGATCGAGCAGCTCGACTTCCACCTCGCTTTCGCCCGCGACAACGGGGTCACCGAGGCGGAGCTGGTCGAGGCGATCACCCACCTCGCCTTCTACACGTGCTGGCCGCGGGCGATGGCCGCGATGGCCCGGGCGCGGGCGGTCTTCGCAGGCGCCGAGAGCTGAGTCGCGCGGCCCTGCCGCTGTCTCGCGTCGTCCCCGCCCGCGGCCCTATGGTCTCCGCCGGCGGGGGCCGAGTC
>JAFDWK010000087.1:0-2937 GCA_018268515.1 Actinomycetota bacterium
GCGTCTGCTGCTCGCGAACCTCGCTGCCCAGCTGTTCGTGCACAAGTCGATCAAGACCACCGAGACCAAGGCCAAGCGCCTGCGTCCGCTGGCTGAGCGCCTCGTCACCTTCGGCAAGCGCGGCGACCTGCACGCGCGCCGTCGCGTGCTGTCCGTGCTGCGCAACAAGGAGGCGACGCACGTGCTGTTCGCCGAGATCGCGCCGCTGGTCGCCGAGCGTGAGGGCGGCTACACCCGCATCACCAAGGTCGGCAACCGCAAGGGCGACAACGCGCCCATGGCCGTGATCGAGCTCGTGCTCGAGCCCGTCACCCCCAAGGTGAAGAAGGCCGCTGCGAAGCCCGCCGCTGCGAAGGCGGTTGCTGAGCCTGTTGAGGCCGTCGAGGACGCTGCGGCCGAGGCCGAAGTCGTTGCCGACGCCGAGGTCGTCGCCGCCGACGCTGACGCCGAGGTCGTCGCCGAGGCTCCGGCCGACGCCGCCGCGGAGGAGAAGGCCGAGTAAGGCCCCTCGCTCGCACGAAGCCCGTCGTCCCCCCTGTGGGGCGGCGGGCTTCGTCGTTGCCCGGGGGTTCGGGCTTCGTCGTTGCCCGGGGGTTCGGGCCTCGTCGTTGCCCGGGGGTCGCTGGTCGCGTCCTGCGGGTCCCCTCTGCTCGCTGGTCGCGTATTGCGGTTCTGGGGCGTGGGATGGCGCATTATGCGACCAGCGAGCGGGGTAGGGGTGCGAGCGGGCCGCGGATCCGGATGGGACAGCGCGTTGGGGGCTCGGACCGCGGGATCCGGATCCGGCGTCCTGGTCGGGCAGTGCGGCTGGGGTGCGACAAGCTTCCGTCTGCTCGCTGCTCGCGTATTGCGGTTCTGGGGCGTGGGAGGGCGCATTTTGCGACCAGCGAGCGGGGTAGGGGTGCGAGCGGGTCGCGGATCCGGATGGGACAGCGCGTTGGGGGCTCGGACCGCGGGATCCGGATCCGGCGTCCTGGTCGGGCAGTGCGGCTGGGGTGCGACAAGCTTCCGTCTGCTCGCTGCTCGCGTATTGCGGTTCTGGGGCGTGGGAGGGCGCATTCTGCGACCAGCGAGCGGGGTAGGCAGGCGAGCATGCCGCGTGAGACGGATCCGGATCCGGCGTCCTGGTCGGCTCGCTGATCGGCTCGCTGGTCGGGTAGTGCGGGTTCCCTCTGCTCGCTGGTCGCGTATTGCGGTTCTGAGGCTGAGGTGGGCACATTTTGCGACCAGCGAGCGGGGTAGGCAGGCGAGTGTCCCGCAGGAGACGGATCCGGCGCCGTGATCGGCAAGGCCGGGGTGTCAGGGGGCGGGGTGTCGGGGGCGGGGCGTCAGGGGGCGGGGCAGATCACGACGTCGTCGGACGAGGCGAGGGGGGATCCGGTCGCGCACGCACCGTAGCCGAGGACCGGGGTGTGCCGCATCGCCGGGGCATCGACCAGGCCGACGTGGGCTCCGGTGAGCACCACGATCGACACCGGGGCTCCCCAGGGGCGCGCCGCCAGCCAGGTCACGCCGTTGCGCCGTACCCAGTCGGCCAGCGGGGCGACCGCCGCACGCTGTTGCACCAGTGTCTGCGCTGTCGGCGGCTGCACGGCGCGCGTGGTGTCACCGACAGCACCGCCGGCCACCACAGCGCCCAGGGCGACAGCCACTGCGGCGGCGAGGATCCGCGCCGGCACGAGGGCGGGTGTGCCACCGACGGGCACCCCACCGGCATATGCCCGACCGGCGGGTGCACCGCCGACATCGCGCGCCCTGCGCGCCTCGCGCGCCCCGTACCGTCGCCACAGGCTCGCCGTGGCGCGCACCGCGACCGCGGCGAGGATCGGCGCGAACGCGAACACGCCCACCGCGGGATGACGCACCCACAACGGCAGCTGAGCGGCTTGCGCCCACCAGCCCACGAAGGCGAGCAGGCCCACGGCGGATCCGAATCCGAGCGCGAGCAGCTGCGGATCCCGATTCCACCAGCGACGCAGCGGGCCCGCCGCCCAGACCACCGAGACAGCGGCGAGCACGACGGCGAGCACCACCAGCCACCACGGCACGAACCAGGCGCCGGCCAGCGTGTCGAGCTTCTGCGGCACCGTGGTCGGCTCGACGTGCTGCCCTCCGGTGCGCACGAAACCGCTCAGTTCGCGGGCGTGCAGGATGTATCCGTCGACGCCCAGCGACACGAGCGCGCTCAGCTCCATCAGCACGGTCGGCGCGGCGACGAGCACGAGCGGGAGAATCGCGCGCCGCAGCGCAGACAGCAGCCGCCGCCGGAACGGCGCGACCGGGGTCAGCAGCAACAGCGCCACGGCGAACGCCGGCAGGGCGAGCAGCGCGATCAGCTTCGCCTGCACGGCGAGTCCGAGCAGCAGGCCGGCGAGCCACGCCCGGCGCGGCAGCACGACGAGCGCCCACACGATCAGTGAGGCCGCGGCGATCTCGCCGAGCAGGTCGGCCGGCCCCTGGATCGGAGACACGCTGCCCGCGGTGTTGAACGCGAGCGGCAGCGCGACGGCGATCAGCGCGCCGAAGCGCCCGGCCAGGCGCCGACCGAGCACGGCCAGCCCCGCGAGCAGCAGCACCCAGTATGCGAGCGGCACGAGCCGCGCGCCGATCACCGGATCCGCCCCGAGCGCCAGCACCCCGGCGACCGGCAGCAGCACGGTCGGTCCGGTGGAGATGCGCGGATCGAACGGCGTCAGCGTCGAGCCCGACAGCGTGCCATCGCTGGTGTACCCCAGGCCGGCGATCAGATTCCGCGGCACGGTGAGGTTGAACGCCTCGTCCTCCCAGAACCGCAGCATCGTCAGGCTGTGCCACATCACGACCGCGTTCGCGAGGATGAGCAGCGCGAGCAGGATCCAGAATGCGACTCCGGCGAGGCGACGGGTCATGCCGATTCGGATCCCTCGTTCGATCCGGTCGAGCCGTCCGGTCGCGAGG
>JAFDWK010000087.1:2975-22028 GCA_018268515.1 Actinomycetota bacterium
GATCCGGATCCGGATCCGGAATCGTCGACCCAGCCGGCCTGCACGGGCTCGTCGCTGACGGCGGACGGATCCGGCCCCTCGAGCGCCAGAGCCCGCAGGGGAGCGCCGGGCCGCAACGACCAGCTCCACGCCTCGCGCAGCGCGCTGAGCGCGAACAGGACGAGCTTCTTCGGCGGCAGGGAGGGGCGCGAGACCCGGCCCCACATGGTGCCGGTGGACGACGTGCCGCGCCGCGGGATGCTGCGCACGCGCAGGTAGCGCACGCGCAGGCCCGCCCGCACCTCGGCCAGCGAGAAGTGCACGTGCGGCACGAGGGCGTCGGACGGGACCGCGTTCACGAGGATCCGCAGTGCCTCCGGGCGGTACACGCGCAGCGGAGTGTTCACGTCGGGCACGCCGCGGCCGACCACGACCGCGATGAGCAGCCGCACGCCGGCGGTGAGCACCCGGCGGTACCACGCATCGGTGCGGCTGTGGCGCACGCCGTGCACGACGTCGGCGCCGGTGCGGTGCAGGGCGCGGACGGCGGACGCGATCTCGGATCCGAGGAACTGCCCGTCGCCGTCGACGTGCACGAGCACGTCGGGGGCCAGCGCGAGGCCGGCGCGGTAGGCGGCGAGGGCGGTGGGGCCGTGCCCGCGGTTGGCGGGCTGGGTCTGCACGTCGACGTCGGCGATGCCGGCGAGGGCGGCGGCGGTGCCGTCCGTGGAGCGGTCGTCGGCGACGACGAACGTCACGCGCTCGGCGAGCGGGGCGACGGCGGAGCGGATCTCATCGATGAAACCGCCGATGCCCTCGGCCTCGTTGTAGGCCGGCATCACGACGGCCAGGTGGGCGTACTGCACTCGAACCTCGAGCCTTCAACTGGAGCGCCCCGGGTCGGGGCGGGAACGGCGGACCGCAGGGGGAGCAGCAGGGAGGTGGACGTCCCCGGCCGTGCCGTCCCCGGGTAGTCTAGTGGGGCTATGGATCGCCGCTCCCGGTTGCGCCGTCTGGCGGGAGTCGGCACCCGCTTCCTGATCGTCGGTGGCATCAGCACGCTCATCGAGGTCGGTGCGTTCAACGTCTTCGTCTTCGCCTTCGGGTGGGACCTCGTCGTCGGCAAGATCGCCGCCAGCCTCGTCGCGCTGGTCAACGCGTACATCGGCAACCGCGAGTGGGCGTTCCGCGATCGCGACCGCCGCGGCCGCGTCGCCGAGATCGTGCTGTTCCTGATCGTGAACCTGGTGTGCACGCTGCTCGGCGCGGGGCTCGTGTGGCTCGGTGCGGACGTGGTGCAGGGCGTCACGGGCCGGGATCCGGGCCCGGCGCTCGTGAACATCATCAACCTCGCCAGCATCGCCGTGATCGTGGTGGTGCGGTTCCTGCTGTACCACTTCATCGTGTTCCGGCGCGGTGCGGGCGGGGCCGGTGCTGACGGGGCTCGTGCGGGCGAGGCCGGTACTGACGAGGCTCGTGCGGGCGAGGGTCGTGCGGCGGGATCTGCGGATCCGGCGGCGCATTGAGCCATCCTCGCCGAGCCGCTGCCCGCGGAGCGGCGCTCTGCGCTGCTCGTGTTCGCTGAACCGGCTCGCCGGGTCGCTGCCCATTGCGCGGGCTCGCTGACCGCTGCTCGCGTCGTCCACGCCGCCGGTGCTCGCTGAACAGCTGCCTGGTGAACAGCTGTCCGCACCAGCACCGCTCATTGAGTCGGTGTCCGCTGGGCCGACCTCGCTGAGCGCTTCCGCTGGGGCGTCGCATCGGCCGCTTCTCACAAACCCGCCTCATCGGGGTGCGCGCCGCAGCAGAGCCACGATCCGACGAAGGCAGCAGAGAGTGCCGGGCGTGCACCGAGGTCGGCCCTCGCCGATCGGCGCCCACAGCGCCGCAGGGGAGTATGTTGTCTTCAAGACAGTAAATGGAGGTGCGGGATGCCGGAGCGCGACGCGCAGGATCTGCCGTATCGGTCCCAGCAGCTGGCGGCGCTGCTGGAGGTGTTCTCGCTCTGGTCGTCCACCGACTTCATCCGGCGGATCGCCGGGCGTGCCGGTGCGGACCTCGACGCGACGTCGATCGTCGCGCTCACGCTGCTCGGGAGGGACGGATCCCTCCGCGCCTCCGAACTGGCCGCGCGACTGCGCCTCGGTGCGTCCGCGATCTCCAAGATCTCCCACCGCCTCGGCGCCCACGGCCTCATCGAGAAGCGCACCGACCCGCGCGACTCCCGGGCGACGGTGCTGCGCCTGTCGCCCGCCGGAAACGACCTCATGGCCGGCCTCGTGGACGCCGGTGATGCGATGCTCGCCGATCTCACCGCGGACTGGAGTCCGCGTGATCGGGAGGAGTTCGACCGTCTGATGAGACGGTTCCGCGACGACGCGCTCGCCCAGGCCGCCCGCATGGCGCGGGAGGATCCGTCGTCCTCACAGAAAGTAGGATCATGACCCGCACGTATCTCGTCACCGGCGCCGCCAGCGGCATCGGCAAGGCGACGGCCGAACTCTTCGTCTCGCGAGGGGACCGCGTGATCGGCGCGGATCTGCGCGACGCCGACATCACGGCCGACCTGTCCACGCCTGAAGGCCGCACCGAACTGGTGCGCGCCGCCGAGGAGCTCTCCGGGGGCGTGCTCGATGGTGTGCTCGCCGTCGCCGGGCTCAGCCATCCGATCCCGGTCACGGCTGCCGTCAACTACTTCGGCGCGGTCGCCACGCTCGAGGGGCTGCGGCCGCTGCTGCAGCGTTCCTCGGCGCCGCGTGCCGTGGCGGTCGCGTCGATGGCGTCGCTGCAGGCGCACGACGACGACCTCGTCGAGCTGCTGCTCGCGGGGGACGAGGGTGCTGCGCTGTCCCGCGCCGCGGTGCTCGCCGAGTCGCCGGAGACCGGGCATCAGGTCTACTCCTCGAGCAAGCGCGCACTGGCGCGGTGGCTGCGCCGGGTCGCGCCGACCGCGGAGTGGGCGGGCGCCGGGATCCCGCTGAACGCGATCGCCCCCGGCGTCGTGCTGACGCCGATGACGGCCGAGCTGGTGGCGACGCCGGAGGGGCGCGCACTCCTCGAGGAGCAGGTGCCCATGCCGCTGAACGGTCCGTTCGAGGCGGTGGTCGCGGCGCGACTGCTCGCGTGGCTGGCCGGCGAGGAGAACTCGCACCTCTGCGGCCAGGTGGTGTTCGTCGACGGCGGCTTCGACGCCGTCGTCCGCGGCGACAGCACCTGGTGACTCGCGCCCGGGAGCGCGGCGTGGCTGCGCTCCCGGGAACGCGGCGTGGCTGCGCTCCCCGGGAACGCGGCGTGGCTGCGCTCCCCGGGAACGCGCGTCCGGATGCGTGCGCCCGGATCCGTGCTCCGGTTCACGGACGCTCGCTGGTCGCGAAGTGCGGTTCACGGACGCTCGCTGGTCGCGAAGTGCGGTTCACGGGCGCTCGCTGGTCGCGAAATGCGGTGTCCTCGCCGTGATGGCGACAATCTGCGACCAGCGAGCGGAGGTGGATCCGGTCCGGCCGCGCAGAGCCCCGGTCGAGCCCGCTCGGGCGTGACCCGCTCCCGCCGGGGTCAGGCCCGGGCGCGGAGGTCCTTGCGGAGGATCTTGCCCGAGCTGGACTTCGGGATCACGTCGATGAACTCCACGAGGCGCACCTTCTCGTGCGGGGCGACGTGTGCGGCGACGTGCGCCTTCACGCCCTCGGCGTCGAGCTCGGCGCCCTGCTGCAGCACCACGAAGGCCTTCGGCACCTCCTGGCCGTCCTCGTCCGCGGCACCGATCACGGCGGCATCGGCGATCGCCGCGTGTTCGAGCAGCACCGCCTCGAGCACGGCCGGCGCCACCTGGTAGCCCTTGTACTTGATGAGCTCCTTGAGCCGGTCGACGATCCGGAACACGCCCTCGGCGGTCAGCGTGGCGACGTCGCCGGTGTGCAGCCAGCCGTCGGCGTCGAGCATGTCTGCGGTGGCGTCGGGCCGGTTGAGGTAGCCCTTCATGACCTGCGGACCGCGGATGAGCAGCTCGCCGGGCTCGCTCGCACCCTCGGCCGGGACGACGATGTCGGATCCGTCCTCCGCCAGCAGCCGGGCCTCGGTGCTCGGGATCAGCAGCCCGACCGAGGAGAGGTCGATGTCGTCGCGCTCGACCGGGATCGTGTGGGTCACGGGGCTGGTCTCGGTCATGCCGTAGCCCTGCCTCACCAGGCAGTCCAGGCGCTCGGCGACCGCGTGCGCGAGCGCGCCGTCGAGCGGCGCCGCCCCGGAGAACACGACCTTGACCGCGCTCATGTCGTACTGCGCGACGAGCGGGTGCTTGGCCAGCGCGACCGCGATCGGCGGCGCGATGAAGAGCCAGCTCGTGCGCTGCTCCGCGATGATGCGCAGGAACTCGACGAGGTCGAACTTCGGCATCGTGACGAGCGTGGCACGCAGGCGAACCGCGAGGTTGAGCAGCACCGTCATGCCGTAGATGTGGAAGAACGGGAGCACCGCGAGGATCCGGTCCTCGTCGTTCAGGTCGATCGAGACCGTGCTCTGCGCGACGTTGGCGACGAGGTTGCGGTGCGTGAGCATGACGCCCTTGGGGCGGCCCGTCGTGCCGGAGGAGTAGGGCAGCACGGCGACATGCGTCGCCGGGTCGAACGTGATGACGGGCGCGTGGTGGCCCTCGGCGAGCAGATCGCGCAGAGACGGGTGCCCCTCGGCGCCGTCGAGCACGATGAGCTGGTCGGCGGGCAGGCCGAGCTGCGCGGCGGCGGCCTCGGCCTGCGGCAGCAGCGGGCTGACGGTGATGAGCCAGAACGCGGACGCGTCGCGCAGCTGGTTCGCGATCTCGTCGGCCGTGTAGAGCGCGTTGATCGTGGTCGCCGTGGCGCCCGCGCGCAGGATCCCGTGGAACACCGTCGCGAACGCCGGCACGTTCGGGCAGAGCAGCCCGACCGCGTCGCCCACCCCGATGCCGCGCGCGGCCAGCGCCCCGGCGAAGAGGTCGATCTGCCCGATGAGCTGGCGGTAGGTGGTCTCGGCGCCGGACATGCCGTCGACGAGCGCGACCCGATCGAGGTCGTGCTCGGAGATGTCGCCGAAGAGGTATTCGTGGATCGGGACCGCGGGGATCTCGACATCGGGGAAGGTGCTGCTGACCATCGGATCTCCTTCGATCTCGGTCGCGCGCGGTCGGGCGCCGCCGTCGCTTGCGATTCAGTGTCGCACATGACGGGATCCGGTGCCGGGGTGGGTTTCGCGGAGCGGCGGGTCCGGGGTGGGTTTCGGGGTGCGGGGAGCGGCTGGCACGCGCGGTGGGGCGGGCCCCGGGGTGGAGCGCGGAGCGGTCGAGCGTCACATCGTGCGCGAGAAACCACTTCTTGCATGAGGCACCATGCCTGCCGTGGTGTCTCATGCCGGATCTGGTTTCTCGCGCGGCGGGTGAGGGGAGCGGCGGTCTGCGGGCGCGGACGGGCGAGCCTGCGGTGGGCTCAGCGAGGAGCGAGCTGCGGCGGGCCCGGCGAGGAGCGAGCTGCGGCGGGCCCGGCCAGGAGCGCGCTGCGGCGGGCCCGGCCAGGAGCGCGGCGTGGCGGGTCGGCGAGGAGCGCGGGGCGGTCGAGATGGGTGGATCCGGTGTTCCGCCGGGGGAGCGTTCGGCTCGAGCATCACATCGTGCGTGAGAAACCACTTCTTGCATGAGACACCATGCCTGCCGTGGTGTCTCATGCCGGATCTGGTTTCTCGCGCGGCGGGTGAGGGGAGCGGCGGTTTCGGGGAGCGGCGGGTGCGGCGGGTCCGCGGAGCGGCGCGCCCGGGGTGGGTTTCGGGAGCGGCGGGGTCCGCGGGGTCCGCGGGGCGGTGGGCCCGGCGGGGTCCGCGGGGCGGCGGGCCCCGGCGTGGAGTGCGGGGCGGTCGAGATGAGCCGGATCCGGTGTTTCGCCGGGGGGGGGGGGCGTTCGGCTCGTGCATCACATCGTGCGCGAGAAACCACTTCTTGCGTGAGACATCATGCCTGCCGTGGTGTCTCATGCCGGATCTGGTTTCTCGCGCGGCGGGTGAGGGGGCGGCGGGGAGCGGGCGGTGGCCCCGGCGTGGAGAGCGGGGCGGCGGGCCCCGGCGTGGAGCGCGGGCGCGGCGGGCGCCAGGATCCACCCCCCGGTACCCTGGATCCGTGCGCATCCGTCTCGACATCGCCTATGACGGCACCCATTTCCGGGGCTGGGCGAAGCAGCCGGGGCTGCGAACCGTGCAGGGCGAGATCGAGCAGGCGCTGGCCCGCATCGTCGGACCGTCGGCCGAGGCTTCCACAGCGGAGGGGGCGGTCGGGTCCGACGTCGCCGGAGGGGCGGCAGGCGCCGAACCCGCCGGAGTCCGGACCGGATCCGCCCCCGCGAGCGGCGGGTGGGCGGGCGAACGGACCGGATCCGCCCCCGCGAGCGGCGGGTGGGCGGGCGAACGGACCGGATCCGCCCCCGCGATCGATGCGGCGGCAGATTCCAACTCCGCGCCCGGCGCCGCCGCAGCGTCCGGCGCCGCCGGCCCCCAGCCCGTGGCCGGGGCCGCGCCCCGAGCCGCCGCCGCTGTGGCCGGCGCCGCGCCCGTGGCCGACTCCGTGCCCGGCCTACGGCCCGGATCCGACCCGCGCCTCGTCGTCGCCGGACGCACCGACGCCGGCGTGCACGCCACCGGACAGGTCGCACATGTCGACCTCGACGCGCAGCAGTGGGCGCGCGTCGTCACCCGCAACGGGCGGGCGGCGACCGATCCGGCCGGCTCGCTTGCGTCGCGGATCCGCGGGGTGCTCGGGCAGTATCCCGACGTCACGGTGTCGCGCACCTCGCTCGCCCCGGAGGGGTTCGACGCCCGCTTCTCCGCCGTGTGGCGCCGCTACCGCTACCGCCTCGCGGATGCGCGGGCCGGCTACGACCCGCTGCTGCGGCACGACACCACGACGATCCGCGGATCCCTCGACGAGGGCGCCATGGACGCCGCCGCGCAGACCCTGATCGGCCTGCACGACTTCGCCGCGTACTGCAAGCCGCGTGAGGAGGCGACCACGATCCGCACCCTGCTCGACTACCGCTGGAGCCGCGACGCGACCGGGGTGCTCGTCGCCGAGGTGAAGGCCGACGCGTTCTGCCACAGCATGGTGCGCGCGCTCGTCGGCGCCTGCGCGGCGGTCGGCGAGGGGCGGCTCGAGGTCGCCGACCTCGCGCGCCTGCGCGACGAGCTCACCCGGACCAGCGCGTTCAAGGTGCTCCCGGCCCGCGGACTCACGCTCACGGAGGTCGGCTACCCCGCGGACGAGCTGCTCGCCGCGCGCGCCGAGCAGACCCGCAACCGCCGCGACCGCGACGACGACTGAGCCGGAACCGGGGCTCCTGCATTCCGGATCCGATCTCCTCCTCGCTCCCCTTCTCCGCCCGTTCGCTGGTCGCAGATTGCGGGTTGGGCGCGCGGTGAGCCGCATTTCGTGACCAGCGAGCAGGAAGCGCACGCCGCGGACCCGGATCCTGCTCCTCGCGCCGCGGACCGGGACCCTGCTCCTCGCGCCGGGGAGGAGTTCTCACGGTGGGGCGGAGTTCTCACGGTAGGGCGGAGTTCTCACGGTTGGGCGGAGGATCTACCGCGAATCCTCCGCCCGTAGGCGAGTTCTCCGCCCGAGCTGGTGACGGTGCGTGAGCGCCGCGCAGTGAGCAGCGCTGGGAGTGAGCGCCGCCGGGATGAGCGACGCCGAGAGCGAGCAGCGCCGGGCAGTGAGCAATGCGGGCGAAGACGAGCAGCGCGGGCGGCGAGCAGGAAGGGCGCGCCGCGGACCCGGATCCTGCTCCTCGCGCCGCGGATCGGGGTCCTGCTCCTCGCGCCGCGGACCGGGGTCCTGCTCCTCGCGCTGGGGAGGAGTTCTCACTGTGGGGCGGAGGATCTGCCGCGAATCCTCCGCCCGTAGGCGAGTTCTCCGCCCGAGCTGGTGACGGTGCGCGAGCGCCGCACCGGGCAGCGAGCGGCATGCCCGAGAGTGAGCGGCGCCGAGAGTGAGCAGCGCCGGGCAGTGAGCAGTGCGGGCGAAAACGAGCCGCGCGGGCAGCGGGCAGCACGCCCGAGAGCGGGCACCGGGCGGCGAGCCGCGCCGGGAAGCGCGCGACGCGGGCGACCGTGAGTGGCGCCGGGAGTGAGCGCCGCGCCGGGCAGTGAACAGTGCGGGCGAAAACGAGCCGCGCGGGCAGCGGGCCGCATGCCCGAGAGCGGGCAGCGGGCCGCACGCCCGAGAGTGGGCAGCGGGCAGCATGCCCGAGAGCGGGCAGCGGGCAGCATGCCCGAGCGCGGGCAGCGGGCAGCACGCCCGAGAGCGGGCACCCCGGAATCCGTCCTGGTGCGAGGAGACCCGGCTGCGAGAACCAGATCCTGCGGGCCCACCTGCGAGAACCAGATCCTGCGGGCCCACCTGCGAGAACCAGATCCTGCGGGCCCACCTGGGACCCCACCTGCGCGGATCGCGGATCCGACTCCCTAACACCGCATGAATACTGCATGCTCGCCCAGCGTGGCGAGAACCTGCACGAGTAGCGTGGAGGACGTGCGGATCATCTCCTACAACCTGCGCAAGCATCGTGCGGCGCATGAGCTCGACGCCCTCGTCGACGCCCATGACCCCGACGTGCTGTGCCTGCAGGAGGGTGACACCGCGTCGCTGCCGGAGCGCGCCGGGGGCCTGATGCTCGCGCACACCACGCAGCGCAATCGGCTGGGGCTGGCGATCTACTACCGGGCGAGTGCGTTCCGGCTTGTCGACATGGCGGCGGTCTCGGTGAAGAAGTCGCTGCACGATCATGTGCTCCGGCCCGCGCACGAGCGCCTGCTCGGAGTGCGCCTGCGCGACATCGACGCCGGCCGCGATGTGCTCGTGGCCTCGCTGCACGCGGCGCCGCTGACCGCGCGCAACGCGCTGCGGCGGGACCAGATCCGCGCGGCGCTCGCCGAACTGTCCGAGCTCGGTTGGGGCCTGCCGCAGCTCATCGTCGGCGACTTCAACTACCCCGTGTTCAAGGAGCGGCTCAGCGAACACATGCGCGACGTGGGGTACGAGCTCGTGATGAGCGACCAGCACACCTACACGCGCTACCGGGTGTTCCGCGGGTTCTACGACTTCGCCGCGGCGTCGGGCTTCGTCGTGGAGTCGGTGCGGACGCTCCCGCAGGGCGAGTCGGACCACCTGCCGATCCTGGTGACCGCGACCCCGAAGTAGACCCGGCGAGGGGGAGCCGCGGCGCAGAGATGACGGCGAGCGCGGGCATGCCCACTGAGTGCTGCGCGGTCGCCGTAAATTGCTTCTTCTCCGCGAGCAACATTTCGCGACCGGTGTGCCGGGTCCGGGTCGCGACCAGTGTGCTGGGGTGGTCAGTGGGCTGACTGGATGCCGGTGATCCTGGTGGCCGCCGGTATCTGCTGCTCACTGGTCGGATAGTGCGGTTTCGCTGCGAGGGAGGCGACAATTCGAGATCAGTGAGCGCGCTGACGCCCCGGTTGGTGGCGACCGCCGATTCGGAGGGACACCCGGCGACGCCGTGGGACCTTTTGCGGATAGAGTCCGGAGTACTGCCCTGAGTAGGAAGGGTGAGCACACATGCCAGATGAGGACCAGCCCGCGTTCGAGGCCGGGAGCGCAGGCTCTGCGACCGCTGGGGGAGCACAGCCGGGTGACGAGCGCGGCTTCGATGCATCGTCGCTGTTCGTGCACGAGGCGGATACCTCCATGGAGACGATGCAGTACGACGATGTCGGCGAGTTGTTCGAGCATGCGATCACTGCGGATCTGGAGGCCGAGACGCCGCAGGATCCGGATCGCGACCTGCATCTGCACCTTCTGTCCGCGACCGAGCCCATCGAGACCGTCGAAGTGCACCTGTTCGATGAGGTTGAGAGCGAGTCCCGGCCCCAGGCGCATGCGTTTCCCGTCCCCGCGCCGGCCCAGCCCAGACAGCACCACGCGGCGCCGTTCGGGATGGGGCGTGTGCAGATGATCGCCATGGCGGCGGGACTCGGGGTCGCCACGCTGGGCGTAGGGTGGGCGCTCGTGACACTGCCAGCGCACCCTCACGTGGCGGCCGTTCCGTCGCCAACCGTGACAATCGACCCCGAACGCTTGGCGAAGATCGACCACTCTGTCGACGTGTTGGCAGCTGCCGTGGCGGCGGCGCAGGCGTCCGCCGACTCGTTCGCGGCGCAGCTGGCCGCGATGGTCGGCTCTTGTGACGAGCCGGCGCGGCTCGCAGCCGATGCGGCACGTCAGGCATACGTGGCCGCGCTCGTTGCGGTGAAGGTGCCGGAACGATCCGCGGAAACGGCGACGATCGCGTCACTCGATCAGTTGGAGCGCGACGTATCGACGGCGAACGCCTCACTCACGGCGGCGTCCACCGCCTTCCGCAGCGCGATCACGACCTTCCGGCAGTCGATCCCGCCGTTCGCCGCTACCGCTGTGGCGGACAATGCGGATGCGGCACCGTCGTTCCGCACTGCGGCAACCGAGGCCGCCGCGGCTGCTGCAGCTGCGGACCCGTTCGGGCCGTCGCCCTTTGCGGCGATGGACGCATGGCGCAATGCGCTCGCAGCACTTGTCAGCGATCAGGCGCGCGCCGTCGCGGCACCGGGCCCGAGCGGGTCGAGCGGGTCCACACCTGGACGGTGACGGGAGAGCGGTGGGGGTGCGATTCCTGGTGGGACCGATCGCCCGATGATGCCAAATGCTCCGATGGCAAAACCACTCTGTCGCGGGCGGCGCGGCGCAGGACAGTCCCGAATGGTGTCTTTCTCTCGACGAGCAGCAAAAGGATCCCCACCCGCATCAGGTACTTCCGGCGCTTCCTGTCCGACCGGGCATGCATTCAGTTGCACCACTTCGCCAAGTTTGAGTACTTGGAGCGGTGAGCACCACCGAATATTGCCGTTCAGCACCACACGATCGTGTCGTTCAGCGCCACCCGTTATTCACCATGAGTACCACCTACACGAACGCGGAGCCTGAGCCGTCCACAAGGGCGACGACACGGAGCCTCACTCCATCGGCGACCACCGGACCTGGGGGCTCGCGTCCACGACCCCCGTCGAAGGCAAGGGCAGGCTCCGCCTGCCTGTGGCAGCCGTCACGTGGTCTCCACTCGTCGTCGTCGCAGCAGCCCTTCGCGGGCGCTATGCCGTGCGCCGCTCTCGCTCGGCACGATCGCGTAGCTCGTCCGTCAAGTACGTGATGACTGGCGCGGTGCTCATGGCCGCGATCGGTACGCCGCAAGGACGGTACTCGACGGCAACACCGGTGGTGTTCAGAACGCCGAATACGCGCCAAGTTCGCGCCTTCGCGAATCTGCGCACCCCTGTCACGTACAACGAGAAGCTGCAGTGGCTCAAGTTCAATTACCGTGTCCCCGCACGCGCGCTACCGGATCGTTACACGGGTGCTACCCGCAGCGCCGTCTCAACAACGAGGTAAAGGAGATCGTCGCGCGACAGATCGGCGCCTGCGGACGCTTCGTTCCGGGACGTGAAGCTCGGCGATTGGCTGAGGCTGCCGGTCTCAGGCCAAGACATCTGCGCGTCCGGCAAGGGGGTGGCCAGTCGTGCGCCGAGTGTGAAGAAATGGCCGCGCGCGCCAGCCCCGAAGCCCCCACACGTGACTGACCCGTGAGGCGCCGGCTACTTCTTCGCCGGGGCACACCCTGGAGCATCGAGTGTGACCGGGGTGTCCTTCACCATGGGGGTATGGCGTACTTCGAGTGGACCGTACTTTCCGGCGGGGGCGCTGAACGACGCCACGACGGTCGCGGTCTGGCCGGGGTGGGTGAGCACGTTGATCTTGACCGCCGTGCGACCCAGGTGCGGCAGGCCGGACAAGGCAACGGGCTGGCCGTCGACGGTGACGCCGGTGAGAGTGGATCCGACCGGGCCGTAGAGGTACATGTCCGTCGACACGTCACCCTTGGGGAAGAATCGCCCGGGCGCAACATACACAGGCAGATCTGCCACGGCGGCGGGGTCGAGCGTGTTCCGCATGGTGACGGTGCTGGTGAACGTCGGTGCGGTGCCCGGCGCGGTCTGGCACTGCGTGCTCGAGGCGGCGATGCCCATCTGCATGTAGTAGTCGAGCTTGCCTTCGGTGACGTCGTCGACGTATACGCCGAGGTCGGTGGTCTTGGTGTTGTCGGTGGGCAAGTTGCCGCCGACGGGGGTGCCGGCGAGCATCTCGGCCTGGGCCGAGTCGCTCGGCGAGTACATCAGACGCCCCTCATTCGCGGCTTGCGTGAGCGCGGTCAGCAGGCTTTTCGGGTCGGCGTGCGTGCTGGTGAGTGCATCGAAGACGGTCTTCGCCGCGGTGGCGAAGAACGCATCCTGCACAGTCGGGTCAGGGTATTTCGCGTACACCTCGTTCAACAGGAGTGGTACGGCGTTGTCGGCGGTGAGCACCTCGCCGAACGGCGCAGGCATCGTCACCGGGCCGATGGCGCGCAGCAGGTAGCTGAGCGCGACCGGGTCGATCGAGGCGACCGCATCGACGGGGGTACCGTACGCCTCGGCCCACCACGCGCGCACGATCTGCGCCGTCTCGCTGAAGTCTGGGGAGAGGGTGGAGTCCTGCACGTAGCGTCCGATCTTGGTGCCGTACAACGCCTGGGTCTCGGGGTTCAGCGGGATGATCGGATTCGGCCGGCCGTTGTTGAAATCCATGGAATTGGCCTGCTGGATGAGCGAGATCTTGCCGTACTCGGCGGTGAGCATCGCGATCGCCGCAGGGTTGCCGCCGGTGCCACGGGATTCGGCGTTGTTCTGGAAGATCAGCAGGTAATGCTGCGGGCCGTCGGCGCCGAGCGCCTTCGGCAGGATCGTGAGCGCGTTGTGGATCGGGGTGAGCGCCGGCTCGATCTTCGCCATGGCACGGTCGAGCTTGGCGACGCCGTCGGAGACCTGTGGGAACAGTGCGGAGCGGTCGAGTTTGTCGAGGCTCGTGCGGATGCGGGTGACGCTGGTGTTTGCGGTGTCGATCGTACCGGCGAGGGCGGTGAGGCCCTTGACGTCGATCGCGCCGTTCTTCGGCATCAGCGCGTTCAGGTCGAGCGCGGTGAGCGGGGAGATCGCATTAGTGGCGAGGCTGTTGATCGATCCGGCGACCACGCGCACCGCGGTGAGGTTGGGTCCCGCGACCGGTACCCACTCCGAGTTCTTCCACAGCGTGCCGCTGGTCTCCTTCTCTGCCGAGGCCGTGAGCCGCGAGATCTCCGCGACGGTGGCTTTCGCGCCGGCCGTGTCACCGGCGAGCATCTTGGTCTGCACGTGATCGACGAGCGGGATCGCTTTCTCAAGATCGCCCTTTGCCGCCATGGCGTGACCGTAGAGCTGCTTCGCTGCGAGGAGCCCGGCGACGGCGAGAACGATGAGCAGCAGCAGGATCCCGATCGGCACCCAGAATCGGGCGCTCCTCAGCAGGGGGCGGCGCGGGGCGCGCGGGGGCTTCCCGGATCCGTCATCGCTCCCGGAGTCGCCCTCGGGGGACCCGAGAAGGTCGTCCGTCTCGGCGTGGGCGGCGACCAGCCGCGCTTCACGGGGTTCGCCTCGGGAAATCACCGCTCGATTCTAGGTATCGCGGCTGTGGAAACAGCAGGCGACAGCTGCGTGGATCGGCCGATCCGGCATCGAGACGGCTGTCACTCGGCCTTCGTTGCCGAAGCGCGGCGTTTGCGCGCAACCCGATCGAAGAGTTCGAAAGCGAGCAGACCGATGCCCGCACCCGCAGTATTGGCGAGGAGGTCGGAGACGCTCGAGGTGCGCCCGGAGAGGAAGGCGCCCTGCACCGATTCGATGGCCAGGGAGATGAAGAACCCGATCGGAACGATCAGGTGGCGCATGCGCGGTAACAGGATCGCCAACAGGATCCCGAGCGGCACGAACAGCAGGATGTTCGAGCCGAACTCGATGCGCGTGTAGGTGAGGATCGGCAGGTAATGGGTGATAGCCGTGAAGAAGAACCCCAAGCCGTTGCTGACATGCTGTGGCCAGAAGGCGATCAGGGCCAGGGCGATGGCGTAAAAGAGTATCCAGGGCAGCGCCCGGCGCAACCTGCGTCTCCCGGCCATCATCGGACGCCACAGGGACTGGTGGGGCATCATCCAGGCGTCGTCGGAGTGTGAGCCGTTCACGCACGACCTCGACGGCTACGACCGAGGTGCTCCCAGCCCAACCCGCGGAAGCACGGCCCAGACGTCGCCTCCGAGAACTTGATGTCGTTGTGGCCACTGTTCCACTCGAGCACGTGAACCGCGCCGTCGTGAGCGACGGTCAGGTCCCAACCGATCGCTGGGACGAGCGGGATGCGCCCATGCAACCGTTCCACTGTCTGGCGGCATGTCGCATAGTTGGGCACTTCGTTCCCGGCGAACAGGAAACCGGAATCGGGATGTCGATCGATCTTGAGCCACTTGACCGTGTATCCCCGAGGCTCGAAGGCTCCTGTCGCGATGTCGAGGGGCACACGGATGTTCGAATCCGAAGCGACATGATCTTCGGTGTCGCGGCCGAACCGCATGTAGCCCGCTCTGACGGCAATCTGCCCGTCGGGTTCGACGACGGTTGTCAACCGCAGCGTCCCGACTGAGCGGGACGTGACCTGCGCAAATGCCGCGTGCTGGTCGATGTACGGCTGGATCACGCCGTCGGGAAGTCCGGCGACGGCGCGCGCGAACCTGTCCCTATCGAGGATCAGCACGCCGCGGCCGCGGGAGCTTGCATCGGCCTTGAACGCCACTCGGTCCACGCCGGCGAAGACGAGGTCGATGAATTCGTTGAGCGACGTGACGGGCTCGAGCGACGCGCTGAACAAGCGGCCCCTGACCACGTAGCCGCGGTCGGGAATCCCCTCGTGTCCGAGGATGCGCGTGTTGAGCGATCGCATTTCGGAGAGGTCGCTGTAGCGACCCGTGGTCGCTGAGAGAACGACCGACAGGTAGTAATCGTCGGGAATCCAGCCTTCTCGGAATTCGCCCGCGATCGCACCGTAGACGTAGAGCCACGGCGCGTATCTTCTGGACCCGAGCACATCGGCGGCGTAGTCGTCGGCCTGTGCCCTGATGCTCCGCGGGAGCGCACCTTCCGAGGCCTCTATCGATCTGAGTGCATCCGCCGCGTTGTGGCGATTCCTGCGGGAGCGGATCCGCATCCGCAGGTCGTTCTCGACTCGCTCGATCCTCGAGACCAGGTTCACACCAGTTCCTCCGTGTTCATGCTGCCGCCGTGTTCACCCGGGGCATCGTTCTCACTCCGGGTCACCATCGTCACCGGGATCATCGCCGCCGTGGGGTCGGTCGGCGGGAAGCCGGGATCGGCGAGCGGGCGGGAGCGCCGGACGCAGCATGATCCAGGTCAGGCGACCCGGAAACGTTATCGATGTGTTCAAAGGCCCCCATGCGATCCAGGTGCACGGTGAGATAGCAGAGCGCCATCATGAGAATTCCGACCTTCGAGAAGAACCACACATTCGCGAAGTCGATGGCGCACATCGAACAGATGGCGGCGAACGCGAACCGCACAGGCAGCGACTTGGCTGAGATCCCACGGATGCCTTTCGCAAGGAACGCGGCCATGGGGATGTAATACGCGAGGAGTCCGAGGATTCCGAGGTCGGTGAGGAGCTCTACATAGTTGTTGTCGGCGCTGGTGTGCCAGGAGCCGTGGAGCGCATTGAACTGCGGGGTGAAGGAGTCGATGCCGTGGCCGAACCATGGTGAGGCGAGATAGAGCGAGTACCCATAGTCGATCAGCCAGGAGCGCCCCTGTGTGCTGGCGTCCGGGGCGGAACCATCATCGGTCACGAAGTTCATGAAGGACTGGATCCGTTGCCCGAGGTACTGATAGAAGACGTCATTGCTGACGACAAGCCAGTACACGAACACCACGATGATCGCGGCGATTCCGATGGAAGCGACACGCTTGCCCAGGCTCTTCGCCGTGATGAGAAGCAGTACTGCGATGAACACGATGACCAGCAGGAAGCCGCGCCGCCCCGACGTGAATACGAGAAACATCGCGAGCGCAAGCGCCGCGGGGACGTAGAAGAATCTGCGTCCCTTGAGGAAGCGGTAGATGCAGAGCATGATGCCGAACGCGCACACCAGCGCGAGCTGTCCGGACGAGATCGAACCGTCGGCATAGCGATTGTCCTGGAAACGTACGCCCTGGATGACGATGACGAACAGTCCCGTCCCGAGGCTGGAAAAGATGAACCAGCTGAAGGCGAACTCGAGCCTGGACGGTTTCCAGTAGATCAGATTGACGATAGCGAAGCAGCAGATGAACTGGAGGGTGAGCGTGACCGCGCGCGCCGACGATGTATCCGGACTCTCCGACCAGGTCGTGGAGAGCGCCGCGATGACCAGGAAGACCCCGGACGCCACGAGAAAGGCGTTGATCTTGATGCGCTCTCCGGACAGGACACCGAGGGCGAAGACTCCGGCCAACAGCACCTTTGCGGCAACGCCGGCGGGTGACCCGTCATCGAACGCGATCGTCGCGAAGACGAAGTAGGCGATCGCGAGCTCGGATATCCCCAGCCCGAAGGGAAGTCCTCGCATGTGTGCGGGTGCGCCTGTCGCGATCATCACGGTAAGACCGACCTCGGATGTGTGTTCATGGTTCGATATGCACGAGCAGGTATCACCAGTGGATCACTGGACATCTGCGACGGCGTCCCGCCATTCGCGTGCGATCGAGTCGATGCTCAGCCGATCGCGGAGTTGCCGAGAGTTCGTGCTGAGGAACTGTTGGAACTCCTCAGACGAGGCTACTCGCTTCATGGCGTCGAGGAGTGCTCCCGCATCCCCGACGGGCGTGAGCAGACCGCTGACCCCATCGACGATCACCGTTCGTGCACCACCGCAGGGGCAGTCCGTGCAAATCGTCGGGATCCCCACCGCCATCGCTTCGAGCATGGAGTTCGAGAGGCCTTCGTAGTCGGAGGGGAGGACGAACATCGCCGCATCGCGGATGTGATCGTGGACGTCCAATCGGGCAGGCAGGATCTTCACGGACTCTTCGATGCCGAGGGTACGTGTGTGCTCCGTCAGAAGATCGCGCTCGGATCCGTCGCCGATGAGCTCCAGCGAATAGGACGGATGATCCCGCACGAACATGGAGAACGCATCGAGTAGCATCGTGAGATTCTTCTGCGATTCCAATCGTCCGAATGACACGATCCGCTGCGATCGTGTGCCATCGACGGGATCCGGCAGATCCGGCTTGAGCGGGTTGAGGATGATCCGCTTCGGAATGCGATTCGAGAAGTAGTCCGCCGCATCCTGAGTCTGGAAGACGACGAGGTCTGCGAGCCGGTACAGGAGCGGCCGGAGCCGGCCGATGACCCCGCCTGATCCGACGCGTGCGGGATCGTTCCGCTCGGACACGATGACGCGATTTCGCAGCCCGAACAACGCGATGACCGCCTGCATGTTCACGAAGTACTCGAACGCGATGAAGGTCGCCTGAGGGTTGGCTCGCGCCGTCTGGCGCAGCCACAACATGGTGCGGATCTTTCCGACGATTCCTTCCGTCGCTGGGGCATAGGCGCGCTGGATGTCAGGATGCGTCGGATACTCCTTGTCATGCGGTCGATAGACGATGACGCCGACGCGGCTGCCTGCGCGTGCGAAATGGTTCGCCAATTCGACCAGCACTCGTCCGGCGCCGCCGTTCGCCACGGCGTTGCTCACGAACACGAGTTCGTTGTCCTTGACGGGAGGCGCGACGATCTCAGCGCCGTTTGCGTCCGAACTCGAACGCAGATTCGCTGCGCTGATGGGGCGGACGGCTTTCATCGCTCACTCCGATCATGGTCGTTCCTCACTGGTGACGTCAGCCCGATGCGATCGCCGATCTGCAGGTAGATTCGGCGCAGCCGCGCGGCGCCGTCATCGACGTCATAGCCCGCGGATCGCAGTTTCTCTCGCGCGTGCTGGGATGCCGATGTCCGGTCGACGGCGGTGACCTGCGTCAGCGCATGGACCCAGCCATCGACATCATCGAGCGGCAGGAACGAGACGAGATCCGTGATGGCGCATTCGTCGGTGACGTCGTCGCTGACGTATGAGTTCAGTCCATTCGCCTGCCACTCGATAACGACAAGGGGGAGCCCTTCGTGCAAGGAGGGAAGTACCGCGGCATCGAACGAGCTGAGGAACTCCGGAACTTCAGAGCTGAGTCCGACGAAGGTGATGCGGCTGCTGATGCCGAGCTCCACGGCGAGTTGCTCGATGGGTTCCTGGAGATGCCCTGCTCCGATCAGCGCAAGACGCAGCCGCGGATTCTGGGCATGAGCGCGGGCGAACACTTTGACCATGTGGTCATGGTTCTTCTGAGCGTTGAACGTTCCCACATGTCCGATCACGATGTCGTCCGGGGAGGCGGAAAGACGTGGCCGCATTCGTTCCCGTATCTCAGGATCGAACGCGTAGGCGCTGAGGTCGTTGCCGTTCGGCAGGACGGCGTACGGCTGAGTTCCGAACATCCATCTGCCGGCTTCACGGCCGCATGCCAATCGATCCGTGGTGAGGATGGTGGCGACGGGCCGCAGAATCGCGTGGTAGATCGGATGAGCCCCCGTGGTGTTGTGCGAATGAACGATCCGTGCTCGAACGCCCGCTCCGATGGTTGCCAAGAGATCGATGGCTACGGTGCTGCTGTTGCCGTTGATGTGGATCGCATCGAACTTACCGGCACGGAGAGTCTTGTTCAGCGCGACGGCGAACCGAAGCGGTTTCGTGCGGGACGGGACCATGTGGATCTGCAGACCGCACGCACGGATCTCTTCCAGGAGATCATCGGGGGTGTTCTCGAAGGCGAGTGCGTGCAACTCGAGATCGGTTTGGTCCATCCGAGCGAGATGGGACTTCATCCACGAGGTGATGCCGTCGTGGAGCACCCCGTTGGTGCTGTACACGAGGATCTTCAAGGTCGTTCCACATCGTGGGTGTCATGTCGTGGGGCCGGTAAAGTCAGCCAGTCGCCGAACCTCGTGTCCCACATGGACGGAACGAACGGATCGAAGCCGCCGGCGGGGAAGAAGGTGAGTTCGCCGAA
>JAFDWK010000088.1:0-411 GCA_018268515.1 Actinomycetota bacterium
CAGCCAGCTCGACCCCTACGCGGGCGCACAGCTGGCGCTGGCCGAGGCGTACCGCAACGTCGCCGTCACGGGCGCCGAGCCCACCGCGATCACCGACTGCCTGAACTTCGGATCCCCGGAGAACCCCGAGGTGATGTGGCAGTTCGGCCAGACGGTCGACGGCCTCGCGGACGGCTGCTTCGAGCTCGGCACCCCCGTCACCGGCGGCAACGTCTCGTTCTACAACCAGACCGGCGACGTGCCGATCCACCCGACCCCGCTGGTCGGCGTGCTCGGCATCATCGACGACGTCTCCCGCCGGATCCCCTCCGGCTGGCAGGACGAGGGCCAGAACATCTACCTGCTCGGCACCACCTCGACGGAGCTGTCCGGATCCGCCTGGGCCGACGTCATCCACGACCACCTCGGCGG
>JAFDWK010000088.1:472-6902 GCA_018268515.1 Actinomycetota bacterium
GCGCGCGACGAGTGGCTGATCTCCTCGGCGCATGACCTGAGCGAGGGCGGCCTCGGCCAGGCGCTCGCGGAGGGCGTCATGCGGTTCGGCGTCGGCGCCCGGGTGTGGCTGACCGAGCTCATGGAGCGCGACGGCGTGGACGCCGCGACGGCGCTGTTCTCCGAGTCGGCCGGCCGCGTGATCGTGACCGTGCCGCGCGAGGACGACGTGAAGTTCCAGGGCCTCTGCGAGGGCCGCGGCTACCCGGTGCTGCGCATCGGCGTGACCGACAGCGCCCCGCAGCTCGAGGTGCAGGGCGTCTTCACCGTCTCCGTCGACGAGCTGCGCGCGACCGCCCAGGCGACGCTGCCCGCCGCGTTCGGCCCGACCGTCGCCGAGCCCGTCGACGCCTGACGGCGGCACGGAAGAGGAGACGAGGCGTGAGCGACGACGTCGACGAGTACGGCGACCTCGGCGAGCGCCGGCGCCGCCGGATCCGCATCATCGCCTGGGTGACGATCGTCGCGCTCATCCTGGTGGGTGGCGGATCCACGCTCCTGACGCTGCTGCTCGGCTGACGCTGCTGCTCGGCTGACGCTGCTGCTCGGCTGACGCTCGCAGTGCGGACCGCCCGTGCGGCACGGCCCCGGCACGGCCACAGCCCCAGCCCCAGCCACGGCCCCCGCACGGCAACAACCCCGGCCCCGGCACGGCCCCGGCCACAGCCCCGGCCCCGGCTCCGGGCCCGGGCCGCGCGGGTCAGTGCGTGAAGGGCCGGGTGGCGCCCGCCGAGCGGAGCATCGCCATCCCGACCGAGAGCACGATCACCTGCGTGAAGAACGCGACCGGGATCAGGTTCCCCACGCCCAGGGAGAGCACCGCTGCGACCAGCGCGATCACGACGCCGATGATGGCGCAGGTGCTCGCCCCGGCCCGTGCGCGCAGACGTCCGCGCAGCAGGCCGGCGGCGGGAACGATGAGCCCCGCGGCCAGCGCGCACAGCCCGGCGCCGATCATGGTGACCGTGAACGCGATCATCGTGGCGGAGATCCCGGTCGACAGGTCGATGATCCCGCCGATGAGGTAGAACAGGCCGAATCCGGCGAAACCGACCGCACCGACGATCAGCAGCACGGTCCCCGCGATCACGATGCCCGGCGTCCGCCGCGAGGTGTCTGCGCGACCCGACCCGTTCACGGGATCCGACACGGCGCCTCCGTCCTCGGCCGCCGCGGGTCGTCGGCCTCGGTCCGGAGATTATCGCACGGCGTGGCCGGCGCCGAGCGCCTCGGGTGCTGAGTGCGGAACGCGCCTGTCCCTGTGCTTCCCTGGTCGCATTGTGCGGCTTCCGCGGCGCAGTGAGCGCAATGTGCGACCAGCGAGCGGAATGAAGCCGCACCCCGGACGGGGAGCTGAATGAAGTCGCACCCCGACCGGCGAGCGGCTCCGGGGCGGTCGGGGTGACGGGGAGCGGATCCGGAGCCCGTTCGGCGATCGTCCGCATGGACACACGACGCCGATGCCCTCGCCCGCATTCGCACCGCCGCGACCGACGCTCCGCCCGTGCCTCCGCTGCCTACGCCGACGGCCGCGTCCCTGCGCGCGAAGGAGGCTACCGGCGCGCTGCCCATCGGCGTCGCCGACACGAGACCGTGACCGAGCAGCAGGTCTCCGAGGATCTCTGCGGGCTCAGGCCGCGTCGGGGAGGTGCGACAGCGTGGCCATTCCATCCCACATCGCCTGCAGCCGCGCCACCATGTCGATCGAACGATCCAGCAACCACTGCTGCTGAAGGCCGTCCGCCGCGGCGACGATGACGTCCGCGACCACGGCCGGGTCGATGTTCGGGCCGAACTCCCCGCCGGCCTGCGCCATCCGCACCGACCGGATCGAGAGCTCGCGCACCCGTTCATAGCGCGCACGGAAAAAGTCGTGCGCCGGGTGCCTGCCGATGCTCGCCTCGGCCGAGAACTCGACATAAAGCTGTACGAGACCCGGCACTCGAGTGTTGTTCTCGATCACGCGGAGGAATCCGGCGAAGGACGGATCCGGATCCCAGTAGGCGGTGGCGTCGCGGTGGTCGCGCGCATCCAGAACAGCCATGTAGAGCTCTTCGCGGGATCCGAAGTAGTGCATGAGCCCGGCCTGGCTGAGGCCGACGCGGCGGGCGATCTCTCGATTCGACGCATTGCGGCAGCCCTTGGCGGCGACGACCTCCAAAGCGACCGCGAGGATCTCCTCGCGCTTCGCTGTTCCCTTGGCGTACGGTCCCCGCTGCTTCATCAGAACAGCCTACGCACCGACATGCGCCGGCCTTTCGGCGGGCCGTAGACGCCGGCGCGGACTCCGCTTCGGAACCGCATGCTCAGGCCGGGCTTCACTGCTGAGGGCGCCACGCCCGACACCCACCAGAGGTCGCGCAACAGAGGGCGCGCAACAGGGTGACCATGTCGACATGGCGAAGTCCTCCCCGGTATCGGACGGGATGTCCCGGAGTGCGACCGGTCGTCGCGAAAGGCGCACCGACCGCACTCCGGATCCCCGCTACTTGACCTTCTTGATCGGGAAGATCACCACGGCGCCGATCAACGCCAGCACACCGCAGACGGTGAACCAGAGCGTGTAGTTGTTGCCGGTCTTGTCACCGACGTACACGAGGAACCCGCCCACCAGCGGCGCAGCCGTCTGCGGCAGCGCGTTGGCCATGTTGAACACGCCGAGGTCCTTGCCGGCGTCGTCGGGGTTGGGCAGCACGTCCACCACGAGCGCCAGATCGACGCCGACGTAGATGCCGTAAGCGATACCCATCAGCGCCTCGAGGACGTAGAACGAGGGCACGTCCTGGATGTGGATCAGCGCATAGGTGCCGATGGCGAACAGCACGGTCGAGATCCAGACGAAGGCCTTGCGTCGTCCGAGCCGGTCGGACAGCCAGCCGGCGATGGCACTCGCGGCCACCAGGCACACGGTGTTGATCAGAACGCTCAAGGTGATGACCGCGGCCACGTCCTTCTCATCGACGTGCACGTGGTTGATCAGGTAGAACACCCGGAACGCGGTGAATCCGAAGCTCGCGAACGTGATGAGGAAGCGCGACCACCAGGCCAGCGCGTAGTCCGGGTGCTTCGCCGGGCTGACCCAGAAGGTGTTCCACCACTCGTAGAACGTGGCCCGCGGCGGCTTGACGGGCAGCGCCTTGTCCGGCAGAACGAAGGCGAACACGATCATGGCGGCCACAGCGAGGATCGACGGGGCGACGAACATCATGAACATGTTCGTCTGGAACATCTGCGCAACGTAGGTGCCGCCGAGGACGCCGACGTTCTGGGCGATGCCGAGCCAGGCCGAGATCTTGCCGCGCTGGAACTTCGGTACCTGGTCGGACAGGGTCGCGATGAACGGCGCCAGCGTCATGTTCGCGCCGAGCTGGGCGAGCGACCAGCCGATCGTGGCCATGAGCAGCGTCGGTGCCGCCGCCATGACGACGAACGCGATGGTCATGATCACGGTGCCGGTGACGATCCAGATGCGCCGACGGCCCCACTTCGACGTGGTGCGGTCGGAGAACCGGCCGAACACGACGTTGGCGATGGTCGCGAAAAGCGCGCCCCAGCCGCCGAGCACCGCGGCTGCGGCGTTAGCGCCGTCCGCGGAGATCGCGCCCTGGTGCTGCAGATCGATGATCTTCAGGCCGATGCCGACGATGGCGGGCCCGAGCAATGCGACGAAGAAGACGAACTGCGCGATGAGCAACCATGCGACATAGCTCTTCTTCGCGGGCTCCGTGGGTTCGCTGAACCAGTGGTGCTCGTGCGAGCCGAGAGTGCGACTCGCGGCGGTCATGCCGGACGGGTTGCCCGCGGCTGCTCCGCTGACAGAACTCATGCCTGCCTCCTTTGGCCGGTACCCGAGGCGGAGAGCAGACGCCACACCGCGACCGCCGGGGAGCTCCGTCCCTCGTGCGTGAAAACCTATACCGTTCAGGTTTCCAAGCACAAGCGTTATCCGGCGATTCTCCACGCAACGCTCGAAAACGGGTCGGACCTTGTCCGCAGAAAACCATGCACACTATGGTTTTCTGCACACGCCCGTTCAGACAGGAGCCCGTGATGACCGATTCCGCCCGGCTGCGCGCCGCAGATCTCACGCTCGAGGAGAAGGCCTCGCTCACCAGCGGCGCCGATTTCTGGAACCTGAAGTCCATCGAACGGCTCGGAGTGCCGTCGATCATGGTCACGGACGGCCCGCATGGCCTGCGCAAGCAGGCGGGATCCAGTGATCACCTGGGACTGGCCGACAGCATCCCGGCCACCTGCTTCCCCCCGGCCGTCGGACTCGGATCCGCCTGGGATCCCGAGCTCGCCGAGCGGGTCGGCGTGGCACTCGGCGTCGAGTCGGCGATCGAGGACGTCGCCGTGATCCTCGGGCCGGGCATCAATATCAAGCGCTCGCCGCTGTGCGGGCGCAACTTCGAATACGTGTCGGAGGATCCGATCGTCGCGGGAAGCATCGGCGCGGGTCTCGTGAAGGGGATCCAGTCGCAGGGGGTCGGATCCTCCCTCAAGCACTTCGCCGCCAACAACCAGGAGACCGACCGCATGCGCGTCTCCGCCGACGTGGATCCGCGTCCGCTGCGCGAGATCTACCTGCGCGGCTTCGAGCGCGTGGTCACCGACGCGCAGCCGTGGACGGTGATGTGCTCGTACAACCGGATCAACGGCGTGTACGCGTCCGAGGACCCGTGGCTGCTCACGCAGGTGCTGCGCGACGAGTGGGGCTTCGAGGGCCTCGTCGTCTCCGACTGGGGCGCCGTGAACGACCGCGTCACGGGTCTCGCCGCGGGGATGGACCTCGAGATGCCGTCGTCGAACGGCCGCACCGACGCCGAACTCATCGCCGCCGTGCGCGACGGGAGCCTCGCGGAGTCGGTGCTCGACACCGGCGCACAGCGCGTGCTCGATCTCATCGCGAAGGCCCAGGCCCGCCCCGCCGTCACCGGCCCGCTCGACGTCGAGGCGCACCACGCTCTCGCCCGTGAGGCCGCGGGACGCGCGATCGTGCTGCTGCGCAACGAGGGCGGGATCCTGCCGCTCGCGCCCGCCGACCGCGTCGCCGTGATCGGCGAGTTCGCCCGTACCCCGCGCTACCAGGGCGCCGGCTCGTCGCAGATCAACCCCACCCGCCTGGACACCGCGCTCGATGCGATCCGCGCCGTCTCACCCGCCGCGCCCTTCGCCGCGGGCTTCACCCTGGATGGATCCGGCGACGCCGCCGCGCTCCGCGACGAGGCCGTCGAGCTCGCCCGAGCGGCAGAGAAGGTCGTGCTGTTCCTCGGTGTGCCGCAGCAGGAGGAGTCCGAGGGCTTCGACCGCACGCACATCGACCTTCCGGCCGCCCAGCTCGCACTCGTCGACGCCGTGCGCGCGGTGAACGAGAACATCGTCGTCGTGCTCTCGAACGGCGGCGTGGTCGCGCTGCCGTTCGCCGAGACGGTGCCCGCGATCCTGGAGGGCTGGCTGCTCGGCCAGGCCGGCGGATCCGCCACCGCCGACGTGCTGTACGGCGCCGTGAACCCCTCGGCCAAGCTCACCGAGACCATCCCGCTGTCGCTGCAGGACACCCCGGCCTTCGGGAACTTCCCGGGCGAGCACGGTCACGTGCGCTACGGCGAGGGGCTGCTCGTCGGCTACCGCTGGTACGACGAGCGCGGGCTGCAGGTCGCCTATCCGTTCGGGCACGGGCTGTCGTACACGACGTTCGGCTACGACGCCGCGACGGCCACGGTCGACGCGGCCGGCGACGTGCGCGCGACCGTCACCGTGACGAACACGGGAACCGTCGCCGGGCGCGAGATCGTGCAGGCGTACACCTCGCTGCCGGGTTCGAGCGTGCAGCGTCCGCCGCGCGAGCTGAAGGCGTTCGCGTCGGTCGCGCTCGAGCCGGGAGAGACGGCGGTGGTCGAGCTGCAGCTGCGCCGGCACGAGCTCGCCTACTGGGACGTGCGCATCGACGACTGGGCCGTGGAGCCGGGCACCTACGTCATCGAGATCGGCGCCTCCAGCCGGGACCTGCGGGTGCGCACGGAGCTCACTCTCGACGGGGATCCGGTGTCGCTGCCGATCACGCTGGATTCCTCGTTCGAGGAGCTGCTCGCGGATCCGGTGGTCGGGGCCGAGCTGCAGGCGGAGATCGATGCCGCGTTCGGGCCGGCCGGCGACGAGATGATGAACCTGCTCGGCAACGCGCCGGTCGGGCGGCTGGACGGATTCCCGATGCCGCGCGAGCAGCTGCTCGCGCTCGTGCAGCGCGCGCAGCGCGGCGCCTGATCCGCGCGGGCGCCTGATCCGTCCCAGGGATGGGCGGTCCGGCGTCGGCGGCGGCTCGGCGTCGGTGGGCGGCCCGGCGCGGGCGCTGGCGCGGGCGCGGACGTGGTCTGGCACCGGGACAGGCG
>JAFDWK010000088.1:6936-10680 GCA_018268515.1 Actinomycetota bacterium
GGGACAGGCGATCGTGATCGAGGGCGGTCCTGGCGCGAGCCGGGGCCGCCCTCGCCCGTTCGCAGGATGCCGCACCCACGTTCTGCTGACGATCCTGCTGTGATCTGCGCCCGCTCGATGTCGCACCGGATCCGACCGGCATAGGCTGAGGGCATCATGCAGGAGTTCTTGAACGGGTTCTGGGCGTTCGCGGGCCACTACTGGTGGCTGATCTTCCCCCTCATCGGCGTCGCCGGCGGCATCGCGAGGTCGTGGGAACGCGCGTCGAAGCAGCGGCACGAGCGCCGGATGGAGACGCTGCGCCTGAAGGGCGAGATCAAGGCCGCCGAGCTCGCCGCCCGCGGCCAGGCCACCCCGCGGGTGTCGCCGCGCGCGGTCGCCGCGCAGCAGGCGCAATCGTCGAAGGAACTGCTCGAACGCCTGTTCGCCGAGCACGACGCGATCACCAGCCGCTGGCTGGACTACGAGCTCGACGTGGCGAAGATGATCGCGTTCCCTGCCATGAGCGACGGGCGCCAGCCGCTGACCGCCGCGTTCCTGCGCGCGAAGAAGACCGCCGATGCGCTGCGCCCCGGCTCGGCCGACGCCAAGGTGACCGAGCAGCAGGTCTCCGAGTACCTCGACGCGGTCGGGAGCTACGCCGTGGCCTTCGAGGTGGCCGAGAAGGACGCCCGGCGGCTGCGCGACTCGACCTTCACCGACGCCGAGCGCAAGCGCCTCGAGCGCGCTCAGCACATGCTGAAGGTCGCGGTCGACCAGTCCGCCACCGCCGCCGAACGCCAGACCGCGTACCGCCGCGTGCGCGAAGAGCTCGACGGGCTCATCGACCTCTCCGACGCCGCCGTGGAGAACCTCGAGAAGAAGGTCGCGCTGCAGCTCGAGCCCGGGCATGCCCCCGAGGCCGCCCCGGCGCAGGACCCGATCGCGCAGGCGGATCCGATCGCGCAGGCGACTCATGCCCCGCAGGCGGATCCGCTCCCGCAACCGGATCCGATCCCGCAACCGGATCCGATTCCGGTGCGGGATCCGATCCCGGTGCGGGATCCGCTCGCGAAGACGGATCCCGAGCGCCACGCCGCCCCGCTGCGGAATCCGGAGCACTGAGCCCGTGCTCGCGGGGGGAGCACCGCTGCGAGTCGGGCTGATCGGCGCGGGCGGGATCGCCGCCGCGCACCTCGACGCCTGGCAGGCGCTCGGGTCGGAGTGCCTGATCACTTCGCGCTCCCGCCCGACCGCGCTCGCCGAGCGGTTCGGCGCGGAGATCGTGGACGACGCCGACGCGCTCATCGACCGCGTCGAGGTCGTGGGGATCCTCTCGCCCACGCCGACGCACCTGGATCTGGCACTGCGCGCGATCGCCCGCGGGCGGCACGTCGTGTGCGAGAAGCCTCTCGCGATGAACGCCACGGAAGCCCAGCGCCTGGCCGACGCGGCCGAGGCCGCGGGGGTGCGACTGTTCCCCGCCCATGTGGTGCGCTATTTCGCGGCGTATGCCCGGATCAGGCGGCAGATCGCGGACGGCGGGATCGGGGCGCTGCGAGCCCTGCGGCTGAGCCGGTCGGGGGCAGGCCCGACGACCGCGTGGTTCTACGACGAGGGGGCGGGCGGCGGGCTGATCCGCGACCTCCTCATCCACGACATCGACCAGGCGCTGTGGCTCGCCGGGCCCGTGGCGTCGGTGACCGCGCGACAGGATCCGCCGAGCGCCGCCGGGCGGCTGACGCGGCCCGTCACCGCGACGGTCGAGCTGACCCACGCGAACGGCGTGACGACGCGCATCGACGGCGGCTGGCTGGGCGAGGACGCGCCGTTCCGCACCACGATCGAGGCGGTCGGGGTGGCCGGCGTGCTCGCGCACGACAGCGCCGCCACGGAGGTGGGCACACCCGGCGCCGCCTCTGCCGACACCGGCCACCTCCCGCCGCAGACCGAGGACCACCCCTACCGCGCCCAGATCGCCGACTTCGCGGAGGCGATCCGCACCGGCCGCGCGGCCCGGGTGACCCCGGCCGACGGCGTCGCCGCGGTCGCCGTCGTGGACGCCGCCTACGCCTGCCTCGCGGCGGGCGGCGCACCCGTCACGATGCCGACCTGACCGCTCCGCCGCGAACCTACGACCCGCCGTTGCAGACCGGCACGTCCGGGAGCACCTGTTTCCGGTGCAGCACCGACCTCGAGGTCTGCCGGGTGAGGCCGTCGTCGGGCAGCACGTCCTTGACGTGCGGGATCTTCTCCAGCAGCGACGTCACGATCGAGTACTCGGAGACGACGCCGATCCCCTTGCCGACCGCCAGGTCGTAGCTCGCCGATCGGCAGAGGGCCAGGGGCGAGCCGAGGGCGGATCCGATCCCGATGCCGATCATGATCGTCACGGTGCCGAACGCGCCGGCGCCGAAGTAGGGCGCACCGACGCCCATCAGCATCTTCATCTTGAAACCGAGGTTGAGCACGGCGCCACCGAGAGCGATGCCGCTGATCGAGTCCATGATGCTGTGCACGATCTGCAGATCCTGCCCGGTGTCGGCGCTGACCGTCTCGCCGTCGATGGTCATGTCGAGCGGAGTGCCGAGCCGCCACTCGCCGGCCCCGGTGATCGTCGCGTCCGTGCCGACGAGGGCCGCACTGACGGTCGCGGAGGTGCTGAGCTTCATGAACAGCGGCACCCCGCCGATCACCGTCTGCACCGGGATCTCGAAGGGGAGCTTGAACTCCTTCTTGAGTGTGTCGCCGCCCTGGTTCTGGGATCCGGCCTGCAGGTCGACCTTGACCCCCTGGATCCCGGAGATCCGGCCCCGCGTTCCGCCCATGACCGAGTTGGCGATCGCGGCGCCGAGGTTGACGTGCAGCGCGTCGAACAGCAGCGTGCCGCTGCCGTTGACCTTCAGACCGTGGGATTCGGTCTCGATCGCGAAGTGCAGGCCGTCCCGTCCGGTGCCTCCGGACAACGTCCAGTCGTCGGTCTTCTTCGAGAACTCCTTGGCCGGCACAGGCAGCGGCTTGTCGGCGAGGGGGTCGTTGGGGTCGTCCGCCGGGTGGATCGCGACGGCCGGATGGATGGCCGCCGTCGGGCGGATCCCCGATCCGTCCAGGATGCCGGATCCGGGGCGGTCGAACGAGGTCGGCTCGATGCCGTCGCTCCCGTCCGAGGTCACGTCGTGCACGCCGCCGCCGTCGTACCCCTGCACCAGCAGCTCTCCGGGTTTCAGCTCCTGGTCGAAGCTCAGCTCGCCGTTGCGGATCAGATCGGTGATCGCGATCGGCGCGAGCACGACGTCGGTGCGATCGCCGTGCTTCGTGATCTGCACGACCCGGCCGGTCGCGTAGCCGGTCGCGCGAGCAGCACCCTGTCGATCGCCAGCCGGTCCATGCCCGGCGCGTTGCTGTCGAGGGTCCACGTGGTGCCGTCGGAACTCGCCCCCCACACGGCGTTCTTCCCGCCGCCGACCACGACGACGTCGGACTGCAGTTCCAGCGTGTGCCCGTCGGGGTTCGCCGGCGCCCCGAACCGGGCATGCTCGGTCGCCGTGTCGGGGGGCGCGGTCGCCGATCCCCCGGACGGCGTGCACGCCGTCAGCGCACCGGCGATGAGGGCTGCGCAGAGCGCCGCCCCGATGAGGGCCCTCCTTGGCATGGCCCCATTGTAGCACTACACGTGCCGGCTGGACAAGTGTGCGACGCGACTCACGTAAAGTGCCCGCGAAACGCCCTCGGTGCCTCAGTTGAGTTTGCCTGCGAAATGGTGAC
>JAFDWK010000089.1 GCA_018268515.1 Actinomycetota bacterium
TGGTTTCTGCTTCGTCGCTTTTCCGTTGCCCTGCCCCGAGCGCCTCCGAGTCGTCCTGGTTGGCGGGATGGCATGGGGTCGTTGACCGGGTCGGCCGGATCTTGTGCGGGTCTGCGGCGGTGCTCGAGGGCTGGTTGTACGGTCGCCCGCATCGTTGATCTCGGGCGTGCCGTGCGGGTGGGTGGCATCGCGATCGGGCGCGCATGGAGGATGCTCGGACTGCTCGCCCGAGCATCTTCGAGAGGGATCCGGGTTGTGATGCAACTGTGATGTTTCTGGAGCCTGATCTGGTTGTTTCTGGGCCCGGAATGTCGGTGGCCCCGGGTTGGATGGGGGTATGACGAACACGGCGGGCACGGTACCGGCCCCGGGGGTGGACCCGGTGGATCCGGTCGCGGTGCTGGCGACGTTGGCGTCGAGTCTTCAGGCGACGGAGGCGTCGATCATCCGGTTGCAGGCGGTCCGCGACGCGCACCTTGCGGTCGCGCAGCGGCTCGCTGAAGACCTCGCCACCGCATCCGGGGCGGTGCGGGGTGAGGCGGCGGACCTGGCAGCACGGTCTGTGGCGGCGGAACTCGCCGGGGTGCTGCGGATGTCGGACCGGGTCGTGCAGGGCCGGATGGCGCGGGCTGCGGACCTGATGACCCGGTACCCGGCCACGATGGCGGCGTTCACGGATGCGCAGATCAGCCCCGCCCATGTGCGGGTGATCCAGGACGCGGGTGCCCGTCTGGACGACGACGTGCGGGCGGAGTTCGAACGGCTGGCCGTAGCCGCGTGCGAGGGGGAGACTCCGGGTCGGGCGAAGAAGGCCGTCGACCGGATCGCGGAACGGTTGGCGCCGCGGTCGCTGACGGATCGGCATCGGGAGGCGCAGAAGAACCGGCGGGTGTGGCGGGAAGACCTCGAAGACGGACAGAAACTGCTCGGCATGATCCACTCCGCCGCGGTCATCGACGGGATCTTCGACCGGCTCACCCAACAAGCCCACCTCCTCAAGACCGCCAACGCGAAAGCCGCGAAAGACGCCGCGGAAGGACGGGCGCCGGACGCGGACGGGCTGGGGGATCCGGACGATGACCGCACGATCGATCAGTTGCGTGCGGACCTGTGCGCGGACACGCTGCTCACCGGTGCCGCGTCGGGGCATGACACGACCGTGGGGTTGCTGTCCGCGATCCAGGCGCGCGTCGAGGTCACGATCCCCGTGTTCACGGCGATGCGCCCTGACACGACGGGCTGCGGTGCGCTGACGGGCCCGGGTTCCGCGTTCGGTGTCCGCGCGGAGCAGCCCGCGGGCCCCGCGGGCCCCGCGAATGCTGCGGCCGGCGACAGCATGGCCGGGTCCGCGAACCTGCTCGGGCCTCTGCTCGCGACGCTGTTCGGGGTGCGCGCGGAGCAGCCCGCGGAGTTGGCCGGCGGGCAGCCGATCGACACGGACACCGCCCGGATCCTCGCCGGCGGTGTCACCGCATGGGAGCGGGTGCTCACCCACCCGGTCACCGGGGCGATCCTCGCCGTCGACCACTACCGGCCCAACGCCGACCTCCGCCGCCTCCTGCACGCGAGAGACTCCCGCTGCCGGTTCCACACCTGCGGGCTGCCACCGGTCACCCAAGACCTCGACCACACCATCGACGCCGCCCACGGCGGGGCCACCGAGGAAGGCAACCTCGGCGGGCTCTGCCGCAGACACCACGTGCTGAAACATCAGACCGCCTGGGCGGTGACACAACTCGGCGCCGGGGTGCTGGAATGGACCAGCCCCACCGGCGCCACCTACATCGACAAGCCACCCCCACCCGTCACCTTCACCATCCACGACCCCGAACCGGCTTCGGAATCTCCGCCGGAACCGGATCCCGAACCGCCGCCGTTCTGACGCGGGACGCGCTGCGTTCGACCGGTCTTCGGGGCGTCCCCGGGTGGAACCCGCCGGTGTATCCAGAAGACGGCTTCTCCTCCGCCGGGAAACAGGGACCGGTGGGCTCGAGCTCCCGCAATCGTCCGAAGGTGCTCAGGCGGGGTGACGATCGCGAGTCCGTCGAAGCGGCGGAAGTCGCGGTCGAACGTCGCGACCGGGCAGCCGTAGCCGAGCGCGATCGAGGCGATGTACGCATCCGGGACGAGATCGCCCGTGGCGTGCGATTCGAGGCACAGGGCGACCAGGACCACGTCGTCGTATCCGCCGAGCAGGTCGGACAGCCACTGGTGCGCGATCGAGTGCTGCGGATGGTCCGAACGGAACGCGGCGAGCAAGACGTTGACGTCGAGGACGATCATGCGACGTCGGTGCCCATCGCGTCGTACAGACCGCGGTTGCTGGACAGGTCGATTCCCGGTCGTGCCCCGCCCGTTGCGGACGAGATGGTGAGCCGCACCGGGGTGCGACTCTCGCGGGTGCGCGCGAGGTCTCGACGCAGCGCCTCCTCGACGTAACCCCCGAGAGTGAGCCCCGCCTCGTGGGCGAGCGTCGCGACCCGACGACGAACGCCAGGCGGCGCCGGCCCGGAGAGGCCGACGCCGTCTGGATGGGCGCAGTGGCTGTGCGCGGCGGGCGCGGGCCCGGGCCGGCAGCAGGCCGGCGGCGATCAGCGCCAGCGCGACGAGCCCCGCGGCACCGATCGTCCCACCGGTCAGCGCCAGGCCGCCGCCGGCTCCGCCGTTGCCCGTGTCCGAAGGCAGCGCGACCGCGGGTGCCGTCGGGCTCGGTGACGGTTGCGGGTCGACCGGCGCACCCTCGGCGACCGTGAACGTGAGGCTCAGCGCCTTGCCGGTCTGCTCGCCGGTCACGGCGAGGGGGTCGTCGCCGGGCGCGGTCGGTGCGGCCGTTCCCGCGCCTCAGACCGCGTTCCAGCGCAGGCGCGCCGCCGCCTCGTCGAGGTCGCTGCGGATCGTCTCCGCCTGCGCCACGGGGAGCAGCGCGACGGGCCGTGGCGACATCCCGGGCGACGGCGCCACGGCGTATGCGAGCGCACGGGATCCGCCGTGCTCATGGCTCAGCACGGTGCGGGTCGCACGCCCGGCGGCGAGCGAATACCAGGAGAACTCCCCGCCGGAGGCGAGCAGCACGGTCGCGGCCTGCGTGGCACGGGCCAGCAGCGTCCCCGGTCCCTGCCACGGCAGGAAGTGCGCGTCGTCGAGGCCGAGCCCGCCGGCCAGTCGGCCGCCGAGCCAGCGTTCGCGCGTCTCGCCGGCGGAAAGCAGGGAACCGTAGGTCTGCAGCAGCCCGGCGTTGCCGACGGGCCAGGCCGCCTCGAGCCCGGCGCGGTCATGCAGCGCCTCGAACAGCGGCCGCGACACGAGTTCTTCGCCGGAGCTGTCGTCGATGGCCGCGGACGCGCCCCAACGAGCGAAGAGCCCGGCGGAACGGTCTGCATCGATCGCCGCGATGAGCCAGTCGATCAAGGCGAGCGCCTCGACGGCCGCATCCGGCGTGGAGCCCGACGCGGCGGACGCCGCGCGATCCAGTTCCTCGATGCGTCCCATGGGGCCACCATACGCCGACGTGCGGACGGTCTGGGCGCGCAGCGGCGGCGCCGCCGATGGCGGGGCGCGTCGACGAGGCGAAATCCATTGACGCGCATTCCACGCGGTGGGAGCATTCTCCCGAGCGAGTGCTCGCGTGGAGCTGGGGCGAGGAGTCGAGATGGGCGATCTGTCACGTGCGGCGGCACGGATCGGCACGGCGGTGGGGCTGGTTGCGGCCGGAACCCTGGTGGTCGGCCTGGTGGGGATCGCCGGGTTCGACGGCGGAACCGCAGCAGTCGCCGCGACGAGCGATGTCACGGTGACGACCACCGCGGACCCGCAGACGGTCACCCTCACGGTCTATCCGCCGACGGAGACGGTGACCACGACCGCACCGGCGCAGACCGTGACGAAGACGGTGTATCCGCCGACCGAGACCGTGACGACCACGGCTGCGGCGCCGACGGAGACCGTCACCGTGACTCCGCCCACGCAGACCGTCACGACCACCGTCGCGGCGGCGACGATCACCGTGACCAAGACCTCGTCCGAGACGCAGACCGTCACGACGACCGCGCCGCCGACCACCACGACCGTGACCGTTCCGGCGGATCCCGCCACGGTGACCGTCACCGGCCAACCGGTCACGACCACGGTGCACAAGACGACCACCGTGTACGACGCGTCCGCGACGACGGCTCAGGGGGCGCTTCCCAAGACCGGCAGTGATCCCTCGGTGCTCATCGCCGTCGGCGTCGGCGTGCTGCTGCTCGGCGGAGTCGCCCTCGCGATCGGCTATCGGCGCCGCCGCAGCTCCTGACTGCGTCCGCCGCGTCGCCGGTGGATCCTTCCGGATCCGAGCCGCATCCGCGGGGCCCAGGGTCAG
>JAFDWK010000008.1:0-8380 GCA_018268515.1 Actinomycetota bacterium
CAAGTCCTCCGCAGGACGCTTCGCCTAAGCGAACGAACGGTGCGTCCGCGGGCGTGATCCGGGTCCCTGAGCTTGTCGAAGGAACCCGGATCCACGTCCGCGGCGTTTCCGGTTCCGATCGGCGCCATGGGCGTCTGTGGGAGCCGGTGATGCGGCGCCACAGCATCAGAGGCACACGGAGGGAAACAGGGGATCATGACTGGACAGATCGGCGTTCTGGACTGGATCCTGGAGATGGTGAAGAAGCTCGTCCAGGAGCTTGAGGCATCCCCGACGGCATGGGCGACCAAGGACGCCTCCGGGGGGAACACCGAGACGACCGCCGCCCTGCACCAGCAGCTCGTGGGCGCGGCGAGCGATATCACCCAGGCCACCAACAAGATCGTCCTCGAGGTCGACAGGATGCACGACAGCGTGAGGGCCGCGGTGCTCGCCCTCATGGCGACGGATCAGAGCGCAGCCGATGACGGCAAGCTGATCCTCTCGATGCTCGACGACGTCGAGGCGCAGGCGCCCTCGGGCCCGACATCGTCGAACGGCGACTACACGTGAAACGCACCGCTTCGCTTCGCGCCCTGGCCGTCGCCGCCGTGACGACGGTGCTCGTGGGCATCGTCGCCGCCCCGGCGTCCGCGGACGACCTGTCCGGTGGCACCTGGTATTTCGAGAAGGGCCACGTGCAGGAGGCGCTGGACGCGGGGTTCACGGGCAAGGGCGTGAAGATCGCGGTGCTGGACAGCCAGATCAATCCGGCGATCCCCACGCTTCGGAATGCGAACCTCACGGTGATCGACAAGAGCTACTGCCACGACGCGACGGGTGCACCTCTTCCCGCGGTATCGACCGATGAGGTGGGCGGATACCACGGGACCGGCGTCGCATCGTTGATCGTGGGCACGGGGGAGACCGGACCGGGGCAGGTGCCGATCCGCGGAGTGGCACCCGAAGCTGAAGTCCTGTACTACAACGCGGATCAGACGATCGATTCCGAGGGGAAGACCCAGTGTCTTGACGCCGCGGGCAAGGATCGGGGCATGGACGCCGTCGCTGAGGCGATGAACGATGCCATGGACGCGCACGTCGACATCATCTCGATCTCGATCGGCGGTCCGTACTCGGAGGACCTGTTCCGTGCGCTCGCCCGAGCGGTGATGCTCGGCATCCCGGTCGTCGGGGGCCTGACGAACGATCCGCTTTCGACGACCGGCGCATTCCCCGCGGAGGCGAACGGCTCGGTCGCTGTTCAGGCGATCGACGCCACGGGAGCGGTGCAGAAGGCCGGCGGGTTCTCCAACAAGAGCATGGCGGTGAAGATCGCGGCGCCCGGTGTCGGAATCATCGCGCCGGCCGCGAACGATTCGGGGGGTCCGCAGTGGATCGGCCAGGGAACCTCACTGGCGACCCCGATCGTGGCGGGATTCCTGGCCGACATCAAGAGCAAGCACCCGACGGCCACAGGCAACCAGCTGCTGCAGACGATGATCCGCAACACCGGCGGAACGCACCATGAGCCCGCGTGGGGGAACGATCTGGGGTACGGCACGATCTCGCTGACCCAGATGCGGGCGGACGACCCGCTCGCATACGAGGACGTGAATCCGTTCTTCGATCCGAAGGTGACCTCGGCGGCGGAGGGCCCGACGGCCGATGACGTGCGGACGGCGAAGAGTGCAGAGGCGCTGCGCCCGGCATCCGGATCGCCGGTGACCCCGGCGCCGAGCGCGAAGCCCGCGGCTGACGGTGTGCGCGCCGACACGCCGATCTGGGTGCCGCTCGTGATCGGCGGCGGTGTGCTGATGCTGCTGATCATCGCAGGTGCCGTGACCGCTGTCGTCCTCGGCGCCCGGCGCCGCAACGGCTCGGGCCCTGCGCAGGCGGACGAAGAGTCCACGAGCAACGGGGATCACGTCATGCATGCACCGACGGGTGTGGGATCGGGCGCCGATCAAGGGGGAAATCGATGACGGAGAATTTCGTCTGCTACGCCAAGTCCGAGGATGAGCTGAACGCCATCCGTCGGGTCGAGGACTGGCACATCAGCAACACGGCGCCCTTGCGAAGCTCTTTGCAGGCGCTCGGCAGGGCACTGCAGACACTCGTCTCGCACAAGGAGGCGTGGCAGGGCGAGACCGCCGAAACGGCACGCCAGCGGATGACCGAGATGGCAGAGCGCTTCACCGTCATCGACTCGGCGGTGGGCGACATCGTCACCGCTGTCGACGCGGCCAACTCCGCGCGTCGTACCGCATCCAACGGGGAGCTGCCCAGCGCGCAGGTCGACCCGTTCTGGGCGAACGTGGCGAAGACCAGTGCGACGGTCATCCATCCCGTTCTCGGGCCGCTGGCCGCCGACAAGGCGCTCGAGGCGATCGGGGACTGGATGTCCGGTCAGCGCGAGGAGAAGGCACGCGAGACGGTCGACGCGGTGAGAGCGGCTCTCACGCCGCCCACGAATGACATCATCAAGGCCCGGGCGAAGCTGCAGGGGACCGCCAACGTCATCCCCGACGACAGGGGAGGCGACCCCGGTTCGGTGCCCACCTCGACGCCGGGCGTCGGGCCCGGCGGCGTCGGCGGCTACGGCGGACCCGTCGGGGGTTATCCCGGCGGCGGTTACACCGGCGGCGGCGTCGGGTCCCCGGTCCCGGCGAACCCGGGGCCGACGTACCCCGGCGGTACCGGCTCCCCCGGAGACCCGGGCTACCCCGGCTACCCCGGAGGCCCGGGCTATCCCGGTGGACCCGGACAGCCCGGCTACCCCGGCGGGCCGTCGATCGACGACCCGAACCCGATCGGCCACATCCCCGGTTCTGGAGGTTCCGGCCCCGGCGGATCCGGTCATGGTCCGGGCGGGAGCGGTTCGCTGCCCGGCGGCTTGGTCCCAGGGGCGATCGGCGGCGGTGGAGTCGCGCTGGGCGGCGGGGCTGCGGCTCTCGCGTTCGGCGCACGCGGAGGTTTCGGCGCCGGTGCAGGTCTTGCCGGCCTGAAGCCCGGCGGGCTCCTCGGTGGCACGACCGGCGGCACGGGCGGTCTGCTCGGAGCCGGTGGGCCGGGCGGAGCCGGATCTGCAGCGCAGGGTGCGACCGGCATGGGGGCACGTTCCGGCGGCGGCATGATCGGCGGCCAGGGGCAGGGCGGATCCGACGAGGAGAAGCAGCGTCGAGCCGGCTCGATGGGCCCGATCGCACCGCATCTCGAGGACGACGAGGAGCCGATCCCGCTGCCGAAGAGCGGTCGCGCGGGTTCCCGCGGGGATTAGGCCGAGTGAAGATGACGGACGGAGCCGGGGGAATCCGCGTCGGGTGAGACGGAAGCGCAACGAATCCCGGCCTCGCGCGTGCGGCGTGCTGCGCGCGTGCGTGCGGGGGTCGCTTTCGCGCTCACCCCGATCAGCCCTCTGCTGATGCTCGTCCTGCTGGACGGCTGGAAGGCTTCGGTGATGCCGCCGTTGATCGAGGGCCCGCTGGATTCCCAACTGCCGGTGGGCGCGCCGGTCGTGACGAGCGGTGTTCGGGATCCGCTCCAGCGGCTGATGGATGGGGCGGATCCGGTGCTGCTCGATGCGGTGGATGCGGATGCTCCCGACGCCGATTGACGCGGGGCGATGGGGAGTTCTCCCCATCGCGGGTGCCGGGGGCGTCGGCGTACTGTTTCGGAGGCGACGGTTCGGTCTGTCGTATCGCGTGGTGCAGGGGGAGGGGTGGCGCGGGTGAGCGGGTTCTTCGATGGTGCGAGTGCGTTCTCCGCTCGGTATCGGCGGTTGCACGGTGAGGTGGATGGGGTGCGTCGGTGACGCCGCCGAATCCGTTGGTGGCCGCTGCGGTGAACACGTCGAGTCCGTTGCAGGGTGCGTTCCTGTTGGAGGACGGTGAGGCGCTGGTCTCCGCGATCCGGTCGGGGGATTGGGTGTCGGGCGGGTTCGCGGCGTTCGGTGCGGTGATGGATACGGTCGCGGCGGTGTCGGATCCGTTGGGGTCGTTGATCGCGGCGGGTCTGGGCTGGCTGATGGAGCATCTGCAGCCGTTGAAGGGCTGGCTGAACGATCTGACCGGGGATTCGGGGCAGGTGGCGGGGTTCGCGCAGACGTGGACGAATGTGGGTTCCCGGTTGCGGCAGTTGGCTCAGGATCTGGGCACGGTGCTGGGCGATCTGGATGCGGCGGATGGTGCGGCGGTGCGGGCGTATCTGGTGTTCCAGCGGGATGTGGTGGCGCATTTGAGGGGTGCGGCGTCGTGGGCTGATGGTTTGGCTGTGGGGATGCAGATGGCGTCGACGATCGTGCAGGTGGTGCATGATCTGGTGCGGGATTCGTTGGCGCAGTTGGTGGGGTCGTTGATCTCGTATGCGGCGGAGTTGGTGTTCAGTCTGGGGTTGGCGACGCCGTTGGTGATCGAGCAGGCGTCGATGCGGGTGTCGGCGTTGGTGGGTCGGTTTGCGAAGAAGATCCCGGATCTGGTGGCGGCGGTCCGGAAGTTGGGTGATCTGGTCGAGAAGCTGAAGGCGTTGTTCACACGGTTCGGCGACACGGCCGACAGTCTCCTCAAGGGCGGCAAGCACGGGCCCGACGGCCCAAGCACGCGGAACCGAAGATTGATCCGGGCGACGCTCGTCCGTATCTCAAGCCGGGATCCCGACCGTCGTTCCGCAAAGGGGTCGTCGATGAGGTCTGGGAGAACGCCAAGGGGCCCGACGGCCTTGTGCGCGACCCGAACACCGGCGAAGTCATCCACTGGACGCCGGGCGACCCCCGTGCCGGCGTCTGGGACATGGGGCATATCCCAGAGCAGAAGTACCATGAAAAGTGGCAGGAGTATGTGAACGGCGAAATGACTCCGAAGGAATTCCGAGACTGGTACAACGACCCTTCCAACTACCGGCCCGAGCTTCCGAGTAACAATCGAGGACGCACGTACGAATGAAGAGTGTGAACCTCATTGCGTCGCTGAAGTCGACGGCGGAGTTCGTCGCGGCGGCCACTGGCGCAGACCTGGAAGCCCCTCAGCCAGACGGGAAGAGTCTCTTGATGGCGGCGCTTTCGAATACGGACCTCGCGTCTCGGTATGCGTCGACGCAGTGGCTGCTGGACCAGGGGGCTGTTCTTGGTGCGCCGAATTCCGAGGGGTACACCGAACTGCACGTGCTGTTCGGCGCCGTGAAGCATGACATTATGCGGGATCTGCGGATCGCTGAGCAGCTGATTGAGATCGGCGCAGATGTCAACGCTGTCAGCCCGCGCGGGGGGCTGGTGTTCTGCGAGGTGCTGCGCATGAAGTATTTCGATGAGGATCTGGAGCCGCTGTACGATCTGTGGTTCTCACAGCCCGTGCGGCTGGACTTCGAGACACCGTCGAAGCACGGTACGACTCCGCTGACACTCGCGAAGGCTGTGCCTTACCGTGCGAGCATTCTGGAGCGGATGGAGAGCTATCTTGCCCAGCACGCCTGAGTTCGTGGCGAACGCCGGCGGGTCGATCTTGTCCCGCAACGCCCTGGATGGTCGTGCGCAGATCCGCTGGGCGTTTCGTGAGGAGCAGGCCAACCCGGTGGATAACGGGTGGCGGTTCTTGTCGGCGGTCGACGATGACGCCTATCTCGCGGACCCGGCGAACATGGTCGTGGTGGATTTCAACTCGGTCGTCGCGCTCGAGCCTGCCGTTCTTCCGCTGCTGCGGCTGCCGGTCGGCACGGACGTCACGATCGAGCGCGACGCGATGGGGCGGATCACGCTGATCGACAGCGAGTCGGGGCGTCTGCTCGCCTTCTGATCCATCGCCGCACCGTGAGAATCTGATGTCCTGGATACCCCGCGGGCATGAGCGGACCAGAGGGTAGGGTGCTGTGGTGGCCGGAGGAGTGATCGAGCGACGACGGATCGCGCTCGCGGGGGAGCTGGCGCGGGTGGATCTCGCGCTGCCGCTGGACGAGGCGCTGTCCGAGGTGCTCGCCGCCCGCGGGCTCGCCGACCGGCTGAGCGGGCCCGTCGCGGGCACGGCCCGTCTGGTCGTGCTGGATCCGCTCGGCTACGAGGTCGCGCCCGCGACCGTCGCGGAAGACCTCGTCGAGGGTGGGCTGTACACGGTCGTCGACCTCAGCGCGCCGGTGGCGGGGCCCGCGCCGACTCGACCCAGGCACGACATCGCCCAGCGCGCCGATCACGGATCGCGCTGGGTGTTGCTGACCGTCGTCGCACTGCTTCTGATGTTCGCGACTCTCGGGGCCGGCGGGCTGGTCCCCGCGTGGGCGCGGCTCGCGGTGGCACTCGTGGCGGCTGTCGGCGCCGCCGTCACCGCCGTCGTCTGGACGCGCGACAACGCCTCCGAGGCCCGTCTGCTGCGCGGCGTGCTCGCGCCGGGCGTCCTCGCGTTCGCGGCCGGCGCGCTGCTGATCCCCGCCACGCTCGACGCCGCCGTGCAGCTCTCCGCGGCGACGGGCCTGCTCGCGGCCGCCGTCGTGTCGACGCTGATCGCCCTGCTGACCCGGGAGCGCCGGATCCGCTCCGCGGCGGGAACGGTCGCCATCCTCCTGGTCGTGTTCGGCGCCGTGTGGGGTGCTGGGCTCCTGGCGCACGTCGGCGTCGCGGAATCGGCGGCGGTGAGCCTGGGTCTGGTCCCGCTGCTGCTGCGGGCGCTGCCCAGCGCGCTGGTGAACCTGCCCGAGGGCGCGTTCATCGACTACGAGCACTTCATGAGCAGCCGGTGGACGGTGCGCGGCACGATTCCGGAGCCTGTGACCGAGGTGCGGGTGCAGAGCGTGCGCGGGGTCGTGGACGACTCGTCCGCACGCCTCGCCGCAGGCACCGTGCTGCTCTCGGCCGCCGCGGCGCTGTGCGCGCCGTTCGTGATGCTGCGCGGCTGGGGTGAAGATCCATTCGTGGTCGCGGGCGGCTGCGTGCTGCTCGGCTGCGCTGTGCTCGCCCTGCTCCTCGTGCCCCGGCACACCGGATCCCGCCTGCTGCGCTGGGCGCCGCGCGTCTCCGCCGCCATCGTGCTGCTCGCCGCGGTCGCGGGCTTCGCCGTGGGAACGGCCTCGGGATCCGCAGTGGTGCCATGGGCGGGAGATCTCGGCGCCGGCGGGATGGCGCTGCTCGCAGCGGGGCTCCTCGTCGCCGCGATGGTCGCGGTGTCGGTGACACGCGCGGTGGCGCACGGTGCGAGCTCGCTCGTCTGGTCGCGTATCGGCGACGTCGTGGAGGCGCTCGCGGTGGCACTGGCGCTGCCCGCGGCGCTGCTGCACGCCGACGTGCTCACCCTGCTGCGTGGGATGATGGCCACGTGAGCGGAAACGGCGCCTATCCGGGCGGCCCGGGGGGTCCGGCGGATCCTGGCGCCCCCGAGCCGCGTTCGGTGATCGATCCGGCGGCGCCCGCGCCCTCACGCCGGCAGCGTCGTGCAGAGCGCCCCATCGCGCCTGCCGGACGCACCGTGGCGGACGGCGTGCCCGCGTTCGCCGCCTCGGTCATCGCCGCGACCCCGCAGCCGGGGGCGGTCGGCGCGCCGGCGTCCGTGCGTCCGTCCGCACCGCTTCCTCCGGCCCCGACGGGGCAGAACCCGCTCGGACCCGCATTCGCCGGGAGACCCGCCTCGACCGGCGCCCGCCTCGTCGCGTTCACCCTCGACGCGATCCTGATCGGCGCGGTCGTCACCGCGGTATTCATGGGAACCCGGAGCCTCGTGCTCGCCGCGGTCGTGGCGCTCCAGCTCGCGATCGGCTTCTGCGTGGCGCTCGCCCGCACCGGCGCGACCCCCGGCAACCTCATGCTGCGCCTGCGCGCCTCCCGCGGCGACGCCCCGTTCTCCCCCGGCACCGGGCGCGCGTTCGTGCGCGCCCTGGTGACCGGGTTCGGGTTCGCGGTCGGGATCGGATCCTGGATCGTCGTCGCCTCCAGCGCCTGGGACTCCGGCGGCCGGCGCCGCTCGTGGGCCGATCGCGCCGCCGGGACCGTCGTGGTCGCCGTGCCGCGTCGCGGGGCCGTCGTCGCGCCGGCGGCCGCCCCGACCGTCGCACCCCCGCTCGTGTTCAGCACCTCCGCCCGCCCCGCTGTGGACGAGGACGAAGGGCCGGGTGCGCCCGCTCTGGGCATCATCGCGGCAGCTCCGGGCTTCGCGCCGGCTTCCGGGGCGCCGCAGGCGCCGAGCGCACCGGCCGTCCCGCCGGCCCCCGCGCCGGCCGCCGCCGCTCCGGCCGTGGCCGTGCTGCCGCAGACTCCGGTGCCGGCGTCCGCCGCGCCGGTCGCCCCCGCGCCGATGCCGGTCGCCCCTGCGCCGATGCCGGGCCCGGGCGCGCAGCCGGGAACCCCGGCGCTGTTCGTGACGCCCGTCCCGCCGCCGGCGGCGTCTGCGGAGCCGGCCGCGCTGCTGCTGATCTTCGACACCGGGCAGCG
>JAFDWK010000008.1:8536-9832 GCA_018268515.1 Actinomycetota bacterium
GCCGACGACGGACGCCGCACCGAGCTCGCGCCCGGGGCGCGCACGCTGCTCGACGACGGCGACCGCGTGCGCATCGGCGACCGCACCTTCACCGTGAACGAACTGCTGCAGGAACCGTCGCCCGATGGCGGCGAGAGAGGCGCGAGCGCATGACGGGTCCGCGACTGGCACCACCGCGGGTTCCCTCGGGCAAGCTCACCGTGCAGGCGCCGCCCGAGCTTCAGCCGACCGACGGCGGCTCGAACATGCTCACCTCACTGCTGCCGATGCTCGGCAGCATCGGCGCCGTCGTGATGGTCAGCATGAACAACTCCGGCCCCGGCGGCTTCCTCATCGGCGGGATGGTGCTGGTCTCGTCGCTGGGCTTCGTGCTCGTGAACGGCTGGCGGCAGCGCTCGCAGAAGCAGTCCGCCACGCTCGCCGCGCGACGCGAGTACCTCGCCTACCTCACCGACCTGCGCGCCTCCATCCGCGTCGCCGCGCATCAGCAGCGCCGCGCCGCGAACTGGCAGCTGCCCGCGCCGTCGGCCCTGCCCTATGTCGCCGAGGAGCGCACCCGGGTCGCCGAGCGCGGCCCGGCCGATGCCGACTTCCTGTCGGTGCGGGTCGGTCTCAGCGATCAGCCGCTGTGCATCACGCTCGAGGCCCCCGAGCTGCCCCCGCTCGCCCAGCTCGACCCGGTGTCGGCCTCCGCCGCGCACCGGTTCATGCTCGCGCACTCCACCCAGACCCGGCTGCCGCTGGGCGTCTCGCTGCGCGACTACGCGCGCGTCGAGATCACCGGCGACGAGACCGAGGCCCGCGGGATGGCGCGGGCGATGCTGCTGCATGTGGCGACCATGCACGACCCCGAGAACGTGCAGATCGTGGTCGCCGCTGACCAGGCCGCCCTGCCGCAATGGGAGTGGGCGAAGTGGCTCCCGCACACGCACTCCCGCACCGTCAGCGATGCGCTGGGCCCTGCGCGCATGATCGGATCCCGGATGAGCGACCTCGAGGAGCTGCTGCCGGCGGGGATCCGCGAGCGTGCCCGCTTCGCGCGCGGTGCCGGATCACCCGAGCTGCCGCACCTGGTGGTGCTCGCCGACGGGGTGCAGGCATCGAGCCTCGTCGACGGCGTCGCGGGCGTGACGATCATCGATCTGCCCGCGCGCTGGGGCGACCTCGCCGACGACCGCACGCTGCGCATCGCGCTGTCGCCGGCCGGGTCCGGCACGGCCCAGCCCGGCATGGGCGAGCACGGCACCGCCGAGCTCGTCAGCCGGTCGATGCTGGCGCAGCCGTTCCAGCCCGACG
>JAFDWK010000090.1 GCA_018268515.1 Actinomycetota bacterium
CTGGAAATATCACGATCTGGTCACGAGTCGTTGCGATCGCCTCCGCGCGGAACTGCACGCCGCGGAGGAGGCGATCGGAGGTGCCTGACGGTCCGGGAGGGATCGATGACGGTGTCCGCCACCTCGGTGCCGAGATGCCGCGTCAGCCGCCCAGATACGCTCGGTGCAGGAGCTGCGGATCCGCGTGCAGATCCTCCGCGGTGCCCTGGAACGACACCCGACCACCGGCGACGACCACGGCCTCACGGGCGATGCCGAGCGCGAGCTGGGTGAACTGCTCCACGAGCAGCACGCCCACGCCCGACTCGGCGATCGACTGCACGATCGGCACCAGCCGCATGAACACGACCGGGGCGAGACCGAGCGACATCTCGTCGATGAGCAGGATCTTGGGCTTCGCCGCGAACGCGCGCGCGAGCACCACCATCTGCTGCTCGCCGCCCGAGAGCAGCGCGGTGGGGGAGTCGATCCGCTTCTCCAGCTCGGGGAACGGCGCCAGCGCCGCCTCGACCCCGGCCGACGTGCGCGCGGTGAGCGACAGGTTCTCGCGCACCGTGAGCGACGGGAACACCGCTCGGCCCTGCTCGATGTGCACGATGCCCTTGCGCGCCCGCGTCACCCGGGAGAGCCGGTCGATGCGCTCCCCGTCGAGCGAGAGCGTGCCGGCCGAGTGACCGACGACCCCCGAGATCGACTCGATGAGGCTGGTCTTGCCCGCGCCGTTGGGACCGACCAGGGCGAGCACCTCGCCGCCGCGCACGGTGAGCGACACATCGGAGATCACCGGTCCCGCGCCGCGGCTGACCGTGACGCCGTCCAGCACCAGTTCGCTCATGACAGCAGCTCCGTCTCTCCCATGTAGGCCTTGATGACGTCGGGGTTCGCGAGCACCTCGTCCTGCGGACCCGTGGCGAGCACCTGCCCGAAGTTGAGCACCGTGAGCATCGGGCACACCGAGCGGACCAGATCCAGATCGTGCTCGATGATGATGAGCGCGACCCCATAGCGCTGCGGCAGCTCGCGCAGCCGGGCGGCGAGCGCGAGGTGCTCGTCGTGCGAGAGCCCGGCCGCGGGCTCGTCGAGGATCAGCAGCCGCGGCCCTGCGAGCACGGCCGCGGCCACCTCGACCAGGCGCCGGGTGCCGACGTCGACGCTCGAGAGCCGCGCTCGTGCCGGCGGGCAGCCGAAGAACGCGAGCGTCTCCTCGATGTCCGCCGCGGACAGCCGGCGACGGGCGACGAAGCGCACGTACCCGCCCACGGTGAGCAGCGGCGGCACCCGATCCTGCTGGAAGGTGCGGCGCAGACCCAGCCGGGCGCGGCGCGTGGGGGAGAGCCGGGCGAGGTCGCGGCCGCCCAGCAGCACGCGTCCGCCGTGCTTGGGCAGGAAGCCGCTGATCGCGTCGACGAAGGTCGACTTGCCCGCGCCGTTCGGTCCGATGAGGCCCATGATCGACGCCTCCGGCACGGAGAACGACACGTCGTCGAGCGCCTTCAACGCGCCGAACTCGACGGTCAGGTGCTCCACGGTCAGCACCGGCTCGCCGCTCAGCAGCGCCGGATCCATCGTGGCGGTGGTGCTCGTGCGGATCTCCTCGACGTCCTCGGCCGCATCCGGCGGCAGCGCGGAGAGGACGGCGGCCGCGGTGTGCGCGCTGCGCCGATCCTGCCGCTTCCAGATCAGGTTGCGGATCCCCTGGCCGAGGCTCGTGCCGCTCGTGAGCGCCTGCACGCCCAGCACGCCGAAGATCACGAAGCCCCAGTCCTGCGGGATGTGCCAGCGCTTGAGCAGCTCCGGCACGAGCACCCAGAGGATGCCGCCGAACACGGCCATGTCGATGAGGTGCGCGCCGCTCATGATCGCCAGCACGTACAGCGCGAGCGACTGCAGCGGCGTGAAGCTCGCCGCGAACGGCAGCTGCACCTGACCGGCCAGCAGACCGCCGGCGACGCCGCCGAGCGCCGCCGAGACCGCGAAGGCGGTGAGCTTGGCGGCCTGCACGCTCTGACCCGCGGCGGCCGTGCCGCGCTCGGAGAACGCGACGGCCTTCCAGCTCGCCCCCCAGCGGCTGCGCTGCAGGAAGAACACGATCAGCGCGCACACGACGAGCACGATGATCGACAGGAAGAAGAACTTCTTGTCGTTCGAGAACATCGCGGGGCGGTCGATCGAGATGGCCTGGGCGGATCCGGGGAACTGGATCTGCACGAGCGTCACATCGGCCGCGGCGGCGAAGCCCAGGGTGACCACGGCGAGGTTCACGCCGCGCAGGCGCAGGGCGGGCAGCCCCACGAGTATCCCGGCGACACCGGCGACGAGCGCGCCGAGGACGAGCCACACGATGAAGCCGCCCGGTGCGTGCCAGATGTTCATGAGCGCCACGATCCACGCGCCGATCGCCGCGAACGTGAGCTGGCACAGGGCGATCATGCCGGCGGATCCGGTCACGACGCCGAGGCCCATGATCGCGATCGCGGCGATCACCGCGCTGATGGCGAGGTAGACGAAATAGCCCGGCAGGGCGTTGGAGAGCAGGAGTCCGACGAGGATCGCGAGCGCTCCGACGAGGAACGGCCAGACGGTGCGGACGACAGGCCGCTGCAGGAGCGGGACGGACGGGCGGGGGAGGGAGGGCGACTCAGCGTGCGGCATCCCACACCTCCTTGCGCTGGGTCCACAGCAGCAGGACCACGATGAACAGGAACGGGAGGAAGTTGCGCACGAGCGAGATCTCGTTGATCTGCGCGACGAGGCCGCCGAGCACGCCCAGCACGAGACCGCCGACGACGGTGAGGTCGAGGCGCTTGAACCCGCCGAGCAGGGCCGCTGCGGCGGCCGGGATGATCAGCAGCGACAGGCTGGTCGCGTCGTTGGACTGCGAGGGTGCGACGATCACGATCGCGATCGCGCTGATCACGCCGGTCGCGAACCAGACGGCGATCGAGAGCGGGCGGGAGCGGATCCCGAGGAGCTCGGCCGTGGTGGGGCGTTCGGAGAGCGCGCGCAGCTGGGTGCCGATCCGGGTGCGGGTGAGCAGCACGTGCACGCCGACGGCGACGACGACCGCCATGCCCACCGTCCACACGGTGACCTGGCTGATCACGACGCCGCCGACCGAGAACGCGGGGCCGGCGATGATCGGGGTGAACGGCTGCGGCTTGTTGCCGAACAGGATGAACGAGAGCGAGATCAGCAGCAGCAGCGGGCCGACGGTCATCGCCGAGCGCGTGGTCGTGGACGCCTCGGACAGCCAGGTCGCGGCGATCCAGCCGATCGCGGCGGCCAGCACGCCGCCGATCAGCACGCCGAGGACGGATCCGATCCAGACCGGCATGCCCGCCTTGGTGACGAGCCACACGGCGCAGAACCCGCCGAACATTCCGGTCGCCGCCTGGGCGAAGTTGACGACCCGGACCAGCCGGGCCATGAGGGTGAGGCAGACCCCGAGCACGGCGTACAGGCCGCCGGCCGCGAGCCCCGCCAGGGCTCCTTCGAGCATGGTGCTTCCTTCGTCAGTCGTGCCGGGGCCGTCCGCCCTTCGTCTCGTCGTTGCGCTCCTCGCTCAGGGACCGATGTCGATCGGTCCCTGAGCGAGCGCAGCGAGACGGAGGGCGTCAGCTCACTTGGTGGGGATCCGGAACCAGTCGTCGGCGACCTTCTCCCACTTGTGGGTGCCGCTCTTGAGCTCGATCGGCCAGCCCGCGGTGTTGTGCACGCCGAAGGTGAACGGCGTGCCGATCATCTTGTTGTCGATCGGCTTCATGCTCTTCAGCGCCTCGGTGACGGTCTCCCGGGTGATGTCGCCCTTCATGCCCTTCAGCACGGTGAGGAAGTGGGTCGCGGCGAGGTAGCCGCCCTGGCTGAACGCGGTCAGCGGGATGTTGTTCTTCGTCATCAGGTCACGCCAGTCCTTGTTCACGTCGTTCTCCTCGGTGAACGGGTAGAACTCGGCGGGCACGTAGATGCCGGCCCCGGCGTTGTCGATCGCCTTGGCGAAGTTCTCGCTGTAGACGCTCGTCAGGTACAGCCAGGTGACGTCGTTCCAGCCCTGCGCGTTGGCGGCCTTGACCTGGCCGATCGCGTCCGGCTCGACCGGGTTGATCGCGAGCGCCTTGCAGCCCGCCTGCTTGGCCTTGACGATGTACGGCGTGTAGTCGCTCGCGCCGTAGGGCACGGTGTCGTCCACGTAGAGCGGCTTCTTACCGGTGATCTTGGTCCAGCTGTCGATCGCGGCCTGGTAGGTCGGACGGGTGGATCCGGCGATCTCGAGCAGCACGCAGATGTTGTCGAGCTTGAGCTGCTCCGACCCGTACAGCAGCGTGAGGGTCATGTCGTTGTACGGGCCGACGTTCGCCGGCGAGATGTTCTTGCTGTCGAAGCAGCCCGAGTCGACGCCGATGCCGGGGATCGAGAGGATCCCCTCCTGCTCGTAGTACTTCTTGTTCAGATCGCACTCGATCAGGCTCGCGGAGCCGACCATGGCGACCGCGTTGTCGCTTCCGACGATCTCGCGGGCGTTCGCGGTCGCGGTGGCGGGGTCGCCCTTGTCGTCCAGCGCCTTGTAGTCGATCTTGCGGCCGTTCAGGCCGCCGTCGGCGTTGAACTTGTCGAACACGGCCTTGGCGGCCTGGGACGCCTCCGGGAAGGTGGCCGGCCCCGAGATGGTGTTGACGGATCCGACCACGATCGGGTCGGAGGACCCGGATCCGGATCCGCCGTCGCCGGAGCAGCCGGCCAGGGCCAGCATGCCCGCGGCGAGCAGCGCTGCTGCGGCGGTGATGCGCTTGTTCATGTGATTCCTGTCTTTGCGTCGTGCGGGACGGGCCCCGCGGTGTGGTGCAGGTCTGTGTCGTGCGGGTCAGTCGCGGATCGCGCGGGCGACCATCTCGGTGTCGGTGAACTGCTCGAAGGCGACGACCTCGCCGTTCTCGAGCCGCCACACGTGCGCGACGCGGGCGGCGAAGAACCGCCCGGTGCGCTTGTACGTGCCGGAGTAGGTGCCGATGCCGATCACGATGTCGCCGCCGTCGACGACCTCGTCCACGGCGAGGGTGTAGTCGTCCCAGTCGTCCTGGATGCGGGCGAACACGTTCGCGGCGACGGCGTCGGGACCGACGTACGTGCCGGCGTACGGGAAGCCTGCCGCCTCGGTCCAGCGCACCTCGGCGGCGAGCGGGGCGAGCATGCCGTCGAGGTCGCCGCGGTCGCTCGCCGCGTAGTGGTCCCGGATGATGTCGGCGTTGGTCATGCAGTGCTCCTTCGCACTCGGTGCCGGATCCGGTTCAGCGCAGAGGCCGGATCCGAGGTCGGGGATCAGACGGGCTGCGCGTCCGGGTAGGAGACGGAGCCGAGCGGGTAGATGTGCCCTCCGCCGCGGGAGTGCTCGGAGGCGCCCTCGCCGTTGAGGCCCAGGAAGATCCCGGTCGTCATCAGCTGGTAGCCGAGATCGTGCAGCCAGACGCTCGCGACGGCGATGCGGAACTCGCGGAAGCAGAACAGGTAGAGCCCGTCGGCGAACTTCCAGACGGTGGAGAGGTCCATGTCGCCGTGTCCGCGCTGCACGCCGTCGAGGCACTGCCAGGCGTAGCGCTGGCTGGAGATGTAGACGTGCTCGTAGAGGTGGTGCGGGCTGTACCGGTACACGTTGCGCTTGCCGATGAGGTCGCGGCTGGGGCCGGGGATCTCGCCGGTGGGCTCGCCGGCGTCGGTGGTGGCGGCCCAGAACTCCTGGCCCACCTGGGGGGTGCCCTCGACCGCCTCCGCGGCGATGCGGGAGCGGATCACGGCGGCGCGGTGGGTGGTCATGGAGTACACGACGGTCAGGGCCTCGCGCTCGCGAGAGACGAGTGGCAGGTTGACGAACACCACGTCGTCGCGCACCGCGACCGCGTCGTACGGATCGGTGCCCGCGGCGCCAAGGCCCGTCCACGTCACCGAGCCCGACGCGGGGCCGAACACCAGCGACAGCGTCTCGCCGTCGTCGAGTGTGAGAGTCAGCGCGGTGCCGTCCAGGTCGACGTTCGGCAGACGGTAGGTGTCGATCCCCGCGGCGAACTCGTCATAGGTGCGCCACTCATCACGCGCAGGATCGGTGATCGTCACATCATCGGACACTCGGGGACTCCTTCGACCCTGCCCCGCCGGACTGCGGAGCGTGGATCCATGCTGTTGCGGAGTCCGATCGCCCTCAATGATCCGGATCCGATCGCGCACCGAGAGTCAACCGGCGTGCCCCCAGGGGCAAGGGCCGGGACCGCGGCCGGCGGGCAGCGCATCCGCCTCACACGGTCTCGACGTGGACGAGAGGAGTTCGACACACGTGCGTCACCCGGCGCGCGATCGTCGGAAACACGGTCCTGAGAGCGTGAGCGCACACGCATTCAGAGGAGGACAGCGATGACCAGCACGGCAACGATCCCCACGACATCGCACGCGCCTGCCGGCTCCGCGACCGGACTCACCGATCTGCCGGGGCGGTGGATCTCGGGATGGGATCCCGAGGACGCCGTCCAGTGGCACGCAGCCGGATCCAGGATCGCCGCGCGGAATCTGCGCTGGTCGATCTTCGCCGAGTTCCTCGGCTTCGTCGTCTGGCAGCTGTGGTCGATCGTCGTCGTCGCGCTGCCGGCGGCGGGCTTCTCCTTCACGGTGACGGAGACGTTCTGGCTGATCTCGATCCCCAGCCTCGTCGGTGCGACGCTGCGCTTCCCGTACACGTTCATGGTGCCGCGCTTCGGCGGACGCAACTGGACCATCGTCTCTGCGCTGCTGCTGCTGATCCCGGCGGCCGGTCTCGCGATGTGCGTGTCGAATCCCGCGACCCCGTTCCCGGTGATGCTCTCCGTCGCCGCGCTCGCGGGCCTCGGCGGAGGCAACTTCGCCAGTTCGATGGCCAACATCACGTCCTTCTATCCGCAGCGCCAGAAGGGCTGGGCGCTGGGCCTGAACGCCGCAGGCGGCAATCTCGGCGCCGCGGTGGCGCAATTCGTGGTGCCGATCGTGATCACTCTGGGCGCCGGCGCGACGCTGGGTCTGCCCTTGGCGGGCCTGATCTGGATCCCGTTCATCCTGGTCGCCGCAGTCGGCGCCTGGTTCCGGATGGACAACCTCACCAGCGCCACGGCCGACGTCAAGGCGTCGCTGGCCGCGCTGCGCTACCCGGAACTGTGGCTGATGGCGCTGCTGTACATCGGCACGTTCGGATCGTTCATCGGCTTCTCCGGGGTCTTCCCGAAGCTCATCGCCGACCAGTTCCCGGCGTTCAGCGCTTTCCCGATCGGCGGCGCCACGCTTTCGCTCGCGTTCGTCGGCGCGCTGGTCGGATCCCTCGCCCGGCCCTACGGCGGACGCCTCGCCGACCGGTTCGGCGGCAGCGTGATCACCATCGCCGCCTTCGCCGTGATGGCGCTGGGGGCGCTCGGCGTCATCCTCACCCTGCCCCTGAAGAACTTCGGGTTCTTCCTCGGCTTCTTCCTCCTGCTCTTCGTGGCCAGCGGTGCCGGCAACGGCGCCACGTACCGGATGATCCCGACCCTGTTCGCCCTGCGCTCCGGCACCACGGACGCCCATCGATCCTCGGGGGACGTCCCGGCCCGCCGCGCCGCGGCGGCAGCTCTCGGGATCGTCTCCGCACTCGGCGCCTACGGCGGGTTCGTGATCCCGCAGGCGCTCGGTGCGTCCAAGTCCGCGACCGGAGGCTACGCCGCTGGGCTCGGCTGGTTCGTCGCCGCCTATGCCGTGCTGCTCGTCGTCACCGTCGTCGTGCACCTGCGCGGGCGCCGCCGCGGAGTGCGGATCTGAGATGCCGGCCATGACCGCAACCGCGAGCACGCCGCCGGCCGAGGCTGCCACGCACTGCCCGTACTGCGCCCTGCAGTGCGCGATGACGCTGACACCGACGCCGCAGGGGCCGGCGCCGGTGCGGGTCGAGCCCCGGATGTTCCCGACCAACCGCGGAGGGCTCTGCAAGAAGGGCTGGACCTCTGCGGAGCTGCTCGCCACGCCGGACCGCCTGAGCACGCCGCTCATCCGGGAGGCGGGGGAGCTGCGCCCGGCCGGCTGGGATGAGGCGCTCACCCGGATCGTCGCGCAACTGCAGGCGATCCGGCGTGAGGACGGGGCCGACGCGGTCGCCGTGTTCGGCGGCGGCGGGCTCACGAACGAGAAGGCCTACCAGCTCGGCAAGTTCGCGCGGCTCGCGCTCGGCACCTCCCGCATCGACTACAACGGGCGGTTCTGCATGGCCTCGGCCGCGGCGGCAGGCAACCGCGCCTTCGGGATCGACCGTGGCCTGCCGTTCCCCGTCGAGGATCTCGACGACGCCGACACGATCCTGCTGCTGGGATCGAACGTCGCGGCGACCATGCCGCCGCTCCTCGGACACCTGGCCGGAGCCAGGGCCGCCGGCGGGCTGATCGTGGTGGACCCGAGGCGCTCGCAGACCGTGCAGCTGACCGCCGACGGCGCGGGAGTGCATCTGCAGCCCGTGCCCGGCAGCGACCTCGTGGTGCTGCTCGGCCTCACGCACATCGTGCTGGCCGAGGGCCTGGCAGACCTCGAGTACCTCGCGTCCCGCACCACCGGATCCGACGCGGTGCGGCGCAGCGTCGCCGCCTGGTGGCCGGAGCGCGTGCAGGCGGCCACCGGGGTTCCGGTCGCGCAACTGCGCGCCGTGGCGCGACGGCTCGCCGGTGCCCGCGGCGCATACGTCCTCACCGGACGCGGGGTGGAGCAGCACGCCGACGGCACCGACACGGTCACCGCGGCGATCAACCTGGCGCTCGTGCTCGGACTGCCCGGTCGGCGCGGATCCGGATACGGGACCCTCACGGGGCAGGGCAACGGTCAGGGCGGGCGCGAGCACGGCCAGAAATGCGACCAGCTGCCCGGGTATCGCAAGATCGCCGACCCGGGGCACCGTGCGGCGGTCGCCGAGGTATGGGGGGTGGACCCGGCGGTCCTCCCCGGCCCTGGGGCCCCCGCGGTGCAGCTGCTCGGCATGCTCGGCGCGCCCGGCGGCGTGCGCGCCCTGCTCGTGCACGGGGCGAACGTCATCGTCTCCGGTCCGGACGCGGCGCGGACCAGGGCGGGGCTGGAAGCGCTCGATCTGCTCGTCGTGTGCGACTTCGTGCTGAGCGAGACCGCCGCCCTCGCCGACGTCGTGCTTCCGGTCACCCAGTGGGCCGAGGAGGAGGGGACCATGACGAACCTGGAGGGGCGGGTCATCCGTCGCCGCCGTGCCCTGAGGGCGCCCGACGGCGTGCGCAGCGAATTGGAGATCCTCGCCGACCTGGCGGCGCGTCTCGAGGCGCCTTCGGTGTGGCCGACCGATCCCGCGGTCGTGTTCGACGAGCTCGCCCGCGCCTCCGCCGGCGGGATCGCCGATTACTCCGGCCTCAGCCACGCGCTGCTGGACGCCCAGCTCGAGGCGGGGATCGCCGCGCACTGGCCCTACCCGGCCGGATCCGGCGGCACGCCCCGCCTGTTCGAGGAGCGCTTCTGGCACGCCGATGGGCGCGCGCGGATGGTTGCGGTGCGCCCCCGGGAGCGCGGCACGGACGACGGCCATGACGTCGCATCGCCCGAGAGCGCCGCGGCCGGGCGCCCGGCCGCGCAGCTGACGCTCGTCACCGGACGGCTGCTCGAGCACTACCAGTCCGGCGCGCAGACCCGGCGGGTGCCGGAGCTGGCCGATGCGCAGCCGCGCGTGCAGGCCGAGCTGCACCCCGCGACCGCCGCCCGCCTCGGAATCGCCGACGGGGATCCGGTCGTGCTGCGCAACCGCCGTGGCGCGGTCACCGCGGTCGCGCAGCTCGCCGAGCGTATCCGGATGGATACCGTCTTCCTGCCGTTCCATTTCCCCGAGGACGAGTGCGCGAACCTGCTCACCGCTGCGGTCGTGGATCCGATCTCGGGGATGCCCGAGTTCAAGCGCACCGCGGTCACCGTCACGGCCGCCGCACCGCCGCTCGTCACAGCCACCGTCGCCGCCACCGTCGACGCGGAGGCCGGGGAGGCCGGGGAGTCGCCGTCCGCGGGGCTCGTGTCCGAGAGGGGCGTGGCGGCATGACGGCGCCGCTGAGGGTCGTGCTCATCGGCTACGGGCCGGTGGGAGCGCGTTTCATCGAGGAACTGCTGCCCGCGCTCGAAACGGGTCTCGTCGACCTCGTGGTGCTGGGCGCCGAGGCCGAGGACGCGTACAACCGCGTGCTGCTGGCCGAGTACGCCGTCGGCGCCACCACTCGGGAGCGCCTCGAGGTCACCGACACCGCCGCCGCCCGCGCGGCGGGCGCGCGGATCCGGCTCGCCGAGACCGCGCTCGAGATCGATCGCGAGCGGCGGATCGTGCGCACCTCTCGCGGCGACGAGGTCGGCTACGACCGCCTCGTGCTCGCCACGGGCGCACGGGCGAACGTGCCGACGCTGGTCGGCCTCCCCGACACCCGCCGCAGCCACGGCGCCGCGGCTGACAGCGGTCCGCTGCCGCTGCCCGCCGGGGTGATCGCCCTGCGCGATCTCGCCGACGCCGAGGCGGTCGCCCCGGTCGTCGCGGGCGGCGGGCGCATCGTCGTGCTGGGCGCGGGCGTGCTCGGGATGGAGTTCGCACTGCTCGCGGCCGAGCACGGCGCCCGGGTCACGGTCGTCCACCACGGTCCCGCCCCGATGGCGCGCAACCTCGACGAAGCCGGCGGGCGGATGCTCTCCCGTGCCGCGCGGGAGGCCGGGCTCGGCATGGCCGCGCACGCCCGCGCCGAAGCGATCGACTTCCGCGACACCGATGCCGGCCGGGTCTTCGACGGCGTCGCCTGCGCCGACGGCACCTATCTCCGCGGCGACCTGCTGGTGCTCTCCTGCGGCGTCGGGCCCCGGGTCGAACTCGCCCTCGCCGCGGGCCTCGCCTGCGCGCGGGGCGTGCTCGTCGATGAGGGGCTGCAGAGCTGGAGCGACCCGCACGTGTTCGCGATCGGTGACTGTGCGCAGATCGCGGATCCCTCCTCCGTCGATCGATCCGGTCGGGTCTCCGGGGCGCCGAGCGGGCTGATCGGACCGGGCTGGCGCCAGGCGGCGGCGGTCGCTGCGGGGCTGCGCGCCGAGGTGGCGGGCACGGCGGCCGGCGAGGACGCGGCGGTCTCCGCGCACGAGCGCCCGACGGTCGTGATGCTCAAGGCGACAGGGATCGACGTCGTGTCCGGCGGCGACCATCTGGCCGAACCCTGGGACGCGGACGCGGAGGTGAGCGTCTGGGTCGATGCGGCCCGCGGCGCATACCTGAAGACCGTGATCCGGGAGGGGCTGCTCGCGGGCTTCGTGGCGGTCGGCCTGCCGCACGCCGGGGCCGAGCTCACCCTGCGCTTCGAGAGCCGGTCGCCGCTGCCGGTCGAGCCGTCGGCTCTGTTGCGCTTGGACGCCGCCGATGCCGACGCTGCGCCTGTCGAGGACACGCTGGGTCCCGACGCGACCGTGTGCTGGTGCAACGGCGTCACCGCCGGACGCATCACCGAGGCCGCGGCGAGCGGCGCGTGCACGGTCGAGGAGATCGGGCGCTGCACGAGGGCGGGTACGGGCTGCGGCGGCTGCAAGGGGCGCATCGCCGCACTGCTCGTCGCGGCGCCGGTGGCATGACGGGTGCGGGGCGCCTCGAGCGGATCCGAGAGAGGCGGATCCGCTCGGGTGGACTGTCAGACGTCGAGGCGGTAGCCGCGCTTGACGACGGTGGAGACGAGGCCGGGCATGCCCAGGCTCTGCCGGAGCCGGCTCAGCGAGACTTCCATGGTGTGCTCGTCGCTGTCGAGTGCTCTGGCGAGCTCCCGGCGCGAGACGACGGCTCCGCGTGCGGTGACGAGGGCGCGGAACAGGGTCACCGAGCTCGGCGTCAGCCGCACCGGGGCCCCGTCGACGACGGCCGCGCTGCCGCGCAGCTCCACCGCGCCGTGGCGGGTGCGCACGCGCAGCGTGGCGCGATCCTCGAGGTGCTCGCACACGAGCCGGATGAGCGCCCCCATCCGGAAGCGGTCCGGCTGCAGGACGGGGACCTGCTCGGCACGCAGCGGCGCGGAGGTCACCGGTCCGACGCTCGCGGCGACCACATCGTCGCCCAGCGCCTGGACGAGCTCGTCCAGGCGTCCTCGCGCGCGCGCCGCGCCGAACAGCCCGTCCACGGCCGGGGCGCTGGTGAACGTGACGGCGTCGAGCTGGCGCGCGATGACGCCGTCGATGAGGCGGGTGATCCGCTCATCCGCATCCTCGTGGGTCGACCAGGTGTAGGGAGACACCGTGATGATGCTCATGCCGGTCTCGCGCAGCCGGTGCAGCTGGGAGCGGTCGCTCTGCCCGTGCTGCTGCACGGCGACCGTCGTCCCTGGCGGATGCTCGGCGATGGTCTTGTCGACCAGCGAGGCGGTCGTCTCCTCGTCGCTCATCCCGGAATCGTCGAGTCCTGCGGCGCGGACCGCTCCGCGGGCCTTGGGGCCGCGCACGAGGATCCGCGCCGGTGCCAGGGCGCGCTGCAGGTCCTCGCCGAGACCCGCGGCGTCGGCGACCTCGAACCAGCGCCGCATCCCGTAGCTCGTCGTGGCGAGCAGCACGTCGGGACGGGCGGCGATCACGCTCCGGGTGTCGGCGATGACCGGCGCGTCGTCCTCCGCAGGCCGCATCCGCACCGTCGGCGCATGCAGCACTGTCGCGCCGCGGCGTTCGAAGGCGTCGATGAGATCCGCCGAGCGGCGGTCGCTCGTCACGCCGATCCGGAACCCGGAGAGCTGATCGGGGCGGAAGCCGGCGACTCGTGCCGTGTCGGGCCCGACCGCGTCCGGCTCCGCCGGACTCACGCGCCGCCCCCGGGGCGCGAGACGGCGTCGACGAGCACAGCTTCGGCCCCCGCATCGCCGAGCCGGGCGCGGTGCACGACCTCGCCGATCACGATGACCGCGGGGGAGCGGACGCCGGCGCGGTCTGCCGCTTCGCGGATCTGTGCGAGCTCCGCGAAGGTCGTGCGCTGGCCGGCGGAGTACCCGCGTTCGACGACGGCGACCGGTGTCTCCGGCGCCATCCCGGCGCGGAGCAGCCCTGCACTGATCGAGGGGAGGTTCGACACGCCCATCAGCACCACGATCGTGCCACCGAGGCCGGCCAGGTGCTCGAGTTCGGACCGCTCCAGCGGCGCGTGGCCCGAGACCACCGTGAACAGCCGGGAGACCTCGCGATGGGTGACCGGGATCCCGGCTGCGGCGGGCACGGCGATCGCGCTCGTCACACCGGGGATCACCCGCACCGGCACGCCGGCACGGTGGCAGGCATCGGCCTCCTCGCTGCCCCGCCCGAACACGAACGGGTCCCCGCCTTTCAGCCGCACCACGGCCGCACCGCGGAGCGCGTGCTCGACCAGCAGCCGCTCGATCTCCCCCTGGCCGATCGGGTGATGCCCCGGCCGCTTGCCGACGTCGATGAGTTCGGCGTGCGGTGCGAGTTCGGCGAGCGCATCGCGCGGCGCGAGCCGGTCGTAGAGCACGACATCGGCGGACGCCAGGGCGCGGGCTGCGGCGATCGTCAGCAGATCCGGATCTCCGGGGCCTCCGCCGACGAGCGTGACGGATCCCACGCCCATCCTCACGGCCGCTCCTCCGTCCGAACAGGGATCGTGGGCCCGGCCACCAGTACCGCGCCCGCGGCGCGCTCCTGCGCAGTGGCGGGGCGCAGTTGATCGCGCTCGAGCACGCGGGCGATCGAGGGATCCGCCTCGACCGGCGCGTTCACGAACGACCGGAACCGGCGCAGCCGTTCGGGGTCGCGCAGGGTGGCTGCCCACTCGTCCTCGTAGCTGCCGACATGTGCGGTCACGGCCGCCTCCAGCTCGTCGGCGAGACCGAGCGAATCGTTCACGACGACGTCGCGCACGTGGTCCAGGCCGCCGTCCAGCTCCTCGATCCAGCGCGCCGTGCGCTGCAGACGGTCGGCCGTGCGGATGTAGTACATCAGATAGCGGTCGATGTAGCGCACCAGGGTGTCGTCGTCCAGGTCGGAGGCGAGCAACTGCGCGTGCGCGGGCTGGAAGCCGCCGTTTCCGCCGACATACAGGTTCCAGCCCTTGTCCGTCGCGATCACGCCGACGTCCTTCCCGCGGGCCTCGGCGCATTCGCGGGCGCACCCGGAGACGCCGAACTTCAGCTTGTGCGGGCTGCGCAGTCCGCGATAGCGCAGCTCCAGCGCGATCGCCATGCCGACGGAGTCCTGTACGCCGTAGCGGCACCAGGTCGATCCGACGCAGCTCTTCACGTTGCGCAGCGCCTTGCCGTACGCCTGCCCCGACTCGAATCCGGCGTCGATCAGCTGCTCCCAGATCGCTGGAAGCTGGTCCAGTCGCGCGCCGAACAGGTCGATCCGCTGGCCTCCGGTGATCTTCGTGTACAGGCCGAAGTCCTGCGCCACCCGGGCGATCACGCCGAGCTTCTCCGGGGTGATCTCACCGGCCGGGATGCGCGGCACAACCGAATAGGTGCCGTCCTTCTGCATGTTCGCGAGAGCCCTGTCATTGGTGTCCTGCAGCGGACCGCGACCCGCGTCGAGCAGGTACTCGCCATGCTGGCTGGCCAGGATCGAGCCCACGACGGGCTTGCAGATGTCGCAGCCCCGGCCCCGTCCGAGCCGCGCGATCGTGTCCTCCCAGCTTGTCAGTCCGAGCACGCGGACCGACTCGAACAGCTCTTGCCGGGATTGGTCGAAGTGCTCGCAGAGGGCGCGCGAGACGGTCGCGCCGGACGCGGTCAGCTCGGCCTCCAGCAGCTTCTTCACGAGCGGGACGCAGGATCCGCACTGGGTGCCGGCGCGGGTGCACGCCTTCAGCTCGCCGAGGTCGTGGCAGCCGTCGGCGACGGCCGCGCGCACGGCGCCCGCGGTGACGTTGTTGCACGAGCAGATGAACGCGTCGTCCGGCAGTGCGCTGCCGGCGGGCGGCTCTGCGCCGGCAGCGGAGAGGTAGGCGGCGGGCTCCGCGTCCAGCGTACGGCCGAGCAGGGGGCGCAGGCCCGCATAGGGTGCGGCGTCGCCGACGAACACGCCGCCCAGCAGCGTCTTCGCGTCGTCGCTGACCACGAGCTTCTGGTACAGCCCGCGCGCGGGGTCGGCGTACACGATCTCCAGCGCGCCGGGCTCGCGCGCGAACGCGTCGCCGAAACTCGCGACGTCCACACCGGAGAGCTTGAGCTTGGTGGCGTCGTCGACGGTGGTGAAGGTCGCGTCACCGCCGAGCAGCCGGTCTGCGACGGTCTCCGCCATGGCGTTGGCCGGGGCGACCAGACCGATCGTGCGACCGTCGATGGCGGCGACCTCGCCGATCGCCCAGACCGAGGGATCCGAACTGCGGCACGCATCGTCGACGATCACCCCGCCGCGCTCGGCGGTCTCGATCCCGGAGGCGCGTGCCAGCTCGTCGCGGGCGCGGATCCCGATCGCGAACACGACGATGTCGGCGGGGACGCTGCGCCCATCGGTGCAGCGCACCGCCGTCGGACGGCCGTCATCGTCGAGCAGGATCCGCTGCGGGCGGGTGCCGAGGTGCAGGTCGATGCCGCGGGCCGAGATGAGCCGGCCTAGCGCCTGGCCCGCACCCTCGTCGAGCTGGGCCGACATCAGCCAGCCGCCGGAGTGGATGATGACGGCCTCTGCGCCGAGCGCCGCCACGCCGCCGGCCGCCTCCAGGCCGAGCAGGCCTCCGCCCGCGACCGCGACCCGCGGCGCGCGGCCGAGCCGGGCGCCGAGGCCGGCGACCTCGTCGATGAGCGCGTCCACGTCGGCCAGGGTGCGGTAGACCCGGGCCGTCTCGGATCCGGGGATGTCGGGAACGGGAGCCGTGGAGCCTGTGGCGAGGACGAGGTCGTCGTAGCCGAGCACGTCGCCGGTCGAGGTGGTGACCGTCTTGGCGGCGCGGTCGATCGACACCACCGCATCGCCGGTGCGCAGCACCACGGCGGGGGAGCTCCAGCACGCGGTCTCGAGGGTGAGGTCGGCGTCGGGATCCGCGAGGCGCTTGCTCAGCTGCACACGGTCGTAGGGCAGGTGCGGCTCCTCGGCGAAGACCGTGATGCTCCGGTCGCCCGCACCGCGGGATACCAGCGCCTCCACGAGCCGATGGGCGGCGGGGCCGCCGCCGGCGATCAGGGTGCGTCGGGTCGTCGTCATGCGTCCCCTCCTCGGTCTGGGTGGATTCCGAGCGTAGGAGGATGCCGTTTCCCGACCGTTTCGCCGATGTAACCGGCGCATGACGACGACCTTGCACGGGGAGCGCACGCGTGTGAGTGCTCCTTCACACGACTGTCACATCCGGCGTCCCTTCCCGAAACACGCGGCGCATAGCCTCGGGCCATGACGATCACGCAGACTCTTCCCCGATCGGTCCTCGCCCGTTCCGGCCCGTCCCGCCCAGTGCTGTCGCCTCCGCGGGCCGCTGTGTGGGAGCGCGTCTGCCGGGTCGACGACCTCGAGCCCTCCTGGGGCGAGGCCGTGCTGATCCGCATGCGGCAGATCGCGCTCTTCCTGCTCTCGCCGCGCGAGGTGTACGCGGTGGAGCATGCGGACCCGGCCGGCGGTGCGCCCGTGATGGCACGCGGGATCGTCGGGTCGTACGGCGACCGACCGACGATCGCCTCGCCCCTGCACAAGGAGGTCTATGACCTCGGCACGGGGGAGTGCTTCACGGATCCGGCCTTGCTGCTGCGCACGTTCCGCACGCGGATCGTCGGCGGGTTCATCGAGATCGAGTTCGAGGACTGATGCCCGGGGCGGCACCGTGTGCGCAGGTGGGCCGGTAGCCGGTCGGGAGCATCACAGCGGACGGATGCGGAGCCCGGCCGGAACCGCGGCAGGCCCGTTGGGGAGCGACCCGGATCAGCGCTGCGGCGGCTGCGGGCGCGACGTGGTCCGGACGTGGCGGGCGCGGAACGGCACGATGAACAGGAAGGCGATCACCGCGTACCCGACGACGGCGACCACGGGGAAGAACCAGCCGAGGGCGATCAGCACGACATAGCAGGAGATCGCGGGGATCATCCTCCGGGTGAAGAGCGTCAGCTCCTGGTCGGCGGTGTCGGGGTCGAAGTGCCCTTCGCGCCGGGCATACCACCACAGCAGATAGAGCAGCCCCATGAGGATGAGCACCGCGGCGCCGTAGACCGTCACCGCGATCCGCTCGGGATGATCGCTCTGGATGAATGTCGAGAGGAACCTCGTCGGGTAGGGCATGAACGACACGAGCAGCAGCACCAGCAGGTTCAACCGGGCGAAGGTGGAGTCGGTGCGCACCAGATGGTCGGTGATGGCGGTGTGCGCGAGCCAGGCGGCGCCGATCGTGGCGAACGAGATCACGAAGGCGAGGAACTGCGGCCAGCCGTGCAGGAGCTCGTTCCAGACGTCGCCGGCGGTCGCCGCGGGCACCACCAGATCGAGCACGAGCAGGGTGATCGCGAACGCGAAGACGCCGTCGCTGAGCCCGATCATCCGGTCGCTCTTGTAGCGACGCGGCGTGCGGCGGGTGGCGGATCCGGCTTCGGACGGTTCCGGCGTCTCGTTCATGCGCATCTCCTGACGGTGGATCCTCCCCGGGGCCCGGCCGGGAGCGTTCCCGGCACGGTCGAGGCGGAACACCACCCTATGCGCTCACGGTGCCGCGGCGCGGGCGGGGCGCGCTGCGGCTCTGGTCCCGCACCATCGGGATCCGGCCGGCCGTGGCCGCGGCAGTCAGTGCGACGCGCGGTACTCGCTGGGGGAGACGCCGTACGCCGTCTTGAACGCGCGACTGAAATGCGCGGCGTCCACGAAGCCCCAGCGCGCGGCGATCGCGGCCACCGGGCGGTCGGCGAGGATCGGATCCAGCAGATCCCGGCGGCACTGCTCGAGCCGGCGGGTGCGGATCCACGTCGACACGGTCGTGCCCTGCGCCTGGAACAGGCCGTGCAGGTGCCGGGTCGAGATGAAGTGCGCCGCGGCGATCGAGGTGGGGCCGAGGTCGGTGGAGGCGAGGTTGCGGTCGATGTGGCCGCGGATGCGCTGCATGAGCGCCCGGTGCGGATCGGCCGCCGCCTCATCGAGGCCGAGCTCGCGCGTGAACACCGTCGAGACAAGGTCGAGCGCGCTGTGCGCGAGGCGCGCGCCGGTGGCACCGGCCAGCTGATCGAGATTCGTGGCGAGCTGGCGCAGGTACGGCACGACCATGCCGCCCAGCCCCTCCTGACCCGAGATCCGCACGGCGGTGAGCTGGCCGACCATCTCCGGAGGCAGGCTCAGCAGATGCTTCGGGAACATCACCACCATGGTGCGGAATTCCTCGTCGAAGACGAGCGAGTACGGCCGGTCGGTGTCGTAGACGGCGAGGTCACCGGGGGCGAGCACCGCCTCGCGGTCGTCCTGGATGAGCAGGCCGGATCCTGCGAGCATCAGGCTCACCTTGAAGTACGAGCGGTCGCCGCGGGCGATGAGCTCGGGGGTGCGCTCGACGACGTGACGGGATGCGCGCAGATCGGTGACGTGCACCTCGTCGACGGCCGCGCCCCGGATCATGCCGCGGAAGGGGCCGGATCCCTCGCCGCTCACGTGGAGGGGGACGAAGGAGTCGGACACGGCCGAACGGAATTCGCTGATGCTCCGCGCGACGAGTGTCGAGACGGACTCTGCGGGAGCGACGGGAGCTGCTGCCACGACTGATCACCTCGGGAAGATGCAGGGGGCGGACCGACGGCTTTGTATACGATCCGTTCCGGCACTCTATCACCCCCGCGGGCCGGGCCGCCGGGCCTCGGTCCCTGAGCCTGTCGAAGGGCCCGGCCCGCGGGGGAGGCGCGCGCCGCTACTCGACGAGCTTGCCCGCGGTGTCGACCTCGCCGATCAGCGCCCCGATCTCGGCCGGGATCGGCGGGATCTCCTCGCGCACCACGCCGGACCGCGGCGACCAGACGAGGTTCACCTGCAGTGCCGGATCCATCTCCGGATAGTCGCTGCGGTTGTGGCAGCCGCGGGTCTCGCGACGTTCGAGCGCCGCCTCCATCGTCGCCCGGGCGGCGAGGGCCGAGGAGCGCAGGTCGAAGGCGTGTGCGAGGTCCTGGAACCCGGCGATGTCCGGGTGGATCCCGATCCGCGTCATCCGTTCCTCGATCGCGTCGAGCTCGGCGAGCCCTGCGCGCAGACCGTCCTCGTCGCGGACCACGCCCGCGTGCGCGGTCATGGTGTCGCGGATCGCGCGCTGCAGGGCACGCACGTTCTCCGGGCCGTCGGCGGCCAGCAGGTCGTCGATTTCGGCCCTGGCCCGGCGGACGGCCTCCGTCGAGCGGTGCTGCGCATCGAGCCCGTAGGCGTGCGCGACCGCGGCGCGACCCGTGATCCGCCCGAAGACGAGCAGCTCGATGAGCGAGTTGCCGCCCAGCCGGTTCGCGCCGTGCAGACCCGAGGAGGCCTCGCCGATCGCGTACAGGCCATCCACATCGGTGCGATGGTCCTCCGGGCGCACCCAGACGCCGCCCATCGAGTAGTGCGCGGTCGGCGCGATCTCGATCGGATCCCTGGTGATGTCCAGCATCTGCAGCTCGAGCAGGGTCTGGTAGACCCGGGGCAGGCGGGTCATGATCGTCTCGCGGGGCAGGTGCGAGACGTCCAGCCAGACGCCGCCGTTCGGGGTGCCGCGCCCCTCGGCGATCTCGGTGTACGCCGCCAGCGCCACCCGGTCGCGCGTGGACAGCTCCATCCGCTCCGGGTCGTACTTCTGCATGAACCGCTCGCCGAGCGCGTTGCGCAGGATCCCGCCCTCCCCGCGTGCGGCCTCGGACACGAGCGTGCCCGCTTCGCTCTCCGGCTCGATGATGCCGGAGGGGTGGAACTGCACGAGCTCGGGGTCGCGGATCCGCCCGCCCGCCTCGACGGCGAGGCGGAAGGAGTCGCCGGTGTTCTCGTCGCGGCGGGACGAGGTGCGCCGCCAGATGCGGGTGTGGCCGCCCGCGGCGAGGATCACGGCATCGGCGTGGATGAGGTACCGGGTGCCGTCCACGAGGTCGAAGCCGTAGGCGCCGAAGATCCGGGGGATGCTGCCGCCGTCGGGGCCGGAGACGTCGTCGACCAGCAGACGGGTGATGTAGACGGAGTCGAGGATCGGGATCTCGAGCTGCTCGGCGCGGCCGGTGAGCGCGCGCTGGATCTCCAGTCCGGTGTAGTCGCCGGCGAAGGCGGTGCGGCGGAAGGTGTGCGCGCCGAAGAAGCGCTGCGAGATGCGGCCGTCGTCCTCGCGGGCGAAGCCCATGCCGTAGCGCTCCAGGTCGCGGATCCCCTCCTCCGCGCCCCGGGTGACGATCTCGACCGTACGCGGGTCGGCGAGGAAATAGCTCTCCTTGATGGTGTCCGCCGCGTGCTGCTGCCAGCTGTCCTGCGGATCCATGGTGCCCAGCGCCGCGTTGATGCCGCCGGCGGCGAGGGACGTGTGTGCGTCGTGGCGCGGGCGCTTGCCGACGGCCAGCACGTCGACGCCCTGCTCGGCGACCTCGATGGCCGCGCGCAGGCCGGATCCGCCGGTGCCGATCACGAGCACGGTCGTTGCGACGAGGCGCTCGGGGGAGAAGTTCTCAGTCATGCGTTCCACGTTAGGAATCCGCTCACGATTACTCCAATGCATAATTCTGTTTGAGTGAATGCGCCTAGGCTATGGTCATGAACCTCGAACAGCTCAGCGGATTCGTCGAGATCGCCCGGCTCGGCAACTTCACACGGGCCGCGGAGGAGCTGCATCTGGCCCAGCCCTCGTTGAGCCGGCAGATCTCGACGCTCGAGCGCGAGCTCGGCTCCGAGCTGTTCCACCGCGCCCGCGGGCACATCTCGCTCACCGCCGCCGGGGAGCTGCTGCTGCCCTACGCCCGGCGCATGCTCGCCGACGCCGCCTCGGTGCGCCGCGAGATGGCCGAGATCGCGGGACTGCGCCGGGGACGGGTGCGGCTGGGAGCACCCCCATCGCTGTGCGCGAGCATCGTTCCCGAGGTGGTGGGCGCCTTCCGCGCGGCGCACCCGGGCATCGAGCTGGAGATCACCGAGCGCGGGTCGCGGCGGCTCGTGGCCGCGCTCGCGGAGGGGGCGCTGGATCTCGCGCTGCTGGCCTCCTCGTCGGCGGTGGCGGCCTCTCCGGTGAGCCTCAGCCGCACCGCGCTGCTGGAGGAGGACCTCGTGGTGATCTCGTCCGCGGCGCAGTCGCCGGTGAGCCACGGACAGGCCATCGCGCTCGCGGCGGTCGCGGACCTGCCGCTGATCGCGTTCCCGCGCAGCTACGAGCTGCGTGCGGCCACCGACGCCGCGTTCGCCGCGGCAGGACTCACCGCGGAGGTCGTCGTGGAGGGGCCCGAGATGGACACGGTGCTGCGCTTCGTCGAGCGCGGGGTGGGCGTCGCGGTGGTCCCGGCCATGGTCGCACTGGGCCGCGCGGAGCTGCGCGCGGTGCCGCTCGCCTCACCGAGGCTGACCCGCACCGTGAGCCTCGCGCACCGCGCCGACATGGCGCCGACCCGTGCCGCCGCCGCTCTCCGTGACGCGATCATCGCGACCGCCGACGCCCTCGTCGGCTCCGGCGGCTTCGTCGCGAAGGCGGTCTGAGCGCGGAGCCGACAACCCAGGATCGCGCAGGGCCTTCGCCCTCCCGTCGCAAAAGATGTCGCTATCGTCGGCTCAGAACGACATCTATTGCGACGGGAGCGAACCCCACCGGCGTTCTCGCGCCCCGGATGGGGGTGGGGGTCAGTGACCGCAGGTGCAGGCGTCGCCGCCCCCGCAGCACGCGGATCCGGATCCGGTCACGGCGTGCGCCTGTGACGACTCCGGCACATCCATGCCCGGGTTCTGGTCGAGGAAGCCGTAGGGGCGGAACGCGAAGCCCGCGGTGTCGACCGGCATGATCGGCCAGTCCTCGGGGCGCGGGAAGTGCGTGAGCCCGAACGTGTGCCAGAGCACCATGTCGGCGCCGTCGGGGCCGTCGAGCGGAGCGTCGCCCGCGGAGTACTCCGGCAGCCCGGATCCGCCCTGGTGCGCGTTCGGGTAGCGCCCAGCCGGCCACAGCTCGCCCTCGCGGTGCGCGGTCGCCCACAGATGCTTGGTCGCGAACGTCGCCCGGGCCGAGACCGAGGAGGCCGGATCCGCCATCAGCAGCGCGGTCGGCTGCGGCACCAGCTGGTATGCGGTCGGGCGGCCCACCGCGTTGGTGTGCGAGGCGCTCTGCACCTCCCACACCCGGGCGACGGAGGTGTCGGCCTCGCGCTGCGCGGCCGACTCGGATCCGAGCACCGTCTCCGTCCAGCTGAACGCGTTGCCGAAGGGGTTCTCCGGCCCCATCGGCACGCGCTGCGCGTCGACCTCGACGAGGCGGTTGTCGTTGCCGTCGATCGCGACGTCGAGTCGCGCCGAGAACAGGTGCTGGTGCACCGGGGCGAACACGCCGGGTGCGAGCTCGGTGGCGTGGCGCTGGCGCACGCCCGGCTCGCCGGCGCCGACGAACACGATGCCGGTGGCCTTCGCGACGACCTCGATCGTGCCGTCCAGGCCGAAGTTCCAGTAGAACCCATAGTCGTAGTTGCCGATCGTGGAGAAGTACGAGACGACGAAGCGGCGCGCACGGCGCACATCGGAGCGGCCCTCGAGGTTCGTGTGCTTCCAGAGGATCCCGGTGTCCTCCTCGTGCATGCAGATCACGTTCGGGATCCGCACCGGGTGGCCCTGATCGTCGGCGACGTAGCCGTCCAGGTAGCGGATGACGCCCAGGCAGTCGCAGCCGAGCGCGAGGTGGTTCGCGTTCTTGCCGAGCAGGTACTCGCCGGCGTCGAAGTAGCTGATCCAGAAGCGCCCGGGTGCGGTGTCGCCGTAGGGGACGACCATCTCCGGCACGCTCGCGCGGTTCAGCACCGGCCGCCCGTCGAAGCACACGTCGTGCAGCACGAGCCCCTCGCGGGCGTTGAAGCTCACCCGCATCGACCAGTTCTCCCACTCCACGAGGGATCCGGTCACCGCGAAGCTCGGCCCCTCGGGCTGGATGATCTCGATCGGCTTGAGCGAGGTGCGCGCCTCGCCCTGCACCTCGGGGTAGTAGTTGCCGTGGCCGGCGGGCACCGGGACGTCGCCGATGTCCTCGACGCGGATCACGCTGTCGCTGGTGAGGTCGATGTGCACGATGAGTCCCTCGACCGGGTGGGCCCAGGGCGAGTCCAGCTCGTCGTAGCGGAGGAAGGTGAGCGAGCGGATCACGCGTCGTCCGACCTCGTCGGCGCGGCCGGTGTAGCCCGGGGCGAGGGGGGAGCAGAAGGCGAGGTCGATGTGCTCGGCGAGTCCGCGGCGCTCCATCGCGGCACGCCATTCGGGGGAGGCCTTGGCGATCGCCTCGGCGCGCTCGTACTCCTCGAACAGGTACTGCGGCTGGCCGTACGGCGGGGCGTCGTTCGGCACCCGCTCGGCGTGCAGCACCTCGCCGCGGGTGATCGAGACGACGACGTCGGTCGCGACCCCGGTCGCGGTGTCCAGCAGGGTGGCGTCCACGCGGCGGTCGATCGGGGCACCGGGCGCCCAGGCGGCGAGCTCGGCCCGCGTCGGCTCGTCGGGCAGCAGCATCGGCACCCGCACGGCGTCGCCGAGCAGCCCCGCCGAGGCGAGGATCGCGCGGGCGGCCGCGATCTCCGGCCCGGTGAGGGGATCCAGCGGGTGCGGCGTCGGGATGGCGTCGAGCGTGATCGGCTGCGGGGCGTGGTGGGACATCGTCGACCTCTGCGGTTTAGTTGAGCGACTGCTCAAGAAACGGGTTGCGTCGATGATATGCCCCCGGCGGCGCGGGCGCAATGGGGCGCGGGCGCAATGGGGTGCGGGCGCAATGGGCTGCGGGCGCAATGGGTGGGTGCGGGACGATCCGCTCAGGGCGAATCGTCGCAGGGGGTGCGGATCGTGCCGGCGGAGTCGCTGCTCACGGCCGGCCGAAGGACTGTCAGGCCCGCCAGGGATCCAGGATCGCGGCGCAGACGCGCAGGTGCGCGGTGGGATCGGCGGGCTCGGCGACCTCGACGATCTGCTGTCCGTAGGTGATCGCGCGCAGGAGCGCGAGCAGGTCGTCGAGCGGGGTCTCCGGCCGCAGCTCGCCCGCGGCGACGGCCTCCTCGAGCGCCTCGGAGGTCTCGGTGCGCCACAGTGGGATCGTCGGCGCCGAGGCGTCCGCGGTCGGCGCCAGTGAGGCGAGCCTGCCCCAGAACCCGACGACGACGTGCGCCTCGGTGCGCGTCGTCGCATCCACCGGCAGCACCTCGCGCATGATGGCGTCCAGCCGGGTGAGCCCGCGCAGTCCCTCGGTCGCGGTGCGGATGCGCTCCTCGGTGCGACGGGTGACCTCGGCGGCGGCGGCGCGGATGACGTCGTCGAAGCCGTCGAAGTAGTGCCAGAGGGAGCCGACGGCGACGCCCAGCTCCCGGGCCACTGCGCGTGAGCTCACCCCGTCATGACCGTCGCGCGCGGCCACGGCGAGCAGCGCCGCGGCGATGTCGCGCCGGCGTGCATCGTGGTCGACGACTCGGGGCATGGGTCCATCCTGGCGCAGATCGGGATGGGCGGGACGCGACGGATCCGGACGCCGCGGATCCGATCCCTCCCCGGGGTCTTGTTTTTGAGCGTGTGATCAATAACACTGGGTCGCATGCTCCATGCGGCGGTGATGCTGCTGATGATCGGATCCGCGATCACGGCCGCTGCCTGCTGCCTCGGCGCCGGGCGGCTCGCACCGGGTGCGGTGCCCTGGCAGGCGCGGCAGAGCGCGGTGATCATGGCGCTCGGCATGCTCGCCCTCTGCGCGGGTGACGGCGACGCCCGCGTCCTGCTGCTGGTCGCGGTCGTCGGGATCGCCTCCGCGATGCTCGGCGTCGTGGGCACGCGCGGACGGGCCCACGCCGACGCCTGCTTCCATCGCGCGCTCGGCTGCGTGGTCATGGCGGTGTGCGCCCTGGCCATGCTCGGGGCGCGGTTCCGGTCGCCCGCTCCGGTGTCGACCGGGCTCGGGCACGCGGGGCACGGTGCGCTCGTGCCCCTGTCGCTGGCGGCCGCGGCCGGGGTCGCCGCGCTCCTGCTGCTGATGCTCGGCGCACGCGTGCGGCACCGTGGCGGCTCCGGTCAGGGCGACGGGGGCGGCCCCCTCGCCGCTCGCGCGGTGCGCCGCGGACCGGAGCCCGCACCGCCGGCCGGTGCCGGTGCCGGCGTCGGTGCGGGCGTGCTGCGTCGCCGGGCGATCAGCGGGCGGACCCTTCTCGAGGCGGAGGGCATCGCGATGGCGGTCTCGCTGGTCGTGATGGCGGCGATGGTGCTGATGCCCTGACTCTCGGGGGCGCGCCGTCCCGGACACCGTGGGGGCGCGCCGTCTCGGCTTCTCCCGATCGTTCGGATCCCGTACATTCTGGTGCATGACCTTCTCCGGCACGGCCGCGATCGACCTCGGCAAATCGCTGTGCCGCGCCCGCCTCGTGATCGACGGCGCGCCGATCCGACGCGAGGGCGGGGGAGCGCCGGGGCTCGCGGCCCGCGACGGCGTCCCGCTGGCCCTGGATGCGATCGTGCCGCTGCTCGCCGACGCCCGCCCGCAGCGGATCGGCGTCGGGGCGGCCGGGGCCCTGTACGCCACGGTCGAGGCCGCGGGGCTCGCCCGGGCTCTGGCCGAGAGGACCGGCGCGTCGGTCGCCGTGGCATCCGACGTGGTGACCGCGCACGCCGGCGCGCTCGACGGCGAGGCCGGCGTGCTGCTCATCGCCGGCACCGGAGCCGTGGCGCTCGGAGTCACCGCCGGATCCCATCGCAGTGTCGACGGCTGGGGACCGGATCTCGGCGACCTCGGCAGCGGATCCTGGATCGGTCGCGAAGGCGTGCGTGCGGTGCTCCGCGCCAGGGACGGACTGGGCCCCGCGACGGTGCTGACCGACGCGCTCGCGCGGCTGATCGGCGACGACGAGTCCGCGATCACCTGGGTGGGCGGTGCCGCCGCCCCCGCCCGGCTGCTCGCCACGGTCGCCCCTGCCGTGCTCGATGCCGCCGACCAGGGCGATGCCGCCGCCACCGTCGTCCGCGACGAGGCGGCCCGGCTGCTCGCCGAGACCGCGCTCGCCGCATCGGGCGGGACGTCCGTCGTCGCGCTGCACGGAGGGCTGACCTCGCACGACGGGTTCCGCGCCGCCGTCTCGGCGGCACTGGAGACGCGAGGGCTGGAAGCAGTGCCCGCCCGCGGCGATGCGCTGGACGGCGCCGCCATGATCGCCGAGGGGCGTGCCCCTCTCCACGAAAGGTTCGTGCATCATGCCGGATGAGACCCCGACGGACGACGCCCGCCTGACGGCGCTGATCCGGGAGCTGTCGCAGCTGTCCACGGAGCAGGCCGACACGTCACGCGGCGATCTCGACCTGCTGCCGACGCTCGAGCTGGTGCGGGCGATGAACGCCGAGGACCGGCAGGTGCCCGAGGCGATCGCGGCGCAGGCCGAGCGGATCGCCGAGGCGGTGGACGGGATCACCGCGGGGTTCCGCCGCGGCGGACGGCTGATCTACATCGGCGCCGGGACCGCAGGGCGGGTCGGGGTGCTGGACGCCTCCGAGTGCCCGCCGACGTTCGGCACGGATCCGGGCATGGTGATCGGCCTGATCGCGGGGGGAGAGACCGCGATCCGCAACGCGGTCGAGAACGCCGAGGATGACGAGAGCGCCGCCGCGGACTCCCTGCGCGGCCTCGGGCTGACCGGGAACGACACCGTCGTCGGGATCTCCGCCTCGGGGCGGACGCCCTACGTGCTCGGCGGACTCGGCTACGCGCGCGAGATCGGCGCGTTCACGGTCGCGCTCGCCGCGAACGCCGGATCCGCGATCGGTGACGCCGCCGATGTGCCGATCGAGGTCGTCGTCGGCCCGGAGTTCGTGACCGGATCCACCCGGCTCAAGGCCGGCACGGCGCAGAAGCTCGTGGTGAACATGCTCTCCACGCTGTCGATGATCCGTCTCGGCAAGACTTACCGCGGCGTGATGGTCGACCTGCAGGCCACGAACGAGAAGCTGCGCGCCCGCTCGGTGCGCACGCTCATCCAGCTCACCGGCGCGGCGCAGGAGGACGCGGTGCGGGCCCTCACCCAGGCCGACGGATCCGTCAAGCTCGCCCTGCTGATGCTCTTCACCGGTGCCTCCGCAGAGACCGCGGCGCCGGCCCTGGCGGCGTCCGACGGCATCCTCCGCGACGCGATCGCCGCCCTGAACTGAGGTCGC
>JAFDWK010000091.1 GCA_018268515.1 Actinomycetota bacterium
GGCACTTTACGTGAGTCTCGTCGGGGGGTTGCGTGATGCGAATCGGATCCGCATACTGTAAACGCTTGCGTTCTGGCAGGCGGGGTGCGCGCCGATCCGGCGCACGATCGGAGCCGATCACGCCCCCACATAGCACCGAGAGAGGTACACCGATGAAGGTGAACAGGAAGAGCGTCGTCGCGTTCGGCGCGCTCCTCGCGGCCGGCGCACTCGCGCTGACCGGTTGCAGCGGCAACAGCAGCAGCGGCGGCGGCGCATCCGCCGGAGGCGACAAGGCCACGAGTTCTCTCACCGTCTGGGTGGACTCGAACCGCGCGGCCGCGATGAAGCAGGTCGCCGCCGATTTCAAGAAGGACAAGGGCATCACCATCAACCTGGTGGTCAAGGACTTCGGCAAGATCCGCGACGACTTCACCGCGCAGGTCCCCACAGGCAAGGGCCCCGACATCACGATCGGCGCGCACGACTGGATCGGATCCTTCGTCAAGGACGGCCTGGTCGCCCCGATCGAGCTGGGCGACTCCAGCTCGAAGTTCGAGAAGGTCGCGATCTCCGCGGTCACGTACGACAGCAAGGTCTACGGCCTGCCCTACGCGATCGAGAACATCGCGATCCTGCGCAACACCGCCCTCGCCGACTCCACCCCTGCCAGCTACGACGAGATGATCGCGAAGGGCAAGGCCGCCGGCACCAAGTATCCGTTCCTGATCGGCCTGGACGCCGCGACGGGCGACGCGTACCACACCTACCCGTTCGAGACGTCGTTCGGCGGCCAGGTCTTCGCGCAGAACGCGGACGGCAGCTATGACGCCAAGAAGCTCACCATCGGTGACGAGGCCGGGCAGAAGTTCGCGACCTGGCTGGGCGCACAGGGCGCGGCGGGCGTCTTCAACCCCGGCCTGACGGGCGACCTCGCCAAGGCCGCGTTCAATGCGGGCGAGGCCCCGTACTTCATCAGCGGCCCGTGGAACCTGCCCGACGCAGAGAAAGCCGGCATCAAGGTCTCCGTGGATCCGATCCCGAGTGCCGGGGGCCAGGAGGCCCGTCCGTTCGCCGGCGTGCAGGCCTTCTTCGTGAACGCGAAGTCGAAGAACACCCTCGCCGCGAACGAGTTCCTGGTGAACTACCTTGCCACCCCCGCCGTCCAGACCGCGCTCTACAAAGCAGGCGGCCGTCCGCCGGCGCTGACCGAGTCGTTCCAGGCCGCGCAGTCCGACCCGGCCGTGGCCGGCTTCGCGAAGGTCGGCGCGAACGCCGTGCCGATGCCCTCAGTGCCCGAGATGGGCTCGGTGTGGGACGACTGGGGCAAGTCCGAGGTCGCGATCATCAAGGGCGCGGACCCGACGAGTACCTGGACCACGATGGCCCAGGCGATCCAGACGAAGATCGGCTGACCCGGTCATGAACCCGGTGCGGGGAAGCGCGCGATCGTGCCGCTTCCCCGCGCCACCGCCCGCTGACGACATGATGAAGGAGTCGAGATGACGGGTCCTGCCGTGCAGGAGAAGACGGCCGAGTCTGCCGAGGATCGGGTCAGGAGCCGCCGTCAGCGGCGCGCCGCCGCGTATGCCGAGGCCGCATCGGCCGGCTGGAAGGTGTGGCTGGTCAAGATCGTCGCGCTCGCGGTGATCGACGCCCTGGCGCTGTACGCCGTGCTCGCGCTCGCCGCGAGCGCGCAGTGGACGCCGGCCGTGCTGGTGGCCATCGGGGTCCTCGCGATCAACGCGGTCTACCTCATCCCCGGGCTCCTGCCTGCGAAGTACCTCACTCCGGGCCTGGTGTTCCTGCTGATCTTCCAGATCTTCGTGGTGCTCTATTCCGGATATGTCGCGTTCACGAACTACGGATCCGGGCACAACTCCACCAAGGACGACGCGGTGCAGGCGCTGCTGTTGCAGTCGCAGACCCGCGTCGCCGATTCCCCGACGTTCTCCGTGAAGGTCCTCGAGAAGGACGGGAAGTTCTTCTTCCTCACCGCGAAGCCCGGCAGCGCCGCGCCGCTCATCGGCGGCGCCGACCGCCCGCTCTCGACCGAGCCCGGCATCACGGCCGACGGTGCTCCCGGTTTCACGACCCTCGACTTCCCGAGCGTCATCGCCCACCAGGACGCCATCGCAGCCCTCGCGGTGCCGCTCTCGCACGACCTGAACGAGGGCTACCTCAAGACCACGGACGGCTCCAAGGCGTACCTGTTCACCTCGACCCTGACCTGGGACCCGAAGGCCGACACGATGACCGACACCAAGACCGGCGTCGTCTACAGCGACACCGGCCACGGAGCGTTCACGGCGAAGGACGGCAAGGCGCTGCTGCCCGGCTGGCAGGTCTGGGTCGGGATGGACAACTTCGCCCGCGCCTTCTCGGACCCGTCCATCCGCGGCCCGTTCTTCGCCGTGCTGCTGTGGACGTTCGCGTTCGCGATCCTCTCGGTCGCGACGACCTTCATCCTGGGGATGTTCCTCGCGATCGTGTTCAACGATCCGAAGATGCGCAGCCGCAAGTACTACCGGCTGATCATGATCCTGCCGTACGCCTTCCCCGCATTCCTGTCGGCCCTGGTCTGGGCCGGCCTGTTCAACAAGGACTTCGGCTTCATCAACCAGGTGGTGCTCGGGGGCGCGTCCATCCCGTGGCTCACCGATCCCTGGCTCGCCAAAGTGGCGATCCTCATCGCGAACCTGTGGCTCGGCTTCCCCTATATGTTCCTCGTGACGACCGGCGCGCTGCAGTCGCTGCCCGACGATGTCGTCGAGGCCGCACGTGTGGACGGGGCGAGCGTGTGGCAGACGTTCCGGCTCATCAAGTTCCCGCTGCTGCTCGTCGCCGTCGCCCCGCTGCTGATCGCATCGTTCGCGTTCAACTTCAACAACTTCGGACTCATCTTCCTGCTCACGGGCGGTGGCCCGCAGTTCACCGGCGCGAGCATCAACGTGGGATCCACGGACCTGCTCATCTCGATGGTCTACAAGGTCGCCTTCGTCGGCTCCGAGCGGGATTACGGCCTCGCCAGCGCCTTCTCGATCATCATCTTCGTACTCGTCGCCGCGATCTCGCTGATCGGATTCCGGCAGACCAAGGTGCTGGAGGACCTGAACTGACATGACCGACATCGCATCGATCCCCGCATCGACCTCAGCCGCGACCGCGACCGCGGCGCTGCTCGCCGCTCCGGTGCCCCACGCCCGTCGTCCGTTCGGCCGCTGGTTCCGGGAGACCGGCTGGCGGCACCTGATCGGCATCGTCATGCTCGTGTTCGCCGGCTTCCCGCTGGTCTACGTGCTGTCCGCCTCGTTGAACCCCGGCGGGACGCTCCTCAGCACGAACGGGCTGTTCTCGAAGATCAGCCTGGACAACTACGTGCAGCTGTTCCAGGATCCGTCCCGACCCTACGGCGCGTGGTTCCTGAACACCATCTTCATCGGGACGCTCGCCTCGGTGTGCAGCGTGTTCCTGTGTGCGCTCGCCGCATATGCCTTCTCGCGCATGCGCTTCCGCGGACGGCGGACAGGGCTGATGACCCTGCTGCTCGTGCAGATGTTCCCGCAGCTGCTGGCGATCGTGGCGATCTTCCTGCTCATGTCCGCGATCGGCGACATCTTCCCGGCGCTCGGCCTGAACTCCCAGCTCGGCCTGATCCTGGTCTACCTCGGCGGAGCGCTGGGCGCGAACACGTTCCTGATGTATGGGTTTTTCAACACGATCCCCGCATCGATCGACGAAGCCGCGAAGATCGATGGCGCGGGGCACGCGCGGATCTTCTTCACGATCACCCTGCGCCTGGTCGCGCCCATCCTCGCGGTGGTCGGACTGCTCTCCTTCATCGGCATCACCGGCGACTTCCTGATCGCGTCCACGGTGTTGATCTCCCCGGAGAAGCAGACGCTCGCGGTCGGCCTCTACCAGTACGTCTCGACCGACGCGAAGAACTACGCGGTGTTCGCCGCCGGGGCCGTGCTGGCGGCCATCCTGCCGATGATCCTGTTCCTCTCGCTGCAGAAGTACATCGTCGGCGGGCTCACCGCCGGCAGTGTGAAGTAGCCTTCCCCCGAACACCCTGAACGTACAATCCGAGGGCTCTGTCACGGCGCCGGCCGTGCAACCACGTCGCACACCGGCGGGCTGCCGCCGCACCACGAAAGGCCCGGAATGACCGACCTCCTCCCGCACCACGACGGATCCCCGCTGCACGTCTCCAACGACGCCCCCGCGCTCGACGACGTGGTGCGCGTGCGGCTGCGCGTGCCCGCCGGGTACGGCCCGCTCGCGGCGGTCCGCACCCGCTCCAACCCCGACCACGAGCCGGAATGGACCGAGGCGGAGCGCATCGGCGCCGCCGACGGCTGGGACTGGTGGGAGGCGCCGGTCACCGTGCGTAACCCGCGGCACGGCTACCGCTTCCTGCTGCAGCATGCGGACGGCCGCATCGAATGGCTGAACCAGACCGGGATCCACCGCGGCGAGACCCTCGACGCCGAGGACTTCGCCCTGGTGGCCGAACCCGCCGCTCCCGCGTGGCTGCACGAGTCGGTCATGTATCAGGTGTTCCCCGACCGCTTCGCCCGCTCGGCGCAGGCCGACCAGCACCCGACACCCGACTGGGCGATCCCGGCGGACTGGGACACCCCGGTGGATCCGGTCATGCCCGGCCGTGCGCACCAGTTCTACGGCGGGGATCTCCCCGGGGTCATCGAGCACCTCGACCACCTCGTGGAACTCGGGGTGAACTTGCTCTATCTCACGCCGGTGTTCCCGGCCGCCAGCAACCACCGCTATGACGCCTCGAGCTTCTTCGGGGTGGATCCGCTGCTCGGCGGCGATGGGGCGTACGCGGATCTCATCGAGCAGGCGCACGCGCGCGGGATCCGCGTGATCGGCGACCTCACCAGCAACCACTCCGGCGACCGGCACGAGTGGTTCCGCGCCGCGTACGGCCACCGCGGTGCGCCGGAGCAGGAGTTCTACTACTTCACGAACGCCGGCAACACCGAGTACGAGTGCTGGCTCGGGGCACGCAGCCTGCCCAAGTTCGACTGGTCGAGCGCGGAGCTGCGCGAGCGGTTCATCACGGGGGAGGACTCCGTCGTCGCGCACTGGCTGAAGGCGCCGTTCGGCGCCGACGGATGGCGCGTGGATGTGGCGAACATGACCGGCCGGCTCGGCGCCATCGACCTCAACCCCGAGGTGCGCCGGCTGCTGCGCGACACGGTGCGACGGATCAGCCCGGACGCGATCCTGCTCGGCGAATCGACGAACGACGCCACGAGCGACCTGCAGGGCGACGGCTGGCACGGGGCGATGACGTACCCGTCGTTCACCCGTCCGGCGTGGGGGTGGCTGAGCGAACCGACCGGCGAGCCCTACCTCACGGCCGAGGGGGAGGAGCACACCGAGGCCTGGTTCTTCGGCATGCCGACCGGCGGGATCCCGCGGTACACGGCGCGCGAGTTCGTCGACGCCGTGGTGCGGTTCACGGGCGGGATCCCGTGGCGCGTGCGGCTCGGCAACATGCAGCCGCTGGACACGCACGACACGGCGCGGTTCGCGACCAACGCCGCCCCCGGGACGATCCCGGTCGCGGTCGGGCTGTCGATGACGCTGCCCGGGGTTCCCGTGGTGTTCGCCGGCGACGAGTTCGCGCTGACGGGCGCCGACGGCGAGGCCAGCCGCACCCCGATCCCGTGGGGCACCGAACAGGATCCCGGCGTGGCAGAGCGGATCGCCCTGTACCGCGACCTGGTGGGGATGCGGCGCGCGCACCCCGTGCTCGGCACCGGCGGACTGCGTTGGCTGCACGTGGACGACGAGTGCGTGGTGTTCGTGCGTGAGTCGGCGGCGCAGTCTGTGCTCGTGCTCGCCGCCCGCGGCGACGCCGATCTGGAGCTGCCGCCGGGCGCGGTCGCGGGTGCCGCGGCTGCCGGGGCGCAGTTCGGCGAGGCGCTGTTCGGCGAGGCGATGCTCGCCGTGGCCTCCGACGGCGCCGTGGCGCTCACCGCGGAGGGGCCGGCGTTCGCCGCCTGGGCGCTGCCGGGAGTGGCGGTCCCGGCCCGACCCTGAGCGCCCGATCGAGGGCCGCGCAAGGCGTGCGCCCCACGGAGATCCGCGCCCCGCAAGGCGCGCGCCCCACGGAGATCCGCGCCCCGCAAGGCGCGCGCCCCACGGCGGGGACGGCCCGCGGCGGGAGGTCGAACCGCGGCCTCGCCGCGCGCCGTCCCCGCCCATAGCCCGGACGCTCGTAGCCTCGAAGACATGGCACGGATCGGGGGGCGCAACACCGGGATCGCGTGGCTGGCAGGCGTCGTCTGCGCGGGAGTCATCGCGGGCTTGGTGTACCTCGCGGCGCCCATGGCCCCCGTGATGGTGAGCTACTTCTCCGGCCTGCTGCGGCAGTGACGCCGATCCGGACGTGACGCGGATCCGGATCCAGTCCGGAAAGGAACCACGAGACTGCATCTGGGCGACGAGAGTGCGGCCACGGTGCGCAGTCTCGTCGCGGAGTTGCAGTCTCGCCGGGGGTCGATCGCGGATCCGGACGGTCGCCGATCCGGACGTGACGCGGATCCGGTCGCGGACGCGGATCCGGACGTGACGCGGATCCGGACGTGACGCGGATCCGGTCGTGGACGCGGATCCGGATCCGGTCCGGAAAGGAACCGCGAGACTGCATCTGGGCGACGAGAGTGCGGCCACGGTGCGCAGTCTCGTCGCGGAGTTGCAGTCTCGCGGGGGTCGATCGCGGATCCGGATCCGGCATCGGCATCGTCATCGGATCCGGCATCGGCATCGGCATCGGCACTTTTCCGGCACGCCTTCGCCGCCGCCGCCGCTCGCAGCGTTAACCTCGGAGCACCGCATCCGTATGGAGGAGCTCCCATGAGTGACCACGAGGTCTCGAAGCCGTCGCCGGCGCACGACGTCGCCGACGCCGCGCCTGTCGACGCCCCGGCCGCCGAGGCTCACGCCGCTGCGGCCCAGGACATCGCCGAGGCGGCATCCGCCCCGGTCGCCACCGAGGTCGTCCCGGACGGCGACGCATCCGGCCCTGCTGAGGGCGCGGCCGTCGCCGACGGCGGGCAGCCGGCGGTGCCTGCGGACCACGCCGCCGTGGCCCAGAGCGCGAACGAAGGGCTCGCCGAGGCCGCACGCGCGGCCGAGAGCGCGACGACACCCGCGAGCCCCGAGGCGCCGGCCCCCGCGGGCGGCAAGCCCGCGGTCGACCCGGACCTCGCCGCCTTCGAGGCTGCCGAGGCGGCCTACCCCGGCACGTTCGGCGGCACCTTCACGCCGCCGTCGCCGGCGACCCCGGCCGTCATCGCCGCGGGCACCGCGACCGACACCACGGTGCTCGAGGCCGACACCACCCGCGTCGACACGGCGGTCGCCGAGGCGCCGACGCAGGTGCTCGCTCCGGCGGCCTCCACCGCCTTCGCCCCGCCCGCGGCCGACGCGCCGCTGCCGATCTTCGTGCAGGCCCCCGAGCCGCCGCGCGAGCGCGGCAACCGCGGGGCGATCTTCGGCATCGGCCTGCTCGCCGCCATCGCCTTCGCGATCCTCTACCTCGGCACGGCGCTGGGCATCGACGCGATCAGCGGCAACGTCACCGCCGACGGCATCGGCGCCTACCTGCTGGACCAGGTCCGCAGCGGGGGGCTGTGGATCCCGGTCGCCGTCTTCGCGATCGGCTTCTGGCTGCTCGGGGCGATCATCAACCGCGGCCGCTGGGGTTTCTGGGTCGTGTTCGGCATCATCGTCGGCGCCTTCGCCTACGGCGGGCACCTGCTCGGCGCGATCGGATCCGTCGAGTTCTGGAAGCTCAGCGGATCCCAGCTCGCCGAGACCGTGAACGGCCAGCTGCTGGCGCCGCTCGCCATCGGCGCCTTCGTCTTCGGCCGCGAGCTCACCATCTGGTTCGGCGCATGGGCCGCGCGCACCGGCCGCCGCCGCACCGCCCAGAACGAGGAGGCGCAGCGCGAGTACGAGCGCGTCCTCGAGGCCGGGCCCCAGCTGCCGCAGTAGTCCCCATCGCCCTGCCAGGGCAGGAGAGCATCACGAACGAGTCCACGCCGAACCCCCGCGAGCCCCGGCCCGCGGGGGTTCGGCCTGTCCTCGCCTGGGTGATCGGCGTCATCTCGTTCTTCGCGCTGTCGATCATGGGCCTCGGCATGCTCAGCCTGCTCGCCGAGCGCGACATCATCGCGGTGCCCCGGCTCGGCCAGCTGCCCGGCATCGTCGGGATGGTCGTCGCGGTGGTGGTGCTCGCCGTGTCGCTGTGGGGAGTGCTCGCGCAACCGCATCCGTCGTTCGTCGCGACCGTGTTCCTCTCGCTGGGCGCGGCGCTGGTGCACCTCGGCGGCGTGTGGGGCGCGGCGATCGCCGAGGGCGCGGGGACCATCGGCGCCACCGCGGCCGCGGGGCAGCTCGTGCTGGGCGGGGCGAGCGCTGTGATCGTCGTGGCCGCGCTCATCGCCACCTGGGTCGCGATCGCCCTGCGCCGCACCGAAGCCAGGGCTCCGCGCTGGCCGTGGGAGAAGAAGGACGACGACGAGCGCCCGTGATGCGCCGCGGCGGCGGCGGATCTCGCGTGCCGCCACCTCCCGGGTGTGTCCGCGCCGTACGCTGGAGCCGTGGAGCGCTCGCTGGAGACGCAGGTGGACCAGGCCGTGGAGGCCTGGCTGCGCTGGGTGCCGCGCTGGGAGCCGTCCACGCACCGCGGCCGTGTCGCGCCGTGCCGGCGCTGCCTGGGATCCCCGGTGCTCTCCGCCGCGGGAATCGGCGCGAACGTGCCGCACGGCGTGCAGCACGGACTGTCCACCCGGATCAAGACCATCGTCGACCACGCCGTCGCCGAGTACACCGCGCTGAACCTGCCGATGCTGCAGAGCGAGCTCGATCAGCAGGCGGCCCGCAACCGCGCCCGCGCCTACCGGCCCACAGAGGATCTCGAACCCGAGTACGAGGGCATGCCCCTGGATCCGGATCCGGTTCCCGGCGCCCCGTTCCTGTTCACGATCGCGGGCATGGCCGACGAGGACGCCGGCGAGCTTCCCCCGCTGCCGCCGCTCAGCGACGAGGCGAAGGCCGCGCTGCGCCGCGAGGTGGCGCTCGCCGACGACTACGCCAACGTCGTGGGGCGGGAGATCTGCGGGCTGCTGCTGCGGCATCGGCTACGCGTGCAGGCGGCGATCAGCGAGTACGTCGAGCCGCAGATCGAGGCGCTGCTGGCCGAGCTCACCGAAGCTCTGGACTCCCCGTTCGATCCCGACACGCTCTGAACGCGGCAAGGAACGTCCGAGCTCGAGCTCGGCATCGTCGGCGGTGCGCTGGTGCTGCTGGCCGGCGCCGTCCTGCTGGTCGCACGCCTGCGTCGCCACAGCGTCTCGGAGTGATCCGACAGGGGTGAGGATCCTCGGATCCACCCGCGGAAGGCGCGTCCCGCACGGGGCGCGCCTTCCGTCGTCCCGGCACCGGCGCGCCGTCGCCGCGCATTTGACCGGGCGTGTTACCGCGCATTACCATAGAGCGGGTATGCGCGCGTCTTGACGTGTGCGTACTGGGCGCCGGCTTTCGCCGGTTCCGCCCCCACGGCATACCCACCACTTCAACGCACGTCGTCCTCGGCGCGCGGGCGGGTCTGATGTGAAACCCATCACGCTGTCACCGTGCAGCACAACAAGGAGAAGCAGTGCCAACTATTCAGCAGTTGGTTCGCAAGGGTCGTTCGCCGAAGGTCTCCAAGACCAAGGCTCCCGCCCTGAAGTCGAACCCGCAGCAGGCCGGCGTGTGCACCCGTGTGTACACCACCACCCCGAAGAAGCCGAACTCGGCGATGCGCAAGGTCGCTCGTGTGAAGCTCCGCAACGGCACCGAGGTCACGGCCTACATCCCCGGTGAGGGCCACAACCTGCAGGAGCACTCGCTGGTGCTCGTGCGCGGTGGTCGTGTGAAGGACCTCCCCGGTGTCCGCTACAAGATCGTCCGTGGCGCCCTGGACACCCAGGCCGTCAAGAACCGTAAGCAGGCTCGTTCCCGCTACGGCGCGAAGAAGGGTTGAGTTAGATGCCTCGTAAGGGCCCCGCCCCCAAGCGCCCCGTCGTCAACGACCCGGTCTACGGTGCTCCGATCGTCACCTCCCTGGTGAACAAGATCCTGGTCGACGGCAAGAAGTCCCTCGCCGAGTCGATCGTCTACGGCGCCCTCTCCGGTGTCGAGGCGAAGAACGGCCAGGACGCCGTCGCCACCCTGAAGAAGGCGCTCGACAACGTGCGCCCGACCCTCGAGGTCCGCAGCCGCCGCGTCGGCGGCTCGACCTACCAGGTCCCGGTCGAGGTGAAGCCGCACCGCGCGAACACCCTCGCCCTCCGGTGGCTCGTCAGCTACGCCAAGAGCCGTCGTGAGAAGACCATGACCGAGCGTCTCCAGAACGAGATCCTGGACGCCTCGAACGGCCTGGGTGCCGCGGTCAAGCGCCGCGAGGACACTCACAAGATGGCCGAGTCGAACCGCGCCTTCGCGCACTACCGCTGGTAATCACCAGTCGGGCCGGGATCGGATCCGGCCTTCGGTCCCTGAGCCTGTCGAAGGGCCAGGGGCCGGATCCGGTCCCGGCACCCACACTTTCCTTCGTCGCGTGACGACAGCAAGAAGATAAGGACACCCCCGTGGCACAAGAAGTGCTCACCGACCTGAGCAAGGTCCGCAACATCGGCATCATGGCGCACATCGATGCCGGTAAGACCACGACGACCGAGCGCATCCTCTTCTACACGGGTGTGAACCACAAGCTCGGCGAGACCCACGACGGTGCGTCGACCACCGACTGGATGGAGCAGGAGAAGGAGCGCGGCATCACGATCACGTCTGCCGCCGTGACCTGCTTCTGGAACAAGAACCAGATCAACATCATCGACACCCCCGGTCACGTGGACTTCACGGTCGAGGTGGAGCGCTCGCTCCGCGTCCTCGACGGTGCGGTCGCCGTGTTCGACGGCAAGGAGGGCGTGGAGCCCCAGTCCGAGACCGTGTGGCGTCAGGCCGACAAGTACAACGTCCCCCGTATCTGCTTCGTCAACAAGATGGACAAGCTCGGCGCGGACTTCTACTACACCGTCGACACCATCGTGAACCGCCTCGGCGCCAAGCCCCTCGTACTGCAGCTGCCGATCGGCGCCGAGAACGACTTCGTCGGCGTCGTGGACCTCATCGAGATGCGTGCGCTGGTCTGGCCCGGCGACGCCAAGGGTGACGTGACCATGGGCGCCTCCTACGAGGTGCAGGAGATCCCGGCCGACCTCAAGGACCGCGCCGAGGAGTACCGCCAGCAGCTGCTGGAGACCGTCGCCGAGACCGACGACGCGCTGCTGGAGAAGTTCTTCGGCGGCGAGGAGCTCACGATCCCCGAGATCAAGGGCGCCATCCGCAAGATGGTCATCGCGAGCGAGATCTACCCCGTGCTCTGCGGCTCCGCGTTCAAGAACCGCGGCGTGCAGCCGATGCTCGACGCGGTGGTGGACTTCCTGCCGTCGCCGCTCGACGTCCCCGCCATCGAGGCGCACGACCCGAAGGACGAGGAGAAGGTCATCGAGCGTCACCCCGACGCCAACGACCCCTTCGCCGCGCTGGCCTTCAAGGTCGCCGTGCACCCGTTCTTCGGGCGTCTCACCTACGTGCGCGTCTACTCGGGCCACCTCGACTCCGGCGCTCAGGTGATCAACTCGACCAAGGGCAAGAAGGAGCGCATCGGGAAGATCTTCCAGATGCACGCCAACAAGGAGAACCCGGTCGACTCGCTCACCGCGGGCAACATCTACGCCGTCATCGGCCTCAAGGACACCACCACCGGTGACACCCTGGCCGACCCGGCGCAGCCCGTCGTCCTCGAGTCGATGACGTTCCCGGAGCCGGTCATCGAGGTCGCGATCGAGCCGAAGACCAAGGCCGACCAGGAGAAGCTGGGTCTCGCGATCCAGAAGCTCGCCGAAGAGGACCCGACGTTCCGCACCGAGCTCAACCCCGAGACCGGTCAGACGACCATCAAGGGCATGGGCGAGCTGCACCTGGACATCCTCGTGGACCGCATGAAGCGCGAGTTCAAGGTCGAGGCCAACGTCGGCAAGCCGCAGGTGG
>JAFDWK010000092.1:0-797 GCA_018268515.1 Actinomycetota bacterium
CCGGCATCATCTTCTCGGTCTGCGCCGTGAGGCCGGCGCCGGGCTCGATGCCGATGATCTTGCCGCCGAACCTCGACGCGGCGCCCTTGAGCTGGTCGATCGAGTCGATGTCGGAGTAGGTCGGCACGGCGATCGTGAGGCGGGCGTTGCCGTAGTACGTGCCGAGGTCGTCGATCGAGCCCTGGTACTTGTCCATGTACGCCTTCTGCGTGACCTCGGGCCACGCCGACGGGAAGATGTCCACGTCGCCCTGCGAGAGCCCCGCATACAGCGGGCCCGCGTCGGACAGCGTCTGCATCTTCACGTCATAGCCCATCTTGCCGAGCTGGTCCTGCAGCAGGTACGCGGTGCTGAGACCGTCGGTCCAGCTGGGTAGGAAGCCGATCGTGATGGTGCCCTTGTCGCCGGATCCGGCACCGTTCGAGGGCGCCTTGCCCGCCATCTCGAGCGTGCCGCCGGCGCCGTCGCTCGCGCATCCGGCCAGGGCGAGGGCGGCCGCGACGCCGAGCGCCGCGAGGGCGGTGATCCTGCTCTTACGCATGCTGCAGCTCCTTCTCGTCGGCGGACGGTTCCGTGGTCGTGACGGCGGCGGCGGGTGCGGCCGCCAGGCGCTGTGCCGCACGGCGGCGCGCCAGCATCCCGAGCAGCGAGGACGGATGCTGCCCCAGTGAACCCAGCGACGCGGTGACCCGGTCGAGGAAGACCGCGATCAGCACGACGCCGAGACCCGCCTCCACGCCCTTGGCGATGTTGACGGTCGAGATCGCCTCGACCACGAGCTTGCCGAGCCCGTCGGC
>JAFDWK010000092.1:875-7271 GCA_018268515.1 Actinomycetota bacterium
CCGCGCAGGATCTGGCCCGGCGTCGCACCGAACGACTGTCCGGCCTCGACCGTCTCGGAATCGACGCCGCGGATCCCGAGCTCGGTGAAGCGCACCCCCGGAGGCAGCGCGAAGATGACCGTGGCCACGAGGCCCGGCACCACGCCGATGCTGAAGAACACGATCGCGGGGATGAGGTAGACGAAGGCGGGCATCGTCTGCATGAAGTCGAGCACGGGTTTGAGCACCGCACGCACGGTGGCGTTGCGCGCCGACCAGATGCCGAGCGGGATCGCGATCAGCACGGCGACCGCGCCGGCCACGAGCACCAGCGCGAGCGTCTGCATCGCGGCGACCCACAGGCCCATCGCGACGATCAGCCCGAACGAGATCACGGTGCCGATCGCGAGCTGCCACGAGCGTACGAGCCAGGCGATGAGCGCGGCGATGATGATCACGACGTAGAACCACGGCATCAGCAGCACGAAGCTCAGGCCGTCGACGAGGAACGACACCACGGTCGAGATGACGTGCAGCAGGCCGTCGAGGTTGGCCTTGATCCAGTCGACCGCGACGGCGACCCAGGATCCGATGGGAAGGATGTTCATCGGGTGACCTCCTCGGACGGAGCATCCGGCGTGGTCGGCGAGGCGTCGACGCCGGCGGTCCACCCGTCGAGCACCGCGTCGATCTCGGCCTGCGGCAGCGGCAGCGCCGGAAGGTTGATCTCGCCGGTGGCGCCCGGGCCGGGGCCGAGGGCCGCGAGCAGGGTGATGCGGGGGATGACGCCGACGAGGCGCCCCTCCGCGTCGGCCACGGCCAGCGGCACCGGCGACTCCACGGCGGGGATGAACAGGTTCATCAGGATCTCGTCCTCGTTCACCACCTGCGAGGCGGGCTTGAGCACCGAGGTGATCGTGCTCTCGCCGCGCCGGATCAGCTTGACCACGTCGCGGTCGGTGACGAGGCCGATGAGCGTGCGGTCACGGCCGACGACATAGGTCGCCGACATGAACGCGTCGCGCATCTGCTTGAGCGCGGTGCGGGGCCCGGCGTTCTCGGAGACGACCGGGCGCGGACGCTCCATGACGTTCGCGGCGGTGAGCACGCGGGCGCGGTCGACGTCCTGCACGAACTGCTCGACGTAGCTGTTGGCGGGATCCGTGAGGATGTCCTCCGGCGTGCCGATCTGCACGATGCGCCCGTCGCGCATCACGGCGATGCGGTCGCCGAGGAACATGGCCTCGTTCAGATCATGCGTGATGAACACGATGGTCTTCTGCAGCTTCTGCTGCAGCTCGAGCAGCTGCTCCTGCATCTCCCGGCGGATGAGCGGATCCAGCGCGCTGAACGCCTCGTCCATGAGCAGGATGTCGGTGTCGGCGGCGAGCGCGCGGGCGATGCCGACGCGCTGCTGCATGCCGCCGGAGAGCTCGGAGGGCAGCTTCTCGCCCTGGCCCTCGAGGCCCACCAGGCTCAGGATCTCCTCGGCCCGGGCCAGGCGCTCGGTCTTGCCGACCCCCTTCAGCTCGAGCGGATACGCCACATTCGCGGCCACGGTGCGGTGCGGCAGCAGGGCGAAATGCTGGAACACCATCGACACGCGGTCGCGGCGGATCTCGCGCAGACGCGAGGCCGGGATGCCGGTGATCGGATCCCCCGCGACGAGGACGGATCCGTCCGTCGCCTCATGCAGGCCGTTGAGCATGCGGATGATGGTGGACTTCCCGGATCCGGAGAGGCCCATGATGACGAAGATCTCGCCGCGGTTGACGGTGAAACTGGCGTCGATGACGGCGGCGGTGCCGGAATCGACGACGTCGGATCGGGTCTCGCCGGCCTTCAGCCGGCGGACGGCCTGGTTCGGGTTCTTCCCGAACACCTTGAACAGATGGCGCGCTTCAAGAGCGGTTTCGGTCACGTTTCCCCCGCCGGCGTCACCCGTCGGGGTGGCCGGCTTCGGTCACGCCCGGGTGATGATCACAGGGCCGTTTCGACGATGCCGTGCAGGCGGCGCAGGAGGAGGATTTCGGATCCTCAACAGAGATCATCGACCGTACGCCCACGCCTCTTCGTGCACAGCAGAATCGAAAGAAGGACGCGACCGCGGACTGGTCTCGGGCCACAAGGCCCGCATTCCAACGTAACGAGATGCTGATCCGGTGGCAAATCCGTCGGTATGCCAGGGCCCACGGCGCCCGCGTGGGGTGGGCGCATGAGCACCGTGCGCGTGTGGCTGTCGGGGTGGGAATGGGCCTGCTGCGGGGATCCGTTCGCGGTGGGCGACGCGGTCTCGTTCGCGTGCCGTCCGCCGCGCGGCGATTGGTGGTTCCTGAGCGAGGAGCGCAGCGACGACACGAAGGACGCGGGGCAGTTCGGCACGGGGTTCGCGGCCTCGGTCGAGCTCGTCGAGGAGCACCACGACGAGGGTGATGACGACCGGCCCGTGCGGACCGTCGCGGGGACGGTGCGGGCGATCCTCGCCGTCGTCGTGGACGAGCGGGTGGCGCGCACCCCCGCCCTCCGCGACCGGCGACGGAGCCGATCGACCTCGGCAACGGCATCACGATGGGCATCGGCCCCGTGCCGCCGTTTGTGCTGACGTCGGAGCCGGTGCCCGGGACGGTGCGGCTGCGCCCCGTTGATCGAGTGCCGGAAAGCGCGGGATCGCGACTTCCCAGGCACCGCGGACGCCACGTCCCGGCCCGACCCCGAGGAGGGCGCGATCGTCACGCGCAGCCCGGGCTGGATCGTCGACGTGGAGGTCTGATACGCTCCGGCCGGGACGCCCCGACCCGACCTCACACCGCGCCCACGCGAGGGGACTTTTACAGGTAATTCCCAGGTCATGAGATGAATTCTCCGGTGGAGGACTATGGAACATATCTTCGATTCTTGGTAAGATCGGAGCATGACCAGCACCCTTGATCCGCTTCTGGAGGCCACTCGGCTTCTGGTCGACGTGTGGGGTGACGCAGGGTCGGGGGCGGGGTTGTCGCGGGCGCAGCTGGTGGCCGTGAACGACGCCCTCGGGGTGGTGAAGCGGACCGCGGATGCGGTGCATGCGGAGGTCGCTGCGTCGATAGCGCACGAGTCGCGGCGGGAGCTCGGGCCGGAGTCCCTCGCCAAACAGCAGGGGTTCCGGGGTGCGGCGCAGCTGATCGCGACCACGACCGGGGCCTCGGTCGGCGACGCGGCTCGGCTGGTGAAGGTCGGGGAAGCGACCGCACCGCGAACGAACCTGATCGGTGAGCAATTGCCGGCGAAGTTCCCGGCGATACGGGAGGCGTTGTCGGCGGGGCGGATCGGGGCGGCTGCCGCGAGCGCGCTTATCGGCTTCCTGGATCGGATGATCGTGAAAGTCGGTCGCACCGTAGTAGCCGAGGCAGAGGGGCTGCTGGTCGCGAAGGCGCCCGGGCTGTCACTGGACGAGGTGCGGCGGATGCTCACCCGGATGGAGGCATATCTGGATCCGGACGGTGTCGCACCTCGCGAGGACGAGGCACGGGCGCGGGCGTCGCTGAGCATGTTCGAGAGAGATGGGATGCTGCACCTGACCGCGGTGCTGGATCCGGAACGGGCCGCGGCGGTGAAGACCGCGATCGAAGGGTACGTGTCCGCCCAGTTCGCGGCCCGGCGCGACCGCGGGGCGGCCCTCGCGGACGCGGACCGGCGCACGGTCGGGCAGATTCAGGCGGACGCGCTGGTCCATTTCGCGGAGCACGCGCTGACATGTCTGAAGAACAAGACGTTGAACGGGGCGACGGTGATCGTCCGCGTGAACGCCACCGATCTTGTGAACGGGACCGGGTACGGGTTGATCGACGGTGTCGACCAGCCGGTCAGCATCCACACCGTGCGCCGCATCGCCAGCAGCGGCATCGTGCAGGACTGGCTCTGCGGGAGGGACGGGGAGATCCTGCACTGGGGCCGCCAACGTCGCCTGTTCACCGAGGCCCAGAAACTCGCCCTGCGGGAACGCGATGGCGGATGCGCGTTCTGCGGACTCCCACCTGGGATGACGAAGGCTCACCATATCGCCTGGTGGAAACGCGACCACGGCACCACCGACCTGAACAACGGGGTCTTGTTGTGCGAGACCTGCCACCACCTCATCCACGACAACAACTGGGGCATCCAGGTGGACGGGACCGGGCTCCACGCGAACGTCTGGTTCCTGCCCCCACCCGGCACCAACAGCCGACCCCGCCTCGGCGGCAGAGCACGCACCGAACACATCGCCTGAGGCACTATCCCTCTACGCATGGAGATGGAGATGCGCGGAGGTTCACGGCACTCTCACGCCGCCCACAACGGGCGCCGAAGCGCAGCCAGCCGGGCGGTCAGCGCCGCACGGACCTCGTGACCGTGAACTTCGGGGTGCGGACCAGCCGCTCGGTCTCGCCGACCGCGGCGGCGAGCGCACGGCGGTGGTCGAGGTGCGAGTTGAACACGGTCCAGACCTCGCCGCCGGGGCGGAGCATCCGGGCGGCCGCGTCGATGAGCCGGCGCCCCGCACCCTCGTGCACGCTCGCGCCGAGATGGAACGGCGGGTTCAGCAGCACGAGATCGACGGATCCGTCCGGGATCCCGGATCCGGCATCGTCGAGCGTCACCGTCACGCGATCGGCGACGCCATTCGCCACCATCGTGGCGCGCGCCGAGCGCACCGCGGCGGCGGAGCGGTCGGTGGCGATGATGCGGGCGTCGGGGCGCGCGGCTGTGCCCTGCTCCGCGTCGAGCGCGAGTGCGAGAGATGCGGCGAGCGCGCCGGTGCCGCAGCCGAGGTCCACCGCAGTGAACCCGTCCCGCCGGGTGAGGGCGCCGAGCTCGGCCGCGCGCTCGCGCATGACGTCGAGCAGCACCCGGGTGCCGATGTCGATGCGGTCGCCGGCGAACGCGCCGCCGTGCGCGCACAACGTGAGGCCGTACTCGGGATGCGCCGCGGACACCGGGAACGGCGGATCCGCGGGCACCGGCAGCGCCTCCGTCGCGATGATCAGCCGCGACTTCCGCTCGGCCCGCTGCGGCTGCACATGGCCGAACAACCCCGCGAGCACCTCGTTCTGAGCCAGGGTCATGTGCTTGACCCGACCGCCGGCGACGAGCACGACGTCCGGCGCCGCCCAGCGTGCGACCGCGTCGGCGACCTCCTCGAGCTCGGCAAGCCCCTTGGGCAGCTGCAGCAGCACGAGCCGCGCCCCGCGCAGCAGCTCCGCGTCGAGCTCGTGCGCGGCGAACCCCGATGCTGCGAGCGCGACCGCATTGCGCTCAAGCGCTCGCCGCCCGGTCACGAGTTCCTGGTGCACGCGCACCCCGTCGAACCCGGCCGCGACCAGGGGCAGGGTCAGCGCGCCGTAGCCGTCGCCGATCACCGCGATCGCGGCTCCGTCGATCCCCCGCTCGGCCGCCAGGGTCAGCGCCCGCGCGACGAGCAGCTCGTCGGTCGCGTCCCACGCCTGCAGGTTCGGCGCCTCCACGTCGGGGAACCGGCGCAGGCGCGCGTAGGGGAACTCGGGCACCCGCCCAGCGTACGCGGGCCCCTCCGAGTCGTCCCCGTCAGCGCACGCCATGGGCTCCGCCGGCGGCGGACGACCTGAAGGATCCGCCGCCGCGGATCCGGATCCGCTTCCTCCCGGCGCCCGGCCGCGGCGAGGATACTGGAGCACGATGAGCGCAACGTTGACCGTCACCCAGGTCGTCCTCCCCACCGCCCCGGTCGGATCCCCGAATCCGCTCCCCGCGATCGCGGCGATGCCGCAGGCGCCGTATCAGGCCACCACGGCGGGGCTGCCCGCCGAGATGGCGGCGAACATCCGGTATGGGCAGGTCTCCTCGATCCATCCCTACCTGCTCCAGGACGGCTACGGCCGGGAACGCACGCCGGCGCCGATGCGGGTGGCGGTGCTGGAGAACGAGCGGCTGCGCGCAGAGTTCGCCCTCGACCTGGGCGGGCGGCTCGTGCGCCTCTTCGACAAGGACACGGGCCGCGACCTCGTGTACCGCAACGCGGTCCTGCAACCGGCCAACCTCGCGCTGCGCGACGCCTGGTTCTCGGGCGGCGCCGAGTGGAACATCGGCATGCGCGGGCACTGGCCGCTCACCGCCGACCCGCTGTACGCCGCCGAGATCAGCGGCGCCGACGGCGAGCCAATCCTGCGGATGTGGGAGTACGAGCGGGTGCGCGGGCTCATCCTGCAGCTCGACGCGACGCTCGACGGCGCCGCGCTGCATGTGCGGGTGCGGGTGCGCAACCCGCGCGACCGCGAGACCGGGATGTACTGGTGGACCAACATCGCCGTCGCGCAGACCGAGGGCAGCCGGGTGTTCGCCCCGGCGACGCACGCCTATGTGACCGGATACGACGGCACGATCGGCCGGGTGGACCTGACCGCTGCCGACCCGCGCTTCCCGGCG
>JAFDWK010000092.1:7394-10319 GCA_018268515.1 Actinomycetota bacterium
GACGGATCCGGCCTCGCGCACGTCTCGACCGCGCCGCTGACCGGTCGCAAGCTCTTCGTCTGGGGCGACACCCCCGGCGGCCGGCGCTGGTGCGACTGGCTCGGCGGCGAGACGGGGGCGTACTTCGAGATCCAGGCCGGGCTCGCCACCACGCAGTACGAGCACCTGCGCATGCCGGGCGGGGCGACCTGGGAATGGACGGAGACGTTCCTGCCCCTGACGCTCGCGGATCCGGCTCTCGACGGATCCTGGACCGACGACGTCGCGGCCGTCGGCGCCCGGGTGCTGCAGACGGCGGACGCGGCCGGATCCGCCGGCGTCGCCCGGCTCGAGGCCGCCGCCGACGTCGCGCCGGACGCACTGCTGTCGACGGGCTCGCCCTGGGGTACCCTCGAACAGGAGCTCGCCGCGCGGACCGGCTCGACGTTCGCGGCACTGCCCGGGGTGCGATTCGAGCGCGAGGGCGACGAGGGCGCGTACTGGGCGGGGCTCCTCGGCGACTCCTCCGGCTCACCCGACCCCGCCGGCGCGGGAGCACCCGACGCGGAACCGGATCCGTCCCTCGCCCCCGCGTCGTACGTCACCGGCGACGAGTGGGATCGCGTGCTCGCCGAGGCGCCCGCCACCTGGCTCACGCACTACCACCGTGCGGTCGCCGCGCACGCCCGAGGGGAGCACGGCACCGCGATCTCGCACTACGAGGCGTCGTTGCGGCATCGGCGCAGCCCGTGGGCGCTGCGCGGGCTCGGGCTCGCGCTGCGGCACTCCGACGGGGGCACGGCGGCGCAGGAGCAGGGCATCGGCCGGCTCGCCGAGGCGCGGGAGCTCGCGCCCGACGTCGTGCCGCTGGCTCTCGAGCTCGCCGAGGCGCTGCTCGCCGACGGGCGCGCCGAGGAGGTGCGCACCCTGGTGCGGACACTGCCCGCCGAGATGCGCGCGCTCGGGCGGTTCCGCGTCGTGGAGGTCCGCGCCGCCCTCGCCACCGGTGATCGGGAGGCGGCGGGCCGGATCCTCGAGGAGCGCTTCGAGGTGCCGAACCTGCGCGAGGGCGAGCTGAGCATGTCGGCGCTGTGGCACGAGGCCTTCCCCGGCCGCCCGGTGCCGGCCTGGTACGACTTCGAGATGGCCCCGGAGGGCTGAACCCCGCGGCGGACCGACCCGGCTGCCACGTGCGTGGCCTGCCGCGTCGGGAACGGCCCAGCTGCCACCCGGGGCCAGCCGTCGTCGCGGCGCTGGTCGAGCCGTTCCAGCGCGGCGGCGGACGCGCGCGCGACGGCGGGCACAGCGGATCCGGTCTCGGCCTCGCCATCGCCATCGCCGGGTCGATCGTCGAGACGCGGGTGGATCCCTCCTGCTGACGAACGCTGGGGCGCTCGGAATCAGCCCTCGACCATCGGCTGAAAAAGCGACCGGAATCGGTGAGAAAATCGCACCGCCCGGATCCGGCGCATTTTTCTGCATTTCCGCAGCCGAGTTGCCGAATTTCTTTTCTTTGCTATGGTCGAACAGATACCCGCCAGCTACGAAGGGAAGCGAGTATCCATGGCCACGCAGAAGAAAAAGCCTCAGCTCACGCTCAAGGAAAAGCGCGCGCAGAAGCGCGAGAAGGCGGAGGTCACTCCGAAGGCGCGCAAGCGCTGAACGGGCGATGCACTGACGGGAAAGCGCGTGCGGGGCTGAACAGAACGCACGCGTGACGACCGGAGAAGAGACGTGCGCAGCAAAGGCGCGCGCAGCAGAAAGGTCCACCCTCATCGGGTGGACCTTTTTGCGTCCCCGCTTCTCAGGAAATGCGCGCACCGCCGGTCCGCACATTCTGCGGAATCCGGATCCGATTTCTTCCGCGCAGATTCTCACGAAGATCGCAGACCGCGCCGGCCCGTCCGGGACCGCCACCCGGGGACCGCCACCCGTGGACCGCCACCCGTGGACCGCCACCGGGCGCGCCGTCTGACGAAGCAGCGCACCCCGCACACGTCGATGTCAGCAGCGATGACCCTCCGCCGTAGACACTTGACACGAGCCAGGTTTAGTGGTTACTTAGTGGAGTAACTAACCAAATGACCGCTGCGAGGACATCCGTGATCGACGAAGGCCGTCCGCTCTTCCTCCAGATCGCCGAGGCGATCGAGGACTCGATCGTGGACGGCACCCTCGCCGAAGACGCGCAAGCGCCGTCCACGAACGAACTCGCCGCGTTCTACCGGATCAACCCGGCGACCGCCGCGAAGGGAGTGGCCATGCTCACCGACAAGGAAGTGCTCGTCAAGCGCCGCGGGATCGGCATGTTCGTCGCCGTCGGAGCCCGCGACATCCTGCTCCGCGAGCGCCGTGCCGCCTTCGCGGACCGCTTCATCGATCCGCTCCTCGTCGAGGCCCGCACCATCGGACTCGACGCCGACGACCTCACCGCACTGCTGCGCGAACGCGCGGCAACCGGCGCACGGACCGCACTCACCGAAGGGAATCGCGCATGACCTCCGTCATCGAGGTGTCGAACCTCGTCAAGCGCTACCGGGACAAACTCGCCCTGGACCGCGTCTCGATCGAGATCGAGGCCGACACCATCTACGGACTGCTCGGCCGCAACGGCGCCGGCAAGACCACGCTCATGTCGATCCTCACCGCGCAGAACTTCGCCACCTCGGGCGATGTGCGCGTGTTCGGCGAGAACCCTTATGAGAACGCTCAGGTGCTGAGCCGGGTGTGCTTCGTGCGGGAGAGCCAGAAGTACCCCGACGATGCCGCTCCCGTCCACGCCTTCACCGCGGCCCGGCTCTTCTTCCCGAACTGGGACCAGAAGCTGGCGGATCAGCTGGCCGACGAATTCCAGCTGCCGATGAAGCGCCGCATCAAGAAGCTGTCCCGCGGCCAGCTCTCCGCGGTGGGGGTGATCATCGGCCTCGCCTCCCGCGCCGAGATCAC
>JAFDWK010000093.1 GCA_018268515.1 Actinomycetota bacterium
ATGGAGCAGATGGGCCTGGGCTGGAAGAGCAGCCACGGCGCAGGGCACGGAAACGACACCATCGGAAGCGGCCTCGAGGTCACCTGGACCTACCACCCCACCCGCTGGGACAACGAGTTCTTCCACATCCTGTTCGCCTACGACTGGGAGCTCACGACCGGCCCCGGCGGCGGCAAGCACTGGAAGCCCAAGGACGGCGCAGGCAGCGACATGGTGCCCGAGGCGCAGGGCACCGGGCGCCGCGAGCCGCGCATGCTCACCACCGACATCGCGCTGCGCGAGGACCCGATCTACCGCGAGATCGCGTTGCGGTTCAGCCACGACCAGGCCGCGTTCACCGACGCATACAGCCGCGCCTGGTTCAAGCTGACGCACCGCGACCTGGGCCCCCGCTCGCGCTACCTCGGCGCCGAGGTGCCCGTCGAGGAGCTGCTGTGGCAGGACCCGGTGCCCGCGCACACCGGTGCGCTCATCGGCGCCGCCGAGATCGCCGACCTCTCCCAGCGCATCGCCGCGACCGGCCTCAGCGTGTCCGATCTGGTGTCGACCGCCTGGGCCGCGAGCTCCTCGTTCCGCGGCAGCGACAAGCGCGGCGGGGCGAATGGCGGCCGGATCCGCCTCGAGCCGCAGCGCAGCTGGGAGGTCAACCGCCCCGCCGAGCTCGCCCGGGTGATCGCGGCCCTCGAGGGTGTGCAGGAGGCGTTCAACGCGGAAGGCGGCGCGCAGGTGTCGTTCGCCGACCTGGTCGTGCTGGCCGGCAACGTCGGCGTGCAGCAGGCCGCGGCCGCCGCGGGGCGCTCCGTGGAGATCCCGTTCACGCCGGGGCGCACCGACGCCACCCAGGAGCAGACCGACGTCGCGTCGTTCCAGCACCTGAACCCGCAGGCCGACGGGTTCCGCAACTACGTCAGCGACGTGGCCCGCGCGATCCCGGCGGAGCACCTGCTCGTCGACCGGGCGGGGCTGCTGACCCTGTCCGCGCCCGAGATGACGGTGCTCGTGGGTGGTCTGCGCGTGCTCGGCGCCAACTGGGACGGATCCGCCTACGGCGCGTTCACGCACACCCCCGGTGTGCTCACGAACGACTTCTTCGTGAACGTGCTCGACCTGAACACGACCTGGAAGCCGCTGGATCCCGGATCCCACGCCTTCCAGGCCACGGATGACGTGACCGGTGAGACCACCTGGGTCGGCACGCGTGCCGACCTCGTGTTCGGCTCGAACTCCGAGCTGCGGGCACTGGCCGAGGTGTACGCCAGCGACGACGCGAGCTCGAAGTTCGTGGACGACTTCGTGAAGGCCTGGGTCAAGGTCGCCGAGCTCGACCGCTTCGACGTGCGCTGAGCCCGGATCCGGTCCCTGAGCGAGCGCAGCGAGACGAAGTGCCGACGGCCCGCCCCGATCCCGGGGCGGGCCGTCGTCGTTGCGTTGCCGGCTGCGCCTTCGCCGGTAGTCTCACTCACGGACAGCGACGCCGCCCCAGGTCGCGCCCGAGAGCAAGGAGCCCCATGTCCTCCTCCCCCGTCGACCTGCCGGCCGCTCCGGCGCCGTCCCTCGTGCCGCGCCTGGTCGCCGAGGGGCTCGGCACGTTCCTGCTCGTGGCGGCGGCGATGGGCACGGCCCTGTTCGCGTCGAGTCACTTCACCGACCCCGGTGCGCAGGGCGCCGTCTACCTCGCAGTGGCGTTCGCGGTCGGTCTCTCAGTACTCGTCGGCGTGTACGCGTTCGGCCCGATCTCGGGCGGGCACTTCAATCCGGCCGTCACACTCGGCGTCGCCGCCGCGGGCCGGATCCCCTGGCGGGATGCGGGTCCGTACATCGTCGCGCAGTGCGTGGGCGGCGTGGTCGCCTCGACGGTGCTGACGCTCATCGGCACCTTCGGTCCGGACGGCTGGCTGCCCCGCGCGCAGGACGCCGGCTTCGCCAGCAACGGCTGGGGAACGCTCTCCCCCGGCGGTTTCGGCGCATCGGCCGCGGTCATCGCGGAGGTCGTGTTCACCGCGCTGTTCCTGTTCGTGATCCTGAGCGTCACGCACCCCGTGCGCGGCACGCCGTTCGCGGGGGTCGCGATCGGCCTCACCCTGACCCTCGGCGTGCTGGCGACCCTGCCGATCGACAACGCCTCGCTGAACCCCGCGCGCTCGCTCGCCACCGCGATCTACGGCGGTGTGGCGCCCCTCGCGCAGCTGTGGGTGTTCATCGTCTTCCCGATCCTCGGCGCCCTGATCGCCGGCTTCACCTACCGCGCCCTGTTCGACGCCCCTGGCGGATCCGCCGGATCCGCCGACGCACCGGCCGACTGACCGCGAGACCGAGCTCGCATCCCGAGAGCGACGGTGAGAACGTCGGTCTCGGGACAGAGGTTCGGTTTCGCGCGCGATGCGGGGGCGCAGGCCACGGGGTCGCTCAGCCCGCGACGAGCGTCGGCGTGCCGGCCTCGAACTCGGTGAGGTCGCCGGTCTCGCCGAGGCGTTGCGCGCGGCGCCCGACGATCAGCATGTACGCGAGGAACACGGCCAGCGCGAGCGCGCCGATCCCGATCTTCACCGGCCAGGGCAGCCCCCAGCCGGTCACGAAGCCCTCGACGAGACCGGAGAGGCCGAGCGCGAACACGAGCCCGATCGCGACCGTACCGAGCGACCGGCCCGCCGCGGCGAGCGCCTCGCCCCGGGTGCGCGCCCCCGGCACCAGCCAGGCCCAGAAGATGTGCAGTCCCGCCGCGGCCGCGACGAAGATGCAGGTGAGCTCGAGCATCCCGTGCGGCAGCAGGTAGAGCACCACGACGTCGCCGCGGCCGAACGCGAACATGATGCCCACGGCCAGCCCGACGTTCACCGCGTTCTGCATGAGCACCATGACCGGCCAGATCCCGGTCACACCGAGCAGCACGCACTGCGCGGCGATCCAGGCGTTGTTGGTCCACACCATCCCCGCGAACTCGGCTGCCGGGTTCTCCGTGTAGTAGTCCGTGAACGCGTGCTCGGCGTAGTACTGCAGGTCGGCCCTGGCGCCGAGCGCCGCGACGAGAGCCGGATCCGAGGTGATCCACACGGCGACCCCGGCGATCACCGCGAGACTGGCCAAGGCGATGACGAGTGCGGTCCAGCGCAGCCGGTACAGCGCGGCCGGCAGCTGGCGGGAGAAGAAGCGCCCGCTCTGGCGTAGCACGTTCTCGCTCTGGCCGGTCAGCCGCAGCCGTGCCCTGGCCAGGATCGTGGAGACGTGCGCGCTCTGCGGCGACGATCCCACCGAGCTGCGCAGATCCGCCAGGTCGGCCGATGCGGCACGGTAGCGGGTGATCAGCTCATCGACTCCCGCGCCGTCCAGGCGCTGTCGGCTGAGCTCGTCCAGACGCGCCCACTCACGGCTCCTGGCATCGGCGAGAGCGTCGGCATCCACCTGATTTACTGTACTCATGTCGGATCCCCTCGCCGCGAACGCCCTCGGAGGTGCGCACTCGACGGTCGCCCTGGACGGCGACGACGAGGTGCTCTCCGGGGAGGCCGTCGCGATCGAGGTGCAGCCGGTCGGACTGTTCTTCCGCACCCTGGGCGCGCTGCTCGACGCGATCCTGAGCTGGGCGATCTTCCTCGGTTACCTCGCGGTGCGCTACTGGATGCTGGGCGCCGTCGGCGACCCGGCCCTCGATCGGATCCTCGCCGTGCTGGCGCTCGTCACCGCGTTCGTGATCGTGCCGTGCACGATCGAGACCCTGACGCACGGACGGAGCCTCGGCAAGCTGGCCGTGGGCGGGCGAATCGTGCGCGTGGACGGCGGGGCCGCGGGATTCCGGCACGCGCTCATCCGGGCCCTCATCGGCGTGCTGGAGACCTACCTCACCTTCGGCGCCGTCGCGTTCCTCACCGGCGCGTTCACGGCGCGTTCGCAGCGCCTCGGCGACCTCGTCGCGGGCACGTACTGCCAGAAGGTGCGCACGCCGCCGCTGTCGGTGCGGGTGCCGGTGATGCCGCCGGGGCTGGAGTCCTGGGCGGCGATCGCCGACGTCGCCCGGATGCCGGACCGGCTCGCCCGGCGCATCTCGCAGTTCCTGGACAGCGCCCCGCGACTGCTGCCGGGCGCCCGCGCGAGGATCGCCGAGGATCTGCTCGCGGAGGCGTCGGCCTACATCTCGCCGGTGCCGGCCGCACCGGCGGAGGCCGTGCTGGTCGCGGCGACCGTGCTGCGCCGCGCCCGGGAACGCCGCGCCCTCGCCCTCGCCGACGAGCGCGTGCAGCGCCTCGGCGGCGTGGACGTCAGCCTGTAGCGGAGACGGCGGCGCTCAGGCCCGCAGCGTCTCGTGACGGACGACGATCCAGCCGGCCGGCACGGACAGACGGTCGGCGTGGATGCCGCACAGATCGTGCGCGTGCGGATCGTTCTCGGGGCCGAGCGGCCCGAGTGCCGCCATCTGGTCGCCGTAGTCGTAGGTGAGGGTCGCCGCCGCCTCGCGTGCGCAGCCCACCTTGGAGCAGAGTCGTCCGTACATCACCCTCAGGCTAG
>JAFDWK010000094.1:0-2557 GCA_018268515.1 Actinomycetota bacterium
AGCGCCGTGACGACCCCGGCCAGGATCGGGCGGGACAGCGGGGTGCGGCCGAGGGGCTCGGGCGGGTTCGCGGTTTCGGCCATGGGGAGAGGGTAGCGGGGCGCGCCGCCGGGTGCGGCGCGCCCGTCGACGGGCGGGTCGCTACGTCAGACCCAGCCGGTGCGCGAGCACCACGGCCTGCACGCGGTCGCGGGCGCCGAGCTTCTGCAGGATCCGCGACACGTGCGTCTTCACGGTCGCCTCGCCGATGAACAGCTCCGCGGCGATCTCGGCGTTGCTCCAGGCCTCGGCGACGAGCCGCAGCACCTCGGACTCGCGATCGGTGAGCGGCTCCGGGAGGTCGGCGCTGGGCAGCGCGGCGGTGCCGGCCACCGCGGCGCCGGGGCCCGGGGTCGCTGCGGTGGCACGGGCGGTGCCGGCGCCGTGGGAGGTGCCTGCGCTTGGGGCGGTGCCGGCGCCGTGGGAGGTGCCGGCGCCGTGGGAGGCGCCTGCGGGTGCGCCGGCGCGGGCGACACGGGTGGCATCGGAGCCCGGGGACGAACCCTGGGGCGTGGCGGCCGACCGGGCCGCGAAACGCTGCAGCACGCGCCGGGTCACCTCGGGGGCGAGGATGCCGTCGCCGGCGGCCAGCGCGCGCACGGCGGAGACCAGTTCCTCGGGGCCGGCGTTCTTCAGCAGGAAGCCGCTCGCGCCGGCATCCAGCGCGTCGAACAGGTAGTCGTCGCGATCGAAGGTGGTCACGATCGCGATCGACGCCCGGATCCGCCCGTCCGCTCTGATCCGCCGGGTCGCCTCGAGCCCGTCCATGTCGGGCATCTGCACGTCCATCGTGATGACATCCGGCAGCAGAGATCCGGCAAGATCCACCGCTTCGGATCCGGTTCCCGCCTCGCCGACGACCTCGATGTCGGGCTGCAGATCGAGGATCGTGCGGAACCCCGCCCGCAGCATGGCGTGGTCGTCGACGATGAGCACACGGGCCGGGGCGGTCATGCGGGCTCCCCAGGGAGGCTCGGGTCGCTCGGCCCCACGCTCGCGGCCGGTGCCGGCTCGCGGGGACCTGAAGCGACCTCTGGGCCGGCCTCGATCTCCGGGCCGGCCGCGGCCGCCGGACTGGCCNNGGCCGCGGGTGCCGGACTGGCCGCGGGTGCCGGGCCGACCGCGGGCGCCGAGCCGACCGTGGCTGCCGGACCGGCGGCGGGTGCCGGGCTGGCCGCGAACACCGCCCGAGGTGCCGGCTGCACGGACGCGGGCACCGGCAGCGTCGCCCGGACCCGGAATCCGCCGGCCACGCGGGGGACGAGTTCGATCAGGCCGCCCGACGCCGCCGCCCGTTCGCGCATGCCGAGCTGGCCGAGGCCCGGCCGGAACCCCGTCACGACCCGGCCGGTGTTCACGACCTCGAGCTCGACGGATCCCGGCTGATACCGGATCCGCACGTCCGCCTCGGCATCGGGCCCGGCGTGGCGGCGGGCGTTCGTGAGCGACTCCTGGGCGATCCGGTACAGGTTGACCGCGGTCACCCGCGGCACCGGCAGCGGGTCGCCGATCACCTGCAACCGGGTGGGCAGCCCTGCGGCCGTGGAGGCAGCCGTGAGCGCGGTGATGTCGTCGATCTCGACCGTGGAGGCGGCGTCCTCGCTGTCGCCGGGCGCACGCAGGGTGTCGAGCAGCTGGCGGAAGTCGCGGATCGCGTCGCGGGCCGCTGTCTCGATGCCGGCGACGATCGCGGTGGCCGCCTGCGGATCCTGCGGGATCATCAAGCGCGCCGCGCCGGCCTGCACTCCCATGACCGAGACGTGGTGCGCGACCACGTCGTGCAGCTCGCGGGCGATCCGCACCCGGTCGAGAGCCACGGCCTGGGCGGCGCTGAGCGCGCGCTCGTGCTCGAGCTCGCTCGTGCGCTGCTCGAGCGCGGCGCGCTCCCGGGCGGCGCTCCAGCTGCGCTCGCCGAAGTAGTACGCCCCGCCGAAGTAGAGCACGTTGATCAGCACCTGCAGCATGATGGTCGCGATGTAGGGGCTCAGCAGCGTCGTGGAGACCTGGGCCTTGCCCGCCTGATCGATCGCCTCGCGGTACATCGTGACGATCAGCCAGATTCCCATCCCGGCGATGATCCCGGTGCGCACGAGGAGGGCGGCACGTCGGGAGTTCATCCAGGCGCCGACCGTGTAGAGCGTCACGAATATCGCGATGTTGCCGGCGTAGACCTCGGGGATGTGCAGCGTGACCGCGATCGCGTAGGCGAGCGCCACGACGACCGCCGCCTCGGCGGGCCGTCTCCGGCGCACCGCGACGGCGACCGTGACGATCGCCAGGTACGGGATCGCCGTCCACAGCGCGTTCTGCTGGGTGCCGTAGACCCCGGCGATCGAGGAGAGGGCGGCGCTGAGCAGCCCTCCGACGAGGATCACGGCGGCGAGCACCAGGTCCGCCCGGAGCTCGCGCGGCGTCGCGGTGCGGGTGAACGGCATCCCTCCACCGTAGGACGGTCGCGCCGGGCGGGCATCCCCCGTGCGGCGGATCCGGCTCATGCGACGGATCCGGGTCGTGCGAC
>JAFDWK010000094.1:2569-9803 GCA_018268515.1 Actinomycetota bacterium
GGTGGTGGTGGCGGCGGTGGCGGGGCGACGGCGGGGGCGACGGATCCGTCCGCGGGGCGACGGTGCCGTCCGCAGGGCGACGGATCCGGCCCGGCAGCGGATCCGGCACGGCAGTGGACCCGGCTCGCGCGACGCTGTGGCGGTAGCGGGCGACGGTGCCGTCCGCGGGGCGGGGGAGGCCGCCCCGCCCCGCGGGCCCCTGCACAGGCCCCGCACGGGCCCCGCGGCGGGACGGGCCGCGTGCGGATGCGACACTGGATCGTGACCTCGCCGCGCCCGCGTCTCGCCCCGCTGTACCTCGCCGGATTCACCACCGCCTTCGGGGCGCACGGCATCGCCGCCGCCCTCGGCGCCGAGACCGAGGACATCGGCTGGACCCTGCTCGCGTTCGGCTTCACGCTCGCGCTCTACGACCTCGCCGAGGTGCTGCTCAAGCCCGTGTTCGGCGCGCTCAGCGACCGGATCGGCGTGCGTCCGGTCATCGTCGCGGGGCTGCTCGCGTTCGCGGCGTTCTCCGTGGTCGGCGCTCTCGTGCCCGGCACGGTCGGGCTCATCCTGGCGCGGTTCGGCCAGGGGGCGGCGGCTTCGGCGTTCTCCCCGGCGTCCTCCGCCGCCGTGGCGCGGCTGGCGGACGACGCCTCGCGCGGGCGGTACTTCGGACGCTACGGATCGTGGAAGAGCCTCGGCTACGCCCTCGGCCCGCTGCTCGGCGCCGGGCTCGTGGTATGGGCGGGGCTGCCGGCCCTGTTCTGGGCGCTCGCCGCGGTGGCGCTGGTCGCCGCAGCCTGGGTGCGGTTCGGCGTGCCGGTGGTGCCGGTGCTGCCGCGCAAGCGCGTGACGGTCGCCGACCTTGCGCGCGAGCTGACGGCGCCCGGCTTCCTGGTGCCCACCCTCGTGCTGGCCGCGACCACGGGAGGCCTCGCCGTGGCGGTCGGCTTCCTGCCGCTGCTCGGCCGGTCCAGCGGCATCCCCACGGTCGGCAGCATGGCGCTCGTGACCGTGCTGGCGGTGGTCAGCAGCATCGTGCAGCCACTCGCCGGCTCCCTGCACGATCGCGGCCGGCTGCCCGTGCGGCTCGGCGCGATCGGCGGTCTCGCCCTGCTCGCCGCCGGGATCCTCGTCGCCGGGCTGTGGCCGGCGCTGCCGACGCTGATCGTCGCCGCGGTGCTGATCGGCGCGGGTGTGGGGCTCGCGACGCCCGTCGCGTTCTCACACCTGGCGTCGTCCACGCCGCCGGAGCGGATGGGGCGCACGATGGGGTCGGCGGAGCTGGGGCGCGAGCTCGGCGACGCGGGCGGACCACTGGTGGCCGGGGCGGTGGCGACCGCGACGCTGCCCGGAGTGGGGCTCGCCGTGGTGGCCGGGCTCACGGTCTGCGCCGGGGCGCTCGCGGCGCTCGGGCTCCGCACACCACGGAAGGGGTCATCGGATCCGCCGCCGGATATTCAGAGGTCTCGCCGATAGGGACTCGGCGTCCGGTCCCCGAGCTTGTCGAAGGGCCCGGATCCGCAGGCCGGACACTTCGACAGGCTCAGTGACCGGCAGCCTATCGGCGGGATCCTTTACTTGCTATTGACAAGTTTGCTTGTAAAAAGCAAGCTTGCCCTATCGGACCCGACGGCGGGCCCGCCGACAGAGGAGTCAGCATGACCAACGTCTTCATCAGCCTGCCCACCTCCGACCTCGAGCGCGCGCAGGCGTTCTACACGGCGCTCGGCTGCGAGATCCGGCCGGAGTTCTCCGACGAGAACGGCACGTGCTTCGCCTGGGACGAGAACGTCTTCCTCATGGTGATCACGCGGGAGTTCTTCGCGACCTTCACCGACAAGCCCGTCGTGGATCCGAACGCCGCGGCGCAGGTCGCGATCAACTTCTCCCGCGACTCGCGGGACGAGGTCGACGCCATCGTCGCTAAGGGCCTCGCCGCCGGCGGCGCGGAGCCCAAGCCCGCGCAGGACTACGGCTTCATGTACATGCGCGACCTGGACGACCCCGACGGCAACTCGCTCGGCTTCCTGTACTCGGTGCCGGAGGGCGCGGCGAACGCCGAGGCCGCCGAGGTCGAGCCCGCGGCCGTCGCGACCGCGTGATCGGGGAGCAGCACTGACGTGCCCGCACGCAGCTATGGCCAGTACTGCGGCGTCACCACCGCCGTCGAGCTGATCGGAGAGCGCTGGGCGCTGCTCATCGTGCGCGATCTGCTGGTCGGCCCGCGGCGGTACACCGACCTCAAGCAGGGGCTGCCGCGGATCCCGACGAACATCCTGTCGACCCGGCTCAAGGAGCTGCAGGAGGGCGGTGTGGTGCGCCGGGTGCCGCTGCACGGCTGCGGACTCGCGTACGAGCTCACGCCGTACGGGCGTGCGCTCGAGCCGATCCTGCTCGCGCTCGGGCGCTGGGGCTTCCCGGCGATGGGGGATCCCGACGAGGGCGACGTCGTCACGCCCGACTCGCTCACCATGGCACTGCGCACGGCGTTCCGCCCCGACCGGGCACGGGATCTGGATCTCGAGCTGCACGTCGGCGACGTCGCGCTGCGGGTGATCGTGCGCGGTGGTGTGCTCGCCGTCGCGCGGCTTTCCCCGCCCGCGCCTCCGATCGGCGGTGTGCTTCCGGCCGGTGAGGCGGAGGCGGTGCTCGTCGCGGGCCCGGGGATCCGTCGTCTCATCGGCGGCGAGATCACGCCGGCCGAGGCGGTCGCGCAGGACGTCGTCGCGCTCGTGCGCGGCGAGGGGCGGATCCTGGACGCCTTCGCGCAGACCTTCCATATCGACCCGCTCCCGGCGTAGCGTCGTCGGGGACCCCGGCTCGGTCCCTGAGCTTGTCGAAGGGCCCGACCCCGGTTCGGTCCCTGAGCTTGTCGAAGGGCCCGACCAGCGAAGGAGCTCATCATGACCGGACGCATCATCATCGATCTGTTCACCACGCTCGACGGCGTCGCCCAGGCCCCCGGCGGGCCCGAGGAGGACACCAGCGACGGCTTCCGCTTCGGCGGCTGGCAGGCGCCGCTGCCGAGCGAAGCAGTCATGGGCAGCGTGATGGCGGGTATGGAGACCCTCGACGCGCTGCTGCTGGGACGGCGCACCTACGACATCTTCGCCGGCTACTGGCCGCAGCACATCACGGGCCCTGAAGGGCCCATCGGCCAGCTGTTCGACCGCGTGCCGAAGTACGTCGCATCGCGCGACGCGGGCATCGAGCTGGGCTGGCAGGGCAGCACCCGGGTGGGTGCGGATCTGCCCGCCGAGATCGCCGCCCTGCGGGAGAAGCACGAGGACGTGCACGTGATCGGCAGCGTCGATTTCGTGCAGACCCTGCTCGCCGAGCAGCTCTACGACGAACTGCAGCTGTGGGTGTACCCGATCGTGCTCGGCCAGGGCAAGAAGGTGTTCCCCGATGGTGCGACCCCGCACAACCTGCGCCTCGTGCATGCGGAATCCGGCGACGGCGGCACCCTGCTGCTGCGCTACGCCCCGCTGCCGGGGGAGGTGCAGACCGGCACGATGTGACCGCGGGGGTCACGGCTTGGTTCCGCCTCCACCCCCTCGGAGCGTCTCTGCCCCCTCGTGCGGACGACGCTGCGAGGGGGTATCGACGCTGGGGCGGGGTGAACGTGCAGACCACCGATGCCGGGTCGTGCGGCGAGAACAGCCGAGGATCTGATCCACGGCGGCGGCGCTCGTCAGTCGTACGCCTTGCGGACCGATCCGAGCAGGCGCACGACGTCGGTCGCACGCTGCGCTTCGGATCCGGCCCCGAGCCGTCACGCTCATGCCGCTCGCCATGCTCTTCGGAGTGCTCGTGTCCGTGCCCGCGCGGGCTGACGCGGTGCGGGGCGACGGCGTCACCGGAGACCTCTCGGGCGCTCGGAGCGAGCTGGAGCGGGCGACGGCACTCGACCCGACCTCGAAGACATCGTGGCAGGCGCTGGCGAGGGCATGCGCCGGACTCGGGGACACCGCGTGCGCCGACGATGCCACCGCAAGGGCAGCGGCGGACTGAACCGCGAGGAGCGTCCACGGCGTCGTGGACGCTCCGGACGAGGTCCTGGGCGATGGCGTATCCGACGCCGCCCGCGCCGCGGATCCCGATGACGAACGCTGTTCGGAAGTTCCGGATCTTCCGTCTGCGCCACAACGGAAGGGGACATGGCCGTAACCTTCGAACGGGTGCACCGTGCTGGGGCGGAAGCCCGGCCGCTGGGGGCGGGGCGCCGCGACATGGGGATGTCTCGGCGCCCTTTGGCGTATCAGTACCCGTGAGGCACAGCGCGCCCGTAGGGTACGCGCGCCCGACGGCGCACCGGACGGGCGAGGGATCTTGTGCAGGCCGGAGCATCTGTCCCGCGCGTCGTGGCTGTCGAGCGGTGCGCAGGGGCCAGGTTCGGGCGTCATCCGGAAAATCCGAACCCTTCGAATCCGCGGGCGGCGGGCGCACAGCGCGGATCGGCGTCGGTCCGCGCTGGAGCGTGGCGCGCGCGGCGCTATTCTTTTCGGGAATCCAGCACCTCTCCGGGTCCTGAGTTCCCGATCCGTCCCGCCCGAGGGTCGCGATCCTCTTCCGCGAGAGCCTCACCCTGCAAGGAGGTGACATGACGACCGACACGGATCCGGATCCTGCTGCCGGGACGCGGCAGGACTCGGTCACGGCGTTCGCTGCCGCACTGCGCGATCTGCGCCACGAAGCAGGAAATCCGACGCTCGCCGCGCTCAGCACTCGCACCGGGATCTCCAAGAGCGTGCTCTCGGTCGCGTTCTCCGGTGCGGGTCTGCCCACGGAGCGCACGGTGCTCGAGCTCGTGCGCGAGCTGGGCGGAGATCAGAACGAGTGGCGCGCGAGGCGCGAGGCGCTCAACCCGCGCAAGCCGCCGGCGGCATCGGATCCGCCCGGCCCGCTCGCCGACGCGGATCCCGCGGCGTCCCCGGGGGGCGCGGCCGACCCGCGTCGGCGCTTCACGCTGCTCCAGGTCGTCCTCGTGGTGCTGGCCGCCGTCGTGCTCTCCGCCGTCGTCACCAGCCTGATCTGGGGCACGGCGCAGGCCGGGGCCAGCCCCGCGGGCGACGCGGGCACTCCGCAGAACGCCGCAGGCCCGTTCCTGGTTCCCGGCAACGGAGTGGACCCGCTGCGCACGAAGTGCAAGCTGGACCGTGTCATCGCAGTCGACGAAGCACGCGATGACGGGCAGGTTCACGTGCAGATGCTCTACTCGAACGCGTGCCTGGCCTCCTGGGGACGCGTCACGCGCTATGACAACGCGAGCGGCGGGAACACCCTGAGCATGCGCATCTGGATCGAGAACGATCCGAATGGCAAGCGCACGCAGGTCGTCACGGGGAAGAACTCGCAGTCCGTGTACACGCCGATGATCGTCGAGCCCGATCCCAATGTCCGCGTCTGCTCCGAGGCGACGATGACGGCCGACGGCAAGACGGTCGAGCTCGGCCCTCCGATATGTCAGTGAACAGGCCCGCACAGCGTGGCGGGTCGATGCGGAGGTCGGTGCGGACGAGCACGCTTCGTGTCACAGCTCTGGCGACGGGCGTCGCACTGGCGGCGGGGCTCGGGCTCTGGTCCGGTCAGCGGCCCGGGCCGGAAGCACGCGCGGCGGCGACCTCGTCGAACGCGTCGGATGACGGATGGATCCCGTTCGGCCCGTTCCAGAAGCCGGCCGTGTTCGTCGACGACGCCGGGATCACGGGGCCTTCGGACATCAAGGTCCCGAGCGGCGGCCTGATCCGTCTGGACGCGGCCGAGTTCCTGCCGGAGATGGAGGGCTACGCGTCCGATATGGAGCTCGAGTCGCAGCGATACACGTACGCGTTCGATGGAAAGCGGCCGATGATCGTCGCGGTCATCCAGGTCGCGGAGAAGCTGCACTTCCGTCGCTACGTGGAGACCCGGCACAGCACCTACGTCCTCGGTCTCAGCGCAGAACGCGAACCGCGTGTCCTCACCACGTGGCCGGCGTACAAGCGCGGGGGCGTGCACTCGGTCTCGCTGACCCGTTTCACCGATCAGGGCGTCGTGGTCGTCTTCCTGACCGGCGATCTGAGCCCGGGCGCGCCGACGCGTCTGGACGGCGTGGATGTCGTGCGCGGCACCGATGTGTGGTGGAAGCAGAACGGCTACCCGGGGCTCGATCCGAGGACGCCGACGTTCTACTCAGCCGTCGGACCCGATGCGTGCGCCACGAAGATCGAGGAGTTCCGGATCGCGAGCGGCGCGACGACCAGCATGCAGGACCTTCACGGCACGGCCGCAGCGGAACCCTGCAGACGTGCGGACGACGGACCTTGAATCGCCCGCCGTGCGGTCAGCCCGCGAGCACCCGCTCCAGCACGACGGCCACGCCGTCTTCGGCGTTCGATGACGTGACCGCGTCGGCCGCGGCGAGCGCTTCGGGCTCGGCGTTCGCCATCGCGATGCCGTGGCCGGCCCAGCGCAGCATCTCGACGTCGTTCAGGGCGTCGCCGAAGGCGAGCACCTCGGTGCGGTCGATGCCGAGCTCGGCGCACAGCTGCGCGAGCCCGGTGGCCTTGGTCACGCCCTCGGCCATGACCTCGACGAAAGGCGCGCCGGACAGGGTCGCCTCGAAGCCGGTCTGCTCCAGGGATCCGAGGGCGTCGAAGATCTCGGCCGGGGCGATGGCGGCGTGCCGGATCACGAGCTTGAGGCTCGGCGCGGCCAGGACCTCGGCGAGCGGGACTGCGCCCATCGTCGCCGGATCCCGCTTGTGGTCGCCGTGCGCCGCGACCTCGGCGTAGCCGGCCTGGGCGACGAACACCTCGCCGGCCCCGCGCACGCTCGCGAACAGCAGATCCGGGATCAGGGCGGCGAGCTCACGCGCGATCCGCTGCTGCACCGGCACGGCGATCTCCGTGGCGAAGAGCTGCTCATGCGTGGTCAGGTGGATGCCGTAGGCGCCGTTGCCGCACAGCGCCCAGCCGTCGAAGCCGGCCTCCTCGGCGATCGCGCGCAGGCCGATCGGCTGCCGTGCAGTCACCGGCACCACGACGATCCCCGCGGCCCGTGCGGCGTCGAGCGCGGCGCGGGTGCGGGCGGTGACGTGGCCGGACGGATCCAGCAGGGTGCCGTCGAGATCCGTCGCGATCAGGCGGATTCCCCCTCTGGGGTCGTTGAGCGAGTCCCGAGCGGAGCGAGGAACGAGACGAAACGCGGTGGTCTCGCGGGCGTGCGGCGTTTCGTCTCGGTCGCCTTCGGCGTCCTCGCTCAA
>JAFDWK010000094.1:9861-23868 GCA_018268515.1 Actinomycetota bacterium
TTCCTTCGGCGTCCTCGCTCAACGGCCCCGGGGGGACGGCGGCGTCCTCGCTCAACGACCCCGGGCGCGGATCCGGGATGCTCACGCGAAGATCATGGGCATGTCGTCGTCGTCCTCGGGTGCCCCGAAGTCCAGATCGACGACCACCGGGACGTGGTCGCTGGGCTGCTCGCCTTTGCGCTCTTCGCGGTGGATCGAGGCGCCCTGCACCGCGTCGGCGAGCGCCGTGGATCCGAGCACGAAGTCGATCCGGATCCCCTCGTTGCGCGGGAACTTCAGGCGCTGGTAGTCCCAGTAGGTGTAGCCCTCGGGCAGCAGCGGCCGTACGACGTCGTGCACGCCGGACGACTCCAGGGCGAAGAACGCTGCCCGCTCCTCCGGCGAGACGTGCGTGGAGCGCCCGACGACGATGTCCGGATCCCCGTTGTCATGGTCGAACGGGATGATGTTGAAGTCGCCGACAAGGGCCAGCGGCAGCTCCGGCGAGGCCGCGAGCTCAGCCGCGGTCGCCGTGCGCAGCGCGTCGAGCCAGTGCAGTTTGTAGGCGAGGTGCGGGTCGTCGAGCGAGCGGCCGTTGGGCACGTACAGGCTCCACACCCGCACGCCGTTCACGATCGCGCCGAGCGCCCTCGCCTCGAGAGGCGCATCCGGGCCCTCGTGACCCTTCGCGAAGCCGGGCATGCCGTCGAAGGAGGTGCGCACGTCGGTCATCGGCTCCCGGCTCGCGATCGCGACGCCGTTCCACTGGTTCAGGCCGTGCACCTCGACGTGATAGCCGGCCTCCTCGAACGGCGCGTACGGGAACTGCTCCGGCTTGCACTTGATCTCCTGCATCGCGAGCACGTCGATGTCCTCGCGCACGGCGAACTCGACGGTGCGGGCGACGCGGGTGCGGATGGAGTTGACGTTCCAGGTGGCCAGGCGCATGGATCCAGCCTACGGGCGGGCACCGACATCGCCCGCCCGCGATGGGTACCGGGTGCAGACACGGACGCGGGTGTGTGCGGGTGCCTGTGCGCGGGCCCGCGAAATGCAGGAGCACCGCAGCGAAATGCAGGAGCGGCCGTGGGGCCTGCACCTTTTCCCGCGAAGATCGGTCGCGTTTGGGGTGTGGAGGGACCGTCGGTCCTGCATTTGGAGGGGATGGTCCTGCATTTGGAAGGGATGGTCCTGCAGATGGAGGGCGCGAGGCCCGTCCCGGATCCGCACAGCCGTACGGGAACCGCAGGGATCCGGCCCGCGGCCGTATGCGTACCGTAGGGACCGGATCCGGTCGGAGGCGGGCGGCGCAGGGTGGATCCATGGTCATCGAACAGCGGTTCACGCCCTCGGGGCACCGGCACCCGGCGCCGGCCGTGCGCCGGCCGCGCCCGTCGTGGGGCTACCTGTCGCGGTCGGTCAGCCGGTACGGCGTGGTGTCGTGCCTGCTCGTCATCTACCCGCCCGACGCCTCCCCGGGCGACCGCCGCTGGGCGGAGGTCGCCCGGCTGTACGGCGCGCTCGCCGCCGGCGCCGCGCTGGTGGCCTGGATCGGCTTCGCCGCGGCCGGGGTCGCGCCGCTGCCGGCGCTCCCGGTGATCGCCGCGGTGGGGGCGCTCGTCGGTGCCCTGCTCGCCCGGCGCACCCGCGATGTCCGCCGCACCGCGGCGCGGGTCTCGGCCTGCGGCTCGGCGCTGCTGGCGCACGGGCCGGAACACGACGCCCAGCGCCGGCTCGACGCCCTCGCCGACACCATGCAGCAGGCCAGCGCCGCCTATCGCGCGGGCGAGATCGATCGGGAGCGGTTCACCGAGATCTGGCGCGCGACCTACGCCCACGCCGCCGCGTGACGGTGCCCGCCCGCCGCGCCCATGCCGCCGCGTGACGGCGCCCGCCGCGACCCGCACCCACGAAGACGTCCCGCGAACGCCGCGTGACGGCACCCGCCGCGACCCGCACCCACGAAGACGTCCCGCGAACGCCGCGTGACGGTGCCCGCCCGCCGCGCCCGGAACGCGCGCAGACACGGAGTCGTCCCCGTGCGCGCACCCCATCGGGGCCGCTCACGGGGACGACTCGGACGCGGAGAGGTCCAGACCGGGACAACTCCGAACGAGAACGAAGCGGCTCAGACCCGGGCGAGCTGCTCGGCCTTCTTCTCGCGGCGCAGGCCGTGCAGCAGCGGCTCGGTGTAACCGCTCGGCTGCGCGGCGCCCTCGGTGATGAGGCGGCGCGCGGCGATGAACGCGATGCCCGGTCCCTGAGGCTCTCGAAGGGCGGATCCCTCCTCGAACGCGAGCGGCTCGTAGTTCTCATCGCCGGCATTCTGCGCGTCCACGACCACGGCGAGCCGGCGCAGGCTGTCGTCGACCTGCTCCTCGGTGATCACGCCGTGCTGCAGCCAGTTGGCCAGCAGCTGGCTCGAGATGCGCAGCGTGGCGCGGTCTTCCATCAGGCCCACGTCGTGGATGTCCGGCACCTTCGAGACGCCGATGCCCTGGTCGATCCAGCGCACCACGTAGCCGAGGATCGACTGCACGTTGTTGTCGACCTCGGTGGCGACGACCTCCTCGGTCAGCACGCCCTCGGGAGCGAGCGGCGGCACCAGCAGCGCATCCAGCGCTGCGGCCGAGACCGCGGGGAGAGCGGCCCGCGCGGCGAACGCGTCGACCTGGTGGTAGTGCAAGGCGTGCAGCGTGGCGGCCGTCGGCGACGGCACCCACGCGGTCGAGGCGCCCGCGCGCGGGTGCGCGATCTTCTTCTGCAGCATGTCGTGCATGAGGTCGGGCTCGGCCCACATGCCCTTGCCGATCTGCGCGCGGCCGGTCAGGCCGCTCGCGACGCCGATCGCGACGTTGCGGTCCTCATAGGCCTGCATGAACGGCTGCGCCTTGATCTGCGCCTTCGGCAGGAACGGCCCGGCGTGCATCGAGGTGTGGATCTCGTCGCCGGTGCGGTCGAGGAACCCGGTGTTGATGAACGCGACCCGGTCGCCCGCCGCGGCGATCGAGGCGGCGAGGTTCGCCGAGGTGCGTCGCTCCTCGTCCATGATGCCGACCTTCATGGTGCGCGCGGGCAGGCCCAGCAGCTCCTCGACGCGGCCGAACAGCTCGGACGCGAAGGCGACCTCCTCGGGGCCGTGCATCTTCGGCTTCACGATGTACATGGATCCGGTGCGCGAGTTGGCTCCCTTGTTCGGGCCCTCCAGCTCGGGAAGGGATCCGAGTGCGGTCATGATCGCGTCGAGGATGCCCTCGAAGACCTCATCGCCGTTGCGGTCCAGTACGGCGGGGGTGCGCATGAGGTGGCCGACGTTGCGGATGAACAGCGTGGCGCGACCGGGCAGGGTGACCTCGCCGCCGTCGGCGGTGCGGTACACCCGGTCCGCGGCGAGGGAGCGGGTGAACGTGGTGCCGCCCTTGGTGACGGACTCGGTGAGGGTGCCGTCCATGAAGCCGCGCCAGTTGCGGTAGCCGAGCGCCTTGTCCTCGCCGTCGACCGCGGCCACCGAGTCCTCGAGGTCGAGGATCGCGGTGACGGCGGACTCGAGGATGATGTCCTGCACCCCCGCGGCGTCGGTGCGGCCGATGGGGCCGGTGCGGTCGATGAGGAGCTCGGCGTGCAGGCCGTTCTGCACGAGCAGCACCGTGGCCGGGGCCTCGGCCTCGCCGGTGTAGCCGACGAATCGCGCGGGATCGGCGAGGCGGCGGTCGCCGGCGGCGGTCGCCACGACCAGTCCGGCCGTGTCGACGCGGTAGCCCGTGGCGTCGCGGTGGGAGCCCTCGGTCAGCGGGGCGATCTCGTCGAGGAACTCCCGTCCGAACGAGACCACCGCTGCGGCGCGGGCGGGGTTGAACTCCCGGCCCGGGGCGAGCTCGCCCGTGCGCTCGATCGCGTCGGTGCCGTAGAGCGCGTCGTACAGCGAGCCCCAGCGGGCGTTCGCCGCGTTCAGGGCGAAGCGCGCGTTCAGCAGCGGGACGACGAGCTGCGGGCCGGCCATGGTGGCGATCTCGGGGTCGACGTTCTCGGTGGTCACGGCGACGTGCTCGGGAACCGGCACCAGGTAGCCGATCTCGGTGAGGAAGGCGCGGTAGGCGGCCGGATCCGGCTGTCCCGGGTGCTGCCGGTGGTAGTCGTCGATCTGCGCCTGCAGTTCGTCACGACGGGCGAGCAGCGCGGCGTTGCGCGGCACCAGGTCGTTGACGATCCCGCTCACGCCCGCCCAGAACGCCGTGGCGTCGCGTCCGGAATCGGCAAGCGACGCTTCAGCGAACTCGACGATCGGCGCGGCGACCGACAGGTCTGCGCGGGTGAGGTACGAGGTCATAGTTCCATTCCTTCTGTGCGGGCGCCGAGGCGCTTCAGGGTTTCCAGGGCGATCTCCGCGTCCAGTGCGGGCGGGCCCCCGGCGATGCCGAGGCCGCCGACGTGGTGCTCGCCGAAGAAGATCGGCACGCCTCCGTCGATCGCGGTCATGGTGCCGCCCGTGCCGAGCGGCAGGGTCGTGGCGAGGGCCTCGGGGAGCTGCCCGGTGCGACGGCGGATCGAGGCGCTGCTGAACGCCTTCCGCTGGGACGTGTCGGCACTGTGCGGGGTCGAGCCGTCGGCCATGCCGTAGGCGATGAGCGTCATCGACGGGTCTGCGACCGCGGCGACGGTGGGCAGGCCGCGCTCGGCGCCGACCTCGAGGGCGAGCGCCACGGCGCGCGCGGCCGTCTCGTACGTGATCGTGACGGTCTGTCGGTGCGTGGACATCGGCGTCTCCTCGGCGTGATCTATCTCGATGTCGAGATTGTCTCTCGTCGAAGATTATCACAATGTGAAGGATAAGTTTCACATCTTGAAAGAAACGGGAGCCTGGATGATCGGTGACGAGATGCGCGGGGCACGGCGGAGCCACGCCGGCGGGGCCGGATCCGCTCAGCGCTCGGCGGGGTCCGCCGTGCCGACCAGGATCCCGCGCGCCAGCACATGGAAGTGCCGGTTGAAGCCGAGGTACGCGGGCGTCTCGTCGCCGTCGAGGTCGATCTCCTCGATGTCGAGCGCGTCGACCGTGATGACGTAGCGGTGCACGCCCGTGCCGGCCGGCGGCGCGGCGCCGATGTAGCGCGGCAGCCGTGCCTCGTTCGGCAGGGTGATCGCCTGGGCGGGGAGGGATCCGGGCTCGCCGTCGCCCGCGCCCGCGGGCAGCGAGCGCACGTCGGCCGGGATGTTCGCGACCGCCCAGTGCCAGAAGCCGGATCCGGTCGGGGCGTCGGGGTCGTAGACCGAGAGTGCGAAGCTCTTCGTGCCGGCCGGGGGCTCGCCCCAGATCAGGCCGGGGGAGCGGTCGTCGCCGCCGCGGGACTCCGACCACGCCCAGACCGGCAGCGGCCCGTCCGCGTCGAAGTCGGGGCTGGAGAGCTCCAGCGGCGGCACCGGCTTGAGCCGGGCGAGGGCGGCGTACGTGTCGACGTCGAGCATGCGATCCTCCTCGTGAGCGCGGATACGGCCACTCTAGGCCGCGCATCCCGCGCTGTCGCCTGCGACGGCACCGATCGCAGCGCTGTCGGGACCAGGTCCGTCCTCGCGCCGTCCGGGCGGACGCGGCCAGGGCGGATCCGGCCCGCTCTCGGCGAAGTCGCTCCGACGGGGCCGGGATCCGCTCCCGTCGTGGGGCCCGACCGGCACCGGCGCGGGGTCCGACCCGCTCTCGTCGTGGGGCCCGACCGGTCCTGTCGTGGGACCTGACCCGGTCCCGTCGTGGGGCCCGACAGCTCCCGTCGCAAAAGATGCCGCTTTCGGGCACTCAGAACGGCATCTATTGCGACGGGAGCGAAGAAGAAGGCGCACGCTGACGTCTGCGGGCGCGACCGTAGACTGGGAGCCGTGACGCTCAGCACCCCGGAACTCGAAGCAGACCGCCAGGCCCTCATCGCCCTGATCAAGGATGAGGCGGTGTTCCACGGCGACTTCACGCTGGCCAGCGGAAAGCAGGCGACGTACTACGTCGACATGCGCCGGCTCACCCTCGACCACCGCGCCGCCCCCGCGATCGGCCGCATCGTGCTCGACCTCATGCAAGGTCTCGACGGCATCGCCGCGGTCGGCGGGCTCACGCTGGGCGCCGACCCGATCGCGAACGCCGTGATGCACGAGTCGGTGCGCGCCGGATCCCCGGTGGACGCCTTCGTGGTGCGCAAGGAGCCCAAGGACCACGGGCGCGGACGCCAGATCGAGGGCGCCGACGTGACCGGCAAGCGCGTGGTCGTGGTCGAGGACACGTCGACCACGGGCGGATCCCCGCTCAAAGCCGTCGAGGTGCTGCGCGCCGCGGGCGCCGAACCGGTCGCCGTGATCTCGATCGTCGACCGCAAGACCGGGGCGCAGGCCGCGATCGAGGCCGCGGGCCTGCAGTGGCTCGCCGCGATCGATCTCGACGACCTCGGCCTCGACCCGCAGTGACCGCGGCCGCTCCGGAAGCGTTCGGCGCCGCCGAGCCCCGCGACGCCGGCACGCGTCGGTCCGCGGCCGCGTATCGCGACGCCTGCACGACGCGGCGACGTCTGCACGATCGGATCCCGGATCCGGTCCTGCATCCGTCGCCGGATCGTGCATCCGTCGCAGCCCTGACCACTGTTGACATGACCGCAGAACTGAGGAGTGCCGCATGACCGGATCCGAGGAGCGCCGCGTTGCGCTCGCCGTCGACGTGGGCGGCACCAAGCTCGAGGCCGCGCTGGTGCGCGCCGACGGCACCGTCGTCGACGGCACGCGGAGCCGCCGCGCCACCGGCCCCGATGCCACGCCCGCTTCGCTGCAGACCGCGATCGACGAGGTCGTCGCGCACGCCCTGGCCGGCCTGGGCGCGGGCGACGAGCTCGTCGGCGCGGGGATCGGCAGTGCCGGCCCGGTCGACCGGGAGCAGGGCACGATCGTTCCGGTGAACATGCCGGGCGCGCACGGCTTCGGTCTGCGCGACGCCGTGCGCGCGGCGGCGGAGGCGGCGCGCAACGCCCCGGTGCCGACCGTGCTCGCGCACGACGGCGGCTGCCTCGCGCTCGCGGAGTCGTGGCTCGGCGCCACGCGCGGGGCCGCGGCCTCGCTGTCGATCGTGGTGTCGACCGGTGTCGGCGGCGGGTTCGTCGTCGACGGCCGCTACCTGCCGGGAGCCTCGGGCAACGCCGGGCACCTCGGCCAGGTGCACGCGACGCCCGAGCTCACGGTCGAGCAGGTCGCGTCCGGGCCCGCGAGTGTCGCTTGGGCGCGCGAACAGGGCTGGACCGGCGCGCAGGGCGAGGACCTCGCCCGCGACGCGAAGGCCGGCGACCGGGTCGCGCGTGCCGCGATCGAGCGCTCGGCGCGCACGGTCGGTGCGGCGCTCGCCGATGCCTCGACGCTCGTGGATCTGGAGGTCGTCGCGATCGGCGGCGGCTTCTCCCGCGTCTCCGACGACTACATCGACCTCGTGCAGACCGCGCTCACCGCGATCGCGCAGCACGACTACTCCCGCCGCACCCGCGTGGTGCGCTCGGGGCTCGGCGACGAGGGGCCGCTGATCGGCGCCGCGGCGCTCGTGCTGCGCTGACCGGATCCGGCCGGTGGGTCGGATCCGTCGTTGATCGGGATCCGGTCGTGACCCGGATCCGGCCTGAGACCCGGATCCGTCCTTGATCGGGATCCGGTCGTGACCCGGATCCGGTCCGTCAGTGCGGAGCGACGCAGCGGCACTCGTCTCGCTGCGCTCACCCGAGGGCAGTGGCGCTCAGCCTGGGCCAGTTGCGGTTCCCCGGGCTGAGGCCTCCGCCACCGGGCGCGGCGCGTTCAGCGACCGCGGGGAGGACCGTCGTCCTCGTCCCAGGGGCCCTCCCACCAGGCGCCGCGGTCGTGTGCGGAGCCTCCGCGGCGACGGCGCACGAACTGCACGATCCACACGGCGAGCGTGCCGAGGGCGATCACGAAGGCGACCCAGATGATCGGGTCGGTGCTCACGGCCGCTTCCCCACCGCCGCGTCGGCGACGATCTTCGCGATGCGAGCGGCCCGGGTCTCGGGCCGCTTCGCCATCGCGATCTGCGTGAGGCCCACCTTCTTCGCCGAGGGCGGGAACGCATCCCACCCGGCACGCCCCGCGGCCGAGGCCCGGAGAGCCGCCGTCAGGTCGTCGGGCTCGATGCCGGCCTCGGGGCCGTCCAGCACGGCCCACGCCCCGTTGGCCTTGGCGACCTCGATCGCGCGGATCCCGGCCGCTTCGAGCAGCCCGGCCTCCTCGAGCAGCGCGACTCGGGCCTTGTTCGTCGCGGCCCAGCCGCTGGACGCGCGGCGCGGCGCGAACCACAGCCCGCCGATGCGCGCGTCGAAGCTGCGTACCGGGCCGTCGATCCAGCCGAAGCACAGCGCCTGCAGGATCGCGTCCTCGTAGCCGATGTGCTCGTCGTCGTTGCCCGGACGCGGGCGCACGAGCCAGGCTCCGGTCGCGGTGGCGTGGTTGTCGGCCAGCCACGTCCGCCAGGTCGCCGCATCGGGGGCGGTGACCCGCTCGCCTTCGTCGAGTGCGCCCATCCGGATCAGTCCTTCGTCTTCGACGCCTTCTGCGGGATGGTGCGGATCGTCTCGGTGATGCGGGGGAGCAGGTCGGCGACCGACTGCACGACCTCATCCGGGCGGAACGGGTACTTCTCGATCTCCGCGGTGTCGCTGATCCCGGTGAGCACGAGCACGGTGTGCAGGCCGGCCTCGATGCCGGCGACGACGTCGGTGTCCATGCGGTCGCCGATCATGCCGGTGCGCTTGGAGTGCGCGCCGATCTTGTTGAGCGCCGAGCGGAACATCATCGGATTGGGCTTGCCGACGACGTACGGATCCCTGCCGGTCGCCTTCGTGATGAGCGCGGCGATCGCACCCGTGGCGGGCAGCGGGCCGTCCGCGCTCGGGCCGGTGGCGTCCGGGTTGGTGACGATGAATCGCGCGCCGTCGTCGATCAGGCGGATCGCCTTGGTGATCGCCTCGAACGAGTAGTTCCGCGTCTCGCCGACGACGACGAAGTCGGGGTTCGTCTCGGTCATGATGAAGCCCGCATCGTGCAGGGCCGTGAGGATCCCGGCTTCGCCGATCACGAACGCGGATCCGCCGGGGAGCTGCTGCTTCAGGAAGTCGGCCGTCGCGAGGGCGGAGGTCCAGATCCGCTCCTCCGGCACGTTCAGCCCGCTGGTGCGCAGACGCGCGGACAGGTCGCGCGCGGTGAAGATCGAGTTGTTCGTCAGCACGAGGTAGGGGATGCCGCTGCTCTCCCAGTTGGCGAGCAGCTCAGAGGCTCCGGGGATGACGTCGTTCTCGTGCACGAGCACACCGTCCATGTCGGTGAGCCAGCATTCGATGTCGTCGCGTTGTGCCATGCGCCCAGCCTAGGGCCGGGAGGGGAACGGCATGCGCACGACGACGGTCAGGTTTCCGGAAGGTACCAGCCTGAAGGGCCGACGGGCTGATCCGCGCGGGTCAGGTACTGGTCCAGCCAGATGCGTGTGACGAGCTGGCGCCGGCTGCGCACGCCGACCTTGTCGAAGACGGCCTTCAGATGGTCCTGCACGGTGTATGCCGACAGATGCAGCGCCGTCGCGATCTCCTTGGTCTCCGCGCCGCGCAGCACCATCGCGGTGACATCCCGCTCCCTCGGAGTCAGGGCGAAGGCGGAGACCACGAGATCGACGATCTCGGACGGCCGGGCCTCCTCGATCGTGACGACCACCTCTCCGCGTGCGTCGTCACGGGCCACGAGGGGCGAGGCATGCAGGATGAGCCACACTCCCGAGCGCGTGCGCACGCGGGCGCGCGGCACGCGCTCGTCGGAGGCTCCGCGCAGCCGGCGGGCCGCCGTCACCAGCGCGTACACGGTGCCGAGGGGATCGGTGCTGTCCGCGGCGGCACCCAGCTGCAGCAGTCGCTGCTGCGCGCCGATGCTCATCCGCACGACCTCGTCGTGGCTGTCGATCACGACGACCGCCGGCCCGTCCGCAGTCGTGTCCAGGAGTGAGCGCGACGTGAGCTGAGCGAGAATGCCGATCCGCACCCCGCGTGCGAACGCCTCGGACAGGCGGGAGGCCCAGGCCACCTCCTGAGCGTCGTATGCAGGGTCGGCCGGGCCTCGGAAGAGGGCGATCCCGCCCCAGAGGCCGGCCTCGTCGCGGAACGCGAGTCGCAGCTCGTCGCCGTAGCCGAACACCGGACGGATGAGACGATCCATCCGGGCGGAGGCGCCGGGGGACCCCAGCCCGGATGCCTGCATCGCGACCGCCGGTATCTCGGAGCGGGCGAGGTCGCCGAATGCGGTCGTCTCCTCGCCGCCGTACTCGAGGATCGCGAAGAGGGGATCCTCGGCGTTGCGCAGCGCGAGGTCGCCGAACTTGCGTCCGCTGGTGAGCATGTCCGTCATCGGGTCGTGCGTCCCGATGCAGGCAGCGACGTTGGGCAGCACCCGGCTCAGCGCGGCGAGCGATTCGTTGAGGAAATCATCGACACCGAGGCCGGCGTGGGACAGCACCTCGATGTCGGTGCGCGTCCGCTCGGCCGTGAGGGCGCTGTTCATGCCACAAGTATCCAGCGCGGGCGTCGATGGGGGAATCCCAGTGTTCTGGGGGTCGGAATCACCCGATGACATGGGATGTTCCCGCGCCCTCCGGATCCGCAGAGTGGGAGTCCTCCCGGCAGATCGCCGGTGCCACCGATACGGAGAAGACATGCACACCCTCAGCCCCGATCTCTCGATGCTCCGCGGCATCGACGGCATCACCCTGCCCGGCGACCCGGGCTACGACGACGCCCGCACCGCGTGGAACCTCGCAGCCGACCAGCGGCCCGCGGCGATCGCCACACCGCGTACCGTGGCCGCGACGATCACCGCGGTCCGCGCTGCCGGATCCGCGGGTCTGCGCATCGCCCCGCAGTCGACCGGGCACGGCGCCCTGCCGCTGGCCGCTCGCGGGCTGGAGGACGCGCTGCTGCTGCGCCTGGACGGACTCACCGGTGTCGAGATCGACGCCGAACGGAGGATCGCACGGGTGCTCGGCGGCACACTGTGGCGCGATGTGATCGCGGCCGCGGCGCCGTACGGGCTCACCGCCCTGCACGGCAGTGCGGGTGACGTTGCCGTAGCGGGTTACCTGCTCGGCGGCGGCCTTTCGTTCTACGCACGCACGCATGGCCTCGCCACGCACCATGTGCGCGCGTTCGAGGTCGTCACCTCGGGTGGCGACCTGGTTCGGGCGAGCGCGGACACCCATCCGGGGCTGTTCTGGGGGCTGCGCGGCGGGGGCGGCGGGTTCGGAGCCGTCGTCGCGATGGAGATCGAGCTGCTGGCGATCCCCGACGTGCAGGCCGGCTTCCTGCTCTGGGACATCGACGCGGCGCCCGCCGTGCTGTCGGCCTGGCGCGACTGGACCGGTGCCGGCGACGTGACGGGGAGGGAAGGAGCCGGTCGTGATCGTGCGGTGACGACCAGCCTGCGCCTGCTTCGGTTCCCGCCTCTGCCCGAGCTGCCGCCGTTCCTGAGCGGGCGCTCGCTGGTCATCGTCGACGGCGCGATCCTGGCCGACGACGATCGCGCCGCCGAACTGCTCGCGCCCCTGCGCGCGCTCGAACCCGAGATGGACACCTTCGCCCGGATCCCCTCGGCCGGCCTGCTGGACGTGCACATTGATCCGCCCGCGCCCACCCCGAGCGCCGGGGACCATGTGATGCTCGGCCCGCTCGACGACGCGGCGCTCGCCACGTTGCTCGGGGCCGCCGGGCCCGGTGCGACCGATGCTCCGATGATCGTCGAGCTTTGTCAGCTCGGCGGGGCCCTGGCGCAGGCCCAGGACGCCGCGCTCGGCCGGCTCGAGGGCGACTATGCGCTGCTCGCGATCGACATGGTGCCCGCGCCTGCGCTCGTGGGGCCCGCCTTCGCGCGCACGGGAGCGGTGGTCGCCCCGATGTCCGCCTGGCGGTGCGGGAACCCGTATCTGAACTTCGTCGAACGGCCCATCGACACGCACGAGGCCTATGACGCCGAGGTCGCGGACCGGCTGCGCCGGGTGCGCGCGATCTATGACCCGATGCGCTGCTTCGTCAGTGCGCACCCGGTGCCGGCGGCGTGAATCCCCTGAGCCGGGGCACCGGATCCCTGCAGCTCGCCGTCGTTCCGGCGACACGGCGGAATCCGGAAGACGACAGATCTGCAGAAAGACCCCACGGAAAGCCCACAGAAGGACCCCACAGAAAGAGAGACACCATGTCACCCATCCGCACCCTCGCCGCGATCGCCGCGAGCACCGTACTCGTGCTCGGCGCGGCACTGCCCGCCCAGGCGGCACCGCCCTCATCCCCCGACGACGACCCCTCGGCGATGAACCGGATCGTCGCCACGGTCCGTGCGGCGACCGCCAAGTACCATGACGTGAATCGCGCCCTCGCCGACGGTTATGTGCCGATCGGCGAATGCGCCGAGTCGCCCGCGGGAGCCATGGGCGTGCACTACATGAACGAGGCGCTCATCAAGCCCGGTGCACCGGTCGATCCCGCCACGCCCGCGTTCCTCACGTACGGTCCGTCGCCGTCGGGCAGGGCGGAGCTGTGGGCCGCGGAGTTCTTCGAGCCGGAGGTCGGGCAACCGCATCCGATGCTCGGGTCCCAGCCGTTCGACGGCCCCATGCCCGGTCACGAGCCGGGGATGCCGACGCACTACGACCTGCATGTCTGGGTCGGCAAGCACAATCCCGCCGGGCTGTTCGCGGCGTGGAATCCGAACCTGCACTGCTGAGCTCTGCGGGACTCCGCTGCTGCGTCGGCCATGACGGGGGACACGGCCGACGCAGCCCCGGCGGGAGACGGTCCCGGCGTCAGGCGGAGAGCAGGGCGACGGTCCCTCCTGCGCCCTCCGTCGCGAGACGGCCCCGGCGTCAGGCGGAGAGCCAGACCACCTCGGCCGCGGCGTCGGGCAGGGCGACGTCGGCGCCGTCGATCCGCAGGCCATCGGCGGTCACGGCGACCTCCCCGCCGATCACCAGGCCCGCGGACTCCAGGGTGCGCAGCAGCTCCGGATCCCGGTCGTCGACGCGCAGCACGCGGCCGGCGTGCCCGGTCGCCGCGTCGGCGAGCAGCACGGAGGGCTCGCGCGCGATGTGGCCCGTGGCGTCGGGGATCGCGTCGCCGTGCGGGTCGAAGCGCGGCCGCCCCAGGCGCGCGTCGATGCCTTCGAGCAGGCGGTCGCTGATGGTGTGCTCGAGCACTTCGGCCTCGTCGTGCACCTCGTCCCAGGCGTAGTCGAACTCGCGCACGAGCCAGGTCTCGATGAGGCGGTGCCGGCGGATGATCGCGAGCGCGCGTCGCTCGCCGTCGTCGGTGAGGCGCACGGCGCCGTACGGCACGTGCGAGACGAGGCCCGACGCGGCGAGCTTCTTCACCATCTCGGTGACGCTGGACGGGGCGATGCCGAGCTTCGCCGCGAGCTGCGAGGGGGTGATCGGGGAGGCCTGCCACTCGGTGTGCGCGTACACCGTCTTCAGGTAGTCGTCGGCCGCGGGGGATGCCACGGATCCAGCCTAACGGGCCCGGCTCTCCTGGTGAGTCGTCCCCGTGCGCACCCCGTGAGGTCCGCCCGCGGATGACGCGCGAGGGAGGCGCGAAGAACCGAGTCAGTGGCCGATCGCGGAGAGCACCGAGAACGCGGCCTGGCCGGCGAAGAACATGATCGCGAAGCCGGCGAGTGCCCCGACCAGCGACAGCCGTCCGTCGAAGCCGTCGACGCCGCGCATCCCGATCGCACGGGCGCGGAACGACAGGATCAGGGTCAGCGCGCCGAGCACGAGCTGCACCCACGGGCTGCCGATCGGCAGCAGCTTCGGCACGGCGATGAGGAGGATCCCGAGCACCGCGGTGACCAGCGACGCCCAGGTGCAGATCCGCACGGCGCGGCGGGCGGACGCCTGCGCTTCGGCCTTCTCGGCGGCGCGCTGCGCGGCGGACGGGCGTCGGGATCTGGCCATCCCTCGAGCCTACCCGCGGCGGCTGTGCCTCC
>JAFDWK010000094.1:23906-27047 GCA_018268515.1 Actinomycetota bacterium
TCCCGTCCCGTCCCGTCTCGTTCCGTGCCGCGCCGGGTCCCCACCTTGACCGCGAGACTGCATCTGGGCGACGAGACTGCGGTCCCGGCGTGCAGTCTCGTCGCCCAGATGACGTCTCACCGTCACAAGCAAGCGCGCGGTCAGGATCCGGTTCGCTCAGGATCCGGTTCGCTCAGGATCCGACGCGCTCAGGATCCGGTTCGGGCAGGATCCGGGTTCGGTCTCGCGGGGGAGAGGGGCGGCGAACGGCGCGGGCGGACAGGGGCGCCGAACGGGTCAGGATCCGGTCAGCAGGAGCCAGAGCAACAGGGCGTTGAGCGCGATGAGCAGCGCGGCCGCGACGACGCCGGCGACGGTCGTCCAGACGTGGTTCGCGTAGCGGCCGAGCGTGCCGCGGCGGGCCGTGAGCGCGACGAGCGGGATGAGGGCGAACGGGATGCCGAACGACAGCGCCACCTGGCTCAGCACGAGGGCGAGGGTGGGATCCACGCCCAGGCCGAGGATGACGAGCGCCGGGATCAGCGTGACCAGGCGCCGCACCGGCATCGCGATCCGCACGTGCAGCAGCCCGTGCATGATCTCCGCTCCTGCGTAGGCGCCGACCGCGGTCGAGGCGAGCCCCGAGGCGAGCAGGCCCACCGCGAACAACGTGCCGATGAGCGGTCCGAGCTGGGCGCTGATCGCGGCATGGGCGCCCTCGAGCGAGTCGGTGCCCTGCACCCCCGGCAGCGTGGCCGCCGCGAGCAGCAGCATGCCCAGGTTCACGGCACCGGCGACGACCATGGCGAGCGTGACATCCCAGCGGGTCGCCGTCAGCAGCCGCGCGACGGGGGTGCGCCGGGCCGGCTCGGGATCGCCGCCGGGATGCACGGGGGCGGATCCGAATCGATCCCTGGCGAGGGCCGAGTGCGCGTAGATCGCGTGCGGCATGATCGTCGCCCCGAGGATCGAGGCGGCCAGCAGCACGGATCCGGAGTCGGTGAACCGCGGCACCATCCCGCCGAGGGCGGCGGCCGGATCCGGTGGGGCGACGAGCAGGCCGGCGAGGAATCCCACGGTGACGACGGCGAGCAGGCCGATCACGACGAACTCGAACGGACGGGCGCCACGACGGCCCTGCACGGCGAGCAGCACCATCGATACGGCGCCCGTGATGATGCCGCCGAGCAGCAGCGGGATACCGAACAGCAGCTGCAGCGCGATCGCGCCGCCGATGACCTCGGCGATGTCGGTCGCCATCGCGACGAGCTCGGCCTGCAGCCAGTACGCACGCCGGACGAAGCGGTGCTGCAGGCGGTCGCCGAGCAGCTCGGGCAGGCTCCGGCCCGTCACCACGCCCAGCTTCGCGGAGAGGTACTGCACGAGCCAGGCGATCACGTTCGCGACGACGACGACCCACACCAGCAGGTAGCCGTATCCCGCGCCGGCGGTCATGTTGCTGGCGACGTTGCCCGGATCCACGTACGCGACACCGGCCACGAGAGCCGGGCCCAGCAGCGCGGCTCCACGGGCGGACGCGGCGCGGTCGGCACGGGGCGGCGCGACGGTCACGGACGTTTTAGGCATACCGAAAAACTACTCCATTTTTCGGACTACCGAAATCTCCCGGCGGCGCTGTCGAAGGTCTCCGTGGTAGCCACCGTGGATCGGCGTGACCGCCGGGGGATTGCCGCGGGGGATCGCCCTGCCGCTGCCGGAGACCGCCGCGACCGCTGCCGGAGACCAGCGCCCCAGCCCCGGGTACGGTCGGTGGCACCGCTGCAGAGCGTCGTGCCCGCCGCCGGAGGGCGCCGCGACCGACGTCGCGCCCGCCGCCGAAGATCGCCGCGGGTGCCGCGGAGATTGCCGCGCTCGCCGCCGGTGACCAGCGCCCCGACTCCGAGAGAGCAGCCGCCGTCGACCGCCGGCGGTGCGCCCCGCGGCTACGCTGGCGGGATGCAGGATCCCGAGATCGTTCCCGAGCCGAAGACGGATCCGCAGGGCATCCCCTCCTCCTCCTCCGGCGCAGCGGGCCCTGGCGAGCCGGAGGTCGCGCACGGCGTCGGGCCCTGGCCCGGCGGCCCCCAGGCGTGGCCCGCCGAGGAGCAGTTCGATCCGGACCTGCTCGCGCACGGCGATCGGCGCAACGTCGTCGACCGGTACCGGTACTGGCGGATGGAGGCGATCGTCGCCGACCTCGACGACCGGCGGCACGGGTTCCATGTGGCGATCGAGAATTGGCAGCACGACATGAACATCGGCTCGATCGTGCGCAGCGCCAACGCGTTCCTCGCCGACACCGTGCACATCATCGGGCGCCGCCGGTGGAACCGACGCGGCGCGATGGTCACCGACCGGTACCAGCACGTCGTGCACCACGAGACGGTCGCGGCGTTCGCGGCGTGGGCGCAGGCCGAGCGGATCCCGATCATCGCCGTGGACAACCTCGACGGCGCGGTGCCGGTGGACCGGGCGGAGCTTCCGGAGCGCTGCGTGCTCCTGTTCGGCGCGGAGGGCCCCGGGCTGTCGGACGAGGCGCTCACGGTGGCGTCGGGGCACGTCGAGATCACGCAGTACGGATCGACCCGGTCGATCAACGCCGGAGCCGCCGCCGCGGTCATCATGTTCGAGTGGTGCCGGAGGCACGCGGGCTGACCGGCTCGGTGCTCCGGTCCCGGAACGCTCGGCGCGGGAGGGAGCGCCCAACCCGGATCCGATGCCGGCACTCCGGCCCTGGAGGAGCGACACGACGGGCCCTTCCGGGATCCGGATCCCGTACGAACCTGGAATCGGATCCGGGCTCGGAACCGGAATCGGATCCGGGCTCGGAACCGGATCGTCCGTCAGGCCGCCACGAGCGGAACCCGGATCCCGATCTGCTGCAGGTATCAGTCGCGGTCGATGCCGAAGGTGTGCTTCATGAGCGCGTTCACGTCGCGGTCGAGGCTCCGGATCTCGCCCACCAGTTCCACGCGCAGCGCACGGATCTCAGAGCGCATGACGCGGATGAACATCGTGGACACGATCGTGATCATGCCGAACATCCCGGCAGCGAACACGCCGATCAGCGTCCACACCTGCGGTTCGTTCATGGTCAGCACCACTCCAGTCTCCCGCGGATCCGCCCAGGATGCCAGGGTGCGACGAGACTCACGTAAAGTG
>JAFDWK010000095.1 GCA_018268515.1 Actinomycetota bacterium
CTCGACGTAGTCGACGAGGCCGCGCTCGTAGAAGAACACGTCCGCGCGCTGGTGGGTGACGACGGTGCCGTCGACCTCCTCGTCGACCGTCGCGCCCTCGCGCTCGTCGACGAGCTCGATCCGCAGGCCCTTGTTCAGGAACGCCATCTGCTGGAACCGGGTGCGGAGGGTGTCGTAGTCGAACTCGACGGTCTCCTGGAAGATGCTGCCGTCCGGCCAGAACGTGATCGCGGTCCCGGTCTCGTCGGTGGCCTCGCCCTTCTCGAGCTGCTGCTGCGGCGCCCCGCCGTCGGCGAAGCTGTGCCGCCAGACGAAGCCCTTCTGCTTGACCTCGACCTCGAAGCGGGTGGAGAGGGCGTTCACGACCGATGAGCCGACGCCGTGCAGACCACCGGAGACCGCGTAGGCGCCGCCGCCGAACTTGCCGCCGGCGTGCAGGATCGTGAGCACGACCTCGACGGTCGACTTCGTCGGATCCGACGAGTGGGGATCCACCGGGATGCCGCGGCCGTTGTCGACGACGCGCACGCCGCCGTCGGCGAGCAGCGTCACGAGGATCGTGTCGGCGTAGCCGGCGAGCGCCTCGTCGACCGAGTTGTCGACGATCTCGTACACCAGGTGGTGCAGGCCGCGGGGACCGGTCGAGCCGATGTACATGCCGGGGCGCTTGCGCACCGCCTCGAGACCCTCCAGGATCTGGATCGAGTCCGCGCCGTACTCCACATCCGGAGCGGGGGCGGTCGGCTTCGTCGTGGATCCGGGTGCTTCTGCCCCCGTCTGGGTCGATTCGTTCGCGGTCGATTCGTTCGCGTCAGAGGGGGATTCAGGTGTCATCTGAGAGGAGGCTCCACATCGAAGATCTAGGGCCTCAGTCTATCGGAAAGACCCCTTCCTGTCTCGTTGTACGCGTTTCTGCGCGCCTGAAGTCGCCTCAGACGGGATGGATCTTGTCCTAACCGTAGGTATCGCGCGGACCGCGCCCTGGAGCGACTCTGGGACCCCATTTCCAGGACGGGACGTCCGGTCCCACGAAGCGGATGTTCTCCACCCCGGCCTCCGGATACCTCCGGCCGATCTCGGTGATGATCACCGCGCGCATGTACTGCAGGTTCTTCGCCCAGGCCGTGGAGTCGCACTTGACGGTGAGCATGCCGCCCTCGAGCGAGACCGGCTCGGAGTGCTTGGCGGTGTCGGGGCCGGCCAGCTCCGCCCACTGCAGCACCAGATCCTCGCGGCTGAGCGCCGCCTCCCAGCCCGCATCCCTGGTGAGCTTCGCGAGCACGTCGCCCAGCACACCCGGATCCCGGCCCTGGGTGAACGGCGCGTTCTCGGCGTCGACGAGCCGCTTCTTGCGCTTCCAGTTCTTCGAGCTCGGCGTGAGCCCGCGCAGACGCAGGTACGTCGCGACCGTCTCCGGGACGTCGGGTTCGTCGTGCTCAGGCATCGTCCGTCCCGCTCTCCGAGCCCGGCGACGGCCGCTCGTCGATGATCGTGCCGGCCGAGATGCGCACCACGTGACGGTGCAGCACCTCGGGGATGTCCTCCTCGACCGCGGCGGTCACCAGCACCTGCTCGTAGCCGGCGGTGATGCCCGCGAGTCGGCGGCGGCGCTCGGCGTCGAGCTCGGCGAAGACGTCGTCGAGGATGAGCACCGGATCCCCGGCCGGGGACTCCGCGCGCAGCAGCTCTGCGGAGGCGAGGCGCAGCGCGAGCGCGACCGACCACGATTCGCCGTGCGACGCGTAGCCCTTCACCGGCAGGTCGCGCACCCGCAGCACGAGGTCGTCGCGGTGCGGGCCGACCAGGGTCAGCCCGCGCTCGAGCTCCGCCGCGCGCTTGGCCGCGAGAGCCGTGCGGAACAGCTCGGCCGTGGATCCGGGGCCGGCATCGTGATCCTGTCCGTGATCGGATCCCTGTGCCGCTCCCTGGGCCGCTCCCTGGGCCGGACGAAGGGCGTCGCCCTCTTCCGGGTCGCCGCCGCGGATCGATTGGGCCCAGTGCAGTCGCGGATCGTGGTCTGCGCCGGCGATCGCCGAGTACGCCTCGGCCAGCCCCGGCTGCAGGTCGGCGGCGAGACGCGAGCGGGCATCGATGATCTCGGATCCCAGGGCGATGAGCTTGTCGTCCCAGACGTCGAGGGTCGTCAGCGCCTCGGCCTTCATGCCGCGGGCGCGCGCCGACTTCAGCAGCGCGGTGCGCTGGCGCAGCACCCGGTCGTAGTCGCCGAGCACGGCGGACATCCGAGGGGTGCGCTGGATCAGGAGCTGATCGGCGAAGCGGCGCCGCGCCGAGGGGTCGCCGCGCACGATCTGCAGATCCTCCGGGGCGAACAGCACGACGTGGGCGTAGCGGGGGAGATCCGCGGTGCGGCCCGGCGCGCCGTTGATCCGCGCCTTGTTGGATCCCTGACGGTTGATCTGCACTTCGATCAGGACTTTTCGCTGGCCGTGCGCGAGCCGGGCGCGCACGATCGCGGCGTCGAAGCCGTCGCGCACCATCGGCGCGTCCGAGGAGACGCGGTGCGACCCGAGCGTCGCGAGGAACACGATCGCCTCGGCGAGGTTGGTCTTGCCCTGGCCGTTGCGTCCGACGAGCACATTCGGGCCGCGGTGCAGCACCAGTTCGGCGGTCGCGTAATTGCGGAAGTCCACGAGGCTGAGGTGCTCCACAATCACCCGAGCAACCTTACCCGCGGGCCCGGACACCAGCCCCGGCCCTGCGGCCCCCAGGCCCCTCGATTCACCTCCGCGAGACTTCATCTGGGCGACGAGACTGCACGCCCGGACTGCAGTCTCGTCGCGGAGTTGCAGTCTCGCGGTCAGATCGGCACCGGATCCGGTTCAGAGATCGCGGGCGACGTAGACCATGCCGCCCGCGCGCCGGGTCACGGCCATGCCGGACCGTTCCAGCACGGCGAGGGAGGCGGAGTTCGTCTCCTCGGTGTCGGCGATCGCCCGGACCGCGCCGTAATCGGCCGCGATCCGCAGCCCTTCCGCGACCGCGGCCGTCGCCAGCCCCCGGCCGCGGGCCGCGGGGATCAGGCCGTACCCGAACTCGACGGTGCCCGACTCGTCCGGTGGTCCGAAGAACCCGAACCCGCCGACCGCGATGCCCGCTTCGTCTCGGATGGCGTAGAGCGTGAACACCGGATCCGTCTCGCCCCGCGCGGCGAGCGAGCGCAGCGGCGCGAGCTCGTCGGGGAACGGGTACTCCGGATGCCAGTCGTCGCCGGCCCGCTCGTCGCGGGCGACGATCCGCGCCGCGAGGACGGGATCGATCGGATCCAGCCGCATCAGCGCAGCAGCAGGTTCGGCTGCAGCAGGTACTTGAACGAGTCGAGACCCGCCTGATCGACCGAGGTCTGGCTGGTGATCAGCACCGGGCTGAGCTTGTTCGCGTTGTCGGAGGACGTGAACGTCACCCGCACGAACTCGCTCTTGACCGCGCCCAGCGCCTCGAGCAGGTACTGCGGGTTGAGGCCGAGGGTGACCTCTTCGCCGTTGAGGTGCGCATCGACCGACTCGGAGGCCCGGGCCTGCTCGCCGCCGGAGGCGTCCATGGTGACATCCGAGGTGTCGAACGTGAACCGCAGCGGCGCCGAGCGGTCCAGCACGAGTGCCACGCGGCGCACCGCCTCGGTGAGGTCGGCCGTGCTGACCACGGCATGATGATCGGTCTGCTCGGGGAACAGGCGTCGCACCGGCGGGAAGTTGCCCTTGATCAACAGCGACGTGACGGTCTTGTTGCCCGCGGTGAACGCGATGATCTCGCGGTCGCCGGCGCCGGAGAACGAGATCTGGATGGTGCCGGCGTGGCCGAAGGTCTTGCCGACCTCCTGCAGGGTGCGGGCGGGGACGAGCGCGGTCTGCTCGGCGACCTCGCCGTCCCAGGGCACGTCGCGCAGGGACACCCGGTAGCGGTCGGTGGCCACGAGGCTCAGCGTGTTCTCGCCGACCTCGAGCTGCACGCCGGTGAGCACCGGGGTCACATCATCGCGCGAGGCCGCGAAGGCCACCTGCGCGATCGCGGTGCCGAAATCCTCCGCGGGGACGACACCGCTGGTGCCGGTGACCTCGGGGATGGAGGGATATTCCTCGACCGGCATGGCCGCGAGGGTGAAGCGCGCGGATCCGCAGCGCACGGCGATGCCGCCGTCCTCCTCGATCGCGATCTCGATCGGGGCGTTCGGCAGACGGCTGGCGATGTCGGACAGCAGCCGCCCGTGCACGAGGATCGTGCCCGGCTCGTCGACCGTGGCATCGATCGTGGTGCGCGCGGAGGCTTCGTAGTCGAAGGCGGACAGGGTGAGCCCGTCATCGCCGGCCTCGATCAGGACACCCGCCAGGATCGGCTGCGGGTTGCGCTGAGGCAGCAGCTTGACGACGAAGGACACTGCTTCGCTGAAGACATCGCGATTGACCTGGAACCTCACCGGCGCTCCTTCGTCGACTGAATGCGGAGGATGACACGTTCCTCCGCGCCCTGGCAGACACCAGGGGATCCCATGCTAATGCCACCCGCCGTCGCGTCCAGGCCGGAGTGCTCCGGATCCGGATCCATCCCCAACCGGGCACCGGGTGGTGATCGATGGCCCAAGATTCGAAAGGAGTTCTTAACGGTGTTAACGCCTGTGGATACTGTGGATAACTCTGGGGATTCTTTGCGGCTCTAGGGAACTACAGCGTTGTCACTTGTGGAGTTCCTGCGGAAACAGTGGGGTCGCGAGGAGTGGGCAGCGAATCGGGATCTGCCGGTTATCCACAGATCTGGGCTCGGGATGGGGAATCCACGCCGTGCGCGGGACGAGATATCCCCAAGTTATCCACATGTGGATTCCGGGCGAGGCGCGTGGCCAGAATTCGGCGCAGGAGCGGCGTTCGGGCGCTCAGGACGTCTCTGCGGGCGCCCAGGGCGCGCTGAGCATCGTTGTCCCGGCCCCGGTCGGGTCCTGGCGGAGGGCTGTGGAAGCGGATCGAGCGCGCGGGTCAGCGTCGGCTGAGCTGGGCGGTGATCTCGGTCACCTGGTTGAAGATGGCGCGGCGTTCCTTCATGAGCTCGCTGATCTTCTTGTACGCGTACATCACCGTGGTGTGGTCGCGGTTGCCGAAGAGCTGGCCGATCTTCGGCAGGGAGAGGTTGGTCCGCTCCCGGCACAGGTACATCGCGATCTGGCGGGCGGTCGCGATCTGCTGCGACCGGCTGGAGCCGTACAGGTCGTCCTCGGTGAGCTTGAAGTAGTTCGCGGTGGTCGTGATGATGTCGGTCGGCGAGATGATGCTGTCCTCGTCCTGGTCGACGATGTCGCGCAGCGCGGTCTGCGCCGTGGCGATGTCGAGCGCCGATCGGTTGAGGTTCGCGAATGCGGTGGCGCGGATGAGCGCGCCCTCGAGCTCGCGGATGTTGGAGGACACCTTCGTGGCGATGTACTCGAGCACGTCGTCCGGCACGTGCAGCTGCTCGCTCTGCGCCTTCTTGCGCAGGATCGCGATGCGCGTCTCGAGGTCGGGCGCCTGCACGTCGGTGATGAGACCCCACTCGAACCGGCTGCGCATCCGCTCCTCGAAGCCGGTGAGGTGCTTCGGGGGCACATCGCTCGTGATCACGACCTGCTTGTTGTGGTCGTGCAGCTGGTTGAAGGTGTGGAAGAACGCCTCCTGGGTCTCCGCACGGCCCTGCAGGAACTGGATGTCGTCGATCATCAGGATGTCGACCTCGCGATAGCGCGCCTGGAACGCGGATCCGCGGTTGTTCGCGATCGAGTTGATGAAGTCGTTCGTGAACTCCTCGCTCGACACGTACCTCACCTTGACCCCGGCATAGAGGGACTGCGCGTAGTCGCCGATCGCGTGCAGCAGGTGGGTCTTGCCCAGGCCCGGTCCGCCATAGATGAACAGCGGGTTGTAGGCCTTCGCCGGTGCCTCGGCCACAGCGACCGCAGCGGCGTGCGCGAACCGGTTGGACTGTCCGATGACGAAGTTGTCGAACACGTACTTCGGGTTCAGGCGCGATTCGTGCCGGATCGGCGTCGGCTGCTCCATGGGCGACTCGACGCGGGCCGGCTCCTGGCGGGCGGCCGTGAAATCCGCCACCGGGATCGGGACCGTCTGCTGCTCGACCATGTCGTGGTTGACGGTCACCCGGAACGAGGTGACCTCGTCGCCGATGCGGGCGAGCGCCTCCATGATCGGCATGCGCAGGCGCTTGTTGATCTGACCGGCCGTGAGATCGTTCGGCACCTCGAGGTAGAGGGTCGCGGTCATCACACCGGCCGGCACGGCGAGGTTGAGGAAGCCCTGCAGGGGAGCGGTGACCCGATCGTCCCCGGCCAGCTCCGCAAGGATCTCGTCCCAGATCGGGACTTCGGACTCTGCGGATGCGGACATGGTTCCCCCGGGCGACTCGGCAGCGCGAAGGACGAGATCGCGCTGCCTGTGGATAACTGCTCGTGCCACGGTAGTCAGCGCAGGCCGCGAGGGCAACCTGCGACAGGGCGCAACGGTCGGCGTGTCCCTGTTGAAGGATCCCTCCACAGATGTGGATAATGATCCTTTCGCCTGCTCGGTTTGCGATGTGGGGATTGACGTCGTAGCCTTAATCGGTTGACTTATGCCATTTCGGCAGTCTTTGTCCACCCGTCTCCGGCCGCATCGATCCCGGTGACAGCGTCCCATCCCGGAGAGATCATGAGCAAGCGCACCTTCCAGCCCAACAACCGCCGCCGCGCCAAGAAGCACGGCTTCCGCGCCCGCATGCGCACCCGCGCCGGCCGCGCCATCCTCTCGGCTCGTCGCTCGAAGGGCCGTGCCGAGCTCTCGGCGTAACGCGGATGTCCCCGGAGAAGGCAGCGGGAAGATTCGCGTCTCCTGGTCGGTCATCGGCCAGGGGCCGCTGACTCGTGCTCGCCCGCCCGCATCGCCTCACCCGCGGGTCCGACTACCGCTCGGTGGTTCGGCGCGGGCGGCGATACGGCGGGCCGCGGCTGATCGTCTCCGTGCTCGACACCGGTGAACAGCGTCCTGTGCGCTTCGGGTTCATCGTGAGCAAGCAGGTGGGCAACGCGGTGACCCGCAACACCGTGCGGCGTCGCCTGAAGGACGCCTGCGCACGCCAGCTGCCGTTGCCCGACGGCACGGACATCGTGATCCGTGCGCTGCCGCCCGCGGCGCAGGCGGCATTCGGCGATTTGCTGTCGGATCTGGACCGTGCGGTGCAGCGAGGTGTGCGATGAGCGCGCTGCCCGCCTATTCCCGGGGCACCGCGCATCTGCACGCTCCCGACGTGCTCCGCGCCATCCCACTGGTTCCGCGAAACCTGGTGCTGGGCTTCCTCACGGCCTACCGCGCCGTGATCTCCCCGCTGTATGGCGATGTCTGTGCGTACTACCCCAGCTGTTCCGCCTACGCTGTAGGTGCGGTGCAGCAGCACGGCGCGGTGAAGGGCGCAGGCCTCTCGGCGTGGCGGATCCTGCGCTGCAATCCCTGGAGCCACGGCGGTGTGGACGACGTACCGCTGCACAAGAACTTCCGACACGCCCTCACGCCTCGAGGATTCGTCGTACCCTCCCGAAAGGACTGACCCGTGGGTCCCGACCTCCTGCTTGCCGCGTCTACGACGCCCGCCGCTTCGAGCGGCGGCTTCGATCTGCTCGGCACCATCATGTGGCCGTTCAAGGCCCTGGTCGAGGCGATCCTCGTCGCCTGGCACTGGCTGTTCACCACGCTGGGCATGCAGGGCTCCGCCGGGCTCACCTGGGTGCTGTCGATCGTCGGTCTCGTGCTGGTGATCCGTGCGGCGGTGTTCCCGCTCTTCGTGCGGCAGATCAAGAGCCAGCGCAAGATGATGGAAATCGCTCCTGAACTGAAGAAAGTTCAGGAGAAGTACAAGGGCAAGCGCGATCAGCTGAGCCGCGAGGCGATGAGTCGCGAGACCATGGCGCTGTACAAGAAGCACGGCACGACGCCGATGTCGAGCTGTCTTCCGCTGCTCGTGCAGATGCCCTTCCTGCTCGGCATGTTCTACACGTTGAGTGATGTGAAGAAGCACGCCCTCGCGGGCGAAGGCGGGGTGTGGCTGCTCACGAAGCAGCTGACCAAGCAGTTCTACGACGCGACACTGTTCGGGGTCGCGCCGCTGCACACCAGCCTCACCGATGCGGTGCAGCAGAAGCCGGCCGGCTGGGAGACCACGGTCGCGATCCTCGTCGTGCTGGTGATCCTCATGATCGGATCCCAGTTCTTCACCCAGCTGCAGATCATCTCCAAGAACCTGTCGCCGGAGGCCAAGACCGGCCAGGCGTACCAGATGCAGAAGATCATGCTGTACATCCTGCCGCTGGGCTTCATCTTCTCCGGTCTGTTCTTCCCGCTCGGTGTGGTCATCTACTGGTTCATCAGCAACCTGTGGACCATGGGGCAGCAGTTCCTCGTGCTGCGTGAGATGCCGACGCCGGGATCCGATGCCGCGAAGGCGCGAGAGGAGCGTCTCGCGCGCAAGGGCAAGGCGATCAACTCCGAGGGCAAGGTCGTACCCAAGGCGGCCTACGACGCCGAGCAGCAGAAGATGCTGGAGGACGCGGAGCGTCTCCGTGCGCAGCAGCCCAAGCGGCAGCAGCCGAAGAGCGCCAAGCGGGCGAAGAAGGATCAGGGCAGCAAGCCTCTCGAGAACAAGCCTCAGAGCGGAGACCAGTCATGACCGATCAGAGCGTCTCAGAGCCGACCGTCTCCGACCTCGAGCACGAGGGCGATGTTGCCGCGGACTTCATCGAGGGTCTGCTGGACATCGCCGACATCGACGGCGACCTGACCCTGGACGTCAAGCAGGGGCGTGCCTACGTCTCGGTCGAGGCGGAGGGCGACGCGCTGCGCCTGCTGTCCGCCCCCGAGACCGTGCAGGCGCTGCAGGAGATCACGCGGCTCGCCGTGCAGAGCAGCACCGGTTCGTTCTCCCGGGTGATCCTCGACGTGGCCGGATCGCGTGACGCGCGCCGTACGCAGCTGGAACGCCTGGTCGACTCCGCCATGGCGAAGCTCGATGAGGGTGCCTCACAGGCTTCCCTTCCGTCGATGTCGAGCTATGAGCGCAAGCTCGTGCATGACATCGCGGCCGAGCGGGGGCTGGTGTCCGAGTCCTACGGCGAGGGGCCGGCGCGCCACACGGTCGTCCGTCGCCGGTGATGTTTCACGTGAAACATGACTGAGTCGGAGTCTCCGGTGGTCGAGCAGGAGCCTGCCGCGGCGCTGACGCTGTTCGGCGATCGGATCGATCTGGCTCGCGCGTTCACCGCGTCGCTCGCCGGGCAGGGCGAGGAACGGGGACTGATCGGACCGCTCGAGGTCCCTCGGCTCTGGACCCGGCACATCCTGAACAGCGCCGTCGCGGCGCCCTTGTTCCACGGGACCGTCGCGGATGTCGGATCCGGTGCCGGGCTGCCGGGGATCGTGCTGGCCATCGCGTGCCCGGATGTGCAGTTCACACTCATCGAGCCGATGGAGCGCCGCGTGGCCTGGCTGGACGAGCAGGTGTCGGCTTTGGGGCTGTCGAACGCGACCGTGGTGAGAGGACGCGCAGAAGAGGTCGGCCTCAGCGCCACCTTCGACATGGTGACGGCCCGCGCGGTGAGTGCGTTGCGCACGCTCATCCCGTGGACCGCGCCCCTTGTGCGGAACGGGGGAGAGCTCGCCCTGCTCAAGGGTGTCAATGCTGAGAACGAGATCACCGCGGCCCAGAAGCCGATCCGCAAGTTTCTGCTGAGCGACGTGCGGGTCGAGACTCTCGGCGAGGGCCTGCTGACCGAGACGACGCGAGTGCTGCGCGCGACGGTTCGCGGCTGAGTCCCTCGCGTAGGAGTAGTCGGCGTCGCTGTCTCGATAGTGGCGCCTGGGTTGCCCGACGAGTCTCAACAAAAGCTGGTTCCGTAGGCTGTGCCCGGGCTGCGGGATGTGGGGTCCACGAATCAGCGGGTTCCTTCCCGCTCCGCGGGCCCCTCCCGATATTCGCGGACCCCACATCCCTCCGCCCTCACTCAGAGGCGGCTGGCCGTCTGGTCGGCAGCTCCTGATCCTCTCGATTCGCGTGAGGTGCCTGTCGGTGTGTTGTTTCACGTGAAACACGGTTTCGTCGGTCCAGGGCGGTCGGTGTTGGTTACGCGACGCGACGTAAGGATCCGTTCGAATGTCGGCGCGGTCAGGGCTCGGTACGGACCACCTCGATGAGGCGGTTTTTCACCTGAATCCCGGCCTCGACGGTCTATCGCCGTGGGTGTGCTCGATGCGACGCGATGTGGCGCGGCGGGTCGAGGGGTGTCCTGGTCGGACAACAGCGCGTCCGGCGTGGATCGCTCGATCTGGCTGTGCCTCCCGTGCGTGCCCGTGACGGAATGAGGTGGCGGTCTAACAGCGCTTGGTGCATCGACGTCTACGAGGACGGAACGATAATCCTCGACGCGGTGACGGCATGTGGTGTGACCACCCACCCCATCAGTGAGGCAGTGTTTCACGTGAAACATCGAGCACAGCCGGCCTCGATCCAACGCAGTCTCCATAGCCGCGGGGTGCAGGGATGGGAGGGGGATCGACTTAGGTAGCGTCCCTCGCGCGCCGGAGTGAGCCGGCCGATCCATCACCGCGATACCCCACAGCGGAATGCTTCAAATGTTGGATCGGCGAGGGTCGACTACAGGGTTACACCTGCCGTACGCGACGTTTCACGTGAAACTCTGACCACGGAGGACGAGTGGCGGGGCTCTGTGTGGGGGAGGGCGCAGGGGTGTCGGGGATGGTGAGTATCGGGAGGGACCCGCGCAGCGGGAGGGTACCCGTTGATTCGCCATCCTCGACAGCCCGGAGCCCGGGCGTTCGACAGCCTTCCTGTGGGAGGGTACCCATTGCTTCATCGTCCCGGTCATGCCGGAACCCAACGGATCGCGGAACACGGCCGGAGAATGTCACGTCGTTCTGCGAGCACTATGTTTCACGTGAAACATCACCAGGATTCGCCGATGCGGCGGGGGATTGTCGGCTGCGCAAGTTAGAGTGGAGATTCCGTCGTTCCCCGTCGGAGATCGTCGAAAGGAGTGGATGTTTCACGTGAAACAGTCCTCGAGCACCTCGACTGCAGACTATGGCGCGGATACTCCACTCGCCCGGGAACTCGCGGATCTGACGGCCCGCCGTAAGGCCTTGGAAGGCGTGAGCGTCGGTTTCGACGGGCGGACCAGGGTCTTCACGATCTCCAACCAGAAGGGTGGGGTCGGCAAGACGACCACGGCCGTCAATGTCGCCGCGGCGATGGCAGATCTCGGTGCCAAGGTGCTCGTGATCGACCTGGATCCGCAGGGGAACGCGTCGACGGCGCTGGGGGTGCCCCATACCGCGGATCTGCAGAGCATCTACGACGTGCTGATCAGCGATGTGCCGCTCGCGGATGTCGTGCAGGTGAGTCCCGAGTCTCCGGATCTGCTGTGCGCGCCCAGCACCATCCACCTCGCCGGCGCCGAGATCGAACTCGTGTCGCAGGTCGCGCGCGAGCATCGGCTGCGCACAGCCCTCAACGACTATCTGGCCGTGCACCCGACGGACATCGTGATCATTGACTGCCCGCCGTCGCTCGGTCTGCTCACGATCAACGCCTTCACGGCCGCGACCGAGGTGATGATCCCGATCCAGTGCGAGTACTACGCCCTGGAAGGGCTGAGTCAGCTGCTGGGCAACATCCGGATGATCCAGAAGCATCTGAACCCCGCGCTCACGATGTCGACCATCCTCCTGACGATGTTCGATGGTCGCACTCGCCTTGCGCAACAGGTCGCGGAGGAGGTGCGAGGACACTTTCCGCACGAGGTGCTCGACACGGTGATCCCGCGTTCGGTGCGCGTTTCGGAGGCGCCGAGCTTCGGCCAGACCGTCATCGCCTACGACGGGCAGTCGGTGGGCGCCGTCGCCTATCGGGAAGCAGCAGTGGAGATCGCCCGCCGGGCGAGCGACGACAACGAGAAGGGGCACTGATGGCCAAACGCACGGGACTCGGCCGGGGGATCGGCGCTCTCATCCCCACATCGGATGCAGCAGAGCGTCCGGTCGACGTGTTCTTCCCCGGTGCGCGGGCGACCGAGGCGCCATCGGCGCCTGCTCCGGTCGCAGCAACGGTGCCCGAACCGCAGGAGGACCTGGTCGCCGTTCCCGGTGCTCGTCTCATCCGGGTGGATCCGCATGACATCGTGCCCAACCCGCGTCAGCCGCGCACGCACTTCAACGAGGATGATCTCGCGGAGCTCGTGCACAGCGTACGGGAGTTCGGCGTGCTGCAGCCCGTCATCGTGCGCCAGAACGATGACGGCAAATACGAGCTCATCATGGGAGAGCGGCGCACCCGCGCAGCGCGAGAGGCCGGATTGGACTCGATCCCGGCGATCCTCCGCGACACCGCCGATGAGGACTTGCTGCGCGACGCGCTGCTGGAGAACCTGCACCGTTCTCAGCTGAACCCGCTGGAGGAGGCGTCCGCCTACCAGCAGCTCCTGGAGGATTTCGGCATCACGCAGGAGGCCCTCGCGACGCGCATCGGACGGTCTCGTCCTCAGGTGAGCAACACCATCCGACTGCTGCGCCTGCCGGTACCCGTCCAGCAGCGCGTCGCCGCGGGAGTGCTCTCGGCCGGCCACGCGCGCGCGATCCTCTCCCTCGACGATGCGGATCTGATGCAGCGGCTTGCGGACAAGGTCGTGAACGAGGATCTGTCGGTGCGTGCGACGGAGGAGGCCGCGAAGACGATCGCCGCCGCGGGATCCGTCGCGAAGTCGACGAAGCCGCAGGCCGGCGCACGGCGCGCCTACCTCGATGATGTCGCCGGCAAGCTCGGGGACCGCCTGAACACGCGCGTGCAGATCGCGCTCGGGGCGAGGAAAGGTCAGGTCAAGATCGAATTCGCGTCGATCCAGGACCTGAACCGGATCCTGTCGGAGATCGGCCAGGAGGACTTCGGATCCTGAGGGCCTGCCCTTTGTGCGGCACGAAGGCCTGGAGAGCCCCGTCGCGGGATCCTCCAGGCCTTTCCTCACTCCCCACCGCGTAGGCTTGGACGGTGAGTGAATCCTCGACGCGCCGTGCCAGCCTCGAAGTGCTGCGCGCGGAAGCGGCGGACGAGCTGGCGGTCCTCGTGCAGGAGCGGCTGCACGCCGGGGAGGATCCTTGGGACTTCATGGAAGAGCTCCCCAGCGTCGACGAACTCGTGGTGTTCCTGCTGCGCGCCGACGAGATCGTGGAGAGTGGCGGCGTCCGCCCGGATGAGGCGCGGAACTTCGAGGTGCTGCGGCGGATCGCGCTGGACTACCCAGAATTGACACCGATCGTCTGGGGGCTGCTGGGTGCGGGGCCCAGGTACCGGCGCTGGGACCTGCTCGCCGACGACGTCCGTCCGTGAGCGCGGCGTCGCGTTTCACGTGAAACATCTGGCCTCTGGGGTGCTCGGAGAAGATGCCCACGACGGCCACCACGCGGCCGCAGAGAAGTGTTTCACGTGAAACATCCGTCCGGGCTTTGCCGCATTCCAGATGCCGTGCATCGGGCGAGCGGCCATACCCGGCAGAAAAGAGCTGCACCGAGCGGGATCGCGGTCGAAGGATGGCGCCGACGACGCGGTGGGGGAACGACGAAGCCCGCCCTCCTGGGGGAGAGCGGGCTTCGGAGCAGAGGTCTCGGGGATCAGCCCAGGAACGCGGCCAGATCCTGCTCGAGCGCGAACTTCGGCTTTGCGCCGATGATCGTGGTCTTGACCTCGCCGCCCTGGAAGACCTTCATCGCCGGGATCGACGTGATCTGGTACTTCATGGCGAGATCGGGGTTCTCGTCCACGTTCAGCTTGACGATGGTGATCTTGTCGGCGTGCTCGGACTGGATCTCGTCCAGGACGGGCGCGACCATACGACACGGGCCGCACCACGCAGCCCAGAAGTCGACCAGAACGGGGCCGTCGGCCTGAAGCACGTCCTGCTCCCAGGTCGCCTGGCTGGTTGCCTTGGCAGTCATGATTCTCCTTGTTGTGAAAGCGTGAGACGCTCAGAGGCGTCAACAGCGATGAGGACGGATGTGTTCCCGCGGATCAGACGAGCGCCGATTCGGCCGCCGATCCGTCCGACAGCGCGGCGAGGAAGTGCTCGACGTCGAGCGCCGCGACCGTGCCGGATCCGGCCGCGGTGACCGCCTGCCGGTAGGTCGGGTCGATGACGTCGCCCGCGGCGAAGACGCCGGGCACCGAGGTGCGCGACGACCGGCCGTCGACCCAGATGGTGCCCTCGGAGGTCAGATCGAGTTTGCCGTGCACGAGGTGCGTGCGCGGGTCGTTGCCGATCGCGATGAACAGTCCGTCCAGGGCGAGGTCCGTGGTGGTGCCGTCGACCGTGTTGCGCAGCCGCACGCCCGTGGTCGCGTCGTCGCCCAGAACCTCCTCGACAGCGCTGTTCCAGATGAACTCGATCTTGTCGTTCGCGAAGGCGCGCTCCTGCATGATCTTGGAGGCGCGGAGCGTGTCCTTGCGGTGGATGACGTACACCTTGGAGGCGAACTTCGTGAGGAACGTGGCCTCCTCCATCGCCGAGTCGCCACCGCCGACCACGGCGATCGTGCGCTCGCGGAAGAAGAACCCGTCGCAGGTGGCGCACCAGGACACGCCGTGACCGGAGAGGCGCTCCTCGCCGGGGATGCCGAGCGTGCGGTAGGCGGATCCGGTCGCGTAGATCACAGAGGACGCCTCGAGGACCGTGCCGCTGCCGAGCGTGACCTTCTTGACCTCGCCGCCGAGCTCGAGCTCGGTGACGTCGTCGTAGAGCACCTCGGTGCCGAACTTCTCGGCCTGCTCCTGCATCTTCGCCATCAGATCCGGACCCTGGATCCCGTCGGGGAACCCGGGGAAGTTCTCGACCTCGGTGGTCTTCATCAGCTCGCCGCCGACCTCGACCGAGCTCGCGACGAGCACGGGGTTCAGGTTCGCGCGCGCCGCATAGATCGCGGCGGTGAACCCCGCCGGTCCCGAACCGATGATGATGACCTGTCGCATTGCTTCTCCTTGCCTCACACGCCTCAACACATGGTACCGGCGCGGCATTCCGTGGGCCTGGGCGTGACGGGAGCCACGACGGAACGGTCATCGCGGACCCGGCGCCCGTCACGAGGGTTCAGCTGGATGGCTTCGGTGGGCGGGCTGCGTCGGGTGAACCGGCGCAGCCGCGGCGAGCCTCGGGAGAGCAGCGCGCTCAGTCGGAGAGGAGGTCGACGATCCTGGTCCCACCGAAGGCGGGTGTGAGCGATCCGGCCGACAATGCGGCGAGATCGTCTGCCAGGTCGGTGCGCGCGGCGGGAGGGACCCACAGGGTGAAGGTCGCGGCCGAACCGTAGACGACCTCGTCGAACACGGCACCATGACCAGAGGCCCAGTCGCGCAGGGCGTTGTCGATCCGGCCGGCCTCGGCGTGCGGTACGTCGACCCGTGCCTCGAGCAACTCACGGCGGTGCAGCAGCACGGCGTCGTCCAGGGCGTCGGACACCGCCGTCGAGTACGCCCGCACGAGTCCGCCGGCGCCGAGCTTCACCCCGCCGAAGTACCGCGTGACCACGGCGACCACATCGGTGAGACCGCGACGACGGAGCGCCTCGAGCATCGGGACCCCCGCCGTGCCGGAGGGTTCTCCGTCATCGGACGAGCGCGCCTGATCCCCGGTGGTGCCGGTGACCATCGCCGTGCAGTTGTGTCGGGCGTCCCAGTACTGCCGCCGCACGGCCGCGATCACCTCGTCGGCCTCCGCGACCGAGCGCACCGGGACGAGATGCGCGATGAACCGGGACTTCTTCACCACCAGCTCACGGGTCACCGGAGCGGCGAGGGTGTCGGGGTAGCTGCGGGAGATGGTCATCTGTGCGGGATCCGGATCCGTGCCGCTCAGCGGGTGGGCGCGAACCGGCGCATGAGGCCCTTGAGGGCGTCGAGTTCGGGGGTGCGCATCAGCGCGAGAACGCCCAGGTAGACGATCAGGGCGACGATGCCGACGATCGCGGCCCCGAGTGCGCCCGTGAGCTGGGTGGCCAGCGTCCATCCCGCGGATCCACCGAGCAGGATGTAGACACCCCACCCCGCCGCGGCCGCAGGGATCGCCGCGACCGTGAAGCGGCCTATCGCGAGCATCCACGTCGCCGTGCCGATTCCACCGAGGCGGCGGTGCAGCAGCCACACCGCGAGAAGGGTCTGAATCGTGCTGGAGAGGGACTGCCCGAGCGCGATGGTCGCCGCAAGGCTCTCAACGGGGACGACAGCGTCGGAGACCAGGATCTGAGCGGTGAACGTGGTGGCGACGATGAGCGAGCACTGGACGAGAGTGAACAGGAAGGGCGTGCGCGTGTCGCCGTAGGCGTAGAACGTGCGCTGCACGATGAACAGCACGGCAAGGGGGACCAGCGCCGGGAGATAGGCGACGAGAACCAGGGCGGCTTCTGGAGCGTCGCCAGGGAACCGGGTGAAGACGCGGGACGCGGGCACGACTGCCGCGAGCACGGCTGCCAGCGCACCAACGAGGAAGAAAGCGAGGATCCGGATGGAACGCACGATGTCCTCACGCACCTGCGTGTGCTCGCCGGCATGCGCATGCTCAGCGAGCTGGGTGAAGTAGGGGGTGCCGATGGACAGCACGATGATCGAGTACGGGAGCATGAACACGAGCCAGGCATTGGACATGACGGCGATCGACGGACCCGCACCCGACGCGATGCTCGCGACGTTGTTCTGATAGAGCCCCGCGACGAGCCCCATGAGCGCCATGAGCAGCGTCCAGCCCGCCATGCGCCCGACGTTCCCCAGGCCCACTCCACGCCAGCGGAAGTCGGGTCGCAGTCGCAGTCCGGTACGAGGCCAGAACGCGAGCAGGATCCCGGCCTGGATCGCGATCGCGCCGGTCACGGTGACACCTAGCCAGGCGATCCGGTCGGGCGTCCACTGCTGCACTTGCTCGAGCGGAGTGCCGAACAATGCGCCGATCACGAGAAAGCCGGCGATCGAGACGATGTTGTTGGCGACCGGTGCCCAGGTGAACGGGCCGAAGATGCGGCGGGCGTTCAGGGTCTCCCCGACCAGGGAGTAGAGACCATAGAAGAAGATCTGCGGCAGGCACCAGTAGGACAATGCGATCGCGAGCGCCTGCTGCTCGGCGGGCGCCTGGCCCAGGATGAGCCAGACCAGCCAGGGGGCAGCCAGCATCGCAAGTGCGGTGGTGATGAGCAGCACCACCGTGCCGAGCGTGAACAGCTTCGAGATGAACGCGTTGCCACGATCGGCGTGCGCGGCCGCCTGCACGATCTGCGGGACGATCACGGCGGTGAGCACGCCCGCGGAGATGATGGCATAAACGTCATTCGGCAGCTGGTTCGCGACGTTGAACGCATCGGCGGCGGGTGCGGCGTTGGCGCCGATGAGTCCGACCAGCACGATCGTGCGCAGCAGGCCGGTGATCCGGGACACCATCGTGCCTGCGGCGAGCAGGGCGCTCGCGCGGCCGAGGCTACTCATGGGACTCCTCGTCCGCCGGGGCGGATCCGGTCTTCTCCTCGGCGGACGGAGCGGGATCCCCCTCCGTCGCCTCGTCCATGCCGTCTGCGGCATGCTTCGTGGCGGCCGCCCTGCGGCGGCGCACGGTACGGAAGATCCCGGCCCCGATGAGCAGCACCCCGAGGGCGCCGAACACGATGAGGCCGATGGTCTCCCACTCGGCGCGGATGGTCAGCCGGGCGGTCTGCTTCGGGCCGATCGCGACACCGGTGGGGCCGGTCAGCGTCATGCTCAGGGTCAGCTCGGTGTTGGCGACGTGCGATTCCAGCGGCAGGCGTACCCGCGTGGTGCTGGAGGGCTGGGCGTCGACCTCGGTCACCGTGGGCACGTCGATCCGGGAGTCGCTGGACGTGACGTTCAGCCGCACGTGCACGGGGTAGGGGAGCTCGTTGCGCACCCACACCGGCACGTCGACCTTCGGGCTGATCAGGATCGGGTTGGAGGGCTGGATGCCCACCGCGTCCATGGTCTTCCGGGTGGCCGTCCGGTGCTCCCTCAGCGCCGTCGCGAAGTCATCGGGCGTGGTGTGCACGCCGACGCCGAGCAGTCGCATCATCGAGATCCGCTCGCGCACGGTGAGATCGGCGGGCCGGTCGAGGATCGTGGCGAACTCGGCGAGATGGCCCGCATCCTGGTTCAGCGCGACGACCGCCGCGGCGCGCTCCTGGGCCGATTCGGTGGCGACCGTGAGCGCGGCGGCGGGCTGCGCGAGCACCCGGTCGAGGCGACCGTCCTGACCGCCGCTGAACGTGGTGACCGCGCTCGTCAGGCCCTGCTCGGAGCGGACGTCGGCGCGGGAGAGGCCCGCGAGAACCGTGGATCCCGGGGCGGTGAACCAGAGCATCGCGTTCGCGGCAGTGAGCGCCGAGCCGCGTGAATTCGCGTCCGGATCCGCCGCCGCGGTGTTCAGCGCAGCGGACACCGCGGCGTCGGAGACCAGTACTCCGGTGCCGCCCACCGTGCCGTGCGAGGCGACGGAGGCCTCGTTCGCGCCGGCCGAGAACGTCGATGACGGAAGTATCGGCACCGCGCCCGCACCGGAGACGCCGTAGTGCGACATGGTCGCCACCTGCTCGGCCGTGACGTCTCCGCGCGGCCACAGGATGTCGCCGCGCGCGCTGGCGATCGCATCGGGAGCGGAGGAACCCTGCGGTGGGGCCGTGGACGACATGCTGGTCGGTGTCGGGGTGGGCGTGACCGGAGTCTTGCCGGAGGGGTTCAGGAACGGTTCGAAGTCGTCGACGGCGAGAGGCGCGGCGAGCCCGGCCGCGGCCTGCGCCGTGACGTCGGCGTCGCCGAACTGCAGCGTGAAGCGCTCGTTGGGCAGCGCCTCGAGCCGCGCCAGCCATCCGGTCGCCGAGGCGGGGGCGCTCGTTCCCAGGACCCGGATCGCCGCGACGATCGAGGGGTCGATCGCCAGCACCGCAGGGGTGCCGGCCACGCCGTTCAGCTGGGCGGTGAGGGCGCCGGCCGGGGCCGTGAGCGCGGTCAGCTCCGCGGCGGACAGCAGATCGCCGGCCGGGGTCGCGGTGATCGGCACGACCGTGATGACGGTGGACGGCGCGCCCTGCGCCACGACGAGCGCACTGCGGGAGGTCGCCGTGGGTGCGGGCTTGCCCGTGTCCGTCGCGGTCGTCTCGAATCGGGCCTGCAGGGGATAGACCCCGGGGGCCAGCGTGCCGACGTCCGCGCCGGGCACCACGACCTGCGTGCGCGAGGTGCCCTCGGCGTCGAGCACGGTCGTGCGCACATCCCCGATGGGGGAGAGGGCCGGAGCGTCAGCGGATCCGCTCAGCCAGGCGGTCGCGGCGGTGCGATCGGCCAGGGCGGTGCGGCCGAGCTCCAGGTGCACGGTTCCGGCGCCGAGGCCGGTGGTGCTGTCGTTGCGCAGCGCGAGGGTCGCCGTGAGCGGGGCGCCCGTGGTGTAGGTGCCGTTGGCGTCGGGCAGCAGCGACAGCTGCAGACCGGCGTGCTCCGTCGTCGGCGCAGGGCTCGGCGTCGGCGTCGCGGCAGAGGCGGGGGCGGCGACGACCAAGGGCAGGGCGAGGCCCAGAGCGACGGCGAACGCCCCGGCGGCGCGCCGCAGTCGCTGGCGCAGGGGAGGGGATTCGGTGGAGTTCGCAGTCATCGGGGATCCGTCGGGCGCGTGGGGCGCGGGGGAGTGCTGGCCCTGAGATTCTAGGCGGCGCGCCGCGCCGATCCCTGGAGGCGGGCAGGGTGCGGTCCCCTGGGACCTGCTCGTCGAGCGCCGTGGCGTGTGACCGAGGAGCATCCCATCGACGGGAGGCGATGCACGCCGGGTCGACGGGAGGCGATGCACGCCGGGTCGACGGGAGGCGATGCCCCCGTGGCGACCGGACATGATGCATACCCCGGACTGATGCGAAGAGCGGTGCACCCCTTTCACGGTGATGCACCCCCGGATGACCGGGGGCGGTGCACCACGGCCGAGGTGGAGAAGACCCCGGCCCGGCGAGAGCACGCGCGCACGGCACCGGGATCGCGCGGGCCAGAAGCAGGCGCCGCCGCCCGTTGTCGCGCCCCGCGTAGGCTGACGCCGTGGTCCGACACCTGCTGCCCCGCCCCGATTCCGTGCTGTGCGCGGCGCTCGCCGCCGACCTCGACGCCGCCGACCTGCGCTCGGAGCCGCTGCGCGCCGCCTGGGGCGCCGAGGCCGACGACGCGCTGGCCCGTGGCATCCGCTCACCGCTGCTGCGCGCGATCGCCGGCCGCACCGACGCGCTGGCCTCACTCGGGCGGCTGTTCGTGCTGGGGATGCCGCAGCCCGAGGCCGATGTCGCGGCCGCCCTCGCGCGCACCGGCGTCGACGGGCTCGAGGCCCTGGGGCTCGGCTACCGCGAGGACGGCGCCGTGGTGCCGGCCGCATTGATCCGGCCGCAGTCCTTCGTGGACGCGGACGGCGTCGGGGAGTGGTGGATCGCGAGCGACCTCGACGAGCTCGCCCTGCATCATATGGACGGCGGCGGCGCCCTCCCGCCCGACCACGTGCTCGGCGTGGGCGGCGCCTCGCGCACCCTCGCCTCCACCGTCATGCCGGTCGAGGTGGAACGCGCACTGGATCTCGGCACCGGGTGCGGCATCCAGGCGCTTCTCGTGTCCCGGCATGCCGGATCCGTGATCGCCACCGACATCTCGGCGCGCGCCCTCGCCTATGCCGAGCTGAACGCGCTGCTCGCGGGGGCGCACAACATCGAGTTCCGCCAGGGCAGCATGTTCGAGCCGGTGGCGGGCGAGAGCTTCGGGCTCATCGTGTCGAACCCGCCGTTCGTGATCACGCCGCGCGGTGCCGACGTGCCGGAGTACGAGTACCGCGATGGCGGGCTCGTGGGCGATGCGCTCGTCGAGGCCTTCGTGCGGGAGGCTCCCGCCCATCTCGCGCCCGGCGGATCCGCGCAGCTGCTCGGCAATTGGGAATCCGTCGGCCCTTCGACGGGCTCAGGGGCCGGTGTTCCGGGTCTTCGGCGCCTGGAGTCCTGGATCGAGCCCGCACTCGACGCCTGGGTCGTGCAGCGCGAGACGCTCTCGCCGCTCGGCTACGCGGAACTGTGGATCCGCGACGGCGGCACCACACCCCGCGACGCCGCGTTCGAGCCGCTGCTGGACGCCTGGCTCGACGACTTCGCCGCCCGCGGCGTCACCGAGATCGGCTTCGGCTACGTGCTGATCCGCCGTCCCGCGGTGGGCGTCGGCGAGGATGCGACCCGGAGCACCCCGTCTCCGTTGCGTCGCTTCGAGACGCTGCCGCAGCCCGTGACGAGCGTCGGCAGGGCGCTGCGGGACGGCCTCGCCGGGCACGACGCGCTCGCCGACGGCATCCCGGACGTACTGCTCGTCGCCGGCGATGTGACCGAGGCCCGTCACCACCTGCCCGGACAGGAGGCGCCGAGTGTGATCGAGCTGCGTCAGGGTGGAGGCTTCGGGCGAACGATCTCCGTCGATCCGGCGCTCGCCGGGTTCGTCGGCGCCTGCGACGGCGACCTCACCGTCACCCAGATCGTGGCGGCCCTGGCCGAACTCTTCGACGTGCCGCTCGTCGACCTCTGGTCCGACCTCGAGCCCCGGATCCGCACGCTCGTGACCGACGGCTTCCTGATCCCCGCCGACCGTTGACCCAGATCCGATGACCCAGATCCGCCGACCCAGATCCGCGAGACTCCAACTGGGCGACGAGACTGCGCCGCAGAACCGCAGTCTCGTCGCGGAGTTGGAGTCTCGCGGACAGATCAACGGCAGACAGAGCAACCGGGGAATGCAGGAGCAGATCCATGCGTTTGAATGAATCATGAAGGCTTTCGGATTCCTCTCCTTCGGGCACTATGCGAACGTGCCCGGATCCGTCACCCGCACGGCCGGCGAGATGCTGCACCAGACCATCGAGATCGCGCAGGGCGCCGACGAGATCGGCGTGAACGGCGCCTACGTGCGCGTGCACCACTTCGCGCGCCAGGCGGCCTCCCCGATGCCACTGCTCAGCGCGATGGCCGCCACCACGAAGCGCATCGAGGTCGGCACCGGCGTCATCGACATGCGCTACGAGAACCCGCTGTACTTCGCCGAGGAGGCCGCCGCGCTCGACTACATCGCCGACGGCCGGATCGCGCTCGGTGTGAGCCGGGGCTCACCCGAGACTGCGCTGCGCGGTTATGAGGCGTTCGGCTACGTCGACGAGGAGGACCAGGAGCGCGGCAGCGTGCTGGCCCGCGACAAATTCGACCTGTTCCTCGAGGCGATCGACGGCGCCGGGGTCGCTCCGGGCGACCCGCGCATGGTCGGCGAGGGGCGATACCTGCCCGTGGAGCCGCGCTCGGCGAGCCTTCGCGATCACATCTGGTGGGGATCCGGATCCCGCGCGACCGCCGAGGAGACCGGGCGGAAGGGCCTCAACATGATGAGCTCGACGCTCGTCACCGAGGCGACCGGTCAGCCCTTCCACGAGCTGCAGCGCGAGCAGATCGACCTGTTCCGCGCCGCCTACAGGGAAGCCGGTCACACCGGCACGCCCCGGGTGTCGGTGAGTCGCAGCGTCTTCCCGCTCGTGAACGACCAGGATCGGGCGTACTTCGGGCTGCGCAGCGAGGAGAACGGCGACCAGATCGGTGTCATCGACGGGTTCCGCTCCACGTTCGGCAAGACCTACGCGGCCGAGCCCGACGTGCTGATCTCCCAGCTGAAGCAGGACGAGGCCGTGATGGCGGCCGACACCCTCATGCTGACGATCCCGAACCAGCTCGGACCGGAGTACAACCTGCACGTGCTGCAGGCCTTCGCCGAGCACGTGGCACCGGCGCTGGGCTGGAAGCCGAACACCGAGGGCCCGGTGCAGGGCGAACCGATCGGCTGAGACGCGGCTAAGGGCTCACACGTAGCCCTGAGGCGAGATGACGATCCCGTGGCGGTGCAACTGTCTATTCTCGCGACATGAACATCCTTCCTGGACTTGGCCGCATCGTCTTCTTCGGTCAGTGGCTGTGCGCGGTGCTGCTACCGATATGGGCGCTCTTCGCCACGGAGTGGCTTGGTGCGGAATCGATGGGGATGGGCTTTCTCGTAGCCCTCATGCTCACCCCTCTGATCGCCGCCGGAATGCTCGTTCCTGCTGCGCTGACGCTCTTCGACAAGGAGGTTCGGAGCCTGATGGCAACCCGAGGGTGGTACTCGGCAGGCGTGATCGTGCTGTGGTCGCTGTTCGCGGCCTATCCGTTCTTCTCCGGGTTCGGTGAGTACGGCCGCAGCGGATACGTGCCGCGAATCACGGAGTGGACGGCCGGTGCCTTCTCCGTGGATGCCGCGATCGAGATGCAGTACCTGATCGCCTACGGCGTGCTGGCCGTCTGGGCCGTAGTGTCGGCATTCGCCACCGCAGGGATCATCATCGGCCGCCGCAGCCGTCCGGCCTGACCCTGCGCGCTTCGCGGCGCGGCTCAGCCCTCCTGGTCCGGTGGACCGAAGATGTTCTTGCCGTGCTTGTGCAGCAGGTTGTACGCATCCATGAACGTCCGCGGCTGCTGGTCGCCGGGCAGGCCGTAGCGCGCCAGCAGCAGTCCGAGCAGACCTTCGGCCGGAGGGGTCAGCGGCTTGTCGGCGTGCGCATGAGCGGGATGCGCCGGCTTCGACTCCGGGTTCGGAGGCAGATACCGCGACTGCGTGACAGGCCAGTCGGCGGGATGCCGGGGCTTGTCCAGGTTGATGATCTGGAAAAGGTCGTTCGCCGTCGCGTCGCGCCGGGTCAGGGGCTTCAGCTTGTGCAGCCGGGAGAGCGTGGCGATCACGGATCCATGATGCATCTCGTCGTTGATGACCGTCCCCCGGCGCGTGTACGCCGACACGGCGATCGCAGGCACGCGGCATCCGAGCCTGTCGAACGCGAAACCCCACTCGCCCTTGCCCGAATCGTCGGGAGGCGTGGCCGCGGGTGGCGCCACGTGATCGTAGGTGCCGCCATGCTCGTCGAACGTGATCAGCAGCAGGGTGTTGATCGCGTTGGATCCCTTCGGCGATGCGCTCGTGCGGATCGCGTCGTAGATATCGTGCACCAGGTCGTCTCCGGCGCGCACATCGGAGAACGCGCTGTTGATCAGTGCGGTGTCCTCGTCTGCCAGATCGGTCTCCCGGCGAGCGCCGAACGGCGGGTGGAAGTCGTTGTGGTCGTAGATCATCCGCGGCTCGACGAACGCATAGGCCGGCAGCTCACCGTGCTCGACATCGGCGTAGAAGTCGTCCATGGTGCCGAAATGCTCCGTGCGCCAGAACTCCTCGAGCACCGGTGCGTGCAGCACGCCGGTGAACGACACCATCTGCACCTCGTCGAAGTAGATCTTCCAGCTCAGGCCGGCCTCCTCGAGGCGGTTGAAGATCGTCGGCGACTTCGGCGCGTTCAGCCACTTGGCGTAATCGCCGCCCTCATGGTTGGTGACCTGACCGTGCGACGTCGAGGCGTTGAAGAACGAGCGGTTGCAGAAGGTCTGCGAGGGCACGGCGCAGAACCAGTGATCGAAGACGGCGAACTCGCGGGCCAGGGTCGACACCGTCGGCAGCATCTCCGGGGAGAAAGATCCCATGATGCGCGAGAGCTCGTCCTGGGTCGGAGACTTGCCGTGCTTGAGGCGCATCACGTTCACCATGTAGTCGGTGACGAAGCCGCTCATCGTCGGCTCCGCACCCTCATCGGGCTCGTTGTACGGTGCGGAGAGCCCGCCCTTGTAGAGCTCGGCGTTGCTGGCCGGGTTGATCGTGTTGTACAGCTGCGTGTTCACGTGCGGATACATCTCGCCCGGATCCGGATCCGGCCAGGTCATGATCTGGTCGGTCGGTCCTTCGTAGATGTGCGCGTCATAGCGCTGCCCGTCGAGCTCGTTGTAGTACTCGCCGAACGCCAGCCCGTCGAACTCCTGCCCCTCGGGCAGATCGTCCTTCGTGTAGAGATAGCCGAGGAGGTTGTCGAAGGAGCGGTTCTCGCCCATCAGCACGACGATGTGGTCGAAGCCCGGGGCGTGGCGGGGGGCGAGGGCGCCGTAGTCGTCCATTGCATCCTGGAAGCCCTCGTGCCGGCCGAGCGCGAAACCGGCGGCGGCACCGGCGCCGCCGCCGACGAGGGCGCCGGCGGCGGTCAATCCGCCGAGTCGGAGGAAGTCACGACGGGAACGGCCTGTGCCTCCTTCGTCCTGTGCGATGCCGTCCGAGGGCGCACCGGCGGACGCGGGGGTGGCGGTGCCCGACGATCCGGCGTCGGGGGCGGGAGCATCGTCGCGCGGAGTCGAGGAGTTCCTTCGTCTGACCATGCCGCGATCCTACTGAGCGCCTATGAATCTCATCAGACGACGAAACGGTCTCTGCGGCTGTGGTGGCGATGCCCCTGGGGGACGTCCACGGGGTATCCCGTAGGCGCGGCCTCTCGTCGTGCGCCGTGTGAGGATCAGCCGGCGAGCCGACCCTGCGACAGCGCGGCCATGAGCCCGGTGCGGCTGCGCACGCCGATCGTGCGGAACACGGCACCGAGGTGCACCTCGATCGTGCGCTCGGACACATGCAGGCGTGCCCCGATCTCACGGTTGGTCAGTCCGTGCTGGACGAGCTCGGCCACCTCGCGCTGGCGCGGCGTCAGGTTCTGCAGCAGATCGGAGGCGCCCGGATGCGGTTCCGGCGCGGCGCCGGTGCCGAGCGCTGCGGCCGAGCGCTCGCCGGTGCGCGGTGCGCTGGTGTCGAATGTCAGTCGCCACCGTGGGCGGATGCGCTCGAACGCGGCGGCGATGTCCTCGCCCAGCTGCGGCACCTCCGCAGCCGTCATGCGGACCAGATCGGAGACGATCCCGGCGCCTACGTGCTCGAGCGGAAGCCGGGGGATCGCGTCGAGCAGCACCCGGCCTGCGCCGTGGAAGTCCCGCGGGTTCACCTGGAATCCCACGGTCATCACCAGCACATGCGCCTCCACCATCGGCGATGCGAACTCCGGCTCCCTGTCCGCGTCCCGGGCCGTGCCGGCGACCGTCAGGTACAGCTGGGCCTGCAGCGCATCGGCCTCCGCCGGATCGACGTACAGCAGGGCGGAGATCCGCGCCATGAGATCGATCGCCGCCAGATCCACGGGGTTGTCGTTCGCGTCGCGCAGAGCGTCCGTGACATCGATCGAGCGCTGGTGGGAGAACTCGGACTGCTGGGCCGAGCGGTCCTCGAGGAACAGGTGCGTGGCGCGCAGCGCGGCGGTCGCGAACGACGCGGCATCCGCGGGGAGGCCGGGAAGCGCACGTTCGAGCAGAGACTGCGCCTGTTCCAGGTAGCCGCACCAGAACGCGGCCCTGCCCGCGAGGGCGAGTGCCCGTGCGCGCCCTGACCCTGCGCCGCGGGAGACGGCGAGCAGCGCGAACCGCAGCGACCGTTCGGACGCACCGCGGGCGAGCAGGGACTGGGCGGCATCGCAGAGCGGCGCGGCATGACGTCCCCTCGCGCCCGCGGGACCACCGAGCGCCCCGTGCCAGGCGGCGCCGTCGCGCGCCCCACGGCGGGCGCACGCCCGCCCCAGTGCGGCGTGCGTCTGACGGACGCCGTGCGGGGATGCGGCGTGGATCACGGCCGCACGCACGCGTTCGTCGAGGAACCGCACGGTGCCTGCCCGGACCTGCAGCAGATCCTGGAGCCGCCCGAACAGCAGCACATCGATGTCGACAGCGGAGGCCTCGAGCACATCGGCGATGCTCTCGGTCACCGAGAGCGCGGCGTGCAGAAGCACCCGCTGCTGCGCGGCGGAGAGCGGAGTGGATCCGGCGTCGTCGGCGGGCGGATCCACGATCGCGGGAAGCGGATCCGGAAGTATTGTGCGCCCGGCCAGCTGCGCGGGGGTCAGGACCTGTGCGAGGAGCCGCAGTGCGTCGTCGTCGTCTCGGGCGTAGGCGCTGAGGCGTGCTGCGACCCGCGGCGCCACGGGCACGCCGGACGCCTTCTGCAGGAGGCCGAGCGGCCGGGCCAGCCACGATTCTCGGGGTGCGGTCACCCCAACACGCTAACGCGGACACGCGGGGCCGCATGCGCGGCGATCCGTCGCCGCCTGCATCGCGCCGCACTCTCGGGGTCCGGTGTGCTCACCGGCGACCCGTGGTGTGCAGCGCGATGAGCGCGCTGCGCGACGGCACCCCGTACTTGCGCAGGACCTGCGTCGCGTGCACTTCGACGGTGCGGTGGGAGACCCCGAGCTCGTCGCCGATCTCCCGGTTGGACAGGCCGCGCAGCACCCCCGTGAGCACCTCCTGCTGGCGGGCCGAGAGCGGCTCCCCCGGCAGCGGGGCGGAGCGCGGCATCGAGGGCTGCGTTGCCGGAGCCGCCATCACCGCCGCGACCCCCGCGCGCTCGGCAAGGCTCTGCGGGAACATCTCCGCGACGGACGTCTCCTCGAAGCGGGACAGGGTCGGCGGTCCGATCCGCTCGTACGCGCGGGCGAGTTCCGGATCCACCCCGGGTGCGCGTCCGAGGCAGGCCCGCACATGTCCGGCGACGATGCCGGCACCCGGCAGGATGAGCGGCAGCACGGGTGCCGTCCGCTCGATCAGTCGCGCGGCCGCGTCGAGCTCTCCGGCGACGACCAGCGCGGTCAGCTCCGAGACAGCGCGGTGCGCCGCCGCATGCGGGGACCAGCAGGAGTCCTCGATCGCCGGAGAGGAGAGCAGGGTCCTCGCCAGCATGTCGTCCGACGTGAGCGGATCCCGATAGGCGGTCGTGTAGACGTCCCCGAGCTGCGTCAGCAGCGTGCGCTCGGCGGCGCCGGGTGCGGAGGCGGCCAGCGAGCGGAAGATGAACTCGGTCTCCTCCGGGGTGTAGAGGGCACCGGCGGGACCGGCGAGCATCAGCTCCCTGGTGCGCATCAGATCGTGCAGCAGAGTGTCGTCCGGTTCCAGTTCGATCGCACGGCGCAGCCCGTCACCCGCATCGTCGAACGCACCGGCCCAGAGAGCTCCGAGCGCGGCGATCTTCCAGGCCTGGTGTGCGCTCCCGCCGCTCACCGGGGCGGCGAGGAGGGCCAGCCGGTGCGCATCCACCGGATCGCCGGCCGCGAGCCGGGCCTCGGCGTGCGCGAGCAGCGGGGCTGCCAGCTCGGCGGCCCGTCGCGGATCCGAGGCGACCAGGTGGCGCGCGGCGGAGTGCGTGCGTCCGCGGCGCTGCGCTGCCCGCGCGAGAGCCGCATGCACGGCACGGCGCTCGGGGCCCTGGGCTTCGCACAGCACCTGGGCGCGCATCCGCTGGCTCGTGAAGCGCACGCGCCCGCTCTCGATGGTCAGGAACGGCCGGGGATCACCGAACAGCAGCAGGTCGATCTCGACGCCGGCCGCATCCAGCAGTCCGGGCAGCGGCAGATCCGGATCGATTGCCGCGAACAGCAGGAGCCGGCGCGCGGCCGTGCCGAGGTCATCCAGCACGGCGGTGCGCGCGCTCGGCACCAGCGGCAGGGGATCCGGGAGGATCGCGCTGCCACGCAGCTGCGCGGGCGACAGCGTCCTGGCGAGGTCCCGGATGATGAGCTTGTCGCCGCCGTCCCCGTCGCCGTCGCCGTCGGCGAAGGCAGCGAGGCGCCCGGCCACATGCGGGGCGACGGGCAGGCCCCCGGTCGCGATCCGCGCGACGCGCAGCGCCGCCGTCAGCGCCGTCCCCGATGATCTGCTCCCCATGCCGTCCATGATCCCAGGATCGCGATGGCCATGTTCGGCGGGCTTGCACCGACCAGGAGATCTTGCAGCAGATGAAGGCGCAGCTGCGGGCCATCCACGACGCAGGCGGTGCATAGCCGGGATCGACCGGCCCGGCCTTCTGAGTCAGCGCGCCCGGATGACCGCTGCGGTCGGATCCGGCTGCTCGGCGACCAATGCCAGGATCGGCTTGAGCGCCGCGCGGATGCTCATCATCCGCACCGCCGTCTCCCGCATCCAGGCGACCGCGACGCCGCGGCGGAACATCATCTTCGCGAGGGTGCGCGAGTTCGACTGCGCGGACTCGACACGGGGCTTCTCGAGCCGCTCCCACTCCGCGAGGCGGGCGGGCAGAGAGGACGGATCCGCTCCGCGCATCATGCGCGCGAGCATCCACGCGCTCTCGATCGCCATGCCCGCGCCGATCCCCGCCGTGGGCAGGAACCCGGCTGCGGCGTCGCCCAGCAGCACGGCGCCGGGCACGACCCAGCGCTCGCTGCGGGCGTCGTCGAGCCGCCAGAGATACGGATCCCCGGTCCGCTCGAGGGCGTCCAGCGCCCCCGCCAGACGCGGGCCGATGCCGTGCGCGGCGCGGCGCACCTCGGCGATCACGGTCGTCAGGTCCGGGTCGTCGTCGGGCCGGCACAGGATCACCCCGACCCGCCCCGGCACGGGATACACCCCCAGGAAGAAGCCGTTCCCCCAGAGCTCCTCCGCGCTGGAGGAGTCGCCGTGGTCGTCGGCCCAGGCCACCCACCCGCTCCAGCCGGTGTCGACGGTGCCGACGGTGCCGACCGGCAGCAGTCGGCGCATCCGGGAGTGCACGCCGTCCGCGCCGACGACGAGGTCGAACACGCCCTCGCCGACCGCGCGGCCCTCGCGATCCGCGAACGCCACCCGGGATGCGTCGCCGCTCCGGTGGACGGCGGCGACCGTGGTGCCGAACGCGACCGGGATGCCGCCGGTCGTGAGCACCTCGACCAGCGCGCCCCGGTCGATGCCGCGGTACTCGCCGTAGGGGAGCAGCACCTCGCCGAGCGGGTCGGAGCGCAGCACCGGGCCGCGATGGCCGTGGAAGGTGAACCGATCCAGCGGAGTGCTGGCGCGGCGGTACTCCTCGTGCACGCCGAGGTCGTCGAGGGCCCGGTCCACGAGCGGCATCAGGGCGAGCATGTACCCCGGATGGGACGAATCGGGCGCGCGGTCGACGACCACGGGGTGCAGGCCGTCGATGCGCAGCAGGCGCGCGAGGGTGAGACCGGCGATGCCGGCGCCGACGATGAGCACGCGCAGCCGATCATCCTGCTGGGCGGTGAGCTGGGTGTCGAGGGCAGTGGGTTCGAGCATGGGATCCTCCGATTGGACCACCTGGTCCAATGCTCACTGTACGCCTACTGGACCACCTGGTCCAGTAGGCTGTGATCCATGACCGCCCTGACCGGACCGCACCGCGCCGCGCTGATCGAGGCCACCGTCGCGGAGTTCGCCGCCGCCGGCTACGAGGGGGCCTCCCTGAACCGGATCATCCGCGCCGCCGGCCTCAGCAAGAGCTCGTTCTATCACGCGGCCGGATCCAAGGCCGAGCTGTTCGATGCCGTGGTGCGGGCGCTCGTCGACGACGTCCGCGCCGCGTGGACCCCACCGGATCCGGCCTCCTTCGCGGCCGGTGACTTCTGGGCGCGGGTGGATGCCGCCCTGGCCGGATTCGGGGCGCTCGCCGCACAGGCGCCGCTGGGCATGCTCGGGCGCATCTTCTACCTCCCGACCGGGGAGGGCGCCGTCCGCGACGAGGTGCTCGCCGCCGTGCGCGACTGGGTGGGCGGGGTGCTCGCCGCCGGGCGCTCCGCGGGGGCCGTGCACGCCGACCTGCCGATCGCGCTGCAGACCGCGGCGGTGTTCGGGCTGCTGCGCGGAATCGACGAGTGGGCGCTGGCGGGAGAAGGGGATCCGGCCGCGGCGGCCGCGGCTCCCGGGATCCTGCTGCGCCGCATGCTCGGCACCGCCTGAGGGCAGGCCCGCTCGGCACCCGCGGATCCGCGCCCCGGTACCCTGGAACCCATGCTCAACATGGCCGATTCCCTCGCGCGCCTGGGCGCCCTCGCCGAGAATCCGGTCGTGCGCACCCTGGCCGCGGCCTTCGCCGATGCCGGGTTCGACCTCGCCGTCGTCGGCGGCCCGGTGCGCGACGCGCTGCTCGGGCGTCCCACGCACGATCTCGACTTCACCACGAACGCCCGTCCCGATGACATCCTGCGCATCGTGAGGCCGATCTCGACCACGCAGTGGGACATCGGTCGGGAGTTCGGCACGATCGGCGCCAAGGTGCCTTCGCCGGACGGCCCGTCCGAGCAGGTCGAGATCACCACGTACCGCGCCGACGCGTACGACGGCGTCACCCGCAAGCCCGTCGTCTCCTTCGGCGACGACATCGACGGCGACCTGGTGCGCCGCGACTTCACGGTCAACGCGATGGCGTTCCTGGTGCCGCAGCAGAAGCTGGTGGATCCGACCGGGGGCGTGGAGGATCTGCTCGCGGGGATTCTGCGCACGCCCACCGCCCCCGAGGTGAGCTTCGGCGACGACCCGCTGCGCATGCTCCGCGCGGCCCGGTTCAGCGCCCAGCTCGGGTTCGGCATCGAGGAGCGCACGCTCGCCGCGATCTCCGAACTGCGCGCGACGCTGAGCATCGTGAGCCCCGAGCGCATCCAGGCGGAGCTGATCCGCCTGCTGCAGTCCGACGACCCGGTGCGCGGGATCCGGGTGCTCGTGGACACCGGGCTGATCGACGAGTTCCTGCCCGAGGTGAGCGCGCTCAAGCTGGAGATCGACGAGCACCACCACCACAAGGACGTCTACGAGCACTCCCTGACGGCGCTCGAGCAGGCGATCGCGCTCGAGCACGCCCGCCATCCGGGAGAACCGGCCGACGCCGTGCTGCGGCTCGCGGTGTTGCTGCACGACATCGGCAAGCCGCGCACCCGCAAGCTCGAGCCCGGGGGAGCGGTGAGCTTCCACCACCACGACGTGGTCGGATCCCGGCTCGCCCGCAAGAGGCTGCAAGCGCTCCGGTTCGACAAGGAGTCGACCGAGGCTGTGGCGACCCTGATCGAACTGCACCTGCGCTTCTTCGGCTACGCCGAGGGCGCCTGGACCGACTCCGCGGTGCGCCGCTACGTGCGCGATGCCGGCGATCAGCTGGAGCGCCTGCACATCCTCACCCGCGCCGATGTCACCACCCGCAACAAGCGGAAGGCCGCCCGGCTGGCCGCGGCCTACGACGACATCGAGCAGCGGATCGCCGCCCTGCGCGAGCAGGAGCAGATCGACGCGATCCGCCCCGAGCTCGACGGCAACGACGTGCAGCGGATCCTCGGCATCGCCCCGGGCCGCGAGGTCGGCGAGGCCTACCGGTTCCTGCTCGAGCTGCGCCTCGACGAGGGGCTGATCGGCCCGGAGGCCGCCGAGCAGCGCCTGCGCGACTGGTGGGCCGCCCGCGGCTGAGGCTCGCCCTGAACGGGTCGCGGGTCGTCACGAGTTCGCGCGGGACGGCCGCCGGCCGGTCGCTGAGCCTGTCGAAGCGTCCGGCCCGTGGATTCGGCCGCGTCAGCGGATCCACTCCCCCTGCCGATCACTCGATCCGCTCGGGCACGATGATCTCGACGTGCTCGGAGACGAGTTCGAAATCCTTCGGGTTCAGCGTGAGGAGGCCGGCTCCGAGAGCATAGGCGTGCCCGGCCAGCATGGTGTCCTTGCTTCGCGCGTGGGCCGGGCGCCCCTGGGCGACGGTCGCCGCGATGAATCCGTATCCTTCCGCGGCGGACCGGTCGAACGGCAGCCAGCTGTCCGAGAACAAGGACTCCGCGCGAGCGATGTCCTCGGTCCTGGCGCGCCGCATCTCGGGATCCGTCGCGTGGTTGATGCCGAATCGCAGCTCCGCATAGACCAGTGAGCTCAAGGCGAACTCGCCTTCGGGCAACCGGAGACGGCGGAGAGCAATCAGCACGTTCGTGTCGAGCAGGATCATCGCTCGTCGGCCTCGCGAGCCGCCTTCTCCGCGCGGTACTCGCTCTCGAGCCGAGCGGCCTTCTCCCAGGGGTCCTCGAACTCGTCCGTGTCCGGTGGGATCCGGCGAGCCTCTTCGAGCTCGCGCAGCCAATCCACTGCGGTCTGCTGCTGCTCGGGCGTGGGTGGATTCGCGGCGATCCACGCGTTGACTTCGCTTCCGGGAACAGACCACCGCCGAGGCGGTCGATGCTGAAGGACGTACTCCTCGAGTCGGCTCGGCACTTCCTCGCCGTGCGCGACGCGCGTCACCACATCACGCACCTCCGCCTCCATGGAGCGGGAGTTGCGCTTGGCGCGCTTCTTGAGCGCCTCGACCACCTCGTCGGGCAGGTTGCGGATCGTGATCGCCGCCATCGTGCGCCTCCCTCACCGGATGTCCATATGCTAGCACTTTGCGAGCAGGATGGGTCGGATCCTCATTCCTCGACGTCGAGCGATCCCTCCTGGGAGTCGAGGGGCGTCTCGCCATGCAGGGCCGCCTGCACGAGATGCGTGAGATCGATCGAGATGATCCGCGGCGCGGCCATCGCTCAGCCCGCCGGAGTGGGAGTCGGCGTCGGGCTCGGCGCGGCGTCGGACGGTTGCGGTGAGGGCGACGCCGTCGGCGCCACGCTCGAGCCCGGCGTGGGCTTCGGCGTCACGGTGAGGGCGCGATCGGGGGCGCGCAGGAACGGCGGTTGCGGTGTGAGCGTCGTCGACGGATCCAGCTGGCCCGTCGTGTCGTCGATCCGGCCGAGCTGCAGCGGGTAGACGTTCCAGACCGGGCGCCCTTGCTCGTCGCGGAACGGCACCACGACGTTCTCACTGGCACCGGAGTCCACCCGACCCCTGCCGCTCTCGATGTTCTCGCTCTCCTCACCGAACAGATTCACGGGAGTCCCGCGATTCGTGTAGATCTGGGCGCCTTCGATGACGTTCCCGTCCTTGTCGTAGACGAAGAGGTTTCCGATCTGCGTGCCGTCGAGCAGCAGCCCCGGTGGAGGCTGATGCCCCGCCGAGTCCGCGGGATAGGCGATCGCGTTGGACACGCCGAACATGACGGGGGAGAACAGTAACGGCAGGAACAGCACGGCGAGGATGCTGGCGCCCGTGCGCACGTGCCGCAGTGCGTTCTTCGGCAGCCAGCGGCCGCGCCCCCACTGCACGCTGATCAGCACGATGGTGGCGAAGAGCACCCAGGTGAACACCTGCGCGGGGAAGCCGCCATATCCCGCGATCGTGCGAGGACCGAGACCCGCCGGGATGGCCACCAACCCGGCGAGGACGAGTCCGCGCAGCACCCACCACACCGGACGCAACGCGATCAGCAGATCCAGCAGCCAGGCGCCGAATGCCGAGGATCGGATCCGCCCCACGAGGCGTCCGGCTCTCGCGGCGATGCGCTCGCGCCACGGCGTCTTCGTCGCCGAGACCGCACTGCGCTCGGGAAGGCCCGCGGCAGAGCGCAGTTCCGCGGCGTAGGCGGCCGGATCACCCAGGTCGATCGCACCGTCGTGGTCCGCGGCCTGATCGGTGAGGTCTCCGACGAGCCCCTCGACGAGGTCGTCGATCTCCTCGGCCGGCAGATCCGCGAGCTGTGCGCGGACGGCGTCGGCGAACGCGCGGATCCGCTCCGCGGCGGCCAGGGTGGTGTCGTTCATCGCTGCGCTCCTTCGGAGAGGATCCCGGTGGGGTTGACGGGGGGATTGAACAGGGCGGGTCGCCGTGCGGAGTCCGCGTCAGGCGATCCGGGGGGAGCGAGTGCCGCCGTCGGAACGTGTGGCGCGAGCAATCCCGACATCGCCACCGCGAAATGCGACCAGGTCGCGATCTGCTCGTCGAGCATGAGCCTGCCCTGCGCGGTGATCGCGTAGTACTTGCGGTGCGGTCCGCCATCGGAGGGGACGACATAGCTCGAGAGCGCCCCGCCGGAGTAGAGGCGCCGCAGCGTGCCGTAGACCGAGGCGTCGCCGACGTCGCCGATCCCGGCGTCACGCAGGCGCCGCACGATGTCGTAGCCGTAGCCGTCCTCGTCGCGTACGACGGCGAGCACCGCCAGATCCAGCACGCCCTTCAGCAGCTGCGTCGTATCCATTCCGCCTCCTCTGCCACGGCTCCGTGGCTGCATTGCTCCGCACACTACCACGCGATGCACAGTAGTATCCAGAGCGGCACAGCCGATCTCGGATCCGCCCGCCTTACACTGGACCCACTCCGTCGCCGATGATCGGAGACCCTGTGTCCTCTGGCTGGCAGCCTTCCCGCGAACCCGCGCCCTCTGCGTCGCGGCTGCTCATCGAGCGCGCGCACGAGGAGCTCGTCGCCGGCAACATCGGCGACGGCCGGCTGGCGAACGTGCGCTCGCTCGTGCGCGAATCGTGGGAGCGGTCCTGGCGGCAGCGGGTCGGCGCCGAGGGACTCCCGCCGCTGGACTTCACCCTGGAGGCGCTCGACGCCTACCGTCTCGCGCACCCGCTCGCCGGCGTGATGGACACCATCCGCGCGCTGCTGCTGCCCGGATCCGCCGAAGACTCCGGTGTCATCGTCGCCGTCGGCGATCACGCGGGGCGGCTGCTGTGGGTCGAAGGGGATCTGAACCAGCGGATCCTGACCGGCGAGATGGGTTTCGTCGAGGGAGCGAACTGGTCGGAGCGCGCTGTCGGCACCTCCGCTCCGGGCACCGCACTCGAACTCGGGTCCGCGGTGCAGATCCACGGTGCCGAGCACTACAACCGCCTGGTGCAGCCGTGGTCGTGCACGGCGACCCCGGTCTTCGACCCCGAGGACCGACGCATCCTCGGGGTGATCGACGTGACCGGCGGATCCGAGGCTGCGAGCCCGCAGGCGCGCATGCTGGTGGACGCCACCGCGCGCGCGGTCGAGGCGGAGCTGCTGGTCGCCCGGCTGCGAGCCAGGGCCGAGCCCGCCCCGCCCGTGCCCGCACCGAAGCGCCGGCAGAGCCCCGAGCGCGCCGCGCTGCGGGTGCTCGGCCGGGATCGCGCACGGCTCGAGGTGACCGGCGGCGACGGAGAGCGGTCGGTCGAGCTCAGCGCACGGCACGCCGAGATCCTGCTGCTGCTGGCCGTGCACCGGCAGGGGTTGTCGGCCGAGCGCCTCGCGGAGCTGGTGTACGGCGAGGGATCCTCGGCCGACACACTGCGGCCCGAGATGGTGCGCCTGCGCAAGGCGCTGGAGCGGGTCTGGCCCGCGCTCGCGCCGGAATCCCGCCCGTACCGGCTGACCGTGCCGCTGGAGACCGACGCACAGGACGTGTTGTCGCTGCTGGATCGCGGGGCGCACCGGGTGGCGCTGAGCGCGTACCGCGGCCCGGTGCTGCCGGACTCGACGGCGCCCGGGATCGAGGAGTATCGCGAGTCGGTGCGCTCCACGCTGCGCGAGACGATGCGCACCGAGGCCAGCGTCGACGTGCTGCTGAGCTACGCGGAGATCCCCGAGGGCTCCGAAGACGCCGAGATCCTGCGGCTGTGCCTGGAACTGCTGCCCGCGCGCTCGCCGAAGCGCGCGAGCCTGGTCAGCCGCATCGAACGCCTCGAGCAGGCCTGAAGCCCGGAGTCGTTGAGGGAGTAGCGCCGCTAGCGCGGCGAGATGACACACGTGCGCCTTCTGAGAGCGCAGCTCACACTCGTCGACCAGCTACGCGCGGCGCCGCTTGACGATCGAGAGCGGTGGGTGCAGACTGCACGCCAGGCGTCGGGCACCCTGGCCGCGTGGAGGAACGCCGTTGAGGAGACACCCGGGCCGCTCGCCGAGGCATCTAAGATGCTCGGCCGGTCGGCGCAGACCTACCGCAGTGAGGACCGGTCGCCGTTCCCGCACCAGCAGCAGTTCTCCATGGCGGCATCGATGATGTCGGCCGCCGCGCTGACCCGGGGCGGGACCGCCGCCTACGCCGCGCTCATCATGAACATGACGGCGCTGACGTTGGCGATCAGCAAGGCGTTGCGTGCGACCGCGGAGCGGAGCGGCGCGACGCGGACCGTGAGCTGACGACGGCCCGCACGCAACTCGAGCTGGTTCACTTGCGCCTTGCGGTCGAGGCGCCGGCGCCGGCGGTGACGACCACGGCTCCGGAGCCGACCGCGTCGCTGGATCCCGAGCTGCAGAAGATGCTTGATCGGATCCGCGCCGGCAGGCCCGGTGTGGGGGCTGCTCAGCCGCCGATCCCGGGCACCCTGCCGGAGCGGCCGCGCACACGTACAGGACCGGAGACCGATCGCGGGATCGGCCGTTAGGAGGGGGTACCCGATGGAAAGCGATGGGATCAACGAGGGCCTGCAGCGTGAGATGCAGATCCTCCTTGCCGCGGCAACGCAGCTGGGCCGCAAGCTCGCCCAGCTGCACGAGACGATGCAACGTCGCGCGGCACGTCGGAGCCAGGCGGAGGCGGACCGGCTGCGCTCCCGGTTCGACAGCGAACGGGCTGCAGCTCGTGTCGTCGTCGACCAGACCCGCGACCCGCAGTGGTGGGACCGAGCCCGCCCCGAGCAGATCGCGGATACGTACCGTGTTGCCCGCGCGTGGGAGGACGCCGACCGCGACATTCGTGCCGGCCGGGAACGGATGGATCGGGAGCTGACCACGCGCTACGGCATGACTCCGCTGCAGGCGGCCGAGGTTGGTCGTGAGCGGATCCGTGAGGCCGAAGAGCGCATGTCGCGCACGCCGAACACCGAGGCGGGGGAGACCCTGGACCAGCTGGAAGCGGCCATGCTCCTCGGTGAGGCCGCGCAGCTGCGCGAGGACGACGAGCACGAGCGCGACAGGAGCGCCGCCGATGAGCCCGATCAGGAGCAGGCCGCGACCGCCGACGTCGACGAGCACCAGACGAACGCGCGTGCTGCTCACGACCGTGCCGGTTCCCTCGAAGGCGAGGCCGCGGCCGTCCGGTACGACTCGCAGGCGCGCCGCGATCAGACCGCCGCCACTATGCAGAGCAAGGGCATCGACGGTGACCTGATTGTGACGCGTATGAACGCCGACGTCAGCCAGGGCCGCCCTGCCGGTGCCGCCGTGGGCCAGAAGAGTGCAACCCGCGCACGCAAGCGCCCCGGCGCCGGCGTGGGCACGGAGCGGTCCCGCCAGGACCGCGGCCGCTGACCGCAGCTGTGAGACGAAGGGCCCCGGGTTGCACTCGGGGCCCTTCGTCATGGGGGAGACCTACCGGCGCCGCCCGCGCAGCGGCTCAAGCTGCTGCCGGCGCACGACGAGCGCCGTCAGATCCGCCC
>JAFDWK010000096.1 GCA_018268515.1 Actinomycetota bacterium
TGACAAAACTCAGCACATATCAGGCCAGGGCGTCCACGATCGGGCGGAACTTCACCCGGGTCTCCAGCAGCTCGGACTCGGGATCGCTGCCGGCCACGATCCCCGCGCCCGCGTAGGCGGTGAGCGGGATCGGGGCGCCGGGGTCGGATCCGGTCACGTCGAACTGCGCGCAGCGCAGGGCGATCGACCACTCGCCGTTGCCATCCGCATCGATCCAGCCCACGGGGCCGGCATAGCGCCCCCGATCGAACGGCTCCAGTTCGCGGATCGCCGCGATCGCGACGTCGGTCGGCGTGCCCGCGACCGCCGCGGTCGGATGCAGGGCCGCGGCGAGGTCGAGCGCGGATGCGCCGTCGCTGAGCCGCGCGCGCACATCGGTCGCCAGGTGGAACAGGTTCGGCAGCTCCAGGATGAACGGGCCGCCCTCGGCGTCGAGCGCCGTGGTGTGCGGCGCGAGCGAGGCGATCACGCTGCGCACCGCGAACCCGTGCTCGTCATTGTCCTTGGGGCTGTCCGCGAGGTCTGCCGCGGCTCGCGCGTCGGTCGGCGCATCGGCGCCGCGCGGGGTCGTGCCGGCCAGCACCCGCGCGGTGACGACGCCGTCCTGCACCGTGACCAGGGTCTCCGGGCAGGCGCCGATGAGACCGTCCACCGCGTAGGTCCACGTGTCCGGGTACTCGGTGCTGAGGGCGCGCACCAGACGGCGCAGATCGGATCCGGTCGGCGCCGTGCCGACGAGGTCGCGCGCGAGTACGACCTTGTCGTAGCGGCCGTCGGCGATCGCGTCGAGGGCGCGGCGCACCGAGGCCTGATAGCCCTGCGCGGTCTGCGCGCCGGGGCCGAGCGTGCCCGCCCAATGCGGGCCGAAGGTCGCGGGCTGCGGGACGGCGTCGAGGCGCGGGTCGTCGGCGGACCCGCCGTCGGAGTCGTCGAGGATGCGGGTGATCCAGGTGCGGCCGCCGTGCCGGCCGATCACGGTGCGCGGCACCACGAGCACGCTGTCGGCCGCGGAGGTCTCGTCGAAGACCAGCGCCGCGAACGCCACCAGGCCGGTGCCGGGCAGGCGCACGGCGTCGTCGATGCGAGCGGAGGAGCGGATCCGGTCCCAGGCGCGGGTGAGCCGGGCGGTGCGCGGATCGTCTCCGGCGCCGACGCGGACGACGCGGGCGGTCTCGGATCCGACCGCGACGATCCCGTCGCCGCGGCGCAGCCAGGCGCGGGGATCCGAGGGATCCGCGTAGGCGACCAGGTCGTCGGCGAGATCGAACTCACGTGTCTGAACGACCAGGCCGGCACTCACGGATCCAGCCTATTGCGTGCCGGGGAGCACCGCCGTGCCCCGGGAAGCGTCCGGGGCGCGCCTTAGAGTGGCACCGTGACCTCAGAGCGCCCCGCACCCGGAACCGAGATCGTCTTCCAGTGGCGCAAGTGGGACGGATCGCCGCACTGGCGCCACGAATGCGTCTATCTGGGCGCGGACGAGTGGGGCGACTGGCTCGGTCAGCCCACGGGCTGGGGGAGTGCGCGCCCCGGCCGCACCTTCACGGCGGCGGCACCCAATGTCACGCTCGTGCCGCCGAGCGGCGACTATGCGCTCACCGCGAACCGCGACCATCCCAAAGGCATGAGGGTCTACATCGACCTCGCCTGGGACGTGCGCGCCCTCGCGGACGGCGACCCCGCGGTGACGGAGTTCGACGACGCGTCCGCGGCGGGGGAGGCACCCGTGCTGTTCACCGGGATCGACATGGATCTGGACGTCGTGCGCGTGGAGGGCGAGCGCGGCACCTGGATCGACGATGAGGACGAGTGGGACGAGCACCGCGTGCAGTACGGCTACCCCGCCGACGTGCAGCGGCACCTGGAGGCGCTCGCCGTCGACCTCGAGCAGCGGGTGCGCGCACAGACGCCGCCCTTCGACGCCGCCACGGCGGATCTGTGGCTGGACCGGCTCGAGGCGCTCGCACTGCCGCCGCGCGGATAGAGCGGGCCCCGCATATGGCGGGGTCGCGACGGCGTGGCACGGCCGGTCGCGGCGATGCCGGCCGCACATCGGGACCGGCGGCACAGCGACACCGGTCGCGGCGATGCCGGCCGCACGGCGATGCCGACCGCACGGCGGTTCTCCGCACCCGCGTAGGCTGGACGGGTGAGTGCGAACGAGCAGCCCAACCGCGCAGACCTCGGCAAGGATCCGTCCCGCGTCAGCGGCATGTTCGACCAGGTCGCGGCCGGCTACGACCGCACCAACACCGTGACGACGGTCGGCAACGACGCGCTGTGGCGGGCCGCGACGACCCGCGCGGTCGCGCCGAAGAGAGGGGAGCGGATCCTCGACCTCGGAGCCGGCACGGCCTCCTCGTCCGCCTCGCTCGCTCGCAGCGGCGCCGACGTGGTCGCGGCCGATTTCTCGCCGGGCATGCTCGCCGAGGGCAGGCGCCGGCACGGCGACCTGGCGAACCTCAGCTTCGTCGAGGCCGACGCCACGGATCTCCCGTTCGACGACGCCTCCTTCGACGCCGTCACCATGTCGTACAGCCTGCGCAATGTGCAGGATCCGAAGAAGGCGATCGCCGAGCTGTTCCGGGTGACCAAGCCCGGCGGCCGCGTCGTGATCAACGAGTTCTCCACGCCGCCGGCCCCGCTGCTGCGCGGCTTCTACCGGATCTACAACGCCCAGGTGCTGCCACGGGTGGCCCGCCTGGCGGGCACCAACGCGGACGCCTATGACTACCTCAACGAGTCGATCCGCGACTGGCCCGATCAGCGCACGCTGGCGAGCTGGCTGCGCGAGGCGGGCTGGATCGACGTCGCCTGGCGCAACCTGTCCTTCGGCATCGTCGCGCTTCACCGCGCCCGCAAGCCGCTCCGCTGACGCACCGCGCCCGCACCAGATCCGTTCGCGCGGCTCATTCCCGTCGGCGCGTCGTCTTTGTCGGCAGCGCGAACAGGTTTGGGCAGCGCGAATGGATCCGCGAGCAGGTGTCAACAGCGCGAGCGGATCCGGGAACAGGCTTCGACAGCCGAGCGCGACAGGACCGGGCCTTGGGACCGGGCACGGTGCGCGCCCAGGTAGGCTGGAGGGCGTGACTTCGAGCCCCGCCGCCACGGGTTCGCGCCTCGCGAGCCGTCTCGGTTTCAGCGACCGTGTGTTCGTGGGTCCCGCCGCGCGCAAGCTCGCACGCGAGGTCGAGGCCGGCCTCGACCTCGTCGAGGACGGGCTCGCGATCGACCTGCGGGTGGCCGACTCCGTCGCCGACGCCCCCAGCCGCTACCTCTACGAAGCAGGCGGCAAGCGCGTGCGCCCCGTGCTGGCGCTGCTCACCGCTCAGCTCGGAGCCGGCAACGTGCCCGCGGTCATCGACATCGCCAAGGCGCTGGAGATGACGCACCTCGGCTCGCTCTACCACGACGACGTCATGGACGGCGCCGACCGCCGGCGCGGTGTGCCCGCCGCGCAGACCGTGTGGGGCAACAACATCGCGATCCTCACCGGCGACATCCTGTTCTCCCGTGCCAGCCAGCTGATGTCGCGTCACGGCGACCGCGCGATCCGCCTGCAGGCCGACACCTTCGAGCGGCTCGTGCTCGGGCAGATGCACGAGACCGTGGGCCCGCAGGAGGGCGACGACCCGGTCGAGTTCTACATCCAGGTGCTCGCCGACAAGACCGGATCCCTCATCGCCGCGGCGACGCAGGCCGGAGCGATCTTCTCCGGCGCCCCCGCCGAGTACGAGGAGCCGCTGCGCGACTACGGCGAGAAGGTCGGGGTGGCGTTCCAGCTGCTCGACGACGTGATCGACCTCTCCGCCAAGCCCGAGGACACCGGCAAGGTGCCCGGCACGGATCTGCGCGCGGGCGTTCCGACCATGCCCTCGCTGCTGCTGAGCGTCGAGACGGATCCGGAATCCACCGCGCTCGCCGCCGAGATCGACGCCGGCGTGCAGCGGATCGCCGCGGGAGAGGATCCGGCGATCCTCGACGACGCCCTCGCCCGCCTCCGCGACCACGCCGTCACTCAGAAGACCCTCGACCTCGCCCGCAGCTGGACGCAGGGCGCGATCGACGAACTCGCCGTGCTGCCCAAGGGGCCCGTGCGCGAGGCGCTGACCCGGTTCGCGGAGTCTCTCGCGGACCGCAGCAGCTGACGCTGCCGAAAGGAACCACCATGACCAAGCTCAGGCTTGCCATCGTCGGAGCCGGCCCCGCCGGCATCTATGCCGCCGACCTCCTGCTGAAGGCCGAGAGGCGCTTCGACGTCTCCATCGATCTGTTCGAGCAGCTGCCCGCGCCGTACGGCCTGGTCCGCTACGGCGTCGCCCCCGACCACCCCCGCATCAAGGGCATCATCACGGCCCTGCGCGACGTGCTGGACCGCGGCGACATCCGCCTGTTCGGCAACGTGCACTTCGGCACCGACATCACGCTCGAGGATCTGAAGCGGCACTACAACGCGGTGATCTTCGCGACCGGCGCCCGCCGCGACACCGGCATGGACATCCCGGGGATCGACGCGGTCGGATCCTACGGCGCCGCCGACTACGTAAGCTGGTTCGACGGGCACCCCGACGTGCCGCGCGAGTGGCCGCTCGACGCCGCATCCGTCGCCGTCATCGGCAACGGCAACGTGGCGCTCGACGTGTCGCGGATGCTCGCCAAGCACGCCGAGGACCTGCTGGTCACCGAGGTGCCGGCGAATGTCCACGAGGGCATGCAGTCGAGCGCGGTCACCGACGTGCACGTGTTCGGCCGCCGTGGGCCGGCGCAGGTGAAGTTCACCCCGCTCGAGCTGCGCGAGCTCGGCGAGCTGCGCGACGTCGACATGGTCGTCTACGACGAGGACTTCGACTACGACGATGCGTCCCGCGATGCGATCGCGAGCAACAAGCAGGTCATGGTCATCGACCGGGTGCTGCAGTCGTGGCGCCGGCGGGACTCCGTGAACAACGCCGGCGGATCCGCGTCGCGTCGCCTGCACCTGCACTTCTGGGCGCGCCCGGTCGAGGTGCGCACGGACGAGGACGGCCGCGTCGCCGCCCTCGTCTACGAGCGCACGAAGCCCGACGGCACGGGTGGCGCGATCGGCACGGGCGAGCTGCGCGAGGTGCCGGTCCAGGCGCTGTACCGCGCGGTCGGCTACTTCGGCTCGCCGCTGGACGGCGTGCCCTTCGACAAGAAGCACGGCGTCATCCCCAACCGCGAGGGCCAGGTGCTCGCGAAGGACTCCAACCAGCGCGTGCCGGGCATCTACGCCACCGGATGGATCAAGCGGGGACCGGTGGGCCTCATCGGCCACACCAAGTCCGACGCGATGGAGACCGTGCGCCACCTCATCAACGACCAGGGCTCCTGGTGGCAGCCGGAGGACCCCTCCGAGGAGGCGATCCCCGCACTGCTCGCCGAGCGCGGCGTGCGCTGGACCGACCTCGACGGCTGGCACCGCCTCGACGAGCACGAGATCGCGCTGGGAGCTTCCCAGGAGCGCGCCCGCGTCAAGCTCGTGCCCCGCGAGGATATGGTCCGCATCTCCCGCGGGGAGTGACGCGTCCCGATCTCTGAGGGAGCTTCCGGCGCCCTTCGTCTCGTCGCTGCAGGTTCCTGAGCGAGGAGCGCAGCGAGGAGACGAAGGACGCTCAGGGACCGGTCCGCAACCCGGTCCGTGAGCGAGCGCAGCGAGACGAAGGGCGCAGTCACTTCTTCGCGGTCACCGTCACGGTGAACACCGCGTGCGTGCCGGAGACGCTGTTGTCGAGCGTGACCTTCGTGGTGCCCGTGCTGATGGGCTGCAGCCCGGGGTTGAACTGGGCGGATCCGTCGTCCTTGCCCGGTGTGAACGACACGACGGTCGGATCCTCGATCTGCGCGGTCCAGCTCTTGAAATCGGTCTTGTCGCCGGTCAGCACGATCACGTTGTCCAGCGGCACGGTGATCGTCGTGCCGTCGACGGTGCCGAGATCGGCCATGATCGGCGGCAGCTGCTGGGCGGATGCGGGCGTCGCGGAGTCGCTCGGGCCGTCGGTGACGTGCGCCTGCGGCGTGGAGCAGCCGGCGAGGGCGGGTGCCGCGATCGCGAGCGCGCCGGCGAGGACGAGGCCGGCGATCGAGCGGTCGAGCCGAGAGCGGGTCATGGTTCCTCCTGAGCGGTGCGCGTCGATGTGCCCAGCGTAGAGGCCCGGATCCTGCTCCGGAAGCGGCCCGGGGCGACCCGCATCCGTGTGCGCACCACGACCGCCGGGACGGCCGCGCCCCCGGATCGCCGCTAGCCTGGCGCCTATGGGTGATGCGACGAAGGGGCCGGTCTGGATCCCGGATGTCCTCGGAGACGAGTTCGCGCAGCGCACACTGCCGCTCGGCACCGACGACGAGGGCGAGCTCGTCGCAACCCTGGTGCGGGCGCTGCCGGAGCGCACCGCCTGGCAGCGGCTGTCCGGCGACCGCCGGCCGCTCGCCGACACCGATGTGCTGTACGTGCACGGCTGGTCGGACTACTTCTTCCAGAAGCGGCTCGCCCGGTTCTGGACGGGCCGCGGCGCCCGGTTCTTCGCGCTCGATCTGCGCAAGTACGGCCGCAGCCTGCGCCCGCACCAGACGCCGGGGTACATCGGCGACCTCGCGCAGTACGACCAGGACATCGCGGCCGCCCTCGCCGCGATGCAGGAGGGAGCCGGCGCGGTCGGCCGTCGCCTGGTGCTGCTCGGTCACTCCACGGGAGGGCTGATCCTCAGCCTCTGGGCCGCGCGGCACCCGGGCGCCGCCTCGGCGGTGATCCTGAACAGTCCGTGGCTGGAGTTCCAGCTGCCGCGTTTCACCCGCGAGACCATCACGCCGCTCGTGGGCCTCGGCGCCAAGTACCGCCCGCTCGACCGCGCACCCCAGGTCGACCTCGGCTACTACACTCGGGCGCAGCAGGAGGCCGCCGACCCTGCGGACCCCATGGACGTGAACCTCGCGTGGCGGCCGGCGCAGACCATGGCCGTGCACGCCGGATGGCTGCACGCGATCCTGGCCGGGCATGCGACCGTCGCCGCGGGGCTCGCGATCGCCGCTCCGGTGTGCGTGCTGCTGTCCGCGCGCAGCGCCGTGCCGACGGTGTGGTCGGACGAGCTCACCCGCGCGGACACCGTGCTCGTCGTCGACGACATCGCCCGGGCCGCGCTGAAGATCGGTCCCTCGGTCACGATCGAACGCATCGACGGCGCCCTGCACGACGTCTTCCTGTCCCGGCACGACGCCCGTGAAGAGGCGTACGCGCGTCTCGGATTCTGGGTCGACGGGTGGGCGGCCGCGGATCGCGCCGCGCGCGTCAGGGCAACCGCCTGAGGGACGATCCGGCTCGATGCCGGATCCGATCGGCCCGCGGCGCCGACGCGATCCCGGCCCGGCCCGATCTGATCGGATCCCGATCCGGTTCAGTCGACGAGGTGCATCGCCCGCACGAGATGCTCAGCAGTGCGGCCGTCACCGGCGAGGATCGCGTCGGCGAGCTCCGCGTGCACGCCGCGCATGCGCTCGCGTTCGGCGGGGGCGGGCTTCCAGTGGCGCAGGTTGCGGAACATCGGCATGCTGGACTCCTCCAGCACCGAACCGAGGATCCCGTTCTCGCTGCGTTCGCAGAGGTAGCGGATGAGTGCCCAGCGCGCGGCGGAGAGGGCGGCAGCGTCGTCGAGGCCGTCGTCGAGCGCGCGCGCCAGCGCGGCCGCCTCCTCGCGTTCCGGCGCCGTCAGCCTCGGCACGGCGATCGCGGCGATCGCTCCGCCGAGGTAGCCGGCGTACTCGAGCGTCTCTGCGATGAGCACCGGCGGCACCTCGGTGACCTGCGTGAAGCGGCTCGGGTACATCTCGACGAGTCCCGCCCGCTCGAGGCGCTGCAGCGCCTCGCGGATCGGCATCCGGGACACGCCGAACTGCGCGGCGAGCTCCGCGTCCCGGATGCGGTGTCCCGGCGGCAGCGTGCCGTCGATGATCGACGCGCCCACGCGCTGGTACACCTCCTCGGCGAGGAGCTGTTTCGTCGTCCCCAACGGCGCTTTCTCCACGCCGAATACCGGACCGCGTCCGTCCATCACTACCCCCAAAGTAGTAACCCCAGAAGAGCACTATCTCACCGCGGTGCGGGTATTCCCAAATATCGGGTCTGAGGAGGCTGCGTGTCGCGTCGGCGACGCCGGGACACGGATCTCGGCACGCGATCGGATGCCCTGGACCGGTCGGCCGCCCCGGTGTTAGCGGTGCGGTCGCGATTCCGCGCCGGTGACGGTGCCGGTGATCGAGAAGGCGTTTCCGTCGGGGGCGCGGAACGCGAACATCGCCGGCACGCCGGGCCATCGCAGGATCTCGTCGACGTCGATGCCCTCCGCGATCATCGCGTCGTGCGCGGCCTCGACGTCATCGGAGGTGAACCGGATCCCGATCGCACCGCGGCGCACCTCGGCGGACGCGGGCTCGAGTGTGAGGATCACGTTCCCGCGCCCCGGGGACAGCTCGATCCACCGCCCGTTCGGCGTCGGTGCGTCGCGCAGCAGGGTGAAGCCGAGACCGCGGTAGAAGCGCAGCGCGTCGTTCTGGTCGTCGACGGGGATGCCGACCGTGCGGACGCCGGTGATGTGGCGGGGGTCCATGAGATTCTCCTTCGTAGGTGGTGTGATCCGTTCGCAGTGATGACTATCGACACGTGGCGCGATCGACATCCGGCCCGGAATCGAGGCGCAGCGTCGGATCTGCCGAGCACGAGGGACCGGCCACGGTGCGCGGTCAGTGATCGAATCGGGAGCATGACGACCGAGCGCGAGACGATCGCGGCGGACCTCTACGCCGGCCTGCCGAGCGTGTTCGTGTCCGGCCCGCAATGAGCACGCGAAGCAGGCAGCGGATCCGGATCTCGCGGCGAGGATTCGGGAGCTGCGGAAGCGGAGCGTGGCCGCGTGGGTCGTGAACGTGTTCGCGCACGAGCGCGCGGAGCATCTCGGGGAGGCGCTCCGCCTCGCTGAGGATCTGCGGGCCGCGCAGGCCGACGTCGCCGCGCTCGCGACGGCGCGCGGCGAGTGGATCACCGAAGCGACCCTGGAGACGGTGCGGTAGACGATCACCGCGGCGTTCTTCGATCCGCTCGCCGCGGCCGCCGTCGCGGCCGGACGGCTCGTGCGCGATCTCGAAGTGTCCGCCAGCGTGCCTCTCGTCCTGGACACAGTCGTCGGCGGGGGAGTCCCGGCACGCCCGCGGTGCCGGCGGCCTCCGCGGACGAGCCGAGCGCCCGCCGCGAGCGGAGGAAGGCCGAGAGCACCCTCCGTGACGCCGAGCAGGCGCACGCGCGTGCCGAACACGACCGGGCGTCCGCCGACCGCAGCGCCTGGGACGCAGCCGACCGCGCGGCACGGGCCCAGGCGCGGATCACGGCCCTCGACGCCGAGCTCGCTGATGCTCGCGCGTCCGCCGAAGCCGCGCAGGCTGAGGTCTCCGCCTCCGCGGCTCGCCAGGCGCAGGCCGCGGAGCGCGTCGCGGACGCCGAGGCGCAGGTGCAGACCGCGCGTGCGGCGCTTGACGCCCCGGGCCAGCGCCCCTGAAGCCGGCGCGCGGCATGATCAAGGCGCTTATGCAGTGCTCATGAGAAGCATGAGGGTGCCATCCGATCGAAACCTGTGAGTATGCTGACCGCGAGAGGAGCGCATCCTTACTACGTAGGAGAGTCACATGACCGATGACAGCCCTGAGACGCCCGCGGGATGGCATCCCGACCCAAGCGGACAGCATGAGTTCAGATACTGGGACGGGTCGACATGGACCGAGCACGTCTCGGACGATGGTCAGCAGGGCACCGCCCCGCTGGTGCCCCCGGCACCGCCAATCGCGGAGCCGACTGCTGTTGAAGGCATGCCGAAGAAGCGAAAGAAGTGGCCGCTTGTTGCGCTCGCGGCAGTACTCGCGGTGATCCTTCTGATCGTGGTCGTAGGGGCCATCAACGGTGGCGCGAAGTCCAGTTCGGTTGTCCCAAACACCCCCTCAATCGCGAGTGCGGCCTCGGCGCCCCCGCCTTCGACGATGCCACCACCGAAAGCGACTACGCCTCCTCCCGCGCCGACGCCAAAGGTTGCTCACCAAGAGTTCACCGGGACCGGCGACATGGTTCAGGCGGTGAACATCGCGGCACCCGCGGTCGTCACCTTCCGTTGTGACGCGTGTGACAGCAATACGGTGCTGAAGTCAAACGGCGCTGAGTCTCTCCTCGTCAACGAGATTGGCGCATACACCGGCCAGCACCTGATCAACGTGCGCGACAACTCCCTCACCACCGAGTTCACGATTACGGCGGATGCGGCTTGGTCGCTGGTCATCGACGACATCACCGCGGTGCCGCCAACCAACGGACCTGTGTCGGGTCACGGCGACTCCGTGATTCTGATGGGCGGGAGTTTCACCACGGTTGCGATCACCAACGTCGGCGAGTCTAACTTCCAGGTGCTGGCCTACGGACGCGGTAACACGTTGCCGCTGATCGTAAATGAGATCGGGTCGTACAGCGGTACGGTCAAGATGGCTGGTCCTGCGTATGTCACAGTCCATTCGTCCGGCGACTGGTCAATCACACCGCAGTAGGCTGCAACGTTAGCAGTCAGCTCTCGCCGTTCTCCGGTGCGGGACGACTCAGGGAAAGTTGATGAATCGCATCTCAGTGATTGCCTGATGATGGTCGCTAGCGATGTCCGCGGAATCATGCGGGTCTATGGCTGCGGGGAGGCTGACGGAACCCGGTGAGATGCTGTTCCGTACGCAGCTGGGGCGCCCGTGGCAGCGGAACTGCGCGAAGGATGGGTGGCGCTGCACATCCGCGAAGGCATTCGCAGAAGTCGCCCGGGAGACAGCGCGCACCTGGCGGGCACCGGGCACTCAGTGCGTTGTATGGAGGGGGCGTGCAGCTTGTGCGGCGTGGCCAAGTCGAGCGGCTGACACTTGTCCCGATGCGCCGGAGCGGCGTACCCCAGCGCCCTGATGCTCGTCCCGCTACCGGGTTGCCCGTCAGTGCCCGTGGCCGGCTGACCTGCTCCGGGTCCGCGCCGTCGTGCTCGAAGCGCTCAACGGCGCGTCACCGATGCCCATCACCGAAACGATCTGAGTCAGTGGTATGTCGACCCGGCATCGCCCAGCAGCAGGCCCGCCGGATGGCCGATCTCCTCTCAGCCCAGGGGAGGGCTCACTCCTTGCCGGTGCAGTACGTCAGGATTGAGAAGGCGCCCGACTTGTAGGCCGTCGTGTCGAGATGGAGGCTGCCACCGCCACTCGCCAGTGCAGCGCTGATTTGGTCGGCGACGCTCGCGTAGTCGGCTGCATCCTTGGCTTCCTCGGAAGGCGCAAGACTCTTGATCTTGGCTGCGTAGGGCACGATCTTTGATTGGAAGGTCGACACATCGAGATTCGCCCCGATGCCGGAGATGAAATCGAGATACCCGGCGTCACCTTTCCGAAACACGCTGCAGAAGGTCTCCGGCGCGCTACTGTCGGCCGTTGGCATTCCCGTGATCGCAGTTCCACCAAGCTTGGTCGCCATACCTGGCGCGTCAGCAGCGTTGATGATCCAGTTCTCGCCGACGAGTAGCGTCGAGGCGATGGGGAGGGTGTGAATGTTCTTGACGACTTTGTCTCGGTCGGTCGCACCGGTGTAAATCGAGAGCACAGCGGCGCTTGAGCAGCTACCGGAAGCAACGGCGCCCTTGACAACGTCAGTTTGCTTCCAGTTACATACTCCGCCCGCGTCTGTGTAGGCCTTCACGAGCTGGCTGATCGTCGAGACCTTGCCGAGCGTGGTCGACTGGCCCGGCGTCCTCGTGGGCGCAGGAGCCTCGGCCGCGGAGCATCCTGCGAGTAGAGCCGCGAGTGCCAGCCCAGCGACGCCCGAGAGAACCTTTGTCGTATTCATGCGTACCTCCCCAGTTAGGTATCCTCACCATAGCGGGGGCATAGGTTCGTGTCTCGCTGGCGTGCTGCGCCCGATCCTGTCGAGTAGGTCAAATCCGTCAGGGTGGATAGCGTTTTCCCGCTTCCCGTAAAGGATCGCGGACGTTGCGAGTACGTCGCGTGTATATCGGAAATACGCCGCCCGTCAGACTGCAGCACACACTTGCATCGAACCGGATCGCGTCAGGGCGCGACGTCGTCATCGTGTAGTGCGCGCTCCGGCACGTTCGGCGTCGATCATGCTCAACACGTACTCGCGCCTGTGGCCGTCTGTGGAGGACAAGACGCAGGCCGCGACGGCGGACTTCATGACCGCTGTGAGTGATTCTGCGGAATTCTTGCGGGCCGGGATCAAGAAATCCCAGGTCAGAGGCATGCTCTAGCGGAAATTGATGAATTGCAGATCCAGATCCAGATCGGATCCCTTGAGCAGCGCGATGACCGCCTGCAGATCGTCGCGGCTCTTGGACTGCACGCGCAGCTCATCGCCCTGGATCTGCGACTTCACCGACTTCGGGCCCTCATCGCGGATGATCTTGCCGATCTTCTTCGCGTTCTCCGAGCTGATGCCCTCCTTGAGGGTGGACTCGAGGCGGAACTCCTTGCCGCTGGCCGTAGGCTCGCCCGACTCCAGGCTCTTCAGCGAGATGCCGCGCTTGATGAGCTTGGTCTGGAAGACGTCCAGCACCGCCCGCGCGCGCTCGTCGGAGTTCGCCAGGATCACGATCTTCTCGCCGCTCCAGGCGATGGACGCGCCGACGCCCTTGAAGTCGTAGCGCTGCTCGATCTCCTTGCGCGCCTGGTTGAGGGCGTTGTCGGCCTCCTGCCGATCCACCTTGGACACGATGTCGAATGAGCTGTCAGCCATACAGGCAGTGTAACGAGCGGGGCGCTCAGGCGGTCTGGTGCACCGCGCCGCCCGGGCGCGCCGTCGAGGAGCGCACCACGAACCGCGGTGTGAGCGTGCGGTGTTCGGGTGCCGCCGCGGGGTTGTCCAGCTGGGCGAGCAGCAGGTGCGCGGCGAGGCGGCCCTGGCCGGCGGGGTCCTGCGCGAGCGTGGTCAGCCCGAAGAACGCCGACAGCTTGTGGTCGTCGATGCCGACGACGGACAGGTCGTCCGGCACGCGCAGGCCCAGGTCGCGCGCGGCGAGCATGCAGCCGATCCCGATCTCGTCGCTCGCGGCGAAGATCGCGGTCGGCCGGTCGTGCGCGAGCAGCGCCTTCGCGGCCGCGTATCCGGAGGGGATGTCGAAGTCCGCCTCCCAGAAGCCGGTCTTCTCCATCTCGAGGCCCGCCGCCCGCATCGCCGACAGCCAGCCGTCGTATCGTGCGTCGCCGAGCTGGAACGCGCTCGCGATCGTCCTCCCTGCCCCGACGTAGGCGATCCGGGTGTGACCGAGCGAGAGCAGGTGCTCGGTGGCGAGTGTCGCCATCCGCGCATTGTCGACGTCGACTGCGGTCGCGCCCTCGATGTAGCCGCCGATGCTGACCACAGGCTTGCCGAGCGCGCGCAACGCGCGGATCTCATCGGGTGTCAGCTCGATGCTCGCGGCGATCAGCCCGTCGATGCTGGCGCGGCGCAGCGAGCTGCCGAAGACCTGGTCACGCTGGGACTCGTTGCCCTGCAGGTCGTACAGGGTCACGTCGTACCCCTGGCTGAGCAGCACGGATTCGATGCCCGTGAGCAGATCCGTGAAGAACCAGCGGTCGATGAACGGCACCATGAAGCCGATGTGCCGGGTGCGTCCAGAGGCGAGCCCCGAGGCGTTCGACGAGATCACGTAGCCGAGTTCAGCCGCCGCGGCCAGGACCTTCGCCCGTGTCGCCGCCGAGGCGGTCTTCCCGTTCAGGGCGCGCGAGACCGTGGCGGTGGACACACCGGCGAGACGCGCCACATCGGCGATGTCAGCCACAGGGCCTCCTGGGAAAGTCGGGTCAACGAAGGCTACCGGGCTGGTCCGGCGCGCAGGGGTCGCAGGGTGATCCGCGGCGTTCGTTCGAAACATTGTTGTAAACGCTTCCGCATCGCGCAAGTGGCCACTTGATCCGCCTGGATGTCAATGAGGACAAATAAACCGCGGGATCACCATCATCGGGAGCGCGGTACGCAAGGGGGCGTGGTGCCTCATGTCAATATG
>JAFDWK010000097.1 GCA_018268515.1 Actinomycetota bacterium
GCGAAGGCGGATCCGTTGTTGTTCGCGGCCGACGTGAAGGCGTACAGCACCTCACTGAGCCCGTGCGGGCCCGGGTTGAGGATCGAGGTCTTCTCGACGTCGGCCCGGATCGGCGGGATCGCGAAGCTCAGTGCGGTGCCGGCGAGCACGAGGGTCGGGGTCACCAGGATGTAGAGGCTCGCGAGCTTGATCTCGCGCGCGCCGAGGCGCTTGCCGAGGTACTCGGGGGTGCGGCCGACGAGCAGCCCGCCCACGAACACGGCGATCACGGCGAGGATGAGCATGCCGTACAGGCCCGATCCGACCCCGCCGGGGGCGACTTCGCCGAGCATCATGTTGATCATCGGCATCATGCCGCCGAGGGCCGTGTAGGAGTCGTGCATCGAGTTCACGGCGCCGGTGGACGTGAGCGTGGACGCGGTGCCGAAGAGGGCGGATCCGAGGATCCCGAAGCGCTGCTCCTTGCCCTCCATCGCGCGCCCAGCGAGCTGCGGGGCGGCGCCCTGGCCGTTCACCTCGAGGGCGCTCAGCGCGATCAGGGAGGCGAGGAAGATCGTGCCCATCACGGCGGCGATCGCGTAGCCCTGACGGTGATCGCCCACGATCCGCCCGAACGTGCGGGGCAGCGCGAACGGGATCGCCAGGATCAGCAGGATCTCGAGGAGGTTGGTCCACGCGGTCGGGTTCTCGAAGGGGTGCGCGGAGTTGGCGTTGTAGAAGCCGCCGCCGTTCGTGCCGAGGAGCTTGATGCCCTCCTGCGAGGCGACGGGCCCGCCCGGGATCGACTGGGTGGCGCCGGCAAGGGTGTGCACCTCGGTGAACCCGGACAGGTTCTGCGCCACGCCGCCCGCGATGAGGGCGAGCGCCGACAGGATCGCGAGGGGCAGCAGCAGCCGGACGAGGCCCCGGATGAGGTCGACCCAGAAATTGCCGATCGTCGCGCTGCCGCGACGGGCGAAGCCGCGCACGAGGGCGATCGCGATCGCGATCCCCACCGCGGCCGAGGTGAAGTTCTGCACGGCGAGACCGGCGAGCTGCACCAGGTGGCCCATGGTCTGCTCGGGCGAGTAGGACTGCCAGTTGGTGTTGGCGACGAACGAGGCGGCCGTGTTGAACGCCAGCCCCTCCGGCACCGCGGGCAGGCCGAGCGAGAGCGGCAGCAGCTGCTGCACGCGCTGCAGCAGATAGAGCAGCAGCAGGCCGACCACGGAGAACGCGAGCACGCTGCGGGCGTACGCGCGCCAGGTCTGCTCGGAGGAGGCGTCCACGCCGATCAGACGGTAGATGCCGCGCTCCACGCGCAGGTCCTTCGCCCCGGTGTAGACGCGGGCCATGTAATCGCCGAGCTGGCGGTACAGCAGCACGAGGACGGCGATGAGGGTGGCGGCCTGCAGCACGCCGAGCCAGATGTCGGCGGCGGTTCCGGCGGCGCCGGCGACTCCGACGGCGGTCATGGCAGCGCCCATCAGAACTTCTCCGGGGCGACGAGGGCGACCACGAGGTAGCCGATGGCGATGACAGCGAGGACGGCGGCCACGATCTCGATGACGATCACAGCTTCTCCACCCCCCTCGCGATCAGCGCGACGAGGGCGAACAGCGCGAGCGTGAGGGCTGCGTAGATGATGTCGAGCACGGATCCGATCGAACCGGCCCGGGGGGCCTCGGATCCGGATCCTCACGACATCCTCACGAGCCGCTGCGGGATCCATGCGCCTTCCGCACGGAACACCGCGCTCGGCACCGCGACCGGCCCGCGCACCCGCGGTGCTAGCCTGACGTCGCCCCTGAGCGTCTTCTCGGCCCGAGCACCCTGTTGCCGAACGCGGCGCCGTCCTTCGGCATGGAGGGTACGTGCCCGCAGTCCTCGCGCTCGTCGCAGCATTCATCTTCGGATCTGCCGACTTCATCGGCGGTTTCGCAGCGAAGACGCTGCGCTCGCTCGCCGTGACTGCTGTCTCCGCGCTCACCGGGCTTCTTGCCATGGTGGTGGTCGCGCTCATCGCCCGACCGGTGTGGCATTCCGACGACGTGCTGTGGGCGGCGCTGTCGGGGGTGAGCAGCGTGGCCGCGGTCGCGCTGCTGTACGGCTGCCTCGCGATCGGGCCGATGAGCATCCTGTCGCCGCTCGGCGCGGTCGTCGCCGCGATCGGACCCGTGCTCTGGGGGCTGCTGGTCAACGGCGAGCAGCTCACGGCGTTGACCGTGACCGGGCTCGTCCTGGCACTGACGGCCACCGTGCTGGTCGGCTTCATCCCAGGGCAGAAGGTCGTGCGTCCGACCCTCAGAGGCGTGCTGATGGCGATCGGTTCCGGCCTCGGCATCGGCGTCTTCATGATCGTGATGAGCGGCACTCACGCGGATGCCGGTGTGGCGCCTCTGATCGTGAACCGCGGTGTCAACGCGCTGCTGTGCTCCCTGTTCGTGGTCGGCACCATGCTCGCGGCGCGCCGTCGCGGACACCGGGTGACGTCGGCGCTCGTCGCCTCCGGCCCGCAGATCGGTGCGATGCCGTCGGGTCGTGCCGACCTCGAGCATGCCCGGCCGGATCCGACACCGGGCGGGACCGCGGCGGCTGATCCACGTGCGGGTGCGATGCGGCTCGTCGCGATCGGCGCCGCGTGGGCGGCCGTGGGTGGCGTCATCGACGCGGTCGCGAACGCGCTCACGGTCAGTGCGCTGCGCAGCGGCGATCTCGGGATCGTCGCCGCGCTGACGTCGATGTATCCCGCCGGGACGATCCTGCTCGCCGCCGTCGTGCTGCGCGAGCGGATCGCCCCGGTGCAGTGGACCGGCTTGGTCCTCGCCCTCGCGGCCGCGGTGCTGTTCGCCCTTCCAGGCCCCTGATCGCCGGTTCGCCGGCGGACGGATCCCAAGCCGTTGCCGTTGCCGTTGCCGTTGGCTGTTTGACGATTCTGCCGCCGACGCTCCGTTGGCTCACTCCCGATGACGCTCTCGACTGTCGCGTGTTGCCCTGGGGAGAGCGTTCGGCTGTCGCGTGTTGCCCTGGGACCTTTCGCCGGTCGCGTCATGCCCTTTCGGGTGCCGTTCAGGGGCGTTTCGCGACCAGTGAGCGGTGGGTTTCGTCCTCCACAAGGGCGGATGCGGGGAGAGTTCTGAACAGATCGGAAACATCTTCTGACCTGGATGTTCCAATGTCGGTACCCCCTTGTTGAATGGTTGGTATGACATCGACGCCGACCGAGATCTTGCAGCAGGTGGACGACCTGCTGCAAGCGCTGTGCGCGTCGGCGGAGATGGGCTCCGGGTTCGACGCCGTGACGGCGGCGGAGCTGGTGTCGGCGATGACGACCGGCGGATCCGCACGACGCCGTCTGGATGCGGTTCTGACCGGCCTGACCGGGCAGGTCACCGACCGGGACCAGCGGCTCGCTGCGGAGCAGGTGTCTCCAACCGTCGGCTGCCGGGATGCGACGGAGCTGTTGCGGCGGGCGTTGCGCACCGACACGGCCACCGCACGACAGCTCGTGCGTGCCGCTGGTGCGACGCACCAGGAAGTGCAACTGTCCAGCGGTGGCCTTGCGCCGGCCCGGTACCCGGCGATGGCGGCCGCCCTCCGGGACGGAGTGGTGTCGATCACGGGGCTGCTGGCCGCGGTCGGGCCGGTGGAACGCGCGGGCAACCGGATCAGCGCGGATGAGCGGGAAGCGGTGGACGCCCTGCTGGCGGACACGGCGCGGGGCCTGGACCTGCCCGATGAGCACGGCAACGCCGGGCCGGCGCCGTCGACGGATGAGCTGGCCGACTACGCGCGGGCGTTGATGCTCGCCCTCGATCCGGACGGCGCCGAACCCGACGATGCGAAAGCGGACCGGTCGCGGAGTTTCTGGATCGGGAAGCTCCGCGACGGCACGCACCCGTTCGGCGGGCGCGCCCTGCCCGAGGTCGCCGGGCTGCTGCAGCGGTTGATGGACGCGTTCAACAACCCCGCGGGGGCCGGTTCCCCGAACCTCGGCGGGGTGAGCTTCCACCCCGCCGAGGATTCGGCTGAGGCGAATACAGCGTCGGGGGAGGACCCGTCGGCGAGTGCGGGCCCGGCGTCGGCGGGCCCGGATTCGGCGGATCCGGATCCGGATCTCATCGATGGCCTTCCCGTCCCGGCGGATCCGCGGACGCCGGCGCGGCGCAACCACGACAACCTCGCGACGATCCTGAACATCGCGGCCCGGCACGCTGCGATGCCCACCCTCGGCGGGGCCGCGCCGACCCTGGTCGTGTCCGTCACCGCGGCCGACTACGCCGCAGGTACCGGGCGTGCGTTCATCGAAGGCACAGGCGACGATGTGCCCCTCTCCGTCGCCCGGCACACGGCTTGTGCCGGCGGCATCCAACGGGTCCTGTTCGACGAACGCGGGCAGATCGTGTCCATCGGGACCACCGCCCGCATCTTCACCGCCCTGCAACGCCGCGCCATCCAACTGCGGGACCGGGAGTGCGTGATCCCCGGCTGCCACGTCCCCGCAACCTGGTGCGAGATCCACCACGTCCAAGAGCACGCCCACGGCGGACCCACCCACACCAGTAACGGCGTCGCCCTCTGCTGGCACCACCACCGCACCCTCGACACCTCCGGATGGCAGATCCGCATGAACGGCGGGGTCCCCGAACTCCGCGGACCGCACTGGTGGGACCCCCACAGCGCCTGGCGCCGCCCACGCACCCACGGCGGGGACCCCCAAAGCGTCCGCCGCGACCTGGCCCGTGCCGGAGCACCACCGGGCTGACATCTGTGGCAGGCGCCGCATCGATCCACCCCGATGACGGGGCGGAAAACGCGACGATCCACCCGGATGACGTTCGACTACGGCCGGCCGCTCAGCAACCCACCCAGATGGACGGCCAGCGTCGGCATCGTGAACCGGCTGCCGGTGGAGCGAGCCCGGGTTCCGGCACTGGTGCGGGTTCTCAGATTCGCGGGCGGGAAGATGGGACCGTGGAGACGCAGGCGGAGTATCGGCGATCGAGCCGGGCGATCGGGTGGCAGGTCGCGGCGGTGTGCGCCGCCCTGGTGCTGCTGGGCGCCGGCCTCGCCCTCGCGTACGTGTTCTGGCAGACCCGGCCCGCGGAGCTGAACGGGCCGCCGGATCCGGGCAGCATCCGGGTGTTCCTCGACCCGGCGGACCTGGCGCTCGGCGGAGTCGTCGTCGGGCTCGGTGCGGTCCTGTGCGCCGGCGCCGCCGCCTGGCTCATCGCGCGGCGGGCGGTGCGTCCGCTCGAAGAGGCCGCCCGGATCCAGGAGCGCTTCGTGGCCGACGCGAGTCATGAGCTGCGCACCCCGCTCGCGGTGCTCAACGCCCGCCTGCAGCAGCTCGCGATGCTCACGCCCGCGGACGATCCGCGGCATGGAGTGGTCGGATCCCTGCGCGAGGACGCCCGCATCATGTCCGGGATCGTCGACGACATGCTCCGCGCGGCGACCGGCGCGCCGCCGCAGCAGGGGACCTGCGCGCTCGCGGACGTCATGCACGCCTCCGCCGCCGACATGGTGCTGCTCGCCGAGCGGCAGGGCGTGCGCATCACGACCGAGCCTCTGCCGCGCGACGTCGCCCTTCCCGCCGGGGATCTGCGCCGCTGCCTGGTCGCCCTCCTGGACAACGCCGTCGACCACTCGCCGCGCGGCGCCACAGTCGCCGTCCGCGCCGCGGAACACGGGGCGAACGCCCGGATCACGGTGACCGATGCCGGGCCCGGGATCATCGGGATCGACCCGGCCAGGGTGTTCGATCGCTTCGCGCACGGAGCGCCCGCCACCGGAGCGCCCGACACCGGCGCAGCCGACACCAGGGCACCCGACACCGGGGTGTCCCCTACCGGGGCGCCCGTCACCGGGGCGCCCGCTACTGGAGAGGCCGACACCAGGGCCGCCGACCCGGGACCCGACCTCGCGACCGGATCCCGCACCCGGTTCGGCATCGGCCTCGCGCTCGTCGCCGAGCTCGCCGAGCGTCACGGGGGCGCCGTGCGGGTGGCGCGGACGGGGCCGGCCGGCACCGTGTTCGAGCTCGACGTCCCGTTCTCCGCCGGCGGGGCGGCCCGGTGAGCGGCCGGCTGCTGATCGTCGAGGACGACGCCCGCCTCGGACCGATCATGCGCGACGTGCTCTCCGCCGGATGGACGGTGCAGCTGTGCACCACTGCCGAGGAGGGGCTCGACGCCGTGCTCACGCGCGGCTTCGACGTGATCGTCGCCGACCGGCGGCTTCCCGGCATGAGCGGAGAGGATCTGGTCCGCGAGCTGCGCCGCCGCCGGGTGGGCACGCCGCTCCTGATGCTCACTGCGCTCGGCGAGCTGCGCGACCGCGTCGAAGGGCTCGATGCCGGGGCGAACGACTACCTGGTCAAGCCGTTCGAGTTCGAGGAGCTGAGCGCTCGGCTGCGCGCGCTCACCCGGGACTACGCGTCCCCGGTGTCCGGGATCGTGATCGGCAGCTGGACCTTCCACCCCGACGATCACAGCATCGATTCGCCGTACGCGGGACGGATCCTGCTCACCGAGGCCGAGTCGGCCTTCCTCGCCGTGCTGGCGGCGGAGCCGGAGCGCACCTTCTCACGCGAATACCTGCTCGAGGCGGTCTTCGCGCGCGGCGAGAGCCCGACGACGGTGGAGACCTACGTGCACTACCTCCGCCGCAAGACCGACCGGGACCTCATCCAGACCGTGCGGGGAACGGGCTACCGGCTCGGGACCCCCGCCTGATCGACGGACGGCCCCGCCTGCTC
>JAFDWK010000098.1 GCA_018268515.1 Actinomycetota bacterium
ACTCGGCGACGGAGGACCTGCAGCACCTCGACGGCCTGAAACTGCGGAGCGGCGACGTGCCACTGCGCGCGATCGACCTGTTCCTCCACGTGCTTCGAGAGCGGCAGGGCGAGCAGCAGCTCGACCAGCGCGGAGGTGTCGAGGACGATCACGCGGCGTCGCGCTCCGCGCGCGTCGATTCTGCCGCGGTCTCGCCGTTGCAAGGTCTCGTCGGGCGGCCGCTGAAACGTTCTCTGAGTTCGGCCGTCGACGGCACCTCCATCGCGCGACGAAGCTCATTGAGCGCGAGCTCGGAGAGCGTCAGTCCCTCCTGCGCCGCACGGATCTTGATCAGCCGGTGCAGATCCTCGGGAACGTTGCGCACCTGGATCATCGTCATGCTCTCGCGATGACTCCATCACAATCGCATGTGCAAGGGGTGCGCCGACTTGCCCCCGGTCGGATCCGGATCCGGATCCGATCCGCGCTCAGGCCTCCAGGATCTCCTTCGCCTTGTCGAGGGCGGCCATCTCGTCGTCCATGCTCTTCTGCACGGGTCCGCCCATGAGCAGCTTCTTCAGGGTGCCGAACTCGGCGGAGAGTTCGAACGTGACGAGCGTGCCGCTCGGCACTTCGGCGAAGGTGTAGCTGCCGACCGGGCGCACCGGGCCCGCGATCGTGGCGAACGCGTAGCGGGTCGGCGCGGAGTATTCGGTGATGCGGATGTCGGCGTCGATCGAGCGGCCGCCGGGGCCGGCGATCGCCTGGTGCACGGTCGCGCCCACCTCCGGGGCGCCCTGCGCCTGCATCCGGGTGACGCCCGCGCGCCAGGTCGGATCGTTGCTCGGGTCGGTGAAGAACGCGAAGACGGTCTCGACGGGTGCGGCGATCTCGATCGTGCGGGAGGCAGAGGGCATGAGGCGATTATCGTCCCCCGGCCCGCGCGGGAGAAGAGTCGCCGGGACCGATCCGCGACCGCGCCCAGCACCGGACTGGGCACGAACGGGGAGGACGGACATGCGGCCCGGCGCACACCGGAATACTGCTCGGGGCCCGGAGTCGGCGGGCACGCGAATGGTCCCTTCGACAGGCTCAGGGACCGACAGGCTCAGGGACCGGCCACAGGCAGGACGCGGAGACCAAGGGGCACGGGGACCAGAGCGCCCTTCGTCTCGCTGCGCTCGCTCAGGGACCGACAGTGGACATGTGGGCGGATCCCTCCGACAGGCTCAGGGACCGACAGGCTCAGGGACCAACGGGTTCAGAGACCAGGCGCGCCGACGGGAAGCGTCACCTTCAGGCAGAAGCCGTCGTCGGTGTGCTCGGCGACCACGTCGCCGCCGTGCGCCCGTGCCAGGCCGCGCGCGATCGCAAGCCCGAGGCCCGCTCCCGAGGCGACTGCGTCGGGAGCGGTGACCGCGCTGCGGGACGGATCCGAACGCCATCCCACCTCGAACATCCGGTCCAGGTCCTCCACCGCGACCCCGGCTCCATGATCGAGGACCGCGAGCACGAGCCTGTGGGGAGACGGCGCCTCGGCGAACACGAGGATCTCGGATCCCTCTGGCGCATGCCGCACGGCATTCGTGAGCAGGTTGACGATCACCCGGGTGAGCTGATGCGGATCGGCCCACAGCACGTGCCCCTCGATGTCCTGCTGCACGATGTGCACGCGGTGCTCCCCCGCTGCCGCGCGCACGTCGGCGACCGCGTCCGAGACCACGTCGAGCAGCTCGACCTGCTCGGTGCGCAGCCGCAGCGAACCCGACGTGATGCGCGACAGTTCGAACAGGTCGTCCACCATGTGCGCCATCGTCTCGACCTGCGCGCGCACCTGACCGGGGAACGCCTCCGGATCCGCGAGCCCCTCCTCGGCGGACTCGGCGAGCGCTCGGATCGCGGTCAACGGGGTGCGCAGGTCGTGCGAGATCCACGCGAGGAACCGGCGTCGGTCGGAGTCGAGCCGCTCCAGCTCGGCTCGCGCATCGCTCAGCTTCGCGGACACCTCGGACAGCTCGGCGGACAGATCGTCGAACTCGCGCCAGCCGCTGGATCCGCCGCCCACGACGTCGCCCTCACCGACCTGGCGGACCGCATCCGACAGGTCTCGCATCGAGCTCCGCGCCGCACGGGCGGTGATCCACGCCGTCGCGAGAGCGCACAGCATGGCCGCTCCCAGCACCCATACGAGCACCGCGAAATCGTGCGCAGACAGGTACATCTCGGCAGAGATCGCGAGCACGCCCGTCGCCAATGCGAGCACCGACGCGACCCCGACGATCACCAGGCGCAGCGTCAGCCCCGCCCGCCGCGCACGACGCAGCACGAGCAGGGCCGCGCACGTGACGACCGCGGCGCAGACGAGCGCGGTGAGCACGATGAGCAGGACGTCCGCGACGCCGAGGGGCATCATGAGCGTGCCCCGCTCCGCCGCCGGCCGCGCGCGTCCCGCGCGCTGCCCATTCCGATGATGGAGAGATGGAAAACGCCGCCCCGCACGTCTCCGGAGCAGCGAAATCCATCTCCATGCCGCCCGGCACGCGTGCGGGAGATGGAAAACGCTCCTGCGAACGCCCAGCGAACGACGAAATCCATCTCCACGCTGCGCCACTGCCTCGTTACCGGGCCGGACTTCCCGCGTGACCGCGGCATCATGAACCGGATCCGTCCGCCGAGAATCGGTAACCCGCACCCCACTCCGTGAGCAGATGCAGGGGGCGACGCGGATCCTGCTCGATCTTCTCCCGCAGCCGGCGCACGTGCACGGTCACCGTGCTGGCCTCGCCGAACGACCAGCCCCACACCTCGCGCAGGATGTCGTCCCGCGACAGCACCTCCCCGTCGTGCTGCACGAGGTGGGCCAGCAGCTCGTATTCGCGCGCGGCAAGCGGAACCTCCTCGCCTCGCACGTGCACGCGGCGCCGGGCGGGATCCAGACGGAAGTCGCCGCGCACGATCTCCCGCGTCGGCGCCGCCGCCGCCCGGGACCGGCGCAGCAGCGCCCCGACCCGCAGCAGCAGCTCACGCAGTGCGAACGGCTTCACGAGATAGTCGTCGGCACCGGTCTCCAGCCCCTCGATGCGCTGCTCGACCTCGCCGAGCGCGGTGAGCATGATGATCGGCACGGCCGACTGCTCCCGGGCGTCACGCGCGAGCTCGTCGCCACTGATACCCGGGAGCATGCGATCGAGGATCAGAACGTCGGGCGGATCCGCCCGCACGGCGCGCTGCGCGGAGATCCCGTCCCCGAATGCCTCGACGCGGTACCCGTTCGCGCCGAGGTAGCGCTCGACAGCGGCACGCACGGTGGGGTCGTCCTCGACGACCACCACGCGCGGCGGTGCGATCGCTGCGGTCTCCATGCTCCGAGGCTAATCCTGCGGCGCGTGCCCGCTCCGGGTTCCTTACGGCCTCGAAAGAACTCCCCCGCGCGGCTTCCGCGCTGCCTAGCGTCGGATCCGTTCTCGACAGCCGGCGTATCCGTCGCCGGCGCATCCACGAAATGGAGCACTCATGCGCAAGACCGCTTTCGTCCCCGCCTCGATCGGCGTCGCCGTCCTGGCCCTGGGCCTGTCGCTCGCGGGCTGCAGCTCGACGCCAGGAGGATCCGCGCCGTCGTCCGACACGATGTCGACCTCGTCATCCGAGCCGAACTCGTCTCCGATGTCATCCACGGACGCCATGCACAAGACCGGCACGTTCATGGGCCTGAACGGCAAGAAGGTGCGGGGCTCCGTGACCGTGTCCGGATCCGAACTGATGCTCAGCGGCTTCTCCTCCGATGAGGGCCCCGATCTGCACGTGTATCTGACGAACGGCACCGACGAGGCCGCCGTCTCGGCCGGTACGCAGATCGACGCGGTCGCCTTCGACAAGGCATCGCAGACGTTCATGCTGAGCGGCGTCGACTTCTCGAAGTACACCGACGTCGTGATCCACTGCGACAAGGCCAAGGCGGTCTTCGGGGCCGCTTCGCTCTCATGACCGCGACCGCGGTGCGGGTCGGCCGCGGGGAGTCGGCCCGCACCGCACCCTGGCTGCTCGTCTCGATGATCCTCGGCGCAGCGGCCCGGATCGCGGCGGGCGTGCTGTGGCTGAACGAGGGGATCCTGAAGTACCGGGCGGGCTTCGGATCCGCCGACATCCTGCTCGTCGCCCAGGGCGCTTCCGGCAACAGCCGGGTGCCGTTCTTCTTCCGTCCTCTGGGTGCGCTCATGCAGGCGGCACCGGCGCTGTTCGGCGTCGCGATCCCGGCGCTCGAAGTGGGGCTCGGGGTGCTGCTCGTGCTCGGCCTGAGTCGGGTGCTGACCGCGATCGCGGCGCTCGGATCCATCGCGACCCTGATGCTGTATTGGTCGTCGGATCAGCTCATCGCGCAGTATCCGGCGATGGTGCTGCTGTCGGCCATCGTGCTGGCGCTGCCGCGGTCGGGGCGCTTCGGTGTCGCGTGGTGGTGGGGACGCCGACGGGATCGGTCATCGCATACGCGGTGACGGGGCGTGGTCGGCCACAGCGCGGTGGCGATCGGTTCGGCTGCCGTCCCGCGCTGTGGCGACGGGTTCGGTGGCCGGTGCGCAGTGGCGACGGGTTCGGTGCTCCACGCCGTGGCGACGGGTTCGGTCGCCGGTGCGCAGTGGCGACGGGTTCGGCGGCCGTCCCACGCTGTGGCGACGGGTTCGGTGGGCGGTGCAGCTCGTCAGGTCTTGCGGAACCAGCGCTTCTTCGGCCCCGCCGGCGGGGGCTCGGTGGTTGCTGCGGCGGTCCGGCGCCCGTGCCAGGCCTCGACCTCGACCTCCACGTCGCGGGGCTTCGTCACCACGGGCGGTCCACCGAGCAGCTGGCGCCGAGCCTCGATCACGCGGCGGTTGAAGTCCTCCAGCACCGCCCGCACATCGCTCTCCCGGCGCAGCGCGTCGAGCTGAGCCTCGAGTTCGCGGTCCTCCACGCGCAGCATGAGCGCGGGCGGGCCGAGACCGGTGAGATTCTCCCGCTCGATCTTGCGCCGGATCCACCAGTCCGGGTCGTGGTGGTCGCCGAGGCCGGGGATCGGCTTGCCCGCCCCCGGGAGGTCGTCGAACTGCCCCTGCCGGATCGCGACCTGGATCGCGGTCTCGACGATGGCCGGCATGGTCTCGGCGTTCAGCGCGGCGGGCGGGTGCGCGGAGCCGAGGGCGCCTTGGCGATCAGGGCCGGTCTGCGCCGCCTCGCGCTCGCGGATGTCGTGCGCCGCATCGCCCGCGACCAGGGCCGCATCGCCCGCGACCAGGGCGGCATCGCGGGCGACCTGCGCCGCATCGTGCGCGCGGCGCACGTGGTCGGGATCCTTCATCGTGCCTCCTCCGGTTCGCTCACCTCGGGTACTGCCAGCCTATGCGGCGGTTGCCGACACGGGTCGGGCGTGGATCCGGAGTTCCGCGCTCCCCCGCGCTGCCCCGCACTGCCCCGCGCTGCGACGGGATCGGATCCGGCCTTTCGTCCCGGATCCGGTCGATTCCTCCACTGGTCCCGCATTGCGTATCCGCGCCGGTTCGCTGGCCCTTTCGTGTGCCGTTCCGGGGCGCATTTCGTGACCGGTCAACGGGCGCTTCGTCCTCCACAGGGGCGGATCCGGGAAAGTTGTGCACAGATCGGAAAAATGATCTGATCTGGGAGTTCCAATGTCCGTGGCCCCTTGTTGAATAGGGGTATGACATCCACGACGCGTGAGGCTCTGGAGCAGATTGAGCAACTGCTCCAGCAGGTGTGCGCGTCGCCTGAGATGGCCGGCCAGTTCGACGGCGTCTGCGATGACGAGACGATCCGCATCCTGCAGGCATTCGGGCGGGTGCAGCGGCTGCTCGACGGCGAGATCACGACCGCGACCGTGCATGCCGTGCAGCGCAGCACGGGCGCCGCGTCCACGACGATCACCACTGCCGCGGGGTGCTCCGACGTGACCGAGCTGCTGCGCCGGGCACTGCGGGTGGACACCGGCACGGCCCGCCGGTATGTGCGGGCCGCGGACGCGGTCGGGCGCGACTTCCTGCATTCCTCGGGAGAGTTCGGCGCGGCGCGTTATGAGGCGCTCGGGCAAGCGCTGCGCGACGGGGAGATCTCGGTCACCGGGCTGCTCGCCGCGATCGGGCCGGTCGAGCGATCCGGGAACAGGATCAGCGCGGAGGCCCGCGAGGCTGTCGACCGGATCCTCGCGACCATGGCGCGCGGTCTCGACCTGCCGGACGAACACGGCAGGCCCGGCCCTGCCCCGTCGACGGACGAACTCGCCCATCACGCGCAGGCTCTCATGCTCGCGCTCGACCCGGACGGCGCGGAACCCGACGATCGGAAGGGCGAACGGAACCGGGGGTTCACGCTCGGACGGCTGCGCAACGGCGTGCGTCCGGTGCACGGTGGGCTGCTGCCCGAAGTCGCCGGGGCGTTGGAGCGTCTGTTCGATGCGTTCAACAACCCTGCCGCGACCCCCGCCGCCGATCTCGCCGGTGGGGTCGACGAGGCCGGCGGCGGACGGGAGGGCCTGGGATCCGACGGCTCCGCGGGCCGCGGGACGGGTGATGCGCCGGGCAGAGTCCGGTTCGCCGAAGACGATACCGATCCCCTCGAACCGGCATTCCCCGGCGGCCCGAGCGCCCCCGTCGACACCCGCACACGCGCGCAGCGCAATCATGACAACCTCGCGGCGATCTTGAACATCGCGGCCGGGCATTCCGGCATGCCCGCTCTTGGCGGTGCAGGCCCGACCCTGGTCGTCTCGGTGTCCGCCGAGGACTACGCGAAGGGCACCGGACGGGCGTTCATCGAAGGTTCCAACCTCGACGTGCCCGTCAGCGTCGCCCGGCACACCGCCTGCGCCGGAGGGATCCAACGGGTCCTGTTCGACGACCACGGGCAGATCGTCTCGATCGGCACCACCGCCCGCATCTTCAACGCGATGCAACGTCGCGCGATCCTGCTCCGCGACCGGGAATGCCTGATCCCCGGTTGCCACACTCCTGCCACGTGGTGCGAGATCCACCACGTCCGCGAATGGGCCGACGGCGGGCCGACCCACACCAGTAACGGGGTCGCCCTGTGCTGGCACCACCACCGCACCCTCGAAACCTCCGGCTGGCAGATCCGCATGCGACACGGCTCTCCCGAGATCCGAGGGCCCGCCTGGTGGGATCCCACCCGCACCTGGCACCGCCCCCGCACCCGCGGCGGCACCCCCAGTACCGTCCGAAAGCACCTCGCCGACGCCCTCGGCCCGCCAGGATGACGTCGCGCGGGATCACGCCCGCCGCAGCCCCCCGCCCACGCCTCGCCCCCGCCGGACCACAGCCCACCCGACCGAGCACGCTTCCTGACCGAGCACGCTCCGACGACCTGGCCGATCGGGCAATCTGGTTGACGCTGATCTCCGCGGCGACCACCATGGATGAAGGCGGCCCGGATGATCCCTGTTGTCGCACCTCGTGTGCTGACTTGAACCAGCCGTTCGACGGCCATTGGTGACATCCGGTCCGCCCCCACCCGACGCGGCCCCGCGCACCGCGCCTTACCAGACCGGCCCCGCGCACCGGCCCACCCGACGCGGCCCCGCCCTCCGGCCCCACCCGACGGGGCCTCGCGCACAGCCCCGCCCGGCCCGCTCCTTCGCACCGGACGAGTGGTGTCCGCCCGCGCCTCTAGGCTCATACGGTGCCTTCCCAGACCCCGAGTGCGGCGCCGAATCCGACGCCGACGCTGAACCGCGAGATCGTCCGCCTCGCCGTACCAGCGCTCGGCGCGCTCGTGGCAGAGCCTGCGTTCCTCATGGTCGACGCCGCTCTCGTCGGGCACCTCGGCACCACGCCGCTGGCGGGGCTCGGCATCGCCTCGGCGATCCTGCAGACCATCGTCGGTCTCATGATCTTCCTGGCCTACTCGACCACGCCGGCCGTCGCCCGGCGGTTCGGCGCCGGCGACCACGGCGATGCGGTGTCGGTCGGCATCGACGGCATGTGGCTCGCGCTCGGCCTGGGTGCCGTGCTCGCGGTGATCGGATCCTTCCTCACCCCCGCCGTGATCCCCCTGTTCGGCGCGACCCCGGAGGTCGCCGCACAGGCCGCCGCCTACCTCGCCCCCTCCATGTGGGGCCTGCCCGCAATGCTCGTCGTGTACGCCGCGACCGGACTGCTGCGCGGCATGCAGGACACCGTCACCCCGCTCTGGATCGCGGGCATCGGCTTCGCCGCGAACGCCCTGCTGAACTGGCTCTTCATCTACGGCTTCGGCTGGGGCATCGCCGGATCCGCTTTCGGCACGGTCGTCGCCCAGTGGGGCATGGTCGGCGCGTACGTGCTGGTGATCGGCGGTCTCGCCCGCCGGCACGAGGCCTCGGTCACGCCTGAGCTGAGCGGAATCCGCGGATCCGCGCGCTCGGGCGGCTGGCTCTTCCTGCGCACGGTGAGCCTGCGGGTCGCCCTGCTCACCACCGTCGGCGTCGCGACCGGCATCGGCACACGCGAGCTCGCCGGCTGGCAGGTCGTGTTCACGGTGTTCTCCGCCGCGGCCTTCGCCCTCGACGCCCTCGCGATCGCCGCGCAGGCGCTCATCGGCAAGAGCCTGGGCGCCGACGATCGGAACGGCGCGCGGCATGTGCTCGCCCGCACCGTGGCCTGGGGAGCCTGGTTCGGCGTGATCGTCGGAGCGCTCATCGCCGCGCTGTCGGCCGTCATCGGACTCGCCTTCACCGGCGATCCGGCCCTCGCGGCGCTGATCCAGCCGGCGCTGATCGTGCTCGCCGTCGCCCAGCCGATCGCGGGCATCGTGTTCGTGCTCGACGGAGTGCTCATGGGCGCTGGCGACGCCCGCTACCTCGCCCTCGCCGGCGGCCTGAACCTGGTGCCCTTCCTGCCTGCGCTCGCGATCATCGTCGCCACCGGGGTGAATGGCACCGCCGGCCTGATCTGGCTGGCCGTCGCGTTCTTCGGCGTCTACCTGTGCGCGCGGCTCGCCACGCTCGGTCTGCGCGTGCGGACCGGACGCTGGCTCACCGTCGAGGTCTGAGACCCGACGCCCAGAGGTCTGGGCTGTGCGGGAGGCGGATCCGGATCCGTCGATCCGCACAGCGTGGGCTCTCACCCGGTTCTGCACTAGTTCTGTGAACGACGCTTCGGGCGGCCGTGCACCCCGTGGTGCCTCATGTCAAT
>JAFDWK010000099.1 GCA_018268515.1 Actinomycetota bacterium
GCACCTCAGAATGAAATTCGGGGGGCCGGATCCGGGCCATCAGGTGCGCTCGGTAGGATCACGGCATGACCGACGCCACGGCAGCCGCCCCCCGCCGTGCCCGCCGGCCGCGGCGGCGCGCCACGGTCACGAGCGTGCTGGGCGAGCTGCTGCTCACCGCCGGTGTGGTGGTGCTGCTGTACGTGGCGTGGCAGATGTGGATCGGCGACGTCATCATGAGCGCCGCCGCGAACGACAAGGGCCAGTCGGTCAGCGCACAGTGGGCGAAGGACCCGGCCCCGGCGCTGCCGCCCGTGATCGACGACGGCAGCGGCGTCGACGGCGCGCACCCGCAATACGCGCCGCCCGTGATGACGGCGCCTCAGAACGGCGTGCCGTGGGGCGCCCAGATGCACGTGCCGCGCTGGGGATCCGACTACAACGTGACGATCGCGGGAGGGGTCACCCGCCCCGACACGCTCGATCACGGCTGGATCGGCGTCTATCCCGTCTCGGCCATGCCCGGACAGGTCGGCAACTTCTCCATGGCCGCGCACCGCACCACCTGGGGCAAGCCGTTCAACCAGGTCGACCGGCTGCGTCTGAACGACGCCATCGTGATCGAGACCGAGCAGGGCTGGTACACCTATCGGTTCCGCACCCTCGAGTACGTGACGCCGGACAGCGTCGACGTGCTGGATCCGGTGCCGCAGGAGCCCGACACCGCCGCCGCCGGCGCTCCGGGCGGCCGCTACATCACGCTCACGGCCTGCTCGCCACTGTACTCCCTGGCCGAGCGCATCGTGGCGTACGGGGTGTTCGAGAGCTTCCAGCCGCGGGCCCTGGGCGCCCCGGCCTCGTTGAAGGCGGTGAGCTGATGTACGGCGCCCTCTGGCGGATCCTCCCCGGCCCGTGGTGGCTGCGGCTGATCATCGTGCTGGCGCTGCTGGCGGCGGTGCTCTACGCCCTGATGTTCTGGGTCTTCCCCTGGGTGAGCCCGCTGATCTCACCGGGGGACGTCAGCATCGAGCCGTCGCCGACGCCCGGTCGTTGAGCGAGCACGGCCGAGGCCGAGCGAGACGACACGCGGCTCCCGCGACGCGGCGCCGCGCATTCTTCTTCTTCGGTTCCTGAGCGAGCGAAGCGAGACGAAGGACGCCGGCCGGCTACTTGCCGGTGCAGTAGGACAGGTCGATCGTGGACTGCACCGGAACGTCGCCGGGGGCCGCGGACATCGAGGCCACGGTCTTCGGATTGGTCGCCTTGCAGTTCGGGTTCTCCACCGGGTTCGCGGTGAGGCCCTGCTGCTGCAGCGCCTGGGTCGCGGAGTCCAGGGTCCAGCCGGTGAGGTCGTTCAGCGTCACCACACCGCTGGCCACCACCAGGTCGACCACCGTGCCGGGGGCGACCTTGGTCTCGGCCTGCACGCTCGTGGCGAGCACCACGTCGTGCTGCGTGTGCGGATCGTTCTTCTGGATGACCGAGCCGAGCTGCAGGTTCGCCTTGGCGAGGGCGTCCTTCGCGGCGGACGTGCTGAGACCGACGAGCTGCGGGACCACCACCTCGGCGGCTCCGGTGGAGACGTAGACGGTGACGGACTGACCCTTGTCCATCTGGGTGCCCGCCTCCGGATCGGTGCTGATCACCTTCCCGGTGTCGACGGTGGCGTCGGCCTGGTCGATCCGGATCGCACGCAGGTCGTTCTTGGTCAGCAGCGCGGCCGCCGAGTCATAGGTCTGCCCCGTGACGCTCGGCACCGTACGGGAGTTCGTCGGCACGTCGGCGGTCGGCTTGATCGCCATCACCCAGATCAGCACCGACGCGAGCAGCACGATCAGCAGCGCGACGCCGGCCCAGATCCATGCCACCGGAGGCCCGGACTGGGTGCGGGTCATGGTCGTGTCGGTGGAGAGCTGGCGCAGGGTCCGTGCGGTCTCCTGGGCGTGCCGCGGGCTCGCCCCGTACAGCTCGCTGGTCAGCGAGGTCAGCTGCTTCTTGCTGGGCACGCTCCCGGTCGCGGTGGCGGCGATCGCCGCGCGGAACGAGGCGGCGTCGGGGTACCGCTGGAACGGATCCTTCGCCATCGCCCGCAGCACGACCGGATCCAGGGCGCGGATGCGCTGCAGCTCTGCGGCCGGGTGCTCCTCGTCGTGCACCTCGCTGGGTGCCAGCGGGGTCTCGCTGACATGCTGATAGGCCACGGCGACCGGGGATTCGCCGCGGAACGGCTGACGCCCGGTGAGCATCTCGTACAGCACGACGCCGGCCGAGTAGAGGTCGGTGCGGGCGTCGACCTGCTCGCCCTTGGCCTGCTCCGGGGAGAAGTAGGCGGCGGTGCCGATGATCTGGGTGGTCTCGGCGACCGTCGACGACGAGTCGGACACGGCACGGGCGATGCCGAAGTCCATCACCTTCACGGTGCCGCCGGGGGTGATCTTGACGTTGCCGGGCTTGATGTCGCGGTGCACGACGCCGGCGCGGTGCGAGTACTCCAGCGCCTCGAGGATCCCGTCCGCATAGCGCACCGCGTCGGCGACCGGCACCGGGCCGCGCGCGATGACGTCTTTGAGAAGATCGCCGGGGACGAGCTCCATGACGATGAACGGCACCGGCTCCGCGGGGCTGCCGCCGGCCTCGGCCGTCGCATCCTCCCCGGCATCGAACACGCGCACGATCGACGGGTGCGACATGCGTGAGGCCGCCTGCGCCTCCATCCGGAACCGGGTCCGGAATGCGGTGTCGCGCGCCAGCTCCCGGTCCAGGATCTTGATCGCGACCTCACGGCCGAGGGTCAGGTCGTACCCTCGATGCACATGGGCCATGCCGCCGCGGCCGATGAGATCATCGACCCGGTAGCGTCCGGCCATGACCCGCGTGGTCGTCGTCACGGAGAACCCCCCTCGTTCTTCCAAATCTGCTGCGCTATCCGTTCAGGGCGTCGGTGTGGGCGTGACCGGCGCGACGCCCGGCTCGATCGGATGCGACATCTGCGGCGACGCCCCGCTCTCGCGCTTGCTGTCCCCGCACAGCGCGATGTACGTCGCGGTCACCTGGGCTCCGGGCTGATTCGCGATGGAGATCTCCGCGTTCAGTGTTCCGGCGTCGAAGGACTTCTGGGATCCGTCGCCGACGAACGTCGCGTTGGTGAGGGTCACGGTGTAGCCGGACACGTTGCCGGTGCCGCTCGGGCACACGAACCCGGCCCAGCTCAGCTGCACGGTCTGGCCCGCGATCGCCGGTCCGCCGAGCGTCGGCGCCGAGGTCGGTGCGCCGATCGACACGAGGTCGCCGTACACCGTCAGCTGCACCGAGGTGCCCTTCTTGACGTTGCCGCCGCTGGGGTTCGTGCTGTAGACGGTGCCGACCTTGTCGGAGGCGGGAGCATGGTCGCCGGTCGAGCAGGTGCCGTCGAGGCCCGCGGTCTTGAGCGTCTGCACCGCGGCGTCGCAGGACTGGCCGATCAGGTTGAGCGTGCCGAGTGCGACCGTGTTGGAGGTCGGGGTCGGCGTCGGCGTCGGGCTCGGCTTGGGCGGCGTCGAGGTCGTCTGCGCCGTGGTCGGCGCCGGCTGCGGTGCCTGCTGGTTCGACATCAGCGCCCACACCGTACCGCCGAGCACGATGATCAGCAGGGCGATGAGCGCGATCAGCGGCCAGGTCCACGGGCTGCGCTTCTTCTTCTCCGGGACCTGCTCTTCCTCGGTGGGGATCTGCGCGGTCGTCGGCATGATGGTGGTCGCACCCTGCGTGGCGCCCAGGATCTGGGTCATCGCGTCGTCGCCGGCCGCGACGGCGCCGGCGCCCACGACACCGGCGATGACCGCAGGCACCGCGATCGCGGCGGAGTTCAGGTCACCGCGGCGCAGCGCCTGCGCGGCGCGGGCGACCGTGGCCGCGGAGCTCGGCCGGTCCGCCGGCTTCTTCGCGATCATCGCCATCACCAGGTTCTGCACCGGCTGCGGCACGGTCGCCGGCAGCGGCGGCGGGGTGTCGTTGATCTGCGCCATCGCGATCGCGACCTGCGACTCGCCCGTGAACGGCCGCTTGCCGGCCAGGCACTCGTACGCGACGATGCCGAGCGAGTAGATGTCGGTCGCCGGCGAGGCGGCGTGCCCCGACGCCTGCTCGGGCGAGAGGTACTGCACGGTGCCCATGACCTGGCCGGTGGCCGTGAGCGGCACCTGGTCGGCGATGCGGGCGATGCCGAAGTCGGTGATCTTCACCCGGCCGTCGGGGGTGATCAGCAGGTTGCCGGGCTTGATGTCGCGGTGCACCAGACCCGCCGCGTGGGCGGCCTGCAGCGCGGATGCGGTCTGCGCGACGACGTCGAGGGTCTTGTCGGCGCTGAGGGAACCCTCGCGCTCGATGACCGTGGAGAGGGCCTCGCCGGGCACGAGCTCCATGACGAGGTAGGCGGATCCGTTCTCCTCGCCGTAGTCGAACACGCTCGCGATGCCCTCATGGTTGACGAGGGCGGCGTGCCGGGCCTCGGCGCGGAAGCGCTCGAGGAAGCCCGGATCCCCCATGTACTCGTCCTTGAGGATCTTGATCGCGACGGTGCGTCCGATGACGTGGTCGGTCGCCTCCCATACCTCGCCCATGCCGCCGATCGCGATCCGAGACTGCAGCTCGTAGCGACCGCCGAAAGATATCCCCTGCGTCGGCCTCATCTCTTCAGCACCGCCTCCATGACCTTCTTGGCAATCGGTGATGCGATCGCATCACCGGATCCGGACTGTCCCTGACCACCGCCGTCTTCGACGACGACCGCAACGGCGATCTCCGGGTTCGAAGCGGGCGCGAAGCCGGTGAACCACAGCGTGTAAGGAGCCGTGTCGCCGTTCTCCGCGGTGCCCGTCTTACCGGCCACGTCGACTCCGTCTATTCTTGCACCCTGTGCTGCGCCGGTTGAGACCGACGCCTGCATGGCGGCGCTGATCGCGGCGGCCTGATCGCTGCTCATCGCCTGGCCGAACTGGGCGTCGTCGAACTGCTTCTGCACCGACAGGTCGTCGCCGACGACCTGGTCGACCATGCGCGGCTTCATCACGACACCGCCGTTGGCGATGCCGGCGGAGACCATCGCCATCTGCAGCGGGGTGGCGCGCACGTCGCCCTGACCGAAGCCGGTGAGCCCGGTCTTGTCGGGAGATAGGCTCTTCGGGTACGTGGAGGGGGTCGACTCAACAGGCAGCGAGAACGCCTGGCCGAAGCCGTACTTCTCGGCGGCGGCGCGGATCTCCTTGTCGCCGAGCTGCACGGCGAGCTCGGCCATCGGGATGTTGCAGCTGAGCCGGATCGCATCGGCGAGCGTCACGGTCGGCCCGTCGCCGCAGGTGCCGCCCCAGGCGTTGTGCACCGCGGTGCTGGTGCCGGGCAGCGTGTACGCGGCCGGGTTCGGGAATGTCGACTGCATCGTGAACTTGCCGGAGTCGAGCGCCGCGGTGGCCACGACGAGCTTGAACGTGGATCCCGGGGGGTTCATGTTGCCACCGATGGCGCGGTTCGACAGCGGCTTGTTCGGATCGGCGACGAGGGCGTCGTAGGCGGCGTTGGCGGCCTTCGAATCGTGCACCGCGAGGCTGTTCGTGTCGAATCCGGGGGTGGAGACCATCGCCAGGATCCGGCCGGTCTTCGGCTCGATCGCGACGACCGCCCCCTGATAGCCCTTGAGCGCGTCGTAGGCCGCCTTCTGCGCCGTCGGGTCGAGCGAGAGCACGACGTTCGCGCCCTTCTGCGGCTGCCCGGAGACGATGCGCTCGATCGACGAGAGGAACTGCGAGCTGCCCGTGCCGCTGAGCTCGCTGTTCATCGCCTTCTCGATGCCGGTCGCGCTGCCCAGCGCCGGGTTGTAGTAACCCGTGACCGCGGACCACATCTGCGGATCCGTGTACACCCGCTGGAACGAGTACATGTCGTTCGACGGCGTCGAGGTCGCGATCGGGGCGCCCCCGGCGATGATCGAGCCGCGCTGGATCTGGTAGCTGTCCAGACGGGTGCGCCGGTTCGCGTCGTTCTGCGCGAGCGCGTCGGCCTGCACGACCTGGATCCAGCTCACCGAGCCGAACAGGGCGAGGAACATGACCAGCACGAGGATGCTGATGCGGCGGAGCTCCTTGGTCATGCGATCACCTCGTCCTTCGTCTCCTCGCTGCGCTCCTCGCTCAGGGACCGCAGAATGACGGGGGTCATCCGATCACCACCCGGGGCTGACGGCGCACGCCGTCGGAGATCCGCAGCAGCAGTCCGACGATGAGCCAGTTCGCGATCAGGGAGGATCCGCCCGCGGCGAGGAACGGCGTGGTGAGGCCGGTCAGCGGGATCACCCGCGTGACGCCGCCGACCATGATGAACACCTGCAGGCCGATCGTGAACGAGACGCCCACGGCGAGCAGCTTGCCGAAGTCGTCCTGACCGGCCACGCCGATGCGCAGGCCGCGGCTCACGAACACCATGTACAGGCAGAGGATCGCGAACAGGCCGATGAGCCCGATCTCCTCGCCGAGGCTGGTGATGATGAAGTCGCTCTCCGCGACCGGGGTGATCTGCGGGCGGCCCTGGCCGAGGCCGGTGCCCAGCAGCCCTCCGTGCGCGAGGCCGAAGATGCCCTGGGTGAGCTGATAGCTCTGGTCCTCCATGAGGCTGGGGTCGAACGCGTTGATCCAGGTGTTGAAGCGGTTCTGCACGTAGGTGAGGAACTGCGCGACGACCGCGACGCCGATCACCACGCCCACGACGCCGATCAGCACCCAGCTGGTCTTGCCGGTCGCGACGTAGAGCATCACGATGAACATGCCGAAGATCAGCACACCGGTGCCGAGGTCGTGCTGGGCGACGATGATCGCCAGCGAGATCAGCCACACCACGATCACGGGGCCGAGCTCGCGCATGCGCGGCCAGGTCACGCCGGCGAACCGCTTGCCCACCGACGACAGGCTCTCCCTGGTGCGCACGAGGTAGCCCGCGAAGAAGATGGCCAGGAAGATCTTCGAGAGCTCTCCGGGCTGGAAGCCGAGCCCGCCGATCGAGATCCAGACATCGGCGTTCGCGTCGGCCCGCAGACCCGGGATGAACGGCAGCACGAGCAGCACCAGGCCCGCCAGGCCCGAGAGATAGGTGTACTTGTACAGCACCCGGTAGTTGCGCAGGAAGAGCACCAGTACGATCGCGCCGACCACCGAGATCGCCATCCACATGAGCTGCTTGTTCGAGGACGCGTTCCAGCCGGTGTCGTGGTTCGCGATGTCGATGCGGTAGATCTCCGCGATGCCGACCCCGGTGAGCAGCGTCGCGATCGGCAGGACGAACGGATCCGCATCGCTGGCGACGAAGCGCAGCACGATGTGCAGCGCGAACACGAGCACGGCGAGGCCGCCGCCGATGAGCAGGATCATCGGGTCGATGTGCCCGAGCGCGCCCAGCTGCACGAGTGTGAGAGCGGATCCGGCCACGATCACGGCGAACAGGAGCAGCCAGAACTCGCGATTGCGCTGCGTCTGCGGTCCGCGGATCCTGCGCAGGGCGCGCAGCACGGCCGTGTCGGCCGCGACGTCGCCCGCGTGCGGGGCCGGTGCGGTGGCGGTCATGGTGTCTTCCCCGTCGTGGCCGAGGCCCGGAGGCGTTCGACGATGGCGGTCGCGTCGTCGAGCGAACGCGCCGTGATGGTCTGCTGCACGAGCGACTGGTTGAAGCTGGGCAGCTCCGACATCTTGATCTCGGTGTCCTTGTAGACGTGCGAGAGCGCGATCGGACCGAGATCCTGCTGGATGCCCTGGAAGACGGCGACCGTGTCGGTGTCGGGATCCACGCCCACGAAGTAGCGGGTCTGCGTCCACGCGTAGGCGCCGAACAGGGCGACCGCCATGAGCGCGATCACCACGATGAACCCGGTGATCCACCCGATCCGGCGGCGCACCGAGCGGCGGTGGTCCTCCTCGATGAGCTCCTCGAGGTAGTCGGCCGCAGGCTCGAAGTGCGTGGGCTCGTTGGCGGCCTGGCGCACCGGGTGCAGCCAGCTGGGCCGGGCGGGCCGCGCGGCCGGGACGACGATGCCCTGCGGATTCGCTGCGGCGCCGACGATCGTGGCGGATCCGGACAGCAGCGGGTGCTGGCCGCCGACGTCGACGATGACGATCGTCACGTTGTCGGGGGCGCCGCCGTCGAGCGCGAACTTCAGCAGGCCGTCCGCGGTGCGCCCCGGCGCCATGCCCAGACGCAGCGCCTTCTGCATGTGCACCTCGTCGACCACGCCGGAAAGGCCGTCCGAGCAGAGCAGCCAGCGGTCGCCGGACAGGGTCGGCATCACGAACATGTCGAGCTCGGGATCCGCGTCCATGTCGCTGAGCACGCGCATCAGCACCGAACGGCGCGGATGGTAGCGCGCCTCCTCGGGCGTGATCCGGCCCGCGTCGACCAGGCGCTGCACGAACGTGTGGTCGGTGGTGATCTGGGTGAGCGCCTCGTCGCGGTAGAGGTAGATGCGCGAGTCGCCGATGTGGCCGATCACCGCATAGTCGTCGACCATGATGATCGCGTCGAGGGTGGTGCCCAGGCCCGCGAGCTCGGGACGGTCCTTGACGGCGCGGATCATGTCGCCGGCCGCGGTCGTGGCGGCGGCCTGCAGGGACGCCTGCGCGTCCTCGGTGGAGGCGTAGCCGTGGTCGAGGTTCTGCAGCCGGTGGATCGCGATGCTGCTGGCGACGTCGCCGCCCGCGTGGCCGCCCATGCCGTCGGCGACGACGAACAGGTTCGCCCCGGCGTAGCCGGAGTCCTGGTTGTTGGAGCGGACCTTCCCGGTGTGGGAGATCGCGGCGCTCGAGCCCTCGAAGACCATGGCCGCCGGTTACGTCCGCAGCTCGAACGTCGTGGCGCCCACCTTGATGGGTGCGCCGATCGACACCGCGACCGGGGCGCCCACGCGCTCGCCGTTCAGGAAGGTGCCGTTGGTGGAGTCGAGATCCTGCAGCATCCACTGCTCGCCCCACAGCAGCAGGCGCGCGTGGTGACTGGAGGTGTAGTCGTCGCGGATGACCAGGCCGGATTCGCTCGAGCGGCCGATCGACATCGGCTCGGATCCGAGCGGCACCTCCAGGCCCGCCTTGGGTCCGGAGGTGATCACGAGCTTGGAGACGGTGGCCGTGGTGGCCGCGCCCCCCGGCTTCGCCTTCGGAGCGGCCCTGGGCTTCGCGGGGGCAGCCGCCGGTGCCGGCTTCGGCGGAGCGCTCGCCGCGGCCGCCTCGCCCTGCGGCATCTTGCGCACGCGCACGCCGAACAGGTCGGCGCGCAGCGAGTAGACCACGGCGAACACGAAGAACCACATCAGCACGAGGAAGCCGATGCGCAGCAGGAGCAGCGTCAATTCACTCATGCCGAAGGCTCCTCACCGGTGGATGAGCTTGTCGAAGGGCGCTCACGGATTCACTCCGAACGCGCGGGTGGCGTCGTCGCCGCGGCGGCCGCGGGCCGGGGCGGAGACCGGGACGACCTGGAAGGTCAGGTCCGTGCGGCCGATCGTGATGACCATTCCGCTGGACAGCTGGGCCTCGCGCACGCGCTGGCCGTTGAGCTTGGTGCCGTTGGTGGAGCCGAGGTCGCGGAGCATGGCGTGGTCGCCGTCCCACAGCACCTCGGCGTGCTTGCGGCTGGATCCGGAGTCGTTGATCGTGATGTCGGCATCGCTGCCGCGGCCGATGATGGTGCGGGACTTGGCGAGCACATGCCGGGCGCCGCCGGTGCTGATCACGGCCTGCCAGGTGACGCGGCCGCCGCCGGATGTGGCGGAGGACTCGACCCGGACGGTGCCGGTGGCGAGCTTCTCGTCGGCTTCGAGTGCGATGTTCACGGGGCCCGCGAAGCTGTATCCCTGTGCGCGGGCGTGATCGGCGACCAGCACGTTCAGCTCGTCGAGGAGGGCGGATCCGAGTCCGTGCATGGCGGTGGCGTCATCGCCGCTGAGGTGCACGAGGAAGGTGCTCGGCACGATGATGCGGTCACGGCTGACCACGGCGGCCTTCGTGTCCATCTCACGGCGAAGAGCCGAAGCGATCTCCACGGGCTGGATGCCGCTGCGGAAGGTCTTCGCGAACGCGCTGTTCACTGCGCGCTCGAGACCCTTCTCAAAGCTGTCTAGTAGTCCCACTGGGCTCCCATGGCTCACCGATCGGTACGGCCATCGTAGCCACACGGCCTGGATGAACCCCCGGCGCGACGCGATTCGCGGGAAACCCCGCAGAACGACGCCGGGCGCCGCCGGATCCGGTGCGCGTGACGGCGTCCGGTGCGCGCGACACGGCCGCGTCCGGCGCCGGTTCGGCGTGCGCGCCGGAGCGTGATATTCTCGGGAGGTTGGTTCGCGAGGACCGACATGCGCGAGTGGCGGAATAGGTAGACGCGCTGGCTTCAGGTGCCAGTGCCTGCAAGGGCGTGGGGGTTCAAGTCCCCCCTCGCGCACGAATGGAAAACAGCCCCTGACCCAGGTATTTTATGACCTGGGTCAGGGGCTGTTTTCGTCCGAAGTGCTAGAGAAAGTGCTAAGCCTGCCCGAGGTGGGCGGCGAATCGCTCGACGGCGGACTTCTGCATGGTCGGCGTGACGCGGGAGTAGATGTTCGTCGTCGTCGTGATCGTGGAGTGCCCGGGGCGTTCCTGCGCGACCTTGGGATGCACGCCCATTTCCAGCGGCAGGGTCGCGTGAGTGTGACGCAGCCCCTTGATCGTGACGCGGTGGAGCGTGTTGTACTTCGCGGTCACCCATTTCAGGCGGCGATCCCAGCGCCTCGTCATGGCGTCGGGTGAGCGCAGCTTCCCGTCGTCGTCGCCGAACACAGAGGCGTCGGCCTTCGCCAGCTCGAACGACACTTCCGTGCGGCAGACACGACTCCGGCACATCGGTCAGCGCCGTCTGCTCGTCCGGGGGCGTCAGGAGCGCCGCGGGGCTCGTGCGCGGCAGATAGGCGATCACGGTGAGGTCATCCACGTCCACGCGGCGATCCCCGTTCTCCAACTTGCTGATCCCTGACGGTGACAGCTTCCGGCCCGCAGCACCGAGGGCATCGGACATGGTGCGCAGGCGGCTCGATGCCTGCTATTTCTCGGCTAGGGCACTTAAAGTAGAAATAGCGACGACGGAAGGGAGGCTGTGATGGGTGAGTACGTCGAGCGCCTGTGGCATCCTGA
>JAFDWK010000009.1:0-60005 GCA_018268515.1 Actinomycetota bacterium
ATCAACAACGGCGGTGCGCTGCAGATCGCGGTGCCGGAGAACGCGACCGGATCCTCCTCGTTCCAGTACCAGGCCGATGACGGCCGCGGCGGCACCGCGACGGCGACGGTCGCCCTCACCGTGCACGACTGGAGCGTGAACAGCCCGCCCAAGCAGAAGCGCGTTCCGGGGATGCTCATCGAAGCCGGCGGCACCGCGACCTACAACGCCCTGCCGGACTGGATCGATCCCGACGGCGACGACGTGTACCTGAAGGATGTCGAGGCCGCCCCGGGCGACCAGGTCGACTTCACCCCCGACGGACAGCTCACCTACCGGGCGCTCGCGAGCCCGCCCGGTCGCAAGGAGATCCGGATCACGGTCGCCGACGCGCTGGGGGAGTTCACCACCGGCACGATCCGCCTCGACATCCGCCCGGCCGGCACGACCGCGCCCCGGACGAACGCGGATCACGTGGTGACCCGCGCCGGCGAGCAGGTCACGGTCTCGCCGCTGCTGAACGACACCAGCTCGGGCCGGGAGCAGCTGCGCCTGACCCGCGTCGACGAGACCCCGGGCGCCGTGATCACCCCGAACTTCGCCGAGGGCACCTTCACGTTCCAGGCCGATGCGCCCGGCACCTACTACATGCAGTACCTCGCCAGCGCCGGCCCCAACGCAGTGCCGGGGCTGGTGCGCGTGGACGTGCTGGACAAATCGGCCGAGGCCGGTGCGCCGATCGCCGTGCGCGACATCGCCCTGCTGCCGACCGGCGGCGACGTGCTGGTCGGCGTGCTGAACAACGACATCGATCCGGCCGGCGGCATCCTCGTCGTGCAGTCGGTCACGGTGGAGCCGCACAGCGGGGTCGCCGTCTCCGTGCTGAACCATGAGACGCTGCGGGTCACCGACCAGGGCAACCTCGACAAGGAGGTGCGGATCCGCTACCGCATCTCGAACGGCTCCAAGACCGCCGACGGCGACGTGATCGTCATCCCGATCCCGGCGCCCAGCAAGCTGGACCCGCCGACCGCGGTCGACGACACGGCCGTCGTGCGCGCGGGCGATGTGGTCACCATCCCGGTGCTGGCCAATGACAAGCACGCCCCCGGCACGACGCTGCATGTCGCGCCGAAGCTGATCGAGCCGCTCATCGACCCCGCCTACGGCGAGGCGTTCGTCTCGCAGGACACGGTGCGCTTCCGTGCCGGCGACACCCCGCGCACCGTCTACGCCACCTACGAGGCGGTCGACTCGAACGGGCAGAAGGCCGCCGGATACATCACGATCCAGATCCTCCCCGTCGACGAGAAGACCAACACCGCCCCGCGCCCGCACGACCTCACCGTGCGCGCCCTGAGCGGCACGAGCGTGCGCATCGCCGTGCCGCTGGACGGACTGGACGCCGAGGGCGACTCGGTCGAGCTCGTCGGGATCGACTCCGCGCCCAAACAGGGCAAGGTCACCGAGGTCGGGGCGAACTTCCTCACCTATCAGGCCTTCGACAAGGCCAACGGCATCGACACGTTCACCTATCGCGTGCGCGACCGGCTCGGCAAGGAGGCGACGGCGACCATCCGGGTCGGTATCGCCCCGGGCGCGGGCACCAACCAGGCGCCGTACGCGGTGAAGGACTCGATCGTCACCCGCCCCGGCCGCACGGTCGGCGTGGCCGTGCTCGCGAACGACTCGGATCCGGACGGCGACCCGATCGGGCTCGTCAAGAACGGCATCACGCTGCCGCAGGGCGTGGACGGGCTGAAGGCCACCGTCTCCGGCGACCGGGTGCTGATCACGGCACCGAACAAGCCGCTGCAGACCTCGGTCGAGTACACCGTCGCCGACGACAAGGGCGCGACTGCCACCGCACCGGTGCAGATCACGGTGGCCGACGACGTGCCGCTCGTGCCGCCGATCGCCCGCGACGACCGGGTGCAGGCGAGCGATCTGAAGGGCAAGAGCCTGCAGGTCGAGGTGCCGGTGCTCGACAACGACGAGGATCCGGACGGCGTCGTCGACGAGCTCAAGCTGAGCACGAGCGACCCGAACGCGAAGGTGCTGCCGAACCGCAAGATCCAGGTGACGGTCGGCGAGCAGCGCCAGCTGGTGCAGTACACCGTGACCGACCGCGACAACCTGACCGCCTCGGCGTTCATCTTCGTCCCGGCCCTGAGCGAGCTCGCGCCGACCCTGGTGAGCACCAAGCCGGTCGAGGTCAAGAGCGGGGAGACCAAGGAGCTCCCGCTGTCGCAGTACGTCACGGTCGCCGGCGGCGGTGAGGTGCGCATCACGCAGGCCGACAAGGTCAGCGCGGTGAACGCCAACGGGGCGCCGCTCATCAAGGACGAGCACACGCTCGTGTACACCTCGAAGCCGGGCTACTTCGGCGACGACGCGGTCTCGTTCGAGGTGACCGACGGCACGGGGCCCGACGACCCCAAGGGGCGCAAGGGCACGCTGAGCCTGCCGATCACGGTGCTGCCGCCGGACAACCAGCCGCCGACGTTCACGAACGCGCAGGTGTCGGTCGCCCCGGGTGAGCCGGAGCAGAAGGTCGACCTCGCGGCGCTCGCGAAGGATCCGGATCCGGAGGACGCGAAGAAGCTGAAGTTCGCGATCACCGGGCAGCCGGACCACGGCGTCACGGCGAGCCTCGACGGGACGACCCTCAAGGTCAAGGCCGACTCCAACGCGCCCAAGGGCACGGCGACCACCGTGCAGCTGACCGTCACGGACGGCAAGACCGAGCCGGTGGCCGGCACGGTGAACGTCACGGTCTCCGCGTCGACGCGGTCGCTGACCGTAGCGAACGAGGACACCGTCGCCCAGGCGGATCAAGGCAAGCCGGTCACGATCCCGGTGCTGCAGAACGACGTGAACCCGTTCCCGGACAAGCCGCTGAAGATCCTCTCCGTCGGCGTGCAGACCGGGTCCGCGGCCTCCGCCGTGCAGGGCGACAACGTGGTGATCACCCCCGCGAAGGACTTCGTCGGTCAGGTCGTCGCGACCTACCGGGTGCAGGACGCGACGAAGGATCCGGATCGCGAGGTCGACGGCCGCATCGTCGTGACCGTGCAGGGCATCCCGGACGCTCCGGGCGCCCCGCAGGTGACGAGCGTGCAGGACCGCACGGTGGTGCTGAACTGGTCGGCGCCATCCAACAACGGCGCCGAGATCACCGGATACACGGTCAAGGCCACGAGCGGCGGCGCCTACTCCAAGCAGTGTGCGTCGACGACGTGCACGCTGGACGGTCTCACCAACAACGTCGAGTACACGTTCGCGGTGACCGCGACGAACCGCGTCGGCGAGGGCAAGCCGTCCCCGACCTCCGCGGTGGCCCGTCCCGACGCACGGCCGGACACGCCGAACCCGCCGACTCTGAAGTTCGGCGACAAGTCGCTGGACGTGGCCTGGAAGACCCCGACGACGCCCGGATCCCCCGTGTCCTCATTCAACCTGGAGATCTCGCCGGCGCCGCCCAGCGGTGTCGCGACGAAGACCGGGGTGACCGGCAACAGCCTGAAATGGGACGGGCTGGAGAACGGCGCCAACTACCAGGTGCGGGTGCAGGCGGTGAACCGCGCCCCCGAGCCGTCCACCTGGTCGGGCTGGTCGGCGGCGGAGGTCCCCGCGGGCCCGCCGACCGCGCCGGGCACCCCGAACGCGCAGAGCGCTCCCTCGGTCGGATCCCAGTCGCAGATGACCGTGACCTGGACGGCCGCCGGCGCGAACGGCGACGCGATCTCCAGCTACGACCTGCAGGTGCTGCAGGGGTCGTCCGTGGTGAACACGATCAGCGTGCCCGGCACCGCGAAGAGCCAGAACGTGACCGTGGGCAACTCGACCGCGGACTACACGTTCAAGGTGCGCGGCAACAACAAGGCCGGCGCCGGTGCCTGGTCGGCGGTCTCCAACGCCCGCCGCGCGTTCGGGCAGCCCGGTGCGACGACGCTCACGAGCGTCCTGGAGCAGAACAACAACATCCACGTCGCGTACAGCCTGGCGGACGCGAACGGCGCGAGCAGCAGCGAGATCCACTACGAGTACTCGATCGGCAGCGGCTGGGTGCGCAGCTGGAACGGATCCGACATCCCCGCGGCCAACAACGGCACGTACACCGTGCAGGTGCGGGCGTACTCGGTCGTCGGCGGGCAGGAGTCGCAGCCGGGAGCCGCGGGCACCAAGTCGGGCGTTCAGCCCTACGGATCGGTGAACACGCCTGGCGCGAGCGCGGTGAACAACGGCACCACGGTGACCATGGGCTGGTCGGCGCCGGCCGACAACGGCCGGTCGATCCAGGTCATGCAGATCAGCATCGACGGCGGAGCGTGGGAGAACGTCGGCCGCAGCGGCACGCGCACCAGCGGCTCGGCGTACTCGACCACGCACACCATCAAGGTGCGCGCGCAGGACTCGGCGGGCCAGTGGTCCAGCGAGGCCGTTGCGTCGGCCCGGACGTCAGACCCGCCCCCGCCGCGGGTGTGGGTGACGCAGGGCAACCCGGCCGGCAGCGGTTGCGTGAACGGGTGCCGCCTGATGGTCGTGAACTTCCAGAACCTGAACATCGGCACTTACTCGGTGACCTGCCATTCCAGTGCGAACGGCCAGATCGGCGGCACCCACTCGGTCAACTTCACCGGCAACGGCAGTGTGCAGCTGTCCTGCTGGCAGGGCCGTGACGGCGTGGACGTCTGGGTCGACATCCTGGGCTGGGGCAGCTCGGTCGACACCGAGAAGCAGTACTGGCCGAGACCGTAGCCGCGCTCGCGCGGACCCCGACTCCCACTGACGAAGGAACGAACAACGATGACGATGACCCCCGAGCAGGCGGCCTGGTTCCAGGGCACCTTCACCCGCCTCGTCGACAACGTCGACCGGGCGCTGCAGGGCAAGCGCGACGTGGTGAGCCTCGTGCTCGCCTCGATGCTGGCCGAGGGGCACGTGCTCCTCGAGGATGCCCCCGGCACCGGCAAGACGAGCCTCGCGAAGGCGCTCGCCGCCACCGTGCAGGGCACCAGCAGCCGGATCCAGTTCACGCCGGATCTGCTGCCCTCGGACGTCACGGGCGTGACGATCTACGACCAGAACACGCACACCTTCGAGTTCCATCGCGGCCCGGTGTTCGCCTCGATCGTGCTCGCCGACGAGATCAACCGCGCCTCGCCGAAGACGCAATCGGCGCTGCTCGAGGTCATGGAGGAGTCGCGGGTCACCGTGGACGGCACAGCCCACGAGGCAGGCCGGCCGTTCCTGGTGATCGCCACGCAGAACCCGATCGAGCAGGCGGGCACCTACAAGCTGCCCGAGGCGCAGTTGGACCGCTTCCTGATCAAGACGTCGATCGGCTACCCCGACCTCGACGTCACCGCGTCGATCCTCGCGGGCGCGGCCGAGCGCAACCCGGCCTCGCGGCTGACCCCGGTGATCACGACGAACGCGGTCGCCGACATGGCCGACCTCGCCGCCGCCGTGCACGTCGAGCCCGCCGTGCTGCGCTACATCGCCGAGCTCGTCGAAGCGACCCGTGAGGATGCCGCGATCCGCCTCGGCGTCTCCGTGCGCGGCGCGCTGGCCATGGTGCGCATCGCGAAGGTGTGGGCCGCCGCGCAGGGCCGGCACTACGTGCTGCCCGACGATGTGAAGGCCCTGGCCCGCCCGGTGTGGCTGCACCGGCTGCTCCTCGACCCGGAGGCGGAGTTCGCCGGCACCACTGCCGACACCGTCGTCGCCCGCGTCGTCGAGAAGGTCGCCGCCCCGCAGGCGCGCGCGGCGGCCTGAACACCGACACACGACAGAGAGCACGCATGACCACCACCGCCCAGGCGCCCGGATCCGACCGAGCGGCCGGATCCGACCGTGAGGCCGGCTGGCGCGACATCGCCGCGCTGCTGCTCGCGCGCGCCGGTGCGCGGCTGCGCCTGATGGCGGGAGCGGTGCGCCCGCTGGCCTGGGTGCTCGCCGCGATCGCCCTCGGTTGCCTGCTCCTCGCGCTGCCGCTGGGCTGGGTCGAGTTCGCCGTGATCGCGATCGTGATCGCGATCGTGCTGGCGCTGTGCGCGCTGTTCCTGATCGGCCGCACCGCGTACGACGTGCGCCTCGACCTCGCCCGCACCCGGGTCGTGGTGGGCGAGCGCGCGGTCGGCGCGCTGACCCTCGCGAACCGCAGCAGCCGCGCGATCCTGCCCTCGCGCGTGGTGCTGCCGGTGGGTGGCGGGCGCGGCGAGTTCGGCATCAAACGGCTCGCCCCCGGAGAAGAGGCCGAGGAACTGTTCGCGATCCCCACGCACCGCCGCGGCGTGGTCTCGGTCGGCCCGGTCAGCGTGGTGCGCGGCGATCCGCTCGGGCTGTTCGAACGCGCGCACCGCCGCGACGACCCGATCGATCTGTTCGTGCACCCCCGCACGATCATGTTCGACGGGCAGTCGCTCGGGTTCCTGCGCGACCTCGAGGGGCTCCCCGCGTCGGATCTGTCCCGTGACGATGTCTCGTTCCACGCGCTCAACGAGTACCAGCCCGGCGACGACCTGCGGCGCGTGCACTGGCGCTCCTCGGCGCGCACCGGCGTGCTCATGGTGCGCCAGTACGAGGAGACCCGCCGCTCGCACTTCGTGATCGGCCTCAGCCGGTCGGCCGGCGACTACACCGAGCCAGACGAGTTCGAGCTGGCGATCTCGCTCGCCGGATCCGTCGGCCTGCGTGCGCTGCGCGATTCGCAGCACGTCGAGCTGCGTGTGCAGGGCCGCGCCCTGCCCTCGGGCACCGGCAAGCAGCTGCTCGACTCGCTCGCCGGGGTGGACGAGAGCCGTCCGAAGGACGGCGGGCTGGCCGCGCTCGCCGGCACCGTGGCCGCGCACATGCCGCTGTCCAGCGTGGTCGTGCTGGTGTGCGGCGCGCGCACCAGCACGGAGGAGCTGCGCACGGCTTGCGCGCGACTGCCGTTCGGATCCCGGGTGCTCGCGATCGTGGCGCAGATCGGGGCCACGCCGTCGCTGCGGCGCATCAGCGACGCCGACGTCATCACGGTCGGCACGCTCGAGCAGCTGCCCCTCGCCCTCGGGAAGGTGCTCGCATGACCGGTCCGCAGACGCCGTCGCTATCGCCATCGTCGGCTCCGTCACCCACGCCGTCGCTCACGCCCGGCCGCACCCTCGTCGACCTCACCGCCGTCGCGCTGCTGCTCGGCGTCGGTGTCGTCGGCTGGTGGCCGTCGTTCGCCGGCGGCTCGTACCTGCCCGCGGCGCTCGGCGGACTCGTGCTCGGGCTCGGCGTCGCCCTGCTCTGCGCCTGGCGCCGCTGGGGCATCCTCGTCATCGCCGGGCTCACCCTGCTCGTCTACTTCGGCTTCGGCGGGGCGCTGGCGCTGCCGAGCACCACGCTGTTCGGTGTGATCCCCACCGGCGAGACCCTCGGCGGTCTCGCCGCCGGCGCCGTCACCAGCTGGAAGGCGATGCTCACCACGGTCGCCCCGGTGGCGGTCGGCGATGGCTACGGGCTCGTGCCGTTCCTCGCGGCGCTCGTGCTCACCGTGGTCGCCGCCTCCCTGGCGCTGCGCCTGCGCCGGCCGGCCTGGGCGCTGATCCCCGCCGCCGTGCACCTCGTGCTGGTGATCGCGATGGGCGTGCCGCAGCCCGCGGCGCCGATCGTGCAGGGCGTCGTGTTCGCGGTCATCGCGGTCGCCTGGCTGGCGCTGCGCGGGACCGGGGCCTCCAGCGGCGCGGCGGTGTCGGTCGCCGCCGACGGATCCCGCTCCACGGCCCTGCGCCGCCGGCGCCTGCTCGCCGGGGGAGCCGTGCTCGCCGTCGCCGCCCTCGCCGGAACCGGGGCCGCCGCCGCGACCACGCTCGCCGAGCCGCGCCACGTGTTCCGCGACGTGGTGCTGCCGCCGTTCGACGTGCACGAGTACGCGAGCCCGCTGCAGTCGTACCGCGGCTACGTCAAGGACCACCGCAAGGACACCCTGTTCACGGTGAAGGGCCTGCCCGAGGGCGCCAGGATCCGCATCGGCACGATGGACGAGTACAACGGCATCGTCTACGACGTGTCGGACAAGGGGGTCGGCTCCTCGGGCGCGTTCGGCCCGATCCGGGACAGCATGTCGGCGGATGCGACCGGATCCGCCGCGCAGCTGCAGTTCACGATGGACCAGTACGCCGCGGTCTGGGTTCCCGATGCCGGTCAGGTGCAGAAGATCACCTTCGGCGGATCCGATGCCGATGCGCTGCGTCGCGGTGCGTACTACAACGAGTCCACCGGCACGGCCGTCACGATCACGAAGCTGCGCGCGGGCGACACGTACACGGTCGACACCACGATTCCGAAGAGCTGGAGCGACAAGGAGCTCGAGGGACAGCAGTTCGGATCCGTCTCGATGCCGAAGCAGGTGCCGGGGCCGGAGAAGCTCTCCACCCTCGCCTCCGACACCGTGGCCGACGCGAAGACGCCGATCGCCCAGGTGCGCGCCCTGGTGAAGAAGTTCTCCGAGGAGGGCTTCTTCAGCCATGGGCTGGAGGGCGAGGCGCTCAGCCGCGCCGGGCACACCGAGGAGCGGATCTCGACGCTGATCGGCGGCGAGCAGATGATCGGCGACGACGAGCAGTACGCGGTCGCGATGACGCTCGCCGCGCGTTCGCTGGGGATTCCCGCGCGCGTGGTGATGGGCTTCTACCCGGACAAGGGGCAGAAGGGCACGTTCTCCGCGAACGGCGACAACCTGCACGCCTGGGTCGAGGTGAACTTCGCGAAGGCGGGCTGGGTGGCGTTCGATCCCACCCCGCCGAAGGACAAGGTCCCGCAGGACCAGATCACCAAGCCGAAGGTGGTGCCCAAGCCGCAGGTGCTGCAGCCGCCGCCCCCGCCGCAGGAGCCGGTCGACCTGCCCCCGACCGTGCCCGACCAGCGCGGGGCGCAGGACGGCCCGAACAACCTACTCGGCATCCTCGGCATCGTGCTTGCGATCGGCGGCAGCGCTCTGCTCGTGCTCGCGATCCTCGCGGCCCCGTTCATCGTTATCGGCGCCTGGAAGGCCGCGCGCCGACGCAAGCGCCGGGCGGCGCAGCAGACGGCCGACCGGATCAGCGGCGGGTGGGATGAGCTCACCGATCGCGCGGTCGACTACGGCGCGCGGATCCCGCTCGGCGCGACGCGCGCTGAGGAGGCGCACACCGTCGCCACCGCGCTCACGGTGCCCGCCGTGACCGTGCTCGCCGACCACGCCGACGCGCAGGTGTTCGGCCCCACCGAGCCCACCGAGGCCGAGGTGGACGCGTTCTGGGCGGAGGTCGACGGCATCGTCGCCGGTCTCGGCAAGAACGCGAACTGGCGACGCCGACTGCGCGCCCGGCTCAGTCTGCGCTCGCTGCTGGGCGGCTCCCGGCTGTCCTCCGGCGTGCAGGGCCTGCGCGATGCCGCCTCGGAGCGGATCCGTCGCTCCGGCGCCGGATCCCCCGGCATCGGATCCCCCGGTGCCGGATCCCCTGGCGCGGGCGCCGTGGCACCTGGCACGATCGAGAGCAGTTCCCGTCCGCGGCGCGCACGCCGCTCCACAGGCCCCGCATCCGAGAGCGAGACACCATGACCACGAGCCCGGCCGGGTCGATCGCCCCGCTCGCGCGCCGCGCGCTCGCCTGCCTCATCGACGGCGCGATCGCGGCCCTCATCATGATCGTCGGCTACGGTGCGACGCTCGCGACCGCGCTGCCGGGGCTCTCGCAGCAGAACATCACGGCGCGCGCCGGCGGGCTGGTGCTCGGACTCGGTGCGACCCTGCTCGTGGCGCTGGTGTGGTTCATCGTCTTCTGCGTGATGCAGGGCGGCGGCGGATCCGTCGGGATGCGCATCATGAAACTGCGCCTCGTGCGCGCCGACACCGGTGCACGACTCGGCTTCGGGCGCGCGCTGCTGCGCAACATCGTGTTCGGGCTGAGCACGGTGATCCTGGTCGGCTATTTCACTCCGCTGTTCGACGGATCCGGCCTGTTCCAGGGCTGGCACGACAAGGCGTCCGGTGCGATCGTGCTCGACGTGCGCGGGGTCGCCGCCCCGGTCACGGCGGTCGCCGCGGTTTCGGAAGCACCGATGGCCGGCGCCGCCCCGATCACCGGCGCCGCCCCGATCACCGGCGGTGCCCCGCTCGCCGGCGCCGCCCCGGTCCAGGCCTGGGACGATCCCGATGACGCCACGGTGATGTCGCCTCCCCCTCGCCCGCTCGATCCAGTGCCGCCCGCGGCCGCGGCCGGGCCGCAGCCGATCGATGATCTCGCCGAGCACGCGATGATCACGATGGTGCCCGGGATCAGCCCCGCAGCGCCCGTGCCCGTATCCGTCCCGACCCCGGTCACCGGCCCCGAGGTGGTGCCGCCCGCATCCGCGATCCCGGCCGCCGCGCCGCTGCCCGCCCCGCTGCCCCTACCGCTGCCCGCGCCGGCCGCGGAACAGCTGCCCGCGCCGGCCGCGGCCCCGCTGCCCGCGCCGGCCGCCGAACAGCTGCCCGCGCCGCTCACCGCCGTGCGGGATGCCGAGGACGACGACCCGGAGGACACCCGCATCAGCATCCCCGGTCATCGGCTGCTGTTCGTGTGGGACGACGGCACCCGGGCGATCGTGTCGGGGCGCACGGTGTTCGGCCGCAATCCCGCCGCCGAGCCGGGAGCCGCCGCGGTGGCCGTGCGCGATGAGACGCTGTCGCTGTCGAAGACGCATTTCGAGGCGGCGGCGGAGAACGCCGGCGGCTGGGTGCGCGACCGGCATTCCACCAACGGCACCACCGTCGTGCGCGATGGCGTGCGCATCGCGTGCCCTGCGGGGGAGCGTGTGCGGATCCGCCTCGGCGACGCGATCGAGATCGGCGAGCGGATCGTGACGGTCGGGGGCTACACATGATCGCGCCGATCGTCGTGCGCGTCGGCGCCGCCACCGATACAGGGCTGAAGCGCGCGCACAACGAGGACGCGCATCTGGCCCAGGCCCCGCTGTTCCTGGTCGCCGACGGCATGGGCGGACACCAGGCCGGGGATCGCGCGAGCGCGACCGTGATCCGCGAGTTCCAGGCACTGCAGGGTCGCACGGCGCTCACCATCGACGACATCGGCTTCGCCCTCGCACATGCGCGAGCGGCGGTCGAGGCTATCGCTGAAGACGGCGCCCGTGCGGGCACCACGCTCAGCGGCGCGGCGATCGCGGAGGTCGACGGGGCAGGCTACTGGCTCACGATGAACATCGGCGACTCGCGCACCTATCGCTACGCGCACGGCGTGCTCGAGCAGATATCGGTCGATCATTCCGTGGTGCAGGAGCTCATCGACGCGGGCGAACTGACGGCGGGCGACGCGCAGCGCGATCGACGGCGCAACATCATCACCCGCGCGATCGGCGCGGGCAGCACCGGCGAGGCGGATTTCTGGATGATCCCCGCAGCCACGGGTGATCGGATCCTGATCTGCTCCGACGGGCTGAGCTCCGAGGTCGACGACCGGGAGCTGAGCGAGGTGCTCGCGGTCTTCGAGGATCCGCAGGTGGCCGCCGACCGCCTCGTCGCGCGTGCGCTCGAGCATGGCGGTCGCGACAACGTGACGGCCGTCGTCGTCGACGCGATCCACGTGAGCGCCCGTGCGGGTGGCGGGGCCGCGGCCGGTTTCGACGACATCGACTCGGATACGCGACCGCGTGCCGAGGCCATGGGAGGGATGCAGTGATGGGTGCGGTGTACGCGTCTGGCGATTGGTATCTGCTGGTCGGGCCCCGGGTCGTCGTGGCGCTGCCGCCGGATGCGCCGGCGGCGTTGATCGCGGCGCTCTGGGAGCGGGTCGGATCCGGGCACGAGGACTTCGCCGGCATCGTGGATGCGCTCACCGCGGCCGGCGGCGGGTCGTTCGCCGCGATCCCGCCGTTCGCGGCCATCGTGCGCGAGGGCGACGACGCCCGCATCGCGGTGCGCGGCCGGGTGACGGCGCGGCTGTTCGCGGGCGGAGAGCACGAGATCACCGGCGCGGAGGTGACGACCTGGTCCGAGCGGTATCTGGCCGGGGTGACCGGTGCGGAGCTGGTGCTGCAAGACGTCGTCACCGACGCGTCGCTCCCGATCGTGGCGGGCGTGGTCCGCGCGGCCACGGCCCGGTTCGGCGAACGCCCGGCGGCGCAGGTCGTGCCGGAGCCCGACGCAGCGCCCGACGCCGCGCCCGAGGTCGTGGCCGAGCCGGATCCGGAGCCTGAGGGCGTGCCGGACTCCGCGTCCGTGCCGGAACCCGCGGTCTTCGCCGAGTTCGAGCCGGAGCCGGAACCCGAATTCGAGCCGGATCCGGAACCCGAGCCGGATCCAGCACCCGAGCCGGAACCGGATCTGGATCCCGAGCCCGAACCGGATCCCGTGAGCACGTTCACAGCCGCGCCGGAGTATTGGCGCCGGGACGAACCGGCTCCCGAGCCGGAGCCCGCGGACGACCCCGAGCCCGCGGTTGACGCAGCCCGCACGGATGACGACGAGCTCTTCGGCGATGCGGACGACCTCGACGACACCGTGATCTCCGTGCCGTCCTCGGTTCCCGCCGTTCCGCTCGCGGTCGCGTCCGCCGTCGAGACCACCGCAGTGTCGCCGCTCCTGGGCGGGCACACTCTCGACTTTCGTCCCCCGCGCGCAGCCACCCCGGACGAGGATGGGGCGGACGACGACGGCGATCACGACGGTGCCACGATCTCGCTCGCGCAGGCCCGCGCGCTGCGCGACACCGGATCCGACGACGCCCCGGTCTTCGCCTCGATCCCGACGCCGGCGACCCCGGTGGCCGCGGTGCGGACCGCGGCGCCGCGGATCCGCGTGTCGACGGGACAGGTGGTCGACCTCGACCGCATCGTCGTGATAGGCCGGCGTCCGCGCTCGACCCGCTCCAGCGGCACCACACTGCCGCACCTGGTGGCGGTCGACAGCCCGCAGCAGGACATCTCGCGCAGTCATCTGGAGATCCGTCCCGACTCCGACGCCGTCGTCGTGGTCGATCTGCACACCACGAACGGATCCACGCTGCTGCGGCCCGGCAGCGACCCGGTGCGGCTGCACCCGGGCGAGCCCACGATCGTCGTCACCGGTGATGTGATCGATCTGGGCGACGGGGTGACGGTCGCGTTCGAGGACCTGCCGTGAGCCGGCCGCCGTCACCGCCGCCGCAGCTCGCGGGCTTCGACTTCATCGAACCGCTGGGCACGGGCGGCTTCGCCGACGTCTTCCTCTATGAGCAGCAGCAGCCGCGCCGGCGCGTGGCGGTGAAGGTGCTGCTCGCCGACCGCCTCGCCACCGGGGCGGCGCAGGAGTTCACCGACGAGGCGAACGTGATGGCGATGCTCTCGACGCATCCTGCGATCGTCACGATCTACCAGACCGGTGTCGCCGATGACGGGCGCCCGTACCTGGTGATGGAGTACTGCCCGCGGCCGAACCTGCAGCAGCGTGCCCGCAAGGAGCCGTTCACGGTCGCCGAGGCGCTGCGGGTCGGCGTGCAGGTCGCAGGCGCCGTCGAGACCGCGCACCGGGCCGGGGTGCTGCACCGCGACATCAAACCCGCCAACATCCTGGTCACCGCGTACAACCGCCCAGCGCTGACCGACTTCGGCATCGCGTCGACCACGGGCGCGGTCAACGAAGCGGCGGGCATGTCGATCCCGTGGTCGCCACCGGAGTCGTTCGGCGACCCGCCGCAGTCGAGCGCCCGCAGCGACGTGTACGCGCTCGCGGCGACGCTCTACTCGCTGCTCACTGGGCGCAGCCCGTTCGAGCGCGTCGGTCAGCGCAACAGCGGCGCGGATCTGATCGCGCGGATCGAGGCGGATCCGGTGCCGGCGCTCGGCCGCGCCGATGTGCCGGAGAGCCTCGTCCGCGCCCTCGACCGCGGGATGGCGAAGAACCCCGCGGACCGCTTCCCGAGCGCGGTCGCGTTCGCACGGGCGCTGCAGAAGATCCAGATCGAGCTGTCGCATTCGGTGACCGCGATCGACATCGTCGACGAGCACCAGGCCGACCTCGACCGCGATGAGGACGACGACGGCCTCACCCGGGTGCGCGAGGTCGTCAGCATCGATCCGAACCCCTCGGCGACGCGCCCGTCCGCCGCCACGCGTCCCGTGCAGGCGCCCACGGATCCGGCGCTGCCGGGGCCGCGCTTCGACCCCCCGGCACCGGTGTCGACGTCCGCCGGGACTGAGGTCGACGCCACGGTCGTCAGCCCCCGCAGGGAGGCGATGATCGAGGTGCCGCGCGCACGGCCCGGCGACGATGACGCCACGCGCGTGCGCCCGCCGCAGGTCGTCGATCCCGAGCCCACGGCGATCCAGGCGCCCCCGACGGCCGTCGCGGCGCCCGCGCCTGCGATACCCGCGACCTTCGCACCACCGTCTCCGGCACACCCGGCCGCACCCTTCTCGGGCCTTGCCGCCGACAGCGTCGCACCCTCCGGTCCGTCCTTGGCGCAGCCGGCTCCGCCCTTCGCCGACGCCGAGCCCGACCCGGTGGCGACGCGCTCCCGTCGCGGCGCGCTGTGGGCCGTGCTGTCGGTCGCCGCGGTGCTGCTGCTGGCGGGCGGATCCGTGCTCGCGGTGAACCTCCTCAACGCGCAGGGCTCGAAGCCGAAGCCGGCGGCCTCGGCGACCGCGGATCCGCAGGATCCCCTTGCCGATACCGCCCCGGTTCCGAAGGACGTCACCGGCACGCCCGACGGAGCGGGTGGCGTGCACTTCACCTGGACGAGCACCGGCGGCAAGGCGGGCGATGCGTTCCTCGTGCAGGTGGTCACCCTCGCCGGTGACGGCGAGATGACCAAGGTCGACGCCCCCGAGATCACCGTGCCGGAGCAGCCTGGCGGCAAGACCTGCATCGATGTCGCGCTGCGGCGCGAGAACGGCTCGGCGTCCGCCCCGGTGCGGGGATGCACATCGTGACCGCGCACGAGCAGGATGAGACGGCGCCGGTCGCAGTGCCGCCGACCGGACTCGCGGCGCTGATGAATGAACCGCCGGCCGCGGAACCGTCTCGTGCGCCCACCGCGGAACCGTCCGAGGAAGTCCGCACCGCGGAACCATCCCTCGAGGCTCGCGACACCGCGCCCACCCCGACCAGCGTGACCGTCGAATTCGCGGGGGAGTACTTCCCGATCGGGCCCGGCGGGCGCTTCCTCGTCGGTCGTGAGGGCGACCTCGCCATCGACGACAACCTGTTCCTGCACCGGCACTTCCTCGAGATCGCCGAGATCGGCGGACTGTGGTGGCTGGCCAACATCGGCAGCCGGTTGCAGGCGACCGTCACCGACGCCTCGGGCGGGGTGCAGGCGTGGCTGGCGCCGGGCGCACGGCTCCCGCTGGTCTTCGCGGTCACCACCGTGATCTTCTCGGCCGGCCCCACCACCTACGAGTTCACCGTGCACTCCACGCAGCCGACCTTCCGTGGCACGCATCGCGACGACGCGGTCACGGGGGAGTCGACGATCGGCGACGTGCCGCTCACGCTCAGCCAGAAGCAGCTGCTGCTCGCACTCGCCGAACCGCTGCTGCGTCGGGACGGCACCGGGATGAGCGCGATCCCCTCGAGCACCGAGGCCGCGGCGCGCCTGGGCTGGACGGTCACGCGCTTCAACCGCAAGCTCGACAATGTGTGCGACAAGTTCGACCGCATCGGCGTGCCCGGCATGCGCGGCGGCGCCCGCGGGTCCGCCACGAACCGCCGCACTCGCCTCGTCGAGCACGTGATCGCCTCGCGGCTCGTGGATCGGGCGGATCTGGTGCTGCTCGATGCGGTGGATGCTGATGCATCCGATGTCGACTGACGCCTCGCGATGGGGAGTTCTCCCCATCGCGCGCGCAGGGGGCGTCAGCATAGTGTTTCGGAGGCGACGGTGTCCGTCGTGTCGCGTGGTGCAGGAGGAGGGGTGGCGCGGGTGAGTGGTTTCTTCGATGGTCTGAGCGCGGACGAGGTGGCCGAGCGTCTGGCTCGCGATGTGGAGCGGGCGCAGCAGCGTGCGGTGGCGGCGTCGGCGGTGCGGGCGGAGATCGAGGCGGTGCGCGAGCGGGTGTCGTCGCCGCGGCGTGAGCTGTCGGTGGTGGTGGACGCGTCGGGGCGGTTGCTCGACGTGGCCTTGACGGACGACGCGCTGCAGCTGAGCGCGGCCGCGCTGGGCCGGCTGCTGGTGGAGACGGCGGGGCGGGCGCAGCAGGCGGCGGGGGTGCGTGCGGGTCGGATCGCGGCGGATGCGTTCGGTGAGGATGATCCGGCGGTCGCGCATCTGCGTGGTGAGATCGACGCGCGTGCGTCGAAGGCGGATGGTCCTCTGGGCGGGATCGAGTACCGCTGATGGGCGATCGGATCGCGTTGGATTTCGATGTCGCCCGGCAGCATGCGGCCCGCGTGGCCAGGGTCGCGTCGGATGTGCGGATGGCGCAGGACGCGGCGGGGTCGTTGAACCTGGCCGGCGGGGCGTTCGGGGTGATGTGCTCGTTCCTGGTGCCACCGGCGCTGTTGGTGTCGCAGGTCGCGGTGGGCACGATCAGTTCGGTGTCGGCTCTGCTGGGGCGGGCGGAGTCGGAGTTCCTCGGCCTCGTGAGTGATTTCGAGGCGATGGAGGAGGACTTCTCCGCCCGGTACAAGCGGTTGCACGGTGAGGTGGACGGGGTGCGTCGGTGACGCCGCACAATCCGCTGGTGGCGGGGCCGGTGAACACGACGAGCCCGTTGCAGGGTGCGTTCCTCTTGGAGGACGGCGAGGCGCTGGTCGCCGCGATCAAGTCCGGGGACTGGGTCGCGGGCGGGTTCGCGGCGTTCGGTGCGGTGATGGATACGATCGCGACGGTGTCGGATCCGCTGGGGTCGTTGATCGCGGCGGGGCTGGGCTGGCTGATGGAGCATCTGCAGCCGTTGAAGGGCTGGCTGAACGACCTGACCGGGGATTCGGGGGCTGTGGCGGGGTTCGCGCAGACGTGGACGAACGTGGGCACCCAGTTGCGGCAGTCGGCTCAGGACCTGGGTACGGTGCTGGGCGATCTGGATGCGGCTGATGGTGCGGCGGTGCGGGCGTATCTGGTGTTCCAGCGGGATGTGGTGGCGCATCTGCGGGGTGCGGCGTCGTGGGCGGATGGCATGGCTGCGGGCATGCAGATGGCGTCGACGATCGTGCAGGTGGTGCATGATCTGGTGCGGGATTCGCTGGCGCAGCTGGTGGGGTCGTTGATCTCGTATGCGGCGGAGCTGGTGCTCACGGTGGGTTTGGCGACGCCGTTGGTGATCGAGCAGGCGTCGACGCGGGTGTCGGCGTTGGTGGGTCGGTTTGCGAAGAAGATCCCGGATCTGGTTGCTGCGGTCCGGAAGCTGGGTGAGCTGGTCGAGAAGCTGAGGGTGTTGTTCAAGCGGTTCGGCGACACCGCGGACGGTCTCCTCAAAGGCGGCAAGCACGGCCCCGACGTCCCCAAGCATGGCCCGGACGGCCCTAAGCTCGGCCCGGATGGCGCGCCGGGAGCGCGTCCAGGTTTTCATGCCGATGGGACAGTAAATCCAGATGACTTTCGCACGCCCCGCGACGGCGCATATTACTGGTCGGGTATGTGGCCGCGTAAGGGGGATGAAGTTGCTGGAGAAATCGCTTCGCAGGGTAATGCGACGACACTCGAGCAGTTGCTGGATGAGCGTGGCATTGAACTTCCCGAATGGGACGACACGAACCCGGCGACCGTGGCGACATGGACCCAAGTCTCTGAAGCCTATGCATCAGGAGCCGCCGGCACCGTCCACGCGGTACTGGGGGAGAACATCCGTCCCAACGCAGTATGGTGGGCGGAACTGGAGAGGCTTAAAGCCAATCCCAACGTGACCCAGGTGATCAAGGTCGATCCTGACACGCTTGTGAAGACTGTGATCTGGCCTGAATGAGGATGCGAGAGGACGCCGTGGAAGATCAGTTGTTGAGTCAGGCAGTCATCGTGTTCCTCGGGAAAGGGCGTTCGGCCTTCCCGAGAAGCGATGAACAGGCTGTCGTGCTTCTCGCAGAGAGTGCACATGCGGAAGGGCTCGTCGGGAGAGTTCGAACGGTCATCTCCGATCTGATGGCGGTAGAGGTCGATTGGTCGACGCACACGCTTTCCGAGGGGGGGGACGAGGCAGAGCGGGTCATGCGAGCAAGCCACCCGGAGCTGACTGCCGATGCCCTTGCGGCACTTCGCTGGATGTTCACGTACAACTGGCGATGAAGCTCATCCGGTCTTCCGTGCCTGACCCAGCCTACGCAGGGGCCCTCGGCGGGCGGACCAAGGTGTGCAGAGGCACTCTGGGATCTTCCGGATCTTGCAGAGTGCGGGCGCCGGTTTGGATTCCCGCGGGCGTGAACGCGTGAAATAGAGATCGGCTGTCCGACGCGCCACAGCTGGGTGATCTGGATGCGGCTGATGGTGCGGCGGTGCGGGCGTATCGGGTGTTCCAGCGGGATGTGGTGGCGCATCTGGAGGGTGCGGCGTCGTGGGCGGATGGCATGGCTGCGGGCATGCAGATGGCGTCGACGATCGTGCAGGTCGTGCATGACATGGTGCGGGATTCGCTGGCGCAGTTGGTGGGGTCGTTGATCTCGTATGCGGCGGAGTTGGTGTTCAGTCTGGGGTTGGCGACGCCGTTGGTGATCGAGCAGGCGTCGACGCGGGTGTCGGCGTTGGCGGGGCGGTTCGCGAAGAAGATCCCGGATCTGGTTGCCGCGGTCCGCAAGCTGGGTGAGCTGGTCGAGAAGCTGAAGGTGCTGTTCACACGGTTCGGCGACACGGCCGACAGCCTCCTCAAAGGCGGCAAGCACGGCCCCGACGGTCCCAAGCACGGACCGGACGGCGCACCGCCGAAGAAGCCCACGATCGACGAGATCCGCGCGAAGAGCACGCTGACCGATGCGGAGCTCGAGAAGTATCTGCGCAACAGCGACGAGTACGGCCCTGCGATCGCCGACGAGTTCGCCAGGACGGGCCATCTGCCGGACAACGTGCAGATCCCCAAGGACGCTTCTGTGCTGACACCGGATGGCAAGATCGACTGGAGTCAGGTACCAGAGGGAGGGTACGTCCTCGACGGGGCCGGGAACGCGATCAGAGTCCGAAGCACTCGAGGAGTTTCTGGCGCGGGCGGAACATCACCGCCGCGCCCCTCAGGGCACGGTTCGTAGGCCTGAGCTTGATGGACCGGAGTATCAGTCACGAGCCCGATGGAGCACGCGGTAGGCGCAGTAGATGGATCATCAGGAATTGCAGTCGCGTGTTCGTGATCTGGTGTCGGATGAGTTCGCGCCGTACCTGTTCGCCTGGGTGGAGGATTCTCAACCGTCGAGCGTCTTCCTGAGCTTGATCCTGCATGACGATGGGACGGTGACTGCGACGCGTGGGGACCTTCGCAACAAGATCGAACCCTGGCTGGATGAGAATGGTGCCCCGGTGCGTTTCGCGGATGAGCGTGCCGCCTGCGATTGGGCGTGGCGGGAGATCCAGGCTGCTCGTGCGCTACCCGACGCGCAGAGCGCCGCTGAGACGGCACGGACACTCGCGAACGGTGAGCAGAAGCGGATCCAGTGGGAGGATCGGCTGCGACGCTGGGAGCGGGACGGTACGTGACGCGGCCGGTCTGCACACGCCAGGCTGACCGGCGGGAGTAGTTCGCCGCTGGCGTCGGACCGGCTCCCGTGCAGAAAGTCAGCGGCCGGCGTCAGCCAGGTGCCGGGCGGTGTGGCTGAGCACCTTGACCATCACGCCCTTGCGGCGCAGGGTGGCGACGGTGCGGGTTTCTTCGTCGATGTCGCGGCCGAGCGCGTGAATGTTCGCGACCACGAGCACATCGCCGGCGTGCAGCGTGTCGATGAGACGACCGATGCGATCCGTCCAGCTCTCCAGGATGTCGGGTGCCGGGTGGCGGAAGCCGTCGATCGGCACCCCGAATCGCGTGAGATCGTCACGCTGCTGCACGACCGAGGGCATGCCGTCGCGGGCGACGACGAGGCCGACGAGGCGGGATCCGTCGGGCTTGGCCGACCACCAGTTCCGGTTCTGCTGCAGCTCGGTGAAGCACTTGGGGCACTCGGCCGCCGCGTGCGGCAGGTGCAACGGGCTGGTGAGGGCGGCGTCGAGCGTCACGTCGGCCGTGCCGTCCGCGTCGCCGTGCGCGTGCGTGGTCGCTTCCATGTCATCCGCCTCCGTGTCTATTGTGCCTGCTCCCGAGGACACCGAGGTCCCCGGACGGCCCTCGCCGCCCTGACGCGGAGTACGCTCGCACTGTCCCGCCGCCGCAACTCCGAGGAGAGCCATGCCCGTCGTCGCCGCCTATGCCGCACCGAGCGAGGGCGCGCCCCTCGTCTCGACCACGATCGAGCGCCGTGAGCCCGGGCCGCTCGACGTCGTGATCGACATCGCCTACGCGGGCATCTGCCACTCCGACATCCACACGGTGCAGGGTGACTGGGGGCCGCAGCACTACCCGCTCGCCCCCGGTCACGAGATCGCAGGCACGGTGGCCGCGATCGGATCCGATGTCACGCGCTTCGCCGTCGGCGACCGGGTGGGCGTCGGCTGCCTGGTGAACTCCTGCGGCGAATGCGACGCGTGCCTGCGCGGCGAGGAGCAGTACTGCACGGGCGGATCCGTCGGCACCTATGGCGCGACCGACCGCGACGGCACGATCACCCAGGGCGGCTACTCGCGCCAGGTCGTCGTCACCGAGGCGTTCGTGCTGCGGATCCCCGACGCGATCCCGCTCGACCGTGCCGCTCCGCTGCTCTGCGCCGGCATCACCACCTACTCCCCGCTGCGGCACTGGAGCGTCGGCCCCGGCACGCGCGTCGCCGTCGTCGGCCTGGGCGGGCTCGGACACATGACCGTGCAGATCGCGCACGCCCTGGGGGCCGAGGTCACCGTGCTCTCGCAGTCGCTGCGCAAGAAGGAAGACGGGATCAAGCTCGGCGCCGACCATTACCTCGCCACGTCGGATCCGGAGACCTTCTCGGCGAACAAGCGCTCCTTCGACGTGATCCTGAACACCGTCAGCGCCCCGCTGCCGCTGGACGCCTACCTGAACCTGCTCGACACGAACGGGACGATGGTCAGCGTCGGCGCGCCGCCGGAGCCCATGTCGTTCCGCGCGGGGCTGCTGCTGGGCGGTCGCCGCTCGCTCGCGGGCTCGTCGATCGGGGGGGGTCCGCGAGACCCAGGAGATGCTCGACTTCTGCGCCGAGCACGGCATCGCCGCCGAGATCGAGCTCATCGACGCCGTGGGCATCAACGCCGCCTACGCGCGCGTGCTCGCCAGCGACGTGAAGTTCCGCTTCGTGATCGACGCCGCCACAATCTGACGCTCACCCGCTCGCTCAGGACCGCGTTTCGTCTCGGTCGTCTGCGGCGTCCTCGCTCAACGACCCCGAAATTGGTCGTTGAGCGAGCACCGAGCGGAGCGAGGCGCGAGACGAAACGCGGCGCCCTCGACGAGTCAGAGCAGGCCGAGCGCGCGGACGGCGTCGCGCTCGGAGACGAGCTCGGCGATCGAGCGGTCGATGCGCTCACGCGCCCAGGCGTCGGGATCCAGCCCCTCGACGATCCGCCACTCGCCGTCGACCGCGCGCACCGGGAACGAACTGATCAGTCCCTCCGGCACGCCGTACTCGCCGTGCGAGACCACGGCCGCGCTGGTGCGGCGTTCGCCGGTGCCGAGCGCCCAGTCGCGCACGTGATCGATCGTCGCGCTCGCCGCGGACGCCACCGAGGAGGATCCGCGCACCTGGATGATCTCGGCGCCGCGCTTCGCGACCCTCGGGATGAACGTGCTCTCGAGCCACGCGCGCACATCGCCGGTCTGTGCGGCGAGGGCTTCCGGCACGGGACGGCCGGCGATGGTCGCATGGGCGACATCGGGGAACTGCGTCGCGGAGTGGTTGCCCCAGATCGTGACACCGGCGATGTCGGCCACCGGGGCATCGAGCGCCGCCGCGAGCTGACCGCGGGCGCGGTTCTCATCGAGCCGGGTGAGCGCACTGAACCGCTCCGCCGGCACACCGTCGGCGGAGGCCGCCGCGATGAGCGCGTTCGTGTTGGCGGGGTTGCCGACCACCGTCACCCGGATCCCGGATCCGGCATGCGCGGCGATCGCGGATCCGGCGGATGCGAAGATCGCGCCGTTCGCGGCGAGCAGGTCGCCGCGCTCCATGCCCGGACCGCGCGGGCGCGCGCCGACGAGCAGCGCGTGGTCGGCGCCGTCGAAGCCCACGGCAGGATCGTCGGTCACCTCGACGTGCTCGAGCAGCCCGAAGGCACCGTCCTGCAGCTCGAGCGCGGCACCCTCGGCCGCGGCGAGACCCGCGGGGATCTCGAGCAGTCGCAGTCGCACCTTCTCGTCGGGGCCGAGCATGTCGCCGGCCGCGATCCGGAACAGCAGCGCGTAGCCGATCTGCCCTCCGGCGCCGGTCAGAGTCACCGTGGTGGTCACCGTTCCGCTCCCTTCGGCCGCTGGCGCGACGCACAGTGCGAGCCTATGCCTCGCCGTCGGGGCGCGGACCGTGGAAAACTGTGCTCATGACGTTCAACCCGGATGCCGATGTCTCGGACAACAACGTGCAACGACGTGGTCGTGGCGGGCGCACCGCGGCGATCGCCGGAGGCGGCGTCGTCGGACTCGGCGCGGTCGTGGTGCTGCTCATCAGCGCGTTCACGGGCGTCGACCTCACCGGCTTCCTCGGCGGCGGAACGGATCCCTCGCAGAGTCAGCAGCAGGGCACGGCCACCGGATCCACGGACGGCGTCGTGCAGAACTGCAAGACCGGCGCCGATGCGAACAACTCCGTGGACTGCCGCGTCGCGTCCGCCAGGCTCGTGCTCAACCAGTACTGGGCCAAGCACGTGAAGGGCTACGTGGCGCCGGGGCAGGTCAGCGTGGACGGGTCGACCCCGACGCCGTGCGGCACGGCGTCGAACGACGTGGGCCCGTTCTACTGCCCGTCGGATCAGACGGTCTACATCGACCCGACGTTCTTCCAGCTGCTCAAGCAGCAGTTCGGCGCCGAGGCCGGCGACCTCGCCCAGATCTACGTCGTGGCGCACGAGTACGGGCACCACATCCAGAACATCACCGGCACGATGACGAAGTACCCCAACAACGGCACGGGGCCCACGAGCAACGGCGTGCGCACCGAGCTGCAGGCCGACTGCTATGCGGGTGCGTTCATCGCCGACATGACCGCCCAGAAGGACAAGAACGGCGTCGCCTATATGAAGAAGCCGACCGACGCGCAGATCAAGGATGCGCTGAACGCGGCCGCGGCCGTCGGCGACGACCACATCCAGCAGCAGTCCGCGGGCTACACGAACCCGGAGAGCTGGACGCACGGATCCAGCACGCAGCGCGACTACTGGTTCGCGAACGGCTACAAGAACGGCCTCGGCCAGTGCGACACGTTCGCGGTGGCGACGCCGTAGCAGCGCTGCCTCACAGGGGCTCGTTGAGCGAGCACCCCCACCCCGGGGTCGTTGAGCGAGCACCCCCACCCCGGGGTCGTTGAGCGAGCACCGAGCGCAGCGAGGAGCGAGACGAAACGCCGCACCCTCGCGAGGTCACCGCGTTTCGTCTCGGTCGGCTCCGCCGTCCTCGCTCAACGAACCCAGGGGGAGAGCATCGGTGCTTGCTCGCGTCAGGCCCGCATCGCCCGCATCAGCGTGCGCAGCAGCGCGAGCACGCCGCCCTGCGCGCGGAACCGGGTCAGGCCCTCGCTCACCTCGGCCGCGGTGCGGGACGACGCGAACCACGGCGGCTTCGGCAGGATCGTGAACCGTCCGCCGTCCCGCACGATCGACACGGACCGCGGGAACGGCCGGAACGGTCCGCGCACGACCGAGCGCTCGACGTCGGCCAGCAGCAGGGCGTTGTGCACGACGCCGATCCCGCTGCCCACCTCCGCGAGCGTGTTGCCCGGGAACGCGCCCCAGGTCACGGTGGGGGTGATGAAGCCGAACGCGGTCCAGGTGTTGATCGCGATGGATCCGTAGTGCAGCGCGGTGATCGCCCGTTCGAAGCCGGCGCCGAGCTGTGCCTGCGTGGCCGGGTCGATCAGCACGTTCGCGCCGAGCGTGCCCTGCAGCTTCTCGTTCGCGTGCGTGACGGCCGCGTCCAGGAACGCCTGGCCGGTGCCGGGCAGCTGCTCGACGCCCAGCACGGGGGCGAAGTACTCGGTCTGCTCCAGCGCGGTGGCGTCCTCGCCCTCGCCGACCTCGACGAGCAGCCGATCCGCGAGCACGAGGGCGTCGGGATACGCTTCGGCGGCCTGCGCCATCCGCTCGTCGGAGCGCGGGTACCAGATGGGCCGCTCGGGCGCGAGGGCGTAGGCGCGGCGCAGCTCGATGAGGAACTGGTCCTTCTGCGCCCAGTCGGAGGAGAGGATCACGACCTGTCCGGCGATGCAGTTGTGGCCGGCGTTCTGCAGCCGCATGGTGGCGACATGCTCGGCCTGGAAGCGCAGATCCTCGGCGCTCCACTCGCCTGGCACGATGATGATCGGGGAGACGCCGCCGAGCTCGGCGGTGATCGGCTTGGTCAGCCGCGGCCGGTTCTCGCGCTTGCGGCGCTTGGTCTGACCGGATCCGGTGCCGCTGGCGGGGCCCCACACGATCGCGTCGAAGGTCGGGGCGGATCCGGTGATGTGCACATGCGCGAACGCATCGTGCCCGGTGAGGTAGGCGCCGACGGCGCCCGCGCCGCGCACGATCCGCAGGAACCCCGCGGCGATGAGCGGTGCGAGAGCCTTCTCGAACACGGGCACCAGCGCGTCCTGCGTGGGGTTGACCTTGAGCAGCACCACGCGGTCGTGAGCGAGCAGCTCGTAGAGCACGTCGAGCACGGGGATCGAGGTGATGTTGCCGGCTCCGAGCACGAGGCCGATGCCGCCGTCGCCGGCCGCCGGGGTGCGCTGCGCGAGACCCGCGCGTGCCCTGGCATCACCCGGCGTGACACCCGGGGCGAGCCACACCTCGCCGGTGAATCCGGAGAGCAGCAGTTTGTCGATGCCGACGAGCGGGAACGTGTGCACGCGGGTCTGCCCGCTCGCGGTGCGGTCGATCGTGAGCTGGTCGAGCGGGTTGCGGCCGTGCGCGATCCGGTCCAGCGTCTCGATGTAGGCGTCGAGGGCGCCGAGCGTCGCGTACGGCCCGCTCAGCCACTCCTCGCCGCGCAGCGGGTGGTCGTCGCTCAGCTGCTTCGACCGCACTGCCGTGCGCGCCCACGCCCGGGCGTTCGCGGCGACCGTGCGCCGCACGCCGCGCAGCAGCGTGACGCGCTGGCCGACGGTGAGCGCGGACCAGGCCGTGGATCCCCTCTCCAGATCGGCGATGGCGCTCTCGATCGGGGCGCGGACGTCGTCGGCGAGGGTGTCGGGCATCGGGATCTCCTTCGGCGCGGTCTGGTCTCAGGGTACGCGCTCGGTGTGGGACCGAGTCTCAGCGATCGGAGCCGTCGGTGCCCTCCTCCACCGCGACGCCGGCGTGGGCGGTGCCGTCGATGTCGCTGCGGCCCAGCCGGTAGCGCGCCAGCGTGAGCAGGCTCAGCAGCATGAGCACGGCCGGCACGACACTGAAGATGAGCACGATGCCCGTCACGGCGCTCCCCGGCTGCACGACCGTGCTCGCGTCGCCCGCGGTGCGGGAGATGTAGCCGGTGATCGCCAGGACCACGGCGACGATGGTGGTGCCCAGCGCGAAGCCGACGGTCTCCGATGCCGTCCACATGCCGGTGAAGGTGCCGGCGTTGCCCGGGCCGCTGTCTCGCTCGTCGTGCGAGATCACATCCGGCAGCATCGCCATCGGCAGCGCCTGCATGCCCGCGTAGGCGACGCCCGCCATGCCGACCGAGGCATAGATCCAGGATCCGGGCAGCCACAAGGCCAGCACGATCGAGGCGGAGGCGACCAGGAAGATCGTCGAGGAGATCCGGAATGCGCGCTCCTTGCCGATCCGCCGCGACAGCCGCTCCCAGCCCGGGGTGGCGATGACCGCGGGGGCGACGAGGGCGACGAACAGCAGCGTCACGGCGCTCTCGGAGCGCATCACCCAGGTCGCCACGTACTGCGCCCCGGCGAGCATGGTGCCGGTGGCGAGCGCCTGCAGCAGGTAGGTGCCCAGCAGCGCGCGGAACGGCTGCGAGCGGCGCACGGCGGCGAAGCCCGCGGCGTACTGCGCGCGGATCCCGACGTGCTCGACGGATGCCGGGGCGGCCACCGCGTCGTCGGCCGTGCGGGCGGCGATGAGCATGCCGACGCCGATCACGATCCCCGCGACCACGCCCATCACGAGGTAGCCGGTGACCGGATCGCCGGTGATCCGGCGCAGCTCGGGCCCTCCGCCGCCGAACAGCAGGATCGTGACCGTGAGCACGATCACCCGCCAGCTCAGCAGCCGGGTGCGCTCGTCGTAGCTCGAGGTGAGCTCGGCGGGCAGGGCGATGTAGGGCACCTGGAACAGGCTGAACGACGTAGCGGTGGCGAGGAACGCCACCAGCACGCAGATCACACCCGCCACGGGGCCGAACGCGGGCGGCACCGCGAAGGTGAGGGCGAAGAACACCGGCAGCGTGAATGCCCCGATCAGCATGAAGCGCTTGCGGCTGCCGGTGCGGATGAGGCTGCGGTCGGACCACGCGCCGATCACCGGGTCGATCACGACGTCCCAGATCTTCGCGAGGGTGACGATCGTGCCGGCGAGGATCGCGGCCACGCCGAGGTTGTCGGTGAGGAAGTACGCCAGCACCAGCCCGGGCAGGGTGGCGAAGCCGCCCGTGCCCAGGGACCCGGTCGCGTAACGGGCGACCGTGCGGACGGGAAGGCGCGTGGGGGCTCGTTCAGCGCGAGCGGCGGTGCTCATGCGCGCCAGTGTATCGGCGTCCTTCGTCTCGCTCCGCTCGCTCAGGAACCGGTGAGGGGCTCGCTCAGGAACCGGTGAGGGGCGCCCGGGGGCCGGCGGTGAGAGCGCGTGTCAGATCAGCGACAGCTCGCGGAGCTTCGACTCGACGTCGGCGTTCGACGGCTCGACGTGGTGCGAGGAGTCGGGGTAGACCACCACGGGGATGTTCGTACGGCCGGAGATCTCCTTGGCCACATCGGCGGCGGCCGGATCCGCCACGAGATCGATGTACGTGTACTCGATGCCGAGCTCGTCGAGCTGCTTCTTGGTGCGACGGCAGTCGCCGCACCAGTCGGCGCCGAACATGGTGATGGTGTCAGAGGCGGGGGTGGTCATGCTTCCAGCGTACGGCCGAATCCTGGGCGCGGATCCGGGTCCGCGCGCAGCGCCCAGGGAGCGTTCATCGGCCGTTAGTCTGGGGAGGGCATGCTTTCTGACGGGAAACGCGCAGGTTCGGCATGGCTTGGCATGGGACCATGGCGAGGCAGACGAGCGGAGGAGGGGCATGGACGACATGTCGGCAGGGGAGAGGATCCCCGGTGCCACGGTCATCATTCCGACGTTCAACGAACGCGACAACATCGCGGCGCTGGTCTCCCGCGTCTCCGCGTCCGTGCGCGATCGCGACGTCGAGATCCTCTTCGTCGATGACAGCACCGACGACACCCCGGATGTGATCCGCGGGATCGCCGCGTCCGCACCGGTGCCGGTCCGCGTGCTGCACCGCGACAAGCCCGAGAGCGGCCTCGGCGGCGCCGTCGTCGAGGGGATCCGGTCCGCCGCGTACGACATCTGCATCGTCATGGACGGCGACCTGCAGCACCCGCCGGAGCTGCTGCCCGACATGATCGACCGCTACGAGGACGGCGACGCCGACGTCGTCATCGCGTCGCGCTACATCGGCGGCGGCGACAACGGCGGCCTGGCCGGGGCGCTGCGCGTCGGCGTCTCACGCGGGGCGACCCTGCTCACCAAGGCGATGTTCCCGATCCGGCTCTCCGGCGCCTCGGATCCGATGACGGGGTACTTCCTCGTCGACCGGCGCCGCGTCGATCCCGACGCCCTGCGGCCCAACGGCTTCAAGATCCTGCTCGAGATCCTGGTGCGCTCCGACGTGCGCGTCGCCGAGGTGCCGATGGAGTTCGGCGAGCGGCTGCACGGCGAGTCCAAGGCCTCGTTCTCGCAGGGCCTGGCGTTCCTCAAGCACCTCGCCCGCCTGCGATTCGGCAAGATGTCGCTGTTCGCGATCATCGGCGGCGTCGGGGCGCTGGCGAACCTGGTGATCATGTGGGCCCTCACCCACGTCGGCGTGGAATACATCTGGGCCGCGATCATCGCCGCCGAGGTCACGATCATCGGCAACTTCATCCTGCAGGAGCGCTACGTCTTCAATGACATGAGCCATGACGCCTCCGGCATCGGGGTGCGGTTCGCCCAGTCGTTCACGTTCAACAACGTCGAAGCGGCGCTGCGGATCCCGATCCTCGCCCTGATGGTCGAGACCTGGCACATCTCCAGCATCCTCGCTGCAGCGATCGCCCTCGTGGCCGCGTTCTTCGTGCGCTTCCTGTTCCACTCGCTCGTGGTCTACGCGCCGCGACGCTCGGTGCGCCTGGAGCGCAAGGCTGAGGAGCGCAACCGGATCCTGCTGGAAGCGGAGACCGCCGCCGCGGAGTGATCCGCGGGCGGGGGCGGGGACGCCCCTCGTCTCGCTGCCTGCGCTCGGGACCGGTGCCTGGCGTCAGCCGATGTTGTTCTTCAGGCCCTCGACGGTGTCGCCGTAGTTGATGCGGATCACCGGCAGCTCCAGTTTGGGCGTGCCGATCTTCACGTAGCCGTAGTCGATGGTGCGCGCGAGCAGGAACCCGGCCTTGGTCACGCCCTCCTCTGCGGTCGCGTTGTAGTGACCGTAGGGGTAGGCGATGACCTCCTTCGCGCCGAGGACCTTCGCCGACTCCTCGAGGTCGGCGGCGACCTCGTCGGCGGTCAGGTTCACCATGCGGCCCTTGCCGTTCGCGCCGGCGCGGTGCATGTCGTTCGTGTGCGAGCGCTGCAGGACATAGGGGGAGGGGGATCCGTCCTTGCGCTCGCCCGTGATCACGAACGACGTGGTCAGCAGCTTCCGCTCGGTGACCACAGGCACCGCGAGCTGCAGCCAGGTCGGATCCGCGTCATCGTCCGTGATGATCAGCGAGTGCTGCGGGAGGAAGAGCTTGCCGTCGATGAACGCGTTCAGCTCGACCCAGGTGGGCATGTAGAACTTCTGCGATGCGACGTAGTCCATCTGCGCCTTGAAGTCCTCGATGTACACGTAGTTGTTGCGCAGCCAGTTGTCCTCGCCCTCGGGCTTGGTCGTGAACTGGTGGTACATCAGGATCGGGATCTTCGCCGCGGTCGCGGTGTTCTGTTCCGGCGTGGTCCAGGCGGCGTAGAGGGTGCGCTGGTGGTCGGTGCAGGTGGTCAGCTGGGATCCGTTCACGCGGTCCGTCTGCACCTGGGTCGCCGCGGTCTCCGGGCTCGGGTACCAGCCGGCGAACACGGATCCGGCGCGCTCCGGGATGGGCAGCCCGGTGAACAGCACGCCCTCGGTCTGCAGCATCGGCGCCTGAGTGATGCCGTCTCCGGCGAAAGACACGGCGCACGCCGTGGCCGGGTCGGCGGCGGTCTTCAGCAGCTGCTGCGCGGGGGTCAGCGGCGTCGGCTTCGGCGTCGGGGTGCTGGTCTTCCCCACCGCGGCGGCCTTCGGATCCCCGCCGCCGAGGAAGGAGTGCACGGCCGTGGTCGTGACGACGGCGACGAGGGCCACGGCGAGCACCGCGATCACTCCCACGATCACGCGCCGGCGGCGGATCACGGCCTGCGAGGGCCGCCGGGGGCGCGACGAAGCGGGGGAATCTCCGGTCATGATGCCGAGTGTAGGGTACGTCGGAGGCCGGACCCTGAACGAAGACGACCGGCCGTCACAGCAGCCAGCCGCGCTCCTGGGCGATCCGCGCGGCATCGGCCCGAGTGCGCGCCTCGAGCTTCTGCATCGCAGAGGATAGGTGGTTTCTCGTAGTGCCCTCGGACAGCTGCAGGGCGTGCGCCACATCCGAGATGGTTCCGCCGTCCCTCGCCGCGGCCAGCACCTCGGCCTCGCGCGGCGTCAGCGGCGACGGCCCGGCGGTGAGCGCGTCGGTCGCGAGGGCGGCGTCGATCACCGTCTCGCCGCGCATGACCCGTCGCACGACGTCGGCGAGCTCGGACGCCGGGGTGTCCTTGACCACGTAGCCGGAGACGCCCGCCGCCAGCGCGCGGGACAGGTACCCGGCGCGGCCGAACGTGGTGACGATCACGATGCGCACGGCGGGCAGGGCCTGGCGCAGCCGGGCGGCGGCGGTGAGCCCGTCGATCCCCGGCATCTCAACGTCCAGCAGGGCGATGTCGGGGCGGTGCTGCTGCGCGGCGGCGAGCACCTCGTCACCGCGGCCGACCTGCGCGATCACCTCGAAATCGTCCTCGAGCCCGAGCAGCGTCGCCAGCGCGCCGCGCACGAGCGCCTGGTCGTCGGCGAGCAGGATCCGGGTGCGTGCATCCGTCGTCATGCGGTGACCTCCACGAGGAACCCGCCGTGGCGGGAGCGGCCGATCGCCAGCGCGCCGCCCGCGTCAGCCGCGCGTTCGGCGAGGCCGTGCAGCCCGGTTCCGGCCGGTCCGGCCGAGCTCTGCGGCGCCGGACCGACGCCGTCGTCCTCGACTGCGATCCGGTTGGGACCGAGAGTCACCCAGCAGTTCGTCGCGCCCGCATGTCGGATCACGTTCGTGACGGCCTCGCGCAGCGCCCAGCCGAACAGCTCGCGGTTGCGCTCCGGCACGTCGTCCGTGGTCGTGGGCAGGTGCGCCGTGATGCCGGCGGCGGGCAGCAGGGTGCGCAGCGAGGCGAGCTCGCTGGCGATCCGCACCTGACGGTAGCCGGAGACGACGGCGCGCATGTCGCCGAGGGTGGCGCGGGCGAGGGTCTGCACCTCGCGGATCTCGTGCGCCGCGGCGGCCGGATCCCGGTCGGCGAGCTTTGCGGCCAGATCCGCCTTCAGGGCGATCGCCGACAGCGAGTGCCCGAGGATGTCGTGCATGTCGCGGGCGACGCGGCCCCGCTCCTCCTCGACGGCGACCGTGGCGAGCTCGCGCTGCGTGGCCCGCAGCTGCTGCATGGTCTGCAGATTGCGCGAGAACGCGGCCATGAGGGTCCCCACGGACCCGATCACGAGCGGCATGGCCCAGACCGGCGTGGTGGTGGGCCAGAGGATGCCGCCGAACCAGTTCAGGAGCGCGGCGAGCACCGCGATCGCGAGCACGGCGATCATCGCGCGTCCGCCGCTCAGGCACAGGGCGGCGGACACCGCGACGTACACCCATAGCCCGGTGATGTCGGAATGGAGCGCCGGCAGGAAGGCGAGCGACGACAGCAGCAGCACGACCGGCGGAGCCAGCCGCCATCGGCGCGGCAGGGCGATCGACACCGGGAACGCGAAGATGAACATCGTGCTGTAGATCAGGATCGCGATCGACCACAGTATCGATTCCGGGGACGGGACCTGCACGAGGATCGGCACGATCACGAACCCGACCGCGAACAGCAGGCTGATCCCCGCGCCGGGGTACCAGCGCTTCGCGCCCGGGGAGGCGATCGCGAGCCGCAGTCGCGCCCAGCCGCTCGCGCCGTCGAGTCCGGGCGCGTCGATGAACGCGCCGGCCATCCGCGCCCGTCTGTCGGTGCGGTACGGGGTGCCGATCTCGGTGTCCGCTTCGGCGGCGGCGGCGGCGGCGCGCGCGAGGGCGGGGCGTCCTTCCGGAGCACCCCGCCCGTCGCGAGCCCGATCGGCCATGGATCCGCTCAGACGCGCTTGGTGTCTCGGCGGAACATCAGCACCGCGAGGCCGGTGAAGATGAGGAACCACGCGATGAGGTTCGGCACGGCCCAGCCGTTGGGGGCGACCCCGATGACGGCCGACTGGGACAGCTCCGCGATGCCCCACAGCGGCGTGAACCTGGCGCCGATCTGCACCGCCTCCGGCATGATCGCGAGCGGCACGAACAGGCCGCCCATGAAGCTCAGGATCGGCAGGATCGGGCCGAGGTAGCGCATGGCGTTCTGCGCGGGGAAGGCGTAGCCGACCGCGAGGCCGAGGCTGGTCAGCATGAGGGAGCTCAGCCAGGCCAGGATGCCCGCCGGGATGAGGTTGCCGAGCGGGGCGGTGATGCCGAGAGCGGCGCCGACGATGAGCGTGACGAGCACGGCGATGCCGCCGAGGACCAGGCCGCAGATGACCTTGACCAGGATGTAGACGACGGGGTTCAGCGGGGTGAGGCGCAGCTGGCGGCTCCACCCCTGGGCGCGCTCGGCGGCGACCGACACCCCGGTCATGGTGCTCGCGACCATGGCGCCGTACACGGCCATGGAGATCATGATCGGCACGGCGGCCGACATGCCGCCCTGGCTGACCGGCACGTTCGAGATCGACGTGTTCTTGTTCGGCAGCCCGATCATCACCAGCATCGCGATCGGGAAGATCAGCGTGAACACGACCACACTGGAGTTGCGGAACAGGCGCTTCAGCTCGACGCCGAGGAAGGTGAGGCTGAAGCCGCCCATCGGCGGCACGCGACGGGAGGACGGATCGATCCGGTCCAGACGCTCGGTGGCGGTGGTCATGTCATTCCCCTTCCGTGTCGTCGCCCGTGAGGCGAAGGAACGCCTGCTCCAGGTTCTGGCTGGTGATCGTGATGTCGTGCGCGGACGTGCGGGTGAGCAGGTGGCGGGCGACGGCGTCGGAGTCGTTCGCCCGGATGATGATGCGCGGGCCGCGCACCTCGACGGAGTCGACGCTCTCGAGAGCTGCGATCTCGGCTCGGCCGGATCCGCTCGCGTCGTCCCATTCCGCCTCGACCGTGCGGCCCGAGGCCATCGCCTTGATCTCGGCGGTGGTGCCGTCGGCGACGATCCGGCCCTTGCGGATCAGCACGATCCGGTCGGCGTACTGATCGGCTTCTTCGAGGTAGTGCGTCGCGAAGAGCACGGTGCGGCCGCGCTGGGCATCGGCGTGGATCGCCTGCCAGAACGAGTGCCGGCCTTCCACGTCCATGCCGGTGGTCGGCTCGTCGAGCACGATGAGCCCCGGATCCGACACCAGCGCCATCGCGAAGCGGAGCCGCTGCTGCTGGCCGCCGGAGCACTTCTGCACCTTGCGGTCGGCGATGTCGGCGATGCCGGCGCGTTCGAGCGCCGCGTCGATGCTCGTGGTGTGCGTGAACAGCGAGGCCGTGAGCTTCATGGTGTCGCGCACCGTGACGTCGCTGAGCAGGCCCCCGGTCTGCATGACGGCGGAGACCAGGCCGCGACCGATCGCCTGACGCGGGGTCAGGCCGAACAGCGACACCTGGCCGGAGTCGGGCTGGGAGAGCCCGAGCAGCATGTCGATCGTGGTGGTCTTGCCCGCGCCGTTCGGGCCGAGGAAGGCCACGACCTCGCCCTGGCGCACGGAGATGTCGACGCCGTCGACGGCGGTGAAGCCGCGGAAGCGCTTGGTGAGTCCGGTCGCCGCGATCGCGGGATGGGGTCCCGCGGAGGGGCCGGATGCCGCCCGCACGGTCTGCGCCGTTCGCGCCGTCTGCGTGTCGCTCATGATGTCGCCTCGTTCATGTCATCCAGTCTGCTCCGCATCGCGTGCATCGCACGATGAACGATGTCATGCATCCGCTATGACATCCGTCACAGGCGTGACTCGACGTGGGTCGGGGTGCCTGGGCGCGGGTCGGGGTGCCTGGGCGTGGGTCGGGGTACCCCGTGGGGGCTGGTGCCGCCTCCCTCAGAACGGCGGGGGTTCGGGGTCCGATTCAGAACGGCGCGGGTTCGGGGTCTGGATTGGCCGGCAGATCGGGTTCCGGTTCGGTGGTGAAGGTGACGGGTGGGGGTGGCCGGTCGATGTAGGTGGCGCCGGTGGGGCTGGTCCATTCGAGCACCCCGGCGCCGAGTTGGGTCACGGTCCAGGCGGTCTGGTGTTTGAGGACGTGGTGTCTGCGGCAGAGCCCGCCGAGGTTGCCTTCCTCGGTGGCCCCGCCGTGGGCGGCGTCGATGGTGTGGTCGAGGTCTTGGGTGACGGGTGGCAGCCCGCAGGCGAAGAATCGGCAGCGGGAGTCTCTCGCGTGCAGGAGGCGGCGGAGGTCGGCGTTGGGTCGGTAGTGGTCGACGGCGAGGATCGCTCCGGTGACCGGGTGGGTGAGCACGCGTTCCCACGCGGTCACCCCGCCGGCGAGGATCCGGGCCGTGTCCGTGTCGATCGGCTGCCCACCGGCGAGTTCGCCGGGCTGCTCGGCGCGGACACCGAACGCGGAACCCGGGCCCGTCAGCGCGCCGCAGCCCGCGCGCGCGGTGTCGGTGGCCATGGCGGTGAACACGGGGATGGTGACCTCGACGCGCGCCTGGATCGCCGACAGCAGCCCGGCGGTGGTGTCATGCCCCGACGCGGCACCCGTCAACAGGGTGTCTGCGCACAGGTCCGCCCGCAGCTGGTCGATCGTGCGGGCATCCGTGGGATCCCCGAGCCCATCCGCGTCCAGCGCCCGTCCTTCCGCGGCGTCTTTCGCGGCTTTCGCGTTCGCGGTCTTGATCATGTGCGCCTGCTGGGTGAGCCGGTCGAAGATCCCGTCGATCACCGCGGCCGAATGGATCATGCCGAGCAGTTTCTGTCCGTCTTCGAGGTCTTCGCGCCACACCCGCCGGTTCTTCTGCGCGTCCCGATGCCGATCCGTCAGCGACCGCGGCGCCAACCGTTCCGCGATCCGCTCGACGGCCTTCTTCGCCCGACCCGGAGTCTCCCCGACGCATGCCGCGATCGCGGCCTGTTCGAACTCGGCCCGCACGTCGTCGTCGAGACGGGCACCGGCGTCCTGGATGAGCCGGGCATGGGCGGGGCTGATCTTGGCGTCCGTGAACGCCGCCATCGCGGCCGGGTACCGGGTCATCAGGTCCGCGGCCCGGGACATCCGCCCCTGCACGACCCGGTCCGACATCCGCAGCACCCCGGCGAGTTCCGCCGCGACAGACCGTGCGGCCAGGTCCGCCGCCTCACCCCGCACCGAACCGGACGCCGTGGCGAGGTCGTCGGCGAGGCGTTGCGCGACCGCGAGGTGCGCGTCCCGGACCGCCTGCAACCGGATGATCGACGCCTCCGTCGCCTGAAGACTCGACGCCAACGCGGCCAGCACGGCGACCGGATCCACCGGGTCCACCCCCGGAGCCGGTACCGTGCCCGTCGTGTTCGTCATACCCCCATCCAACCCGGGGCCACCGACATTCTCGGCACGAAAAGCGCCAGATCAGCCTCCAGAAACATCACGGTTACATCACGACTCCGAGCCCGTTCAGGCGCGCGCGGAATACGCATCCAGATCGGCGTCTACAGCGTCGAGTTCGAGCCCTCGCCGGGGCAAGGAACAGCTCCGAACGTCACCGGTGTCCTGAGGTGGAGACGCCACCGGTGTCGAGGCGGGAACGTCGCCGATGCAGGGAAAAACACGACCCTCATGGCCACAGCCGAGGCGACTTGCGCGCGGGAGGTGTCGGAGCGCAGCCGCCGCAGGCGCGCGGGAGCTCAGGGTGCGAGTGCGGCGACCGCGCCGATCTCGATGAGCGCGCCGGGCACGCCCAGACCGACGACACGGGCGGCGGTGACCAGCGGTGGCGCTCCCTCGCGGGCCAGTCGCGGCCCGACGGCGCCGTAGGCGGCGCGGAGATCCACGTCCTGGTGGATCAGCACGGTCCAGCCGACGACGTCGGCGAGCGTCGCACCGGCCGCACTCAGGGCGGCCTCGGCGTTGTCGAGCGCGCGTGCAGCCTGTACGGCCACGTCGTCGGAGACGACCGCGCCCGTCTCGTCGACGCCGTTCTGGCCGCCGAGGTGGATCGTCGTGGATCCGGGCGGGATCACGGCGACATGACTGAAGCCGGGGCTGTGCACGAGACCCGGCACGGGCGGGTAGGAGATGCTCATGCCGGGAGCGTAGCGATCGCCACCGACATCGGATCCGGCCCCTGGGTCGAACCGGGCGCGGGCGCGCGGGTGCGCAGGCGGGTCCCTGGCCGAACCGGTCGCGGGCGCGCAAGCGGGTCTTGGCGGCCTGGCGTGACACGATAGACTCGAGAGGCTCAACAGGAGGTTGCCCGGTGATCCTTCACTACATCGTTTTCGGAATTCTGTTCCTCGGCGGACTCGTGGTGCTGGGCATCGCCTCCGGTCTGCCGGCATGGCAGGGGCCCACTTTCATCGCAGGCATCCTGCTGATCAGCCTCGCCCTCGCATACATGATGCGTGAGCCCGGCGGTGCCACCAAGCGCTCGCGCTCCTGGGAGAACTGAGCCGCGCAGGCCGAGCCGCGCAGGCCGTCCGCCGCGACGCGCCCAGGCCGTCACGGTTTCGGGTGCGCGGCGAAGAACTGCCAGATCGTGTCCGTGGCGTCGATCGCCTGCGAGGGCAGGACGCCGTCCGGTGACCGCGTGGTCGTGCGGTGCGAACCGGGCCAGCCGTGGCCGGCGTCGGAGATCGTGATGAGCTCGACTGCGCGCCCATCGGCGCACGTGCTCGTCGACGTCGTGACCACGCCAGCGGTGCTGGCGGTCGCGGGCGCGCAGTCATCGGTGCTTCTCCACTGCGCGATCACGTCCGGCACCGAGGGACCGTCGATGTTCGCGGTGCCGTCCCCCTTGCCCCCGTCGAAGCGGACCTTCGTGTCCTGCAGACCGTGGATGTGGATGACGGACGTCGGATCCGCCCCATCGCAGGAGCTGAGTTCCGTTGCCGATACCGCGCCGATCGCCGCGAACAGGGTGGTCTTGCATGCGAGCGTGTACGCCATCATGCCGCCGTTGCTGAGGCCCGCGGCATAGATTCGTGAAGGATCGATGGAGGTGCGGGCCTCGATCGCCGAGACCATGTCCGTGATGAAGCGCACGTCGTCCACGTTCTCGCGGGCAGGGTAGCCGCAGCAGCCACCGTCGGTGTTCCATGCGGGTGTCTGCGGACCGAGCCCATCGGGGTAGGCGACGACGAACTTGGCCGCATCCGCCTCGGCATCCCACCCCTGGTACTGCTCGACGATGGTGCCGCTGCCGCCACCCCCATGCAGCACCACCACGAGCGGTGCGTGCGCCGGGAGATCGGGGGGCGTGTGCACGTGGTATATGCGCGAGATGCCACCCGAGGTGAGGGTGAACTCCTCAGATCCCGTGGAGCGCGGTGCGCGCGCGCTCCCCGGCGTCGTGGGTGCGGGTTCCGATGTCGCAGGTGCGGATTCCGAGGGGGCGGGATCGGCACCGGCGCCTGCGGGGCGGGTGAGGAAGGCGACCGCCGTCACAACGCCGATGAGGCACACGACGACGACGCTGCAGAGGACGATCACGAAGCGAGGTCTGGTCATGCCGGTCAGCGTATTCACGGGCTTCGGTTCGCCTCGACCCTCCCGGGGTGCGACTTGCTCGGACCTTTCTACTCCTGGGGGTGTACATCGTCGGCACCCCGGCGGCGGATCCGCCGCACAGCCGGCGAGATTAGCATCAGAGGATGCCGGACCAGCCGCACGATGTCACCCACAGTGTCATGGCGGCGGCGTTCGGCCCCGAAACCGGCCGGATCCGGGTCGGGCCGCCGCAGCGCGTGCGTCTGATCGCGCCGGTGGTGCTGAGCCTGCTCGTGCAGTTGCCGGTCCCGATCTGGATCGCCGCCCACGTCGGATTCGGACCGTACTGGCGGATGGTGCTGCACCTCGTGCTCGCTGTCGCAGGTCCCCTGGCGCTGCTCGCGGCGCGCCGCTTCCCCGGGCCGACGGTCGCCGCGGTCTCGGGGCTCGCGCTGCTCGACGTCCTCACCACGCCGGTCTACGGACCGCCCTATCTCGCCCTGGCCTTCGCGATCGCGATCGCCACTGCGCGCGGTGCCGTGATCTGGGCGGTGGCCTCGGTCGCGACCGGCTGGGTGGCCGCGATCCTCATCGGCGTGTTCATCGGCCGGATCTGGCATCCGGGCCTCATCGTCGCGGCCACGGTGGCTCTCGCCGCGAGCTTCGCGATCGGCGCGTTCGTGCGCACGCGCGGGGCGCGCATGGCGGCAGCGCGCGCCGAGGCTCAACGCCGCCAGCGCAGCGCCGAGGAACGCGAGCGGGTGCGCATCGCCCGCGAGCTGCATGACGTGCTCGGACACGCACTGTCGCAGATGAACGTGCAGGCGAGCGTCGGGCTGCACCTGTTCGACCGCGACCCCGAGCAGGCGCGCGCGGCACTGGAGAACGTGAAGAACACCTCGAAACTGGCGCTGGATGAGGTGCGCGGCGTGCTCGGCGTGCTCCGCGAGGGCGAGGCGCCGCTCGTGCCGCAGGCTGAACTCGCCGAGCTTCCCCGCCTCATCGCCGGCCTCGCCGTGCCGGGCCTGGAGGTCGTCCTCGACAATCGGCTGGGCGCAGGCGCGCCCAGCCGCCCGGCCCAGTTCGCGGCGTACCGCATCGTGCAGGAGGCCCTCACGAACGCCGTCCGGCACGCGCAGGCGACGCATGTGCGGGTGACGCTGGAGCGTCAGGACGAGCCGGAGGCCGCTCTCGTCGTGACGATCATCGACGACGGGCGCGGATTCGGCGGAGCGGATCCGGGGGCGTCCGGTCGCGGCGGCGTGCTCGGCATGCGGGAGCGCGCGGCACTGCTGGGCGGCACGATCACGATCGGCGACGCCGAGGGCGGCGGCGCGCGCATCGTCGCGACGCTGCCGTGGGTGCGGCCGTCATGATCAGGGTCGCCCTGGCCGATGACCAGCTGCTCGTGCGTGCGGGCTTCCGCGCGCTGCTGGATGCGGAGGACGGCATCGAGGTCGCCGTCGAGGCATCGGGCGGGCGCGAGCTGCTGGAGCGGATCCGCGAGACGCCCGTCGACGTCGTGCTCATGGACATCCGGATGCCGGACGGCGACGGGCTGTGGGCCACAGAGCAGATCGCCGCGGATCCGGCCCTCGCCGGGGTGCATGTCGTGATCGTGACCACGTTCGAGCTCGACGAGTACGTGGTGCGGGCGGTGCGCGCGGGCGCGGCCGGATTCCTCGTGAAGGACACCGAGCCTGCGGATCTGCTGCGCGCGGTGCGCGTGGTCGCGGCCGGTGACGCGCTGCTCTCACCCGGCGTCACCAAGCGGCTGCTGGAGCGGCTGACCGTGGGCCTCCGGGATGTCCCGGAGCCGGCGGCGCTGGAAAGCATCACCGACCGGGAGCGCGAGGTGCTGCGCCTGGTCGGGCTGGGGCTGACCAACGACGAGATCGCCCAGCGGCTGTTCCTGAGCCCCCTCACTGCGAAGACGCACGTGTCGCGGATCATGGCCAAGCTGCACGCCCGGGACCGGGTGCACCTCGTGGTCCTCGCCTACGAGACCGGCCTGGTCGCCCCCGGCTGGCAGTAGCACCCATCCGTCGGGCCGAGACCCATCCGTCGGGCCGAGACCCATCCGTCGGGCCGAGGCGGGTCGGGGTACTCCTGCAGGAGCAGGAGGAATCACTCCCGGGGCCGGATTCGCCGGACGGCCGGGATCGGGAGGCTGGATCCATCGGTCGAGATGCGACCGAACGGATCCAAGGATGGTCACCCATGATCGCAACCGTCACGGCCCTCGCCGCGCACCCCGGGCACGCCCTCGCCGGGCACTGGGGCTTCGCCCCGTTCTGGCCCTTCTTCATCATCGGCCCGCTGATGTTCCTCGTCATCGTGGGCCTGCTCATCGCGCTGCTCGTGCGTCGCCGTCGGTGGGGCTACGGACCCTGGGCCTGGCACGGAGCGCCGGGCGCACCCGGCGCCCAGGGGCCCTGGGTCGGTATGACGCCGCAGGGCGGCGCGGCGCAGAGCCGCACTGCGGAGCAGATCCTCGCCGACCGCTTCGCCAAGGGCGAGGTCGACGAGACCGAGTACCGCGCGCGGCTCGAGGTGCTCCGCGCGAACCGTCCGGAGGCCTGAGCCCGACGGCCCCGGCTCGCACCGACAGCCCCGGCTCGCACCGACAGCGGGTGCCCGACCCCGGCAGTCGAAGCGTGTGAGGCCTCAGCCCGGTCGGCCCGTCGCGCAGAAGCGTGGCGGGCCGTCGGCGTGCGTGCGTGAGAATGGAGGCATGCTCCGGCGGCCGCACCCCTGTTCTTCGCGCGGGAGCGGGACGTGACCGAGGGCCCCCGGGAGAACTCGCGCATGGCGCAGATCTCCGCGGACCTGCGCCGGCGGATCGCCGAGGGCGGGTTCGCCACCGGGACCCGCCTGCCGAGCGAGGGACCGGTTGATGGACTGGTTCCTGAGCGAGCGAAGCCGGTTGGCTCCGGTCCCTGAGCGAGCGAAGCGAGACGAAGGGCGTTCGGCGACCAGCAGGCTCAGCGTGGTCGCCGAGGCGCGTAGCGGTGCTCGGGGCGGCCGGTGCTGCCGTAGCGCAGTTCGAGGCGCACCAGGCCCGACTGCTCGAGCTGGATGAGCGCGCGCTGCGCGGTGGTGCGGCTGATCCCGATGGCCGTGGCGATCTCCTGCGCCGATACGTCGGCGCGCTGGGCGGTGACCGCGTCGAGCACGGCCTGCAGGGTCGGCGCGAGCCGGCGCCCCTCCTCGGCCGGAGGAGCCGAGGCCGGGCGGAGCAGATCGAAGAGCCGGTTCACGTCGTCCTGGGTGGCGGCGTCGCCGAGCGCCGCGATCCGCTCCTGCGCCTGTCGGAACGCGGTCAGCCGCTCGGCGAGCTCCGCGAACCCGAAGGGCTTGACCAGGTAATGCAGGGCGCCCAGCTGCACCGCGCGGCGCACCGTGGCCAGGTCGTTCGCGGCCGAGATCACGATCACCGCCGGGCCGGCCTCCGATCCCGCCGGGCCTGCCCCGGACCCCGCCGCGGCCCCCGAACCGGTCGCGGCCCCCGAACCGGTCGCAGCCCCCGAACCGGGCCCACGCGTCCCGGAGGCTCCGGGCGGCGCGAAGCGCTGGCTGGAGGGGGACGTGGGGAGGGAAGGGTCCGGATCCGCGAGCAGCCGGCGCACCACGTCGAGTCCGTCGCCATCGGGGAGGTACACGTCCATGAGCACGAGATCGGGGCGCAGCTCGCGGGCCTGACGCAGGGCCTCGGCGGCGGTGCCCGCCTGCCCGACCACGCGGAAACCGGGCACGGCCTCGACGAAGCCGACGTGCACGCTCGCGACGCGGAAGTCGTCGTCCACGACGAGCACGGTGGTGTCGGTGGTGGTCATCGGAGGCCTCCCTGCGCGGCGGTGGTGCCCGGCGTTCCCGGCCCTTCGACGAGCTCGGATGCCGGGACTGCGGCACCGCCCGCCCGCGGGATCACCACGGTGAACGCGGCCCCGCCGTCGCTCGCGACCGAGACCGTCCCGCCCAGGCGCGAGGCCGTCGTGTGCACGAGCGACAGCCCCAGCCCGCCGTGCCGCGCCAGGGATCCGCGCTTGGTCGAGTAGCCGCTCTCGAAGATGCGCGGCACGGATCCGTCCGGCACGCCGGGACCGTTGTCCGAGACCCGCACCGTCAGCGCCTCCGCCGTCTCCACGATCGCGACCGTCACCCGGCGCGGGGCGGGGGAGTCGGCCAGCGCGTCGAAGGCGTTGTCGATGAGGTTGCCGAGGATCGTGACCAGCGCCGGGAGCCGGTCGGGCGCGGATCCGAGATCCGTCTCCGGGGCGATCACCAGGTCGATCCCGCGCTCGTTCGCCTCGGCGGCCTTGCCGAGCAGCAGGCCCACGATCATGGGCGCGCCGACGTGGGTGCGCAGGGTGCGGTCGAGATCGGCCGAGGTGCCGCGGATCTCGTTCAGGTACTGCAGCGCCTCCTCGGTGCGGCCGAGCTCCAGGAGGCCCGCGACGGCGTGCATGCGGTTGGAGAACTCGTGCTGCTGCGCGCGGATCGACTCGGCGAAGCTGCGCTCGCCGTCGAGCTCCTGGGTGAGCCCCGTGACCTCCGTGCGGTCCTGCAGGGTGAGCACGGCGCCGTGCGGGCGCCCGGCGAGCGTGACCGGCATGCGGTTGAGCACGAGCACGCCGGAGTCGGTCACGGCGATCGCGTCCTTCACCGCCGTGGTGCCGGTCAGGGCTTCGCGGATCGGACTCGCCGCGAGCACGTCGTCCAGGCGCCGGCCGCGGGCGCCCTCGGGCAGCCGCAGCAGGCGCTGCGCCTCGTCGTTGACGACCGTGATCCGCCCCGCCGGGTCGATCGCGATGACGCCCTCGCGGATCCCGTGCAGCGTCGCCTCGCGCTCCTGCAGCAGCCGGGCGATCTCGTCGAGCTCGAGCCCGAACGTGCGGCGCTTGAGCAGAGCGGCCAATCCGAACGACGCGGCCGTGCCGATCGCGAACGCGAGCACGATCCAGGTGGCATAGATCGGCAGCTGGCCGAGCAGCTCGGCGGCGACGCTCGACTCGCGGATGCCGACCGAGACCTCGCCGATGACCGTGCTGGTCGTGCCGTCGAAGACCGGCACCCGGGCGTTCGCGGTGGTGCCGGTCGAGCCGATGTCGGTTCCCCGGTGCACCTTTCCGTCGCGGGCGACGACCTCCTCCGACACCTTCTTCCCGATGAGGGCGGGGTTCGGATGCGAGTGCCGCACCCGGTCCATGTCGATCACCACGACGTAGGCGGCTCCGGTGCGCTGCTCGGTGGCCGTGGCGAGCTGCTGCACATCGGAGTCGCAGGCGGAGCCGCCGGAGGAGAGGCAGTTCTGCACGGCCGGCATCTCGGCGAAGGTCTGCGCGATGTCGGCCGCGCGGTCCTGGTAGTCGCTGGTGAGGTTGGCGCGCGCGGTGACGGCGAACAGCACGAACCCGATCAGCATCGTGGCGCCGAGGATCGCCACCTGAGCCAGCAGGATCAGGCTCGACAGTCTTCGGATCCGTCGTCGCATCACACCGGATTCTCTCACCGCGGGCCGTGCCGAAGCGGTGCGCAGAATGCCCAAAAGCTGCCGTAACGCCCGAAACGGCGGGCAATGCGCGCAAGCGCGACAGCGGCACCCGTCGACCGCGAACATCGATCCCACACCACCGCAGGACAGAGAGGTCTCGACATGGGTGACACACGAGCGACGGCGCACGCCGCCGCGCACGACGCGGGCGATGCCGCCGGGATCGACATCGTCGGTCTGACGAAGCGCTTCCTCACGCCGAAGGGCGACACCTTCACGGCCATCCGGGACGTGACGCTGAGCGTCGAGCCGGGCCAGTTCTGCGCGATCGTCGGGCCGACCGGCTGCGGCAAGTCGACGACGCTCGCGCAGGTCTCGGGTCTCGAGCGCCCGAGCGCCGGATCCGTGAGCGTCGGCGGACGGATCGTCGACGGCATCACGCACGGCGTGAGCTACATGTTCCAGGCCGACTCGCTGTTCCCCTGGAAGACCGTGCTGAACAACGTCATGGTGGGCCCCGTGCTCACCGGCACGCCGAAGAAGCAGGCGACGGTGCTGGCGCTGGACTGGCTGCGCCGGGTCGGCCTGGCGGGCTTCGAGGACCGCTACCCGCATCAGCTCTCCGGCGGCATGCGCAAGCGCGTCGCGATGGCGGCGGCGCTCATCAACCGGCCCCGGATCCTGCTCATGGACGAGCCGTTCGGCGCGCTCGACGTGCAGACCAAGGCGATCATGCAGACCGAGCTGCTCACGCTCTGGGAGGAGCTGCGCCCGTCGGTGCTCTTCATCACGCACGACCTCGACGAGGCCGTCGCGCTCGCCGACCGCGTGGTCATCATGACCTCCAGCCCCGGCACCGTGAAGGACGTGTTCGAGATCGATCTGCCCCGCCCGCGCGGCGACGTGCAGCAGATCCGGCACGAGGGGCGCTTCCTCGAGCTGCAGGGGCAGATCTGGGAGTCGCTGCGCGAAGAGGTCGATCGGGCGTACGCGCAGACCGCGGCGGTGGCAGCATGACCGCCGCGACCCAGAGGGTCCCCTCCACCGGGATCCGCAGCAGCGTGCCCCCGCGCACCGACCTCACCGGGACGCTCGGCTACGCCGCCGACGACCCGCGGAACTTCTTCCGCCCCGAATCCGAGGCCGAGCTGCAGGCCGCCGGCCGGCGGGCGCGCCGGCGCCACCGCGTCTGGGTGTGGGTGGGGCGGATCGGCCTCGCCGTCGTCGTCCTCGGCGGCTGGCAGCTGTTCACCACCCTCGGCTGGGTGGACAAGTTCTTCTTCGGCCAGCCCAGCCTCGTCTGGGACAGCCTCGTGCACCTGTTCACGGTGGGAACCGCGTTCGGATCCATCTGGGAGAACCTGTGGGTGACCGTGCAGGAGGCCCTGCTGGGCTTCGCGGTCGGCACGCTCGCGGGTATGGTCGTCGGGATCCTGCTCGGCAGCAACCGGTACCTCGCCGAGGTGTGCGGGCCGTACATCAAGATCGTCAACGCCATCCCGCGCATCGTGCTCGGCTCGATCTTCATCGTCGCGTTCGGTCTCGGCATGCCGGCCAAGGTGCTCCTCGCCGCCGTGCTGGTGTTCTTCGCCGTCTTCTTCAACGCCTTCCAGGGCGTGCGGGAAGTGGATCCGAACCTCGTCTCGAACGTGCGGGTGCTGGGGGCGTCGCCCCTGCAGGTCGCCCGTCACGTCACGATCCCGTCGGCGATGACCTGGATCATCGCGAGCCTGCACACCGCGTTCGGCTTCGCGATCATCGGCGCCCTGGTCGCCGAGGTGCTCGGCGCCCAGCGCGGCATCGGCCTCATCATCAGCCAGGCGCAGGGATCCTTCGATCCGAACACCGTGTTCGCCTGCATGGTCATCATCGCCGGGTTCACGCTCGTGGCCGAGTACCTGATCTCGCTGCTCGAGAAGCGGGTGCTGCGCTGGCGTCCGCCGACACGGTCCGAGGCCTCCTCGATCTGACCCGCCCTCCTCGAACCCCCTCCCCACCAGGAAACGCCGGCCCCTCCGGCGCAACGAAAGGAAACCACATGAACAAGCGCGGCATCGTCGCCGTCGCGACGGCCGGAGCACTGATGCTCAGCCTCGCAGCCTGCAGCGGCGGGGCGTCCGGATCCAGTGGATCCAGCACCGCCGGAGCGAACGGATCCTCCCCGGAGACGGTGAAGATCATGGTCGGCGGCATCGACAAGCAGATCTACCTGCCGTACAAGCTCGCCGATCAGCTCGGCTACTACAAGAAGTTCGGCGTGAACGTCGAGCTCTCCACCGAGCAGAACGGCGGCGTCGGCGCGGAGGATGCGATGATCTCCGGCCAGGTCGACTTCGCCGGCGCCTGGTACAACCACACGATCGAACTGCAGCCCAAGGGCAAGGAGGTCATCGACGTCGTGCAGCTGTCCGGCGCCCCCGGTGAGCGCCTGATGTGCACCGACAAGAGCGGCGTGAAGAGCCCGTCCGACATCAAGGGCAAGAACATGGGCGTCACGGATCTGGGATCCGGCACCGACAAGCTCACCCAGTTCATCGCCCACAAGGGCGGCCTGTCCACGAGCGATTACCAGACGGTCGCCGTGCACGCCGGGGCGACCGCGATCGCGGCGCTCAAGCAGGGATCGGCTGACTGCGCCATGACCACGCAGCCGACCGTCACCGCCCTCACCACGCAGAAGGTCGCGGACACCGTCGTCGACCTCGCCACCACCGAGGGCGCGCAGAAGGCGCTCGGCGGAGCCTGGCCGGCGGCCGGCCTGCTCGGCCGCTCCGACTGGGTGACCAAGCACAAGGACGCCACGCAGCGCGTCGTGAACGCGCTGGTCGCGACGATGCACTGGATCAACGAGCACTCCGCTGCGGAGATCGCGGACAAGCTGCCCGCCGAGTACGTGAACAACTCGACGATCACCAAGGACCAGTACGTCGCCGGTCTCACCACCGACAAGGGCCAGTTCCTGCCCGACGGCATCATGCCCTCCGGCGGCCCCAAGACGGTGCTCGACATGGAGAAGCAGCTCGGCCTGGACACCTCGAAGATCGACCTGAGCAAGACGTTCACGAACGACTACGCGCAGAAGGCCAACACCGACGCCGGCACCAAGGTCACCACGACCCCGGCCGGCGCGAACGGCTGACCCGGATCCGTCCCTGAGCTGAACCCCGGTCCCTGAGCTTGTCGAAGGGCCTGAGCTGAACCCCGGTCCCTGAGCTTGTCGAAGGGACGAAGGGCCGGGCACTCCCGCGAGTGCCCGGCTCTTCTCGCGCCTGGATCAGGACGACCCCAACGCCGTGCGGGCTTCGGCCGCGGCGTGCTCCAGCTCGTCGCCACGGACCACGCTCGGCAGCAGGCGACCGAACCTCAGCAGGTGGAAGCTGAGCCGCTCGCGAGGCGGTCCGTCGCAGACGATGTCGAGGGTCGGCAGATTTCGCGCGCCGAGCAGACCAGTGCCCAGCTCGACCCGGGAAGCGAGAGCTGAGGGGCGCGCTGGGAGGCGCGGGTTCGCATGGTCGCCTCGGAGAAGGGAAGGCACGTGCGCCCCGCTCCTCGGCTTCGAGCCGCACGGCCCATGGCGCACGGGAACGGGGCCACTTCGCATGGAAGAGGCCCCGTTCGATGCGTCAGCTGTCGCGTGTCACTGGTCGGAGTCGCCGGTGTCGGGTGAGTCCGCCGAGCCGTTCGGCGGGCTCACCCCGTCGCATCGACGCGTCGGCGAACGCGAGCGATATGACAAGGGTCCTTGACACGTGGCGGAGGCGGACGTAGCCTCGTTCCATGACAAGCAACCTTGACATGGAGGAGGAGTCTCCCTCCGAGCTCCGGCGTCGGCGCGCGTTCCAGATCCGCATCTGGATCGGTTCCGCGCTCTTCCTCCTGTCCTTCTTCGTGCTGTCCGCCTGGGGGCGTCAGGCGGGGGCGTGGCGCTGGGTCCTCGTCGTGCTGCCGCTCATCGCCTTCGGGTGGATGGTCGTGGTCACAGTGCTGCGCGTGCGCCAGATGGATGAGTATCAGGTGAAACTGTTCTTCCCCGGGGTCGCGGTCGGCTTCATCGTCGCCATGCTGGCCTCGGTCACCTTCGGCGTCCTCAGCTCCGCCGGTGTCACGGTGCCCAATGGAGGATGGCTGATCTGCGTGGCCGGAGTGCTGTCGTGGCAGGTCACGAACCTCCTGACCCGCGCCCCCCGCGCCTGATGCAGAATCGGATCCGCGCCGAGCGGGAGGAGCGCGGCTGGACCCAGGCGGTGCTCGCCGAACGTCTGGAGGTCTCGCGTCAGACGGTGGTCGCCCTCGAGACCGGGAAGTACGACCCGTCGCTCCCGCTGGCGTTCCGCCTCGCCGCGCTGTTCGGCAAGCGCATCGAGGAGCTGTTCACGCCCGGAGCGGCGAAGTAGGCCGGCCGGCGGTCACGGAGGGCTCACCCGGGCGGCGGGGCCGGAAGCCGCGGACCGCTCGGCGCTGTCATAGGTCGGGTCGCGACACTGGGCCGCGCGGCGAACGCGGGCGTCCTGCGCTCCCGGACCCGGACGCCGAGGGGCGGGTGACGAAAGGATCCGATGGCAGGGGCACGTGCGCTTCGCGGGGAGGCCGGGATCGGCCCGGATGCGCTGCTCGAGGATGTCGCATGGCACCAGCGGGCTTCTCTCCGGGCGGTCGTCTGGGCGTGCGCGGGCCTGCTGGTGGGAAGTCCGATGATCGGACGGCTCCTGATCGGATTGCAGGCGGCGCGCGGCGAGGTGGATCCCTGGGGTCCGATGGACGCATTCGTCATCGTCGGCGGTCTGGTCTGCTGGAGCGGCGCGGCATGGCTGTTGGTGAGGGCGGACGTGCATGCGCGCATCGCGGCCGAGATCGCCCATTGGCAGATCGTCGACGTGCACGGGAATCGCGTGGCGGCGAACGGACTGCGCGTCGCCGCGCGAAGTGCGCGAACGCTGCGACGGTGGCTCATCCGCCGCCGCGCTCGGGTGATCCCGATCGCGGCCCTGGCGGCTCGTGATCGACGCTCGCAGCTCCTCATCGCCGCACGCGGTCGGCTCGGCACCACGGTGGAGCGGCGGGCGAGCTTCGGAGAAGGCATCGCGTCCCGATACGCGCACACCGTCCGTCGCCTGCGTCGCACGGCCGGGGCCGTCATCGCGCTCGAGGTGAGCGCCGGCGCGATCGCCATCGGCGGTGTGGTGTCGGGAGGAGGGACGTCGCCCTTCTTCCGGATCGGGGCCGCCGTGTTCCTCCTCATCGTGCTGCTGTCGCCGATCATCGGTCGCACGGTCAGGCGCGGCCCCGACGGTCTCCGCGCTCTCGCCGCCGAACTGCTGCCGAGTCTGCAGATCCGGGACACGCGGCTCGATCTGAACCGGATCGCGGCGATGATCGTCAAGCCCCGCCTCCATGACCTCTGGGCGGAACTGCATCCGGTGCCCCGAGCGCGGCTGGGATCGGAGAAGGGCGCAGCGCAGGGCGGCGACCGTGGCGCGATCCCGATCAAGCGTCCCCGCTGTCGGAGCTGACGGGCGCCTGTCACGCGGCGAACGCGCGGCTGCGCTCGCCGCGTGCGGCATAGGCTGGCCGTGATGTCCGCCTCCGCCGAGCCGCTCTCCGACGACGCCGTCCCCGCCTGGCTGCGCGAACGCGGCGTGCCCGGGATCGTGGATCTGCACGTGCACTTCATGCCGGATCGGGTGCAGCAGAAGGTGTGGGACTTCTTCGACCGCGTCGGAGGGTCAGGCGCGCCGGAGTGGCCGATCCGCTACCGCGGCACCGACGAGGAACGCGTCGAGCAGCTGCGCCGGATCGGCGTCACGCGGTACACGACGCTCAGCTACGCGCACCGTCCGGGGATGGCGCAGTGGCTCAACGACTATGCGGCCGAGTTCGCGGCCGCGCATCCCGACGCGATCGGATCCGCGACGTTCTATCCGGAGGCGGAGGCCGGATCCGTCGCCGCACGTGCTCTCGCCCGCGGTGCTCAGGTGTTCAAGATCCACGTGCAGGTGGGCGACTTCTCGCCGCTGGATCCGCTGCTCACCGAGGCATGGGAGCGGGTGGCCGCCGCCGGGGCGCCGGTCGTCATCCACTGCGGGAACGGCCCGCACCGCGGGCGGTTCACCGGCATCGCCCCGGTCCGCGAGCTCGTGGAACGGCACCCGTCGCTCGTGCTCGTCATCGCGCACGCCGGGCTGCCCGATTACCTCGGGTTCGCCGAGCTGGCCCGGCAGCACCCGAACGTGTACCTCGACACGACCATGGTCGGCACGGCGTACACCGAGCGGATCGCGCCGCTGCCGCCGGGCTACGTCGAGGTGATCCGCGACCTGGGCTCGAAGGTCGTCCTCGGCACCGACTTCCCGTCGATCCCGTACCCGTACGCGCATCAGCTCGAGGTGCTCGACGGGTGGGGCCTGGGTGACCGCTGGCTCGCCGACGTGCTCTGGCACACGCCGCGACGGCTGCTGGGCCTGCCCGGCTCCGTTTCCTGAACCTGTCGAAGGGCCCTAGCGTGTGGCTGGAGCGCCCTTGGCGAGTCGGCGTCGCGCCGCGACCCGGTCGAGCAGGAGCGGCGCGGCGATGCCGAGCAGCACCAGCGTGAGACCGCCGAGCTGGCGGCCCTGGAGCACCTCGCCTGCGACGAGAACTCCGAGCAGCACGCCGGTGACCGGGTTGAGCAGCCCTATGAGGCCGACCGTGCCGGAGGGCAGATGCTTCAGCGCCGCGAACCACGCGACGTCGGCGAGGGCGGTCGCGACCAGGGTGAGGTAGCCGTAGGCGGCGAGGCCCGCGGCGTCGACGGCGGGCGGCGGACCCTCGACGACGATCGCGAACGGGATGAGCGCGAGTCCGCCGATGACGAGCTGCCAGGCGGTGGAGGGCAGGATCCCGACCTCGCCATTCCAGCGCTTGGCGAGGATGAACCCGATCGATGACATCACCATCGCGGCGATCGAGGCGATGACGCCGCGCGGGTCGACGGCGGTCGCGGTGCCGAGCAGCATCAGGGCGACCCCGCCGATGCCGACGACGGCGCCGAGCAGGCGCAGGATGCCCGGGCGCTCGCGCAGGATCGCCCAGGCGGCGAGGGCGATCGCGACGGAGGACGTGGCCATGATGGTCGACGCGATGCTCGTCGGCAGCAGCTGCGCCGCGGCGTAGACGAGCACGAAGAAGGCCCCGACATTGAGGGTTCCGAGCACCGCGGACTTCCACCACCAGGAGCCGCGGGGGAGCCGCCGGGCCACGGCCAGGAGGACGAGCCCGGCGGGCAGCGCGCGGATCGCCGCGCCCCAGACAGGGGCATCCGGGAGCCACTCGCGGGTGACGAAGTAGGTGCTGCCCCAGGCGATCGGAGCGATCATCGCGACGACGAACCATCGCCAATTGGTTTCCATGGAAGACATCATAGCTTCCGTGGAAGATATGATGAAGGGGTGACGGACATCGATGACCAGGTGGCGCGGATCCAGCGGGCGTGGCGGCGGGAGCGCCCCGACCTCGACGTGACTCCGATCGGCACCATCGGGCGCCTGCATCGGCTGGCGCTCGCGCTCACCGAGGAGCTCGTCATCGTCTATCGCGCGCACGGGCTGTCGGAGGGCGACTTCGACGTGATGGCGGCGCTGCGCCGTTCGGGTGCGCCCCACGAGGCCAGCCCCACCGACCTCGCGGCCTCGACGATGATCACGAGCGGCGGGATGTCCAAGCGCCTGGATCGGCTGGAGGGTGCGGGGCTGGTCACCCGCCGGATCGGATCCGAGGACGGGCGCGGCCGGGTCGTCGCGCTGACGGCCAGGGGCAAGGAGCTGATCGACGCCGCGTTCACCGATCATGTGGCGAACGAGCAGCGCCTGCTGGCGATGGTGCCGGAGGCGGAGCGGGAAGCCCTGGAGTCCGCGCTGGCCGGATGGCTCGCGCACTTCGAGGAGCCGGCCTGACGCACCGGGCGAAAGGCCTGACATCCAGGGCCCGACGCCCTGGCGGGTTGCCCTCCGTTCAGCGGTGCCGCGGGGAGTGGTCGAAGATCAGGCTCGTGTTCGTGGCGGCCACCTCCTCGCGCACGCTGAGCGTGTCGGAGACCAGGGCCCGCAGCTCCGCGGCGTCGCGGACCGCGACGTGCAGCAGGAAGTCGCGGTCTCCGGCGACGAAGTACACGTGCCGCGTCGCGGGGAACTCCTCGAGGTAGGACTGGAACCGGCGCAGATCGCCGCGGGCGTGGGCGTGCAGCCGGATCGCGATCAGCGCCTCGAGGTTCAGGCCGAGGGCGGCCGGATCGACCTCGGCGTGGAAGCCCGTGATCACGCCGGACGCGACCAGTGCGCGCACGCGCTTGTGGCAGGTCGACTCCGCGATCCCGCACAGCGCGGCGAGCTCGCTGTTGGAGATGCGGCCGTCCCGCTCGAGATGGGCGATCAGCGCACGGTCGACATCGTCCAGCGGGCGTGCCGAAGGATCTTGGTCGGACAAGCTCATTCCTCCTCGTTTTCTGAAGATTCTTCACCAGATGTGCACGACCTGCGGAGATTCACTCTGGGCAGCCCGTGCGTGTCACGATTTCTGCATACTTGCCTCAACGGCTGTCGTCGGTATCGGAGAGGATGCGCAATGGTGCGATCGATGGTGATCGGTGCAGGGATGGTGGGCCTTGCCACCGCGTGGCACCTGCAGGAGCAGGGCGTCGAGGTCACGGTCATCGACCGCGCCGGCGTCGCGGCGGGTTCGTCGTGGGGCAACGCGGGCTACCTGACCCCGGGCAAGACGATCCCGCTCGCGGATCCGAGCCTGTGGACGTACGGCCCGCGGGCCCTGATGGATCCGGATGCCGCGCTGCACGTCCCGTTCCGGGTGGATCCGGGCCTCTGGTCGTTCCTCGCGCAGTTCGCCGCGCACGGCACGATGCGGGCGTGGCACCGCACCATGGCGGCGTTGACGCCGATCGACAAGATGGCGCTCGGCGCGTTCGACGAGCTCACCGACGGCGGCGTCGACTCCTGGACGAAGGAGGGGCCCTACGTCATCGGCTTCACCGACGAGGCGCACGCGAGCGCCTTCGTCGGCGAGGTGGGCCGCGTGGCCGGTCACGGGCAGGAGGTCCCGGTCACCCGCCTGGACGACCCGCGCGCGCTGGTGCCGCAGCTGTCCGACGCGGTGAAGGTGGCCTACCGTCTCGACGCGCAGCGCTTCATCGAACCGGGCCCGTTCGTCCAGGCGCTCGCCGATGCGGTCGTCGCCCGTGGCGGCGACCTGCGCATCGGCGCGGCCGTCACGGACGTGTCCTCCGACGGACGCCCGGCCGTGGTGCTCGACACCGGCGAGCGGCTCACCGCCGACTCCGTGGTGATCGCGACCGGCGCCTGGCTGCCGCGCCTGGCGCGCGGACTCGGAGTGAAGATGCGGGTGCAGGCCGGGCGCGGCTACTCCTTCAGCGTCGACACCGCGCAGCCCGTGGAGTACCCGGTCTACCTGCCCTCGCAGCGCATCGCGTGCACCCCGTATCAGGGCCGGTTCCGCATCGCGGGGACGATGGAGTTCCGCGGCCCCGATGAGCCGGCGCAGGAGCGGCGCATCCGCTCGATCGTGAAGGAGGCCCGCTCCCTCTTCACCGGCATGGATCTCGACGTGCGTCACGACGAGTGGGTCGGATCCCGGCCCGTCACGCCCGACGGGCTGCCGCTCGTCGGCGCCACCCGCGCCCCCGGCGTCTACGTCGCCGGAGGGCACGGCATGTGGGGCATCGTGCTCGGGCCGGCGACGGGCAAGCTGCTCGCCACGCAGATCGTCACCGGCGAGATCGATCCGGTCATCGCGCCCTTCGACCCGCTGCGATGAGCGGCGCTCGGGTGGGTGACGCCGCGATGAGCGAGGCATCCGCGCCGCCGACGCGGGAGGCGCTCATCGACGCCGCCGCGATCACCGCCAACGTGCGGCATCTCCGCGAGGTCGCCGGCACCGCCGAGTTCATCGCCGTGGTCAAGGCCGACGGGTACGGCCACGGCGCGCCCGTCGCCGCCCGTGCCGCCATCGCGGGCGGCGCCACCCGGATCGGCACCGCCGACCTCGACGAGGCCCTCGCGCTCGCCCGGGCCGGCATCGACGAGGTGCCGCTGCTGGCCTGGCTGCACACGCCGGGGCGTTGCTTCGAGGAGGCCGCGGCGGCCGGTGTCGAGATCGGGATCGGCTCCTGGGAGCAGCTCGAGGCGGCCGGTGCGGCCGGGCGGGACGGACGGCCCGTCGGCGTCCACCTCAAGCTCGAGACCGGGCTCGGCCGGGGCGGTGCGGCGCCCGCGGACTGGCCGGCGCTGTTCGCGCGCGCGAGCGCGCTCGAGGACGCGGGGCGCGTGCGGGTGGTGGGGGTGTTCAGCCACCTCTCCGGCACATCCCGCGAAGACGACCTCGCCCAGGTCGGCGCCTTCGAGCGGGGGATCGAGATGGCTCGGCGTGCCCGGCTCGACCCGCCGCTGCGGCACCTCGCGGCGACGGCGGCCGCCGTCTCGCTGCCCGAGGCGCGGTTCACCGCGGTGCGCGTGGGCCTCGGCATCTACGGGCTCTCCCCGTTCGCGGGGGTCTCCTCCGTAGACCTCGGCCTGCGGCCCGCGATGACGCTGCGGGCGCCGGTCGCGGCCGTGCGGCGCGTCGAGGCCGGCCAGGGCGTGTCCTACGGCTACGACCACCGCACCACGGGTGCGACGACCCTCGCCCTGGTCCCGCTCGGCTACGCCGACGGGATCCCGCGGCACGCCTCCGGGCGTGCGCCAGTGCTGCTGGGCGGGCACCGGTACACGATCGCCGGGCGGGTCGCCATGGACCAGTTCGTCATCGACGTCGGCGACCGCCCGGTCCGCGCGGGCGACCTCGTGACCGTCTTCGGGGATCCGGTCTCCGGTGCGCCGTCCGCGGAGGAATGGGCGGACGCCGCCGACACGATCAACTACGAGATCGTGACCCGCATCGGCGCCCGGGTGGCGCGCCGCGCCCTCTGAGCGCCCGGGTCATCGGCCCCGGTCGACCGTGGGCGGGCGGGGACTCCCGCGATCTCGCCGGGGCGATCGCGACAATCCCGAGCCTTCGGCGGTGCGCGGACCGGCGCCGCGACGCGCGAGCCGGGGGTGCGGTCAGGCGAGCAGTGCCGCGGTCAGGGTCTCATCCATCCAGCGGATGAACTCCTCGGACGAGTACCCGCACCGCCGCACGAGGAGTTCGTGGGTCTCCGGGCCGGCGATCGCCCAGGCCGTGTCACGCGCCGCGTCGCGGCTGAGGCCGGGGCGCAGTTCGGCATCGGGGATGTGCGCGACGACGCGCGCCATGGTGCCCCGGCGCATGGACTGCAGCTGGTCCCAGTCGGCGGCGATCTCAGCATCGACCGAGGCGGCGTCGCGGTAGAGCTTCCAGCCCGTTCCGGCGGTCTCGGCGACGGCGCCGACGAGTGTCGCCAGCTGTGCGGTGATCTCGCGGCCGGTCTTCCCCGCGAAGAGCCCCCCGATGTCCTCGAGCGGGCCGAGGCCCTCCCGCAGACCGGCGGTCAGGTACTCCCGCAGCAGGGCTCGTTTGCTGCCCCACGCCAGGTAGAGCGTCGGCACCGTGACCCCGGCCCGCTTCGCGATGCGGCTGACGGTCGCGCGGACATAGCCGTGCTCGGTGAACTCCTCGGCGGCCGCCTGCAGCAGCCGGTGCTGCGTTTCGCGTCGTGACGCCGCACCGACCCTGGCCTGACGGCTCACGGCGCCGTCGCCCTTCGAGGTCATGACCTTCACTCTACCGGATGCTCTTAAGCGGTGTTAAAATTCATGCGGCTGCTCGACAACCCGAGGCTGGTACCGCGGGCCCCAGCCTCGAGAGCGAGGTCGCTGCGATGCCGGACATTCGGGAGGTGCCCTGGCGGCGTCCGGGCCGTGCCGCTTACGCGCGCCGGCGCCTCGGCAATGCGATGCACCCGCCGGTGACCGTTCTGCCCGCGCCGGCGCAGCTGGTGCGGGAGCACGACGTCGAGGTGCCGATGCGCGATGGCGTCGTGCTGCGCGTCAACGTCTACCGGCCGGCCGGCGCCGGACCCTTCCCGGTGATCCTGTCGGTGCATCCCTACGGCAAGGACGCGGTGCCGACCCGAACGCGTCGGGGCTGGAAGCTGAACTTCCAGTTCCGCATCCTGAATCAACCGGAGCCGATCCGGATCTCCGACCTCACCGGCTGGGAGGCGCCGGATCCGGCGTGGTGGGTCGCCCGGGGATACGCCGTCGTCAACGCGGACGAGCGCGGCGCGGGCACCTCCGACGGCACCGGTTCGCTGCTGACGGACGCCGAGGCGCAGGACGGCTGGGACCTGGTCGAGTGGGCCGGCGCGCAGCCCTGGTCGAACGGCAGGGTGGGGATGCTGGGCGTCTCGTATCTGGCCATCTCGCAGTACAAGATCGCGGTATCGGATCCGCCCAGCCTGAAGGCGATCTGCCCGTGGGAGGGCTTCACCGACGCCTACCGCGACTTCATGACCCCGGGCGGTGTCGTCGAAGACGGATTCTCGCGGATCTGGCAGGCGGGCATGAGGCGGGTGGCGCGGCTCCACGGCGACCTGCGCGTCGACCGGCGACGTCATCCGCTGCGCGACTCCTGGTGGGAGTCCCTTACGCCGGCGCTGGAGAAGATCACCGTGCCGATGCTGGTCTGCGCCAGTTTCTCGGACGCGAACCTGCACAGCATCGGATCCTTCCGCGCCCTGCAGAAGGTCGGCTCGCCCGAGCGCTTCGCCTACCTGCATCGCGGGCCGAAATGGTCGACGTTCTACGGCGAGGAGGCCACCGCGGCGCAGCTGGCCTTCTTCGATCGCCACCTGCGCGAACCGGATCCGACCGTCCCGCAGCCACCCCCGCCTCCGCGCGTACGGCTGGAGGTGCGCGAGGATCACGACCGCGTGGTGGAGGTCCGGGCGGAGAACGAATGGCCTCTGGCGCGCACCTCATGGACGCCCCTCTATCTGGCCGCCGACGGGCTGCTGTCGGAGGCGGCGGGCGGAGCCGGCACGGCCTCGTTCGACCTGCGACGCAATGCCGCGGCGTTCACCTACACCTTCGCGAACGACACCGAGATCACCGGACCGATGGATCTCACGCTGTGGGCATCGGTGCGCAGCGCGGACGGCGACGCGAACCTGTTCGTCGGCGTCGAGAAGCTCCGCGACGGTGCCGTCGTGCCGTTCGAGGGCTCCTACGGCTACGGCCGGGCGCGCGTGGCGATCGGACAGCTGCGCCTGTCGATGCGCGAGGTGGATGTCGCAGCATCGACGCCGCACCAGCCGGAGCACGCGTTCCGGACCAGGCGGCCGCTCGCGCCCGGGGAGGTGGTGCGGCTGGACATCCCGCTGTCACCGTCGGCGACCCTGTTCCGGGCGGGCGACGCGCTGCGCCTGCTGGTGGCGGGCCGCTATCCCGAACCGCGCAACCCGCTGTTCGGGCACTTTCCCGCGCACTACGAGTCCAGCTCGCGGGGCCGGTGCGTGCTGCACTGGGATGCCCAGCGTCCGGCACGCCTGGACGTGCCCGTCATCCCTCGAGGAACCCAGGAGAAGTCATGAAGAAGCGCACATCGGCGCCTCGGTTTCTCGCCGCCGCTCTGCTGGCCTTCGCGCCGGCGGTGACCACGACCGCATGCACCGGCGACACCGCGCCCGGGGCGCGGCGTCGAGCTCCTCGCCGCCGGCGCGGGGTCGGAGCAGATCTTCACCTACGACCAGCGGATCAGATACGCCTTCGACCGGCCGATGCAGTTCGCTCCCGGGACCAACTGGAGCTACGCCCACACCAGCTTCATGATCCTCGGCACCATTCTTCAATCCGGCCTGGGGCACGCCGGACGGCGCGGCGGAGACCACCACGCCGGTCGGTTCATGGCCTCGCTCTTCTGCGACGCGGCCTGAAGTTCACAGCGGCGCCTGTAGGGCCGATGTCTACCATGTGGGTGGCAGTGATCGTGTGCGAGAGGGGACCGTGTGAGAACGAGTATTCCGAGTCCGCCTCAGCAGTGGGCGCAGTTTCAGATCGGCCCGGTGACGATCCACACGTACGCGTTGTGCATCATCGCCGGCATCATCGTCGCGACGCTCATCCTCGGGCGCCGCTTGAAGAGACGCGGCATCGAGACCGGTTTCGCGATCGACATCGCCCTCTGGTCGGTGCCGCTCGGCATCGTCTGCGCACGGTTCTACCATGTGTTCACCCACGTGGAGGACTACTTCGCCCCCGGCGACAACCTCTGGAATGTGTTCGCCATCTGGGACGGCGGCAACGCCCTGTATGGCTCCCTGATCGGCGGAACTGTTGGCATCCTCATCGCCTGCCGCCGCGCCCGGGTGCGCTTCTGGAGCGTCGCGGACGCCCTGGCTCCGGCGCTGCTCGTCGCCCAGTCCCTCGGCCGGCTCGGAAACTACTTCAACCATGAGCTGTTCGGCCTGCCGACCACGCTCCCATGGGGATTGCAGATCGAGGCGACGAATCCGAAGTTCCCGCCCGGAATGGCACCGGGAACGCTGTTCCAGCCATTGTTCCTGTACGAGATCATCTGGAACCTGCTCGGGTTCGCCGTGATCCTGTGGTTCGAGCGTCGGTTCACGTTGCAGTGGGGCAAGGTCCTCGCCCTTTATCTGATCTGGTACGGCACCGGGCGCAGCTACCTGGAATCGATCCGGATCGACCCGTCCAGCATCGGCTTCTTCAACATTCCGGCGAACGTGTGGGCATCACTTGCCGCAGTCGCGCTCGGCATCATCCTGCTGATCGTGCAGGCCAAGCGTCATCCCGGCGCGGAACCGTCGGCGTTCATCGGGACGTCCCGGGCGGCGCTCGAGCCGCAGGAGTCGGACTCGTCGGAACGGTACCCGACCAGCAGCAGCCGAGCGAGAGAGGCGCAAGCGCCACGCTGAACGCGTGCAGCCCGGCCGTACGGCAAGGGGAATCGGATATCGTCCGAAACGACGGACGGGCTCGGAGCTGGCCTCGGTCGTGCCATCAACGTCGGTCGCGTCGATGTCGACAACAACTGTTCGTACCGCGGCCCGTGCGCACATCTTCGGCTGCTGCGGGGGCGTCCAGAACGGGGCGGCGCGCGATGACGTCGAGGAGTCGCCATGCGTTGCTCGAGCGTCGGACGGTGAGCCGTGTGGTCCATGCCGTCTGGATCCGGTCGATGTCGGTGATGAGCTGTCTCGCGTTCGAGATGGCGCGCATCGACGCGCTGGCGAATGCCATCACGATCGGGGAGACATCGCCTTCTCGATACATCGTGAGAGCCCGGTGGTATCCCTTCACGTCGGCGAGCAGGCCGGCAGAGACGGGTACTGCCACGTTCCTGGTGATGCCGTGGCGGCGGAGCATGGCCTGCGCGAGTGCGCGCCCGGTGCGTCCGTTGCCATCGCTGAACGGATGGATCGTCTCGAACTGCGCATGCGCGACAGCCACGGATGTGGGCGAGGGGACATCGAGCCGTCTGGCGAAGGCTCGTATCGCCTGAGTCGGAGCCCGTCGCGGCTTGCCAGGTCTTGCCCTCCCTGCCCAACTCGGCGAGTTCGCTTTCTGCCTGACCGAGGGTTGTCCTTATGAGTAGACGGGTTACTCATAAGGACAACCCGCCGCGTGTATGGGCAACGATGCGCCGAAGAGGCGGCTCGATGAGCGGGGGGCCCGGCACAAGCTCCGCGGGGAGGTGTCTCGACTCGCTTCGCTCGCTCAACGACCGGGGTGTGCTCCCTCAATGACCGGCCCTTCGACAGGTTCAGGGGCCCACCCGGGGGTGCGGGGGAGCGGCGCAGAAACCGCACCCCACCAGGAAAAAGACGAAACCCCCGCGATGTAGAAGCTACGCGAGGGTTCCTGGGGTGATTGTAACGATCACCCTTGTGGCTCCGACCGGCATCGATCCGGTGACCTTTCGATTTTCAGTCGAACGCTCTACCAACTGAGCTACAGAGCCGCACAAGTCCGAAGGTGGAAGCTTCTGACCTGCGTCCTAGACGACAGGCCTTTCCGAGGAAAGGCCTGTCGCTGGGAGCGACCCTGACGGGACTTGAACCCGCGACCTCCGCCGTGACAGGGCGGCACGCTAACCAACTGCGCTACAGGGCCAGAACTATGAAATTGTATCGGAAAGAGTGACCCCAACGGGATTCGAACCCGTGCTACCGCCGTGAAAGGGCGGCGTCCTAGGCCGCTAAACGATGGGGCCGGAGGCGAACCTCGGGGGTTCCCTTGCCGACGCTCAAGCATAAGGGGTTCCTGAGGGAAAACGCCAATCGAGGGCGCGTCGCTCTGGATCCCGGGCGTGTCCGGGAGGAGAATGAAGGGCGCTCCCCGCGCGTTCCCGAGCGCGTGGTCAAGGTCGGAAGATCCGAAGAATTCCCGATCCCGAGCCGGATCCGAGGGTTGCGAACGGGGCTGATGTTGTTAGTGTGACTTGTGTGAAACCGGCGAAAGGGAGCCGCGTGAACCACGCGAACATCGAAGACGTCCGCCGCGAACCTGGCCAGACACCGCTCGCTCGGCGCGCCCGCTCGCCTCGCCGTGGCCGCCGTAACGCCGCCGCGCTCAGCATCACCGCCATCGGCGCGCTGGTCCTGGGCCTGTTCCTCGGCACCCCCGCCGCCTACGCGGATGACTACCCGAGCTGGGACGACGTGCAGGCCGCGAAGGCCAACGAAGCAGCCACGGCGACCGAGGTCTCCCGGATCCAGGGGCTCATCGCGTCCCTCACCCAGAACGTCGCCGACACCAAGGCGGCGGCCGAGGCCGCCGGCAACGAGGCCTTCGCGGCGCAGCAGGCGGCGAACGCCCAGGCCCGCCGCACGGATGACCTGCAGGCACAGGCCGACACGCAGAAGAAAACGGCGGACGATGCCGCCAGCAAGGCCGGGCAGATCGCCGCGCAGCTCTCGCGCGACGGCGGCGACACCACGGCTCTGCAGCTGTTCTTCTCGAAGTCCACGGCGAACAAGGACGAGCTGCTGCAGAAGCTCGGACAGATGGATCGTGTGCTGTCGGGCACGCAGGCCATCTACGACAAGGCGCTCGAGGCGAAGAACACCGCCCAGTCGCTGACCGACCAGGCCACCAAGGCGCGCGCCGAGCGCGACCGCCTCTCCCAGGTCGCGCAGGACAAGCTCAAGGCCGCACAGGTGGCGGCCGCCGCCGCACAAGCGGCGCTGACCGAACAGCAGTCCCACCT
>JAFDWK010000009.1:60140-62261 GCA_018268515.1 Actinomycetota bacterium
CCGTTCGGTGGGTACCAGTCCTCCGGCTACGGCTACCGCGTGCCCGACTGCAACGCCAACGGCTGCTCTTCGAGCTTCCACGAGGGTGTCGACCTCGCCGACGGCAGCTGCGGCTCGCCGATCTACGCCGCCCACTCGGGCTCGGTGTCGATGGCCTGGTACTACGGCGGCTACGGCAACTACATCCGCATCGAGAACAACGACGGCACCGGCATGGGCACCGGATACGGCCACATCGAGTACGGCGGGTTCAACGTCTCCCCGGGCCAGTGGGTCAACGCCGGAGACGTGATCGCCTACGCGGGCAACACCGGCGGATCCTTCGGATGCCACCTGCACTTCGAGGTGTACCAGAACGACTATCCGATCAACCCGATTACGTTCATGGAGAACCAAGGCGTCTACATGGGCTGATCCTCGGATCCTGCAACGCGAAGACCCCCGGGCCGCCGAAAGCGGCACCGGGGGTCTTCCATTGAGGCCGTCGGTCCCGTCGAGAGCCTCAGGGACCGCTGGTCTCAGTGGTCGTCGTTCTTGAAGCGCTCGATGGCCTCGTCGAGGATCCGCTGCGCCTCGGCGGCGTCGCCCCACTCGTCGACCTTGACCCACTTGTCGGGCTCGAGGTCCTTGTAGTGCTCGAAGAAGTGCGCGATCTCCTTCTTCGTGTACTCGGCCAGGTCGTCCACGTCCTGGATGTGCGACCAGCGCGGGTCCTTGCTCAGCACGGCCACGAGCTTGTCGTCGCCGCCGGCCTCGTCGCTCATCTTCAGCACGGCGACGGGGCGCACGTTCACGACGACGCCCGGGAAGATCGCCTGGTCGAGCAGCACCAGCACGTCCAGCGGGTCGCCGTCCTCGCCGAGGGTGTTGTCGAAGTAGCCGTAGTCGGCCGGGTAGCCGAAGGTCGTGTAGAGCACGCGGTCGAGGTGCACTCGCCCGGTCTCGTGGTCGACCTCGTACTTCACGCGGCTGCCGCGCGGGATCTCGATGACGGCGTCGTGTGCGCCCATGCGTGTGCTCCTCAGAAAGACGGTTGGATGCCGCGCACCAGCCTACTTGCGCTCGCGTCGGTGCGCGTGTCGGGTCTCGCGGCCGGACCCGGCGACGGAGTGCCCCGTCCTGCCATCCCCGGCCCTTCCTCCCCGGACCTGTTCCGCGGCCATGGCGCGGTCGCGGCTAGCGTGGAGGTGTGCCGTCCCTCTCTCCTGCCGTCGCCGAGACCCGCCGCGCCGTGCGCGAGTCGCTGGCCGCGCTCCCCGTCCCCCCGGCCGCCTTGATCGTCGCGCTCTCCGGGGGTGCCGACTCCCTGGCGCTCGCCGCCGCGACCGCGTTCGAGGCGCGCGCGGCGGGGATCCGCGTGCGGAGCCTGACCGTCGACCACGGGCTGCAGGACGGATCCGATCGCATCGCCGCCGAGGCCGCGGGCAAGGCATCCGCACTCGGCATCGACGCCCATGTGGAGCGGGTCGTCGTGCGCACGACGGGGGAGGGCCCGGAAGCCGATGCCCGCGCCGCCCGCTACAAGGTGCTGCGCCGGGTCGCGCAGACCGAAGGCGCGCCCGTGCTGCTCGGACACACGCTCGACGACCAGGCGGAGACGGTGCTGCTGGGGCTGTCCCGCGGATCCGGCGCCGGCAGCCTGCAGGGCATGGCGCCGGTGCGGACCGACGAGGATGGGACGACCTGGATCCGCCCGCTCCTCGCCGTGCGGCGAGAGGCGACCCGGGCGGCGTGCGCCGCCGCGGACCTGGAACCCTGGGACGACCTGCACAACGCCGATCCCCGCTACCTGCGCGTGCGGGTGCGGGAACGCGTGCTGCCGGTGCTCGAGACCGAGCTCGGCCCGGGCATCGCCGAGGCGCTCGCCCGCACCGCCGAGCAGCTGCGGGAGGACGCGGAGGCGTTCGACGAGATGATCCACGAGACCATCGAGGACATCGTGGAGCACGCTGAGGCGGGGATCTCCGTGAGCGCCGCGGCCCTCGCCGCCAACCCCGCCGCGCGGCGGAACCGGGTGATGCGCCTCGGGGTACAGAGCGAGTTGGGCGTCGGCCTGACCCGCGTGCAGACCGTCGAGGTGGCGCGCCTGGTCACCGACTGGTCGGGGCAGGGTCCGGCCAA